>NZ_JBHJYS010000037.1:0-76890 GCF_042270245.1 Streptomyces sp. NPDC055955
GGAGCGTGGCCGTCCGCGTGCGGCCACGCTCCTCCCCCACGGCGACCGGTGACTCCTGAGGCTGGAGCGGCGACCACCGCCCGTGGCCGTCAGGTGCGGTCGATGTGCACGTTCGTCGACTTCACGCGGGCGGTGGCCTCCGCGCCCACCTCAAGTCCCAGCTCCTCCACGGCCTCACGCGTGAGCAGCGAGACGAGCCGGTGGGGGCCGGCCTGGATCTCCACCTGGGCCGCCACGTCACCCAGCTTCACGGCGGTGACGATGCCAGGGAATGCGTTGCGCGCGGAGGTGTACGAGATGTCGTCCTCACCACCGGTCCTGGCGACCTCGACCGAGAGAGCGGCCAGGTCCTTGCCGTCGATGAGCCGCCGCCCACCCGCGTCGCGGTGGGTGGCCACTCTGCCGGCATCGGCCCATCGGCGTGCGGTGTCCGGGCTCACGCCGAGGAGTCGCGCGGCCTGGCCGATTGTGTAGGACTGCATACGCGCCAAGATAGACGAATACTCAGGTGAGCCCGTCCTCGGCGAGTCGCATGGTGAACCAGAGCGCGGGATCCTCCGGCAGCACGTATCGCTCCACCTCCACGAACCCGTGCTTCTCCGCGAACCGCACCCCGGCCACGTTGGACGCCAGGACGACCGTCTCGATGAAGGCGGCGTCCAGCGTTCGCGCGTGCTCCAGGCCGTGCCGGTAGAGCACCTCGCCGAAGCCCTGCCGGCGGTGCCCGGGGAGGACGCGGGCGATCACCGTGGCCGTGGCGGTGTCGTCCGTCGGCGGGCGCACCGTCGTGCAGCCCACGAGGGTCTCGCCGAGATAGGCGACTTCCAGATGGTTGCGCCCCGCCCGCTCGCGGACGTCGTCGAGGGACAGCGGGTCGGCCGGGATGATCAGGTTGTGGACGTGACGCCAGTCCTCGATCAGGGCGTCGCCCTGCACCTTCTTTATGCGAAGATCAGTCATCGGAGCAGGAAATCGCGCGCATCGCCGCACGTCAACTGCAAATCTGCGCACCGGAGTCGGTGGTCGGGCGACCTCTTCGGCGTCCGACGTTCTCGGCGACGTTCTCGGCGATGCGCTCGGCGCGGCGTTGCTTCAGCGCGTCGTCCCAGGGGTCGGTCCGTCGGTTCCGGCGGCCGGTTCGTCCAAGTCGAAGAGCGGTGCGTCCGTCGGCTCGGTGAGGGACTGTTCGGCCCAGATGATCTTCCCGTCGAGGGTGTAGCGCGCTCCCCAGCGCTGGGAGAACTGGGAGACGAGGAACAGGCCGCGCCCGCCCTCGTCGGTGGTGCGGGGATGGCGCAGGTGCGGAGCGCTGGCGCCCGCGTCGGACACCTCGCAGATCAGCGCCCGCTCGACGATCAGACGCAGCCGGATCGGCCCGGAGGCGTACCGGATCGCGTTGGTGACGAGTTCGCTGACGACGAGTTCCGTGGTGAAGGCGAGTCCGTCGAGCCCCCAGTCGTCGAGCTGCTGTGTGACCTTCTTGCGCGCCTCGGCGACGACCGCCGGGTCGCTCTCCAGGTCCCACGAGGCGACCTGCCCGGCGCCCAGGCGATGGGTGCGGGCCATCAGCAGGGCCACGTCGTCGTTCGGGCGCGCGGGCACCAGCGCGTCGACGACGGCCACGCACTGGCCCTCGAGGGAGGGGCCGCGCAGCTCCAGGGCATGGCGCAGGCGCTCCCGGCCCGCGTCCAGTTCGGGCTCGCGGCCGGGTTCCCGTGGGTCGACGGCGAGCAGTCCGTCGGTGTGCAGTGCGAGGACGGTGCCCTCGTCGAGGCAGAACTCGGCCGCCTCGAAGGGCAGACCGCCCGTGCCGAGCGCCGGCCCTACCGGGACGTCGGGGAAGGAGACCGTGCCGTCCGGGGTGACGAGCGCGGGCGGGGGATGCGCGGAGCTCGCCATCGCGCACTGGCCGCTGACCGGGTCGTACACCACGTACAGACAGCTGGAACCGACGGCCTGGATGGCGCTGCGGGCATCCTCCTCGCGCGCGCCCCTGCTGACCAGGTCGTCGAGGTGGGCCAGCACTTCCTCCGGGGGCAGGTCCAGATCGGCGAGCGTCTGGACCGCGGTGCGCAGCCGTCCCATGGCGGCGGCGCCGTCGATGCCGTGGCCGGGGACGTCGCCCACGACGAGCGCGACCCTGGCGCCGGACAGCGGGATGACATCGAACCAGTCGCCGCCGAGGCCCGTCAGCTCGTCCGCCGGCCGGTAGCAGGCGGTGACGTCCACCGCGTCCTGCTCCGGCAGGTGGCTCGGCAGCAGACTGCGCTGAAGCACCAGCGCGGCGTCGCGTTCGCGTGTGTAGCGGCGGGCGTTGTCCACGCAGATCGCGGCCCGGGCGACGAACTCCTCCGCGAGCGTCAGATCCTCCGCGTCGAACGGGTCGGGGCGGTCACGCCGGAAGAAGCTGGTGACGCCCGTCGTGATGCCGCGCGAGCGGATCGGCACGATCATCATCGAGTGCAGCCCGAGCTCGATGAGGGAGGCCGCCGGGCGGCCGGGGTCGGTGGCGGTCCAGTCCTCGTCCCGGGGGTCCACCTGCTCCGCGTACCAGGACACGCCGCTGGTCAGGACGCGGACGGGCGGTGATTCCGCGCGGTAGCGGACCGTCTCCCCGAGGCGGACGAGAGTCTCGGGAACGCCGTCCCGCACCGACTGGTGGCCCGCGCGCCGCAGCGTGACCACCTCCGAGTCGCTCGGCGGCCCCGCTGTCGGCTCGGCCCCTTCGAGCACCGACTCCAGCAGATCCACGGCGACGAAGTCCGCGAGGCCGGGCACCGCCACGTCCGCCAGGTCCTGCGCGGTCTGTACGACGTCCAGACTCCGGCCGATGTACTCACCGGCCCGGTCCAGGAGGGCGAGCCGCTGCCGGGCCAGATAGCGGTCGGTGATGTCCATCGCCGTGTAGTACACGCCCAGGGGGTGTCCGTCGTCGTCGTTGAGCCGCGTGAACGACATGGCGTGGGCGCACTCGCGATGCGGCGCGGACCGCACGCGGCCCACCTGCTCCCACCCCACGACGGCTTCGCCCGTCTCCAGGACCTCGCGCATCTTCGCCTCGAGCCGCTCCGAGTCGAGCCCCGGCTGGATGTCCGCCAGCCTGCGGCCGAGACGTTCCTCGGCCGGACCGCCGCCGAACTGCGCCAGCGCCGCGTTCGACCACACGTACTTCAGGTCCGTGTCGACGATGGCGATCCCCAGCGGCGAGCGTGTGGCCATCTGCTCCAGGACCGATCGGCTCATGGCCCACCCCGGCGCCCCCGCCAGGTCCGTCACGAGCGCGAGCCAGCGCTCGGACTCCGGGCCGAGCTGTGCCTCGACGGCGCGCACCCTCAGGACGACCGGGTGCCCGTCGCGGTGCCTCGCCGTGAGGATCCCGGACCAGCCCCCGTCCGTCCTGCAGCGCTCGCTGAGCGCGGGCATCCGGGCCGCGTCCTCGGGGATCAGGAGCTCGGCCACCTTGCGGCCCACCACCTCGGCGGCCGCATACCCCAGCAGCCGCTCGCCCCCGCCGGACCAGCCGGACACCACGCCTTGCCTGTCGAGCAGCACCGGCGCGGCGTCCGCCACGTCGAAGCGCTGCTCCGCGGCATCGCTCTGCTCGCTCGTCCCCACGCCGTCCCGCTCCGTCCTGAGAGTGGTTTCCCTCTCCCGCCCATTCTTCACCTCGTATGACGATGACGGCAGATGTTCCCCGTCAGCGCGCCCGCGCGCCGGGAAAATCAGGGGCGCCCGCCGAGGTTCCTTGCGAGGATGACCGACCGTCGTGCCCGCTCCGGAGGGAATTCACGTGCCCCGTGCCGTTTCGCTGATCCGTTCGTCCTCGCTGTCCGACGTCGCCGAGTACGCCTACGCGGCGACGGCTCCCGCCGAAGCACGGCTGATCTTTCTCGCGGGGGCCTGTCCGCTGGACGAGGACGGCTCGACGGTTGCCGTCGGCGACTACGCCGGACAGGCGGCGAAGGCCGTGGAGAACATGCGTACGGCGCTCGCCGAGGCCGGCGCCACCCTCGACGACGTGATCAGCACCCGCGTCCTCGTCGCGTCCACGCGCCAGGCGGACCTGGTGACGGCTTGGGGGGTGGTGCGTGACGCGTTCGGCGAGCACGACGTCCCCAGCACGTTGATGGGAGTCACGGTGCTCGGGTACGCCGACCAGCTCGTGGAGATCGAGGGCGTCGCGGCGGTACTGGACTCCTGACAGGGGCGGGCCGGTCCCGGGTGGCCGCCGGGGCACGGTTCCACGGGTGGCGGCCACGCCACTAGAGTGCCTCCATGCCCGGTGAAATGGTGCCAGAACGCCGCGAACTGCGTGCGTCGCACGAGGAGCGCGACCAGGCCGTGGAGCGGCTGACCGTCGCCGCCGGTGAGGGCCGGCTGACCCCGGACGAGCTGGACGAGCGACTCGAGGCCGCGCTGACGGCCCGTACCCACGGTGAGCTGGCGGCCCTGCTCGCCGACCTGCCGGACGCCGGTCCCGTGTGGGCCGCCGGGGTCGCGGCCGCCGCTCCGGAAGACGTGTCGCGGATCGCCGTCGACGGCGCGAGCACGAAGCGGGACGGCGGCTGGGTGGTCCCGAGGCGTCTGGAGGTCGAGTCGAGGAGCGGTTCCGTCGTTCTCGACTTCACCCAGGCCGTCACCGCGGCGCCCACCCTCGAGATCGAGGTCGCGGTGCGCAGCGGTTCGGTGACGCTGCTCGTGCCGCCGGACGTCGTCGCCGACGTCGACGACGTGGCCGTACGCGACGGCAGCGTGCGCCACCAGGCGCGCCCCGAGCCCGTGGCACCGGTCAGGATGCGCATCCGGATGACGGGTGAGGTGCACGGCGGCAGCATCGCGATACGGCCGCCCGGGCCGCCTCGCCGCGGCTTCTGGCAGTGGCTGCTGCGGCGCCCGCGACCGGTGGCGGCCCTCTCTCGCCCACCGGGTCCGCGTGAGACCTCCGGCTGACCTTGATCACGGCGTGTCCCCGGCGGCTAAGGTCGGCCCGAGCGTTCGCTGCGCGAGGAGGACCGGCCATGGAAGCCGCCGATGTGAACACCCCTGCCGACGACGGCTCACCGGGACGGGCGGGGTACCGGCGGTCGGCCGGGTCGCCGCGCGGCGAAGCCCGGCGGCGGGAACTCCTCGCCCTCGTCACCGACGACCTCGAGGTCAACGGACTCGTGGACTTCTCGCTCCGGCGCGCGGCGCGAGCGGCCGGCACCACGCACAAGGTGCTGCTGTACCACTTCGACGGGGCCGACGACCTGCTCACGCAGGCGGTCGTCCAGCTGCGCGAGCGGCGCATCGCGAAGGCGCTCGCCGCCGCCACCGAGGGCGACGACCGCAGGACGCTGGCGGACTGGGTGCGGGCGGTCTGGCCGATCCTCGTGGGGGCGGAGGCGCGCGTGCTCGACCAGGCCATCGGGCTGGCGATGTACGACCCGGACCGCCACGCGGCGCTGGGCCGTGAGGCGTCGCAGCAGTATCTGCCCACGCTGCTGTCCGTGTGTCCCGGGCACTGGTCCGACCGTCGCAAGCTCGAGGTCGCCGAGATGGTCCTCGCCACGCTCCGGGGCTTTCTGGTGGACGCGCGGACCAGCGGTGACGCCGAGGGCGTCGCCGCTGGGTTCGAGGCGCTGGCCCGCGCGCTGGAGCGGGAGGAGGCCGCAGAGGCGTGACCGCGCCGTCCGGACGGCACCCGATCCGGCCGGACCCCGTGCGGGGAGTCCGTGGACAGGATGTGAACCACGTGGTTCACTTCGAGTGAGGGTGCTTCTCGTCCACTCGGATCCACTCGGAGGCCGGTCATGCGGATGTCCAAGGAGCGGGAGAAAGTCCGATTCCCCAGCGGCGGCACCGACTGCGCCGCGTGGCACTACCCGGGGACCAACGGTGCGTGCGTGGTCATGGCGCCCGGCGGCGGGGTGACCAAGGAGCCGGGCACCGACCCGTTCGCGGCGCGCTTCCACGCCGCCGGGTTCAGTGTCCTGGCCTTCGACTACCGGCGCTTCGGTGAAAGCGGGGGCGCCCCGCGCCAGATCCTGGACATCAAGGAGCAACTCGCCGACTGGCGGGCCGCGATCGCCTGTGCGGCTTCCCTGCCCGAGGTCGACCCGGCACACGTCGCTGCCTGGGGGTTCTCGGCCTCGGGCGGTCACATCTTCCATGTCGCGGCGCGCGCACCGCAGTTGGCGGCGGCGATCGCGCAGACGCCGCTGGCCGACGGGCCCGTGGCGTCGCGCAGGGCGATGGCGTACCAGACGCCGTGGGGAATGCTCCGGCTCACCGTGAGGGGCCTCCTCGACGCCGTCGGCGGTCTCGTCGGACGCGAGCCCCTGCTGATGCCGCTCGCCGGTCCGCCCGGGACCGTGGCGATGCTCACCACGCCGGACGGGAACGAGGCGGACCGGGCGCTCAATCCGGGCAACCGTCATCCGGACTGGCGGCAGGAGGTCGCCGCCCGCTCGGCGCTGAGCCTCAGCTTCTACCGGCCGGGCCGTCAGGCGTCCAAGGTGCGGTGTCCCCTGCTGGTCGTCGTGTGCGACCAGGACCGGTCCGCCCTGCCGGGGCCGGCCGTGGACGCGGCGAGACGAGCACCGCGGGCAGAGACGGTCCACCTGCCGGGAGGGCACTACGCGCCGTTCATGGACGCGCACGAGTCGGCCGTCGAAGCCGAACTCGCTTTTCTGCAGCGCCACTTGATCGACGAGACGCCACCCGCCGGTCGTGGTGCCGCCGTCACCGCTGATCCTTCGGCGCGGAGCCGGCCGTGAGGGAGATCGAGCTGACCGCAGGGACCGTCGAGTACGAGGACACGGGAGAGCGGGCCGACGCGGGCGCGGGCAGCGGTGGCCCCACGGTCGTCTTCCTGCACGGCCTGATGATGGACGCCTCGCTCTGGGACGGGCCGATCGCGGAACTGTCCGGCGCGCACCGATGCGTGGCGCCGACGCTGCCCCTGGGCGCGCACCGCCACGCGATGCGTGACGACGCCGATCTGTCGCTGGCCGGGGTCGCCCGCCTCGTCGTCGAGTTCCTCGACCGTCTCGACCTGCGCGACGTCACCCTCGTCGGCAACGACACCGGCGGGGCCCTCGTCCAACTGGTCGTCTGCGAGGGTGCCGCCGAGCGTGTGGGCCGCGTGGTGCTCGTCTCGTGCGAGGCGTTCGACAACCTTCCGCCCGGGCTGACCGGCAGGACGCTCGCTGTCGCGGGGAAGCTGTCGCCGAGGATGTTCGGGCTGTTCATGCAGCCGATGCGGATCGGCGCGGTGCGGCGGCTGCCCGTTGCGTTCGGGTGGCTGACCAGACGCGGCGGCGCCGCGACCGGCCGGTGGATGCGGCCTGTCATCACGCGACAGGAGATCCGCCGCGATGCCGTACGGATGCTGCGAGCGGTCTTCGCCGACACCCGCGTCCTGCTCCGGGCGGCGGAGCGCCTGCCGGCGTTCGACCGGCCCGCCCTCGTCGTGTGGGCGCGCGACGACCGCGTGATGCCGCCGGCCCACGGCCGACGCCTCGCCGAACTCCTCCCGCAGGGCCGGCTGGTCGAGATCGAGGACAGCTACACCCTCGTTCCCTTGGACCGGCCGACCGAACTGGTCTCAGCCGTGAGGGAGTTCACGCGCCCGGCTGATCCGGACCCCCGCTGGTGACTCCCGGCCCCGCCGACTCGGCGTCAATCCGCTTGCCATGATCGGCGCGCGGCCCCGAGGATGACGTCATGCCCGCCTTCACCGCACCCGACGGCACCCGGCTCGCCTACCGCGTCGTGGGGGAGGGTGAGCCCCTCATCTGCCTGCCCGGCGGGCCCATGCGCGCCTCCGCCTACCTCGGTGACCTCGGCGGGCTCGCGAAGCGGCGCCGCCTTGTGCTGCTCGACCTGCGCGGCACGGGCGACTCCGACGTCCCGGCGGACCCGTCCACGTACCGCTGCGACCGGCAGCTCGACGACGTCGAGGCACTCCGGGTCCGACTCGGCCTGGAGAGCGTCGATCTGCTCGCGCACTCGGCGGCCGGTGACCTCGCGCTGCTCTACGCGGCCAGGTACCCCCGGCGCGTCCGCACCCTCACGATGGTCACCGCCCGCGCACGTGCCCTGGGCGTCGACTTCACCACGGAGCACCGACTCGAAGCAGCGGCCCTGCGCGTGGACGAACCGTGGTTCGCCTCCGCGCGCGACGCGTACGGACGGGTCTGGGACGGCACGGCAACCGACGCCGACTTCGACGCGGCGGTGCCGTTCTTCTACGGGCGCTGGGACGCGGCCGCCGAGGCGCACGCCGCCGGCGAGGTCGAGCAGACCAACGAGGCGGCGGCGGACGTCTACGCCTCACCCGGAGCCTTCGACCCCGCCGCGGCCCGCGAGGCCCTGGCCGGGTGGGACGCGCGCGTCCTGGTCCTGGCGGGCGAGCGGGACGGCGGCCCGTTGCCCCGGGTGGCCGCCGCCGTCGCGGAGCTTCTCCCGCACGCCGAACTGGTCGTCCAGGAAGGCGCGGGCCACTTCCCGTGGGTCGACGATCCCGATCGCTTCACGAAGACGGTGGCCTCGTTTCTGAGGTAGTCGCTGCGGCGCGTGCCGTGCCTGCCGTGTCAGGATCGGCTGCATGAGGTACCGCTGGGCGACCGAGGCCGACGCTCCCGCCATGGCCGCGCTCTTCGCCGCCAATCACCGCGACGCACTGACGGAACGTCAGCGCGACGAACAGGGCTTTGTGCAAGGGGTCTTCGACGCCGGGACCCTCCGCGCCATGGCGGCCGCCGGGACGTTGCTGGTGGCCGACGACGACGGGCAGGTGGCGGGTCTCCTCGCCCTCTCCGGTCCCGGCGAACTGCCCGCACCGCCACCGGTCGCCGGCCTGCTCGCGGCGCAGGACACGCTGCGCTGGGAGGGACGGCCGCTGAGCGAGGTGCGCTGGCTGCTCTACGGCCCCGTGGTCGTCGACGCGGCCTACCGGGGGCACGGGGTGGCGCGGGGACTGTTCACCATGGCCGTCGAGGCGGCCGCGGCACGGGCCGATGCGGTGGTCGCGTTCATCGAGTCCGCGAACCGGCCCTCCTGGCGCGTCCACGTGGACGGGTTCGGTATGCGGCCCCTGGGCGAGTACGTGGTGGACGGCCGCACCTACAGCGCCGTCGCGGCGGCGGCTCGCGCGCCGGGTGGCGCCTGAGGGGACAGGACGCAGGTCTACGGCCGCAGGGTGGAAGGCGTCGCCGTCGCCAGGATCAGCGGGACGCCGTCGCAGGGCAGCAGGCGCAGCCCGTCGTGGTCCGTGCCCTGTGCCGGTCCGGCCAGCACCGCCGCGAGGTCGGGGACCTTGCTGAGGGAGCCGACGAGGTGGCGGGGGTCCGTGGAGGCGGCGACGCGGCCGCGCGCGTTCACCAGACGGGCGGGCCCCGGAAGGCGCTGGAGCAGCGGCATGACGACGGACTCGAAGCGGCGCAGATAGACGTCGGCGGCGGCCACCCCCATGAAGCGTCCCGCGACCGTCACGGGCGCGGAGAGCGTGAGGCTGTACTCGTCGGAGCAGAGGTAGTCGACGTAGGGGCCCGCGACGGCCCGCTGCCCGGTGTCACGGGGCAGCGTGAACCAGTCCCAATGGGTGTAGTCCGAGTACGCGGAGCGCTGCGGGTCCAGGTCGAGGAGCAGCGGCTGCACGGCCCCGTCCGCGGTCCGCTGCCACCATTCCAGCCACGCGGGTACGTCGTCGAGGAGGCCGGGCGCCGCGACGAAGCCGATCCCCGAGACGAGGTCGTAGTGGTCGAGCCGGGCGTGCAGCCCGGGGCGGAGCGCGGTCAGGTCGTCCGTGACCGGGCGGCGGCCCTTCGCGGCGACGGAGGAGAGCACGGACTCGATGTCCGCGGCGGTGGCGCCGACGGCGTCGAAGACACCTTCGAGCGCGTCGCGGACACGCGCGGCCGCCTCGGCTGCCGGCGGGTCGTCAAGCAGCGCCGATCCGGCGTGTGCGGGACGGGGGTTGCTGCCCATCGGGGGCCTCCTTCGGACCAGGACCGCGCGCGCCGCCGGCCGGGCCGAGGCGGAGTTCGATCAGGTGCGCCATGGAGGTCTGCACGCATTCTTCGGCCAGGGCCCTGGCGCGGTCGTCCGCCCCATCATGCACGGCCGAGATCACGGCGCGGTGACGGTCCGCGGCGTCCGCCAGGAGTCCGTCGTCGTCCAGCACGAGCCGCAGCAGCGCCCCGACTTCGGTCTGCAGGGTGACTTCTTCCCTGGTCAGACGGGCGGACTGGGCGGCGGCGGCCAGTTCGACATGGAAGCGTCCGTAGACGCGGCTGCGGGCTCCCGAGTCCTTGGCGTCCATCAACTCTCCCAAAGACCTCTGCAGTTGCCGCAGATCGGCGGGCTCCGTGCGCCGGGCCGCGAGACGGGCGGCGGCGCCGGAGACGGCGGCCCAGTGGTCGGCGAGATCGCGCAGTTCCTCGGTGCTCCAGTCGGCGAGGCGGGCGAGGAGCCGGTCCTCGGCGGGGCCGTCGGGGACGGTCACGAAGCTGCCCCCGCCGCGCCCCCTGCGGGTGGTGACCAGGCCGCGCTGCCGCAGCGCCATGAGCGCCTCGCGCAGGGTCACGGTGGAGACGCCGAGCTGGGCGGCGAGGTCGCTCTCGCCGGGCAGCTGCTCACCGTCGGCGAGCAGCCCGAGGTCGATGGCGTCACCGAGCCGCCGCACCACGGCGTCCACACGGGCGAGCGTGTCGACGGGTGTGAAGACGGCTCTTCGGACGCCGGTTTTGTCTCGGTTCACGGTCACCACCTTGCCACTTGACACAGCCTTTACCTTAGCGGGGCCTTGAAATTAGAACTATGGCTTCATATGTTTACCGCCAACTCCCGACAGCACCAGAAAGGTTCCCGCCCATGGAGGGAATGGCCATCCGGCTGCAGAGCCTGCGCAAGTCCTTCGGCAGGACGGAGGCCGTGGCCGGGGTCGACCTGGAGATCGCGGACGGCGAGTTCTTCTCGATGCTGGGGCCGTCCGGCTCGGGCAAGACCACGGTGCTCCGGATGATCGCGGGCTTCGAGGCCCCGACCGCCGGCACCATCGAGCTCGCGGGCGCCGACGTGACCCGTCGGGCCCCGTTCGAGCGTGACGTGCACACCGTGTTCCAGGACTACGCGCTGTTCCCGCACATGACCCTGGAGCAGAACGTCGCCTACAGCCTCAAGGTCCGCAAGGTGCCCAAGGTCGAGCGCCTCGAACGGGCTCGAGAAGCCCTGGCCAGCGTGCGGCTCGAAGGCTTCGGCGGGCGCCGGCCCTCCCAGCTCTCCGGCGGTCAGCGTCAGCGCGTGGCCCTGGCCCGCGCCCTCGTCGGCCGTCCGAAGGTGCTGCTCCTCGACGAACCGCTGGGCGCCCTCGACCTCAAGCTCCGTGAGCAGATGCAGGTCGAACTCAAGGCGATCCAGCGCGAGATCGGCATCACGTTCGTCTTCGTCACGCACGACCAGGAGGAGGCGCTGACGATGAGCGACCGCATCGCGGTCTTCAACCAGGGTCGCATCGAACAGGTCGGCACCCCGGCCCAGATATACGAGCGTCCTGCCACCCCCTTCGTCGCGGGGTTCGTCGGCACCTCGAACCTGCTGTCCGGTGACGCGGCGGAGCAGGTCGTGGGGGACCGGGCCACGTACAGCATCCGCCCGGAGAAGATCCACGTGCTCAAGGAGTCCGCCGCCGCCGAGCCGGAGCACGCGAGCGCGACCGGCACCGTCGCGGAGGTCGTCTATCTGGGGGACGCGACCCGGTTCCTCGTCGACCTCGACGCCGGCGGCCGGCTCACCGCCCTCCAGCAGAACCTGGAGACCTCGTCCGAGGACGTGGCCGCCCTGCGCGGCTCCCGGGTCAGACTCCAGTGGCACAGGCGGCACAACTTCCAGGTGACCCAAGCGAGTTGAACCCCGTCCCGCCACGCTCCTGACGCACGCGCATACGTGCACGTGCGTACGCACACGCCACGCGTGCGTCGCCGCAGACCCCGTACGACCGTTACCGCCCGCCCGTCCCCTCCCCGTGGAGATCCCCGTGCGACTGACCCGAACGTCCCGAGCGGTGGCCGCGCTCGGCGCCCTGCTCCTCGCCTCCGCCTGCGGTTCCTCGGACACCGCCGGATCCTCTCCCGGCGGCAGCGACTTCACCCCGCCGAAACTCTCGGCGCAGAAGACCCTCGGCAAGCCGGAGGGGCAGGTCAACCTGATCGCCTGGGCCGGCTACGCCGAGGACGGCTCGAACGACCCGAAGGTCGACTGGGTCACCGACTTCGAGAAGCAGACGGGCTGCCAGGTCAACACCAAGACCGCGGGCACGTCCGACGAGATGGTCAACCTGATGAAGACCGGCCAGTACGACGCGGTCTCCGCCTCCGGCGACGCGTCGCTGCGGCTGATCGCCTCGGGTGACGCGGCCCCCGTGAACACCAAACTGGTGCCCAACTACAAGGAAGTCTTCGCCGGGCTGAAGAACCAGCAGTGGAACTCGGTCAAGGGCGTCGCCTACGGCATCCCGCACGGCCGCGGCGCCAACCTGCTCATGTACAACACCAAGAAGGTCTCCCCGGCGCCCGACTCCTGGTCCGCGGTCTTCGACAAGGCCTCCGCCCACAAGGGGAAGGTCACCGCGTACGACTCGCCGATCTACCTCGCGGACGCCGCCCTGTACCTGATGAAGTCCAAGCCGTCCCTCGGCATCAAGGACCCCTACGCCCTGGACCAGAAGCAGTTCGACGCTGCCGTCGCCCTGCTCAAGGCGCAGAACTCCGACGTCGGCGAGTACTGGAGCGACTACCTCAAGGAGGTCTCGGCGTTCAAGAGTGGCGACTCCGTCGTCGGCACCAGCTGGCAGGTGATCCTCAACACGGCCCAGGCGGAGAAGGTTCCCGTGAAGGGCGTCCTGCCCAAGGAGGGGGCCACCGGCTGGTCCGACACCTGGATGCTCTCCGCCAAGGCCAAGCACCCCAACTGCGCCTACAAGTGGATGAACTGGATCATCTCGCCGAAGGCCAACGCGCAGGTCGCCGAGTACTTCGGCGAGGCGCCCGCCAACGCGAAGGCCTGTGACCTGACGGCCGACAAGAACCACTGCGCCACGTACCACGCCGCCGACGAGGCCTACTGGAAGAACGTCCACTTCTGGACCACGCCCATCGCCCAGTGCATCGACGGCCGCACGGACACCAAGTGCGTCCCGTACGCCAAGTGGGTCCAGGCCTGGACCGAGATCAAGGGCTAGGACCTGCCGCCGATGACCGACACCGCGCCTGCCGCCGGACCCGTCCGGCGGCTCGCCGGGGCGCTTTACCGCCGCCCCCGGCTACAGCTGTCCCTGCTGCTCTCCGCACCGACGGCCTGGCTCGTCCTGGCCTATCTGGGCTCACTCACGGTCCTGTTCCTGTCCGCGTTCTGGACCACGGACTCCTTCACCTCGAACGTCGTGAAGATCTGGAACACGGACAACTTCACCGCGCTGTTCACCACCGACGTCTACCGGCAGGTGGCCCTGCGCAGCGTCGGCGTCGCCCTCGCGGTCACCGCGCTGTGCGTACTGATCGCGTTCCCCATCGCGTTCTACACGGCCCGCATCGCGAACCCGCGGTGGCGGCCGCTCCTCGTCGTCGCCATCCTCACCCCGCTGTGGGCGAGCTACCTCGTCAAGGCGTACGCCTGGCGGCTCATCCTCGCCCAGGGCGGGCTGCTGGACTGGGTGCTGGGACCGCTCGGCCTCAAGGGGCCCGGCTACGGCCTCACCGCGACCGTCCTCGTCCTGACCTATCTGTGGCTGCCGTACATGATCCTGCCGATCCACGCCGGACTCGAACAGCTCCCGGACAGCCTCCTCGACGCCTCCGCCGACCTCGGCGCCCGCACGGGCCGCACCTTCCGCTCCGTCGTCCTGCCGATGATCCTGCCGTCCGTCGCGGCCGGCTCGGTCTTCACCTTCTCGCTCAGCCTCGGCGACTACATCGCCGTGCAGATCGTCGGCGGCAAGACCCAGCTGATCGGCAACCTCATCTACTCCAACATCACCCTCGACCTGCCGCTCGCCGCCGCGCTCGGCACCGTGCCCGTGGTGATCATCGTGCTCTATCTGCTCGCGGTACGCCGCACCGGAGCCCTCAGCAGCCTGTGACGCCCACAGGCCCTCCGGCGCCTTGGAAACCCCTGATGTCCCGGGCCACCGCCCGCCCCCGCCGACCCTCCGGATCACGCACAGCGAAGGTCCCTCCGATGAATCTCTCCCGCCCCGCGCGCATCACCCTGCGTATCGCCGCCGCGCTCGGCTTCGCGGTGATCTACGTCCCTCTGCTCCTCGTTCTCGTCAACTCCCTCAATCCCGACCGCAGTTCGGGATGGCCGCCGCCCGGGCTCACCCTCGACTGGTGGGCCGACGCCTGGCACAGCTCCGGTGCCCGCGACGCGCTGTGGACATCGGTCAAGGCGGGGCTCGGCGCGACCGCCATCGCCCTGATCCTCGGCACGCTCATCGCGTTCGCCTGCCAGCGCTACAGGTTCTTCGGACGCGACGCCGTCTCCTTCGTCGTCGTCCTGCCGATCGCGCTGCCCGGCATCGTGACCGGCGTCGCCCTCAACACCGCCTTCCGTACGGTCCTCGAACCGCTCGGCGTGGGCCTCGGCCTGTTCACCGTCGTCGTCGGCCACGCCACGTTCTGCATCGTGGTGGTCTTCAACAACGTCATCGCCCGGCTGCGGCGCATGCCGGGGTCGTACGAAGAGGCCGCGACGGACCTCGGCGCGCACAGCTTCCGTACGTTCCTCGACATCACGTTCCCGCTGGTGCGCTCCGCGCTGGTCGCGGGCGGCCTGCTGGCCTTCGCCCTCTCCTTCGACGAGATCGTCGTGACGACCTTCACCGCCGGACCCGGCATCCAGACGCTGCCCGTCTGGATCTTCTCGAACATGGCGCGCCCGCAGCAGGCCCCCGTCGTCAACGTCGTCGCCGCCGTCCTCGTCCTGCTGTCCGTCATCCCGATCTACCTCGCCCAGCGTCTGTCCTCGGACACCGCGTCCGGGAGCCGGATCTGACGCGGGCACTGAGGGCACCCGTTGCCCGCTTGGGAAGGCGCATCGTCCGGCCGTGGTGTTCGATTGCGGTGTGAGGCACGACAAGCCGCCGGACGATCCGCTCGCCGCGCTCCTGGACCGCGTCCGCATCCGGCTGCGCGACCTCACGGAGGGCGAGCCGGCCTCGTACATCCCGGAGCTGAGCAGGGCCGACCCGGACCTGTTCGGACTGAGCCTGTGTGCCCTCGACGGGCAGGTGTACAGCTGCGGCGACAGCGAGGTGCCGTTCACCGTCCAGTCCGTGTCCAAGCCCTTCGTCTTCGCGCTCGCACTCGCCGACCAGGGACTGGAGGACGTCCTCGCGCGCGTCGGCGCCGAACCGAGCGGTGAGGGGTTCAGCTCGATCCGCCTCGAACCCGGCACCGGACGCCCGCCCAACCCGATGGTCAACGCCGGTGCCATCGTGACCAGTTCGCTGGTGGCCGGAGAGGACCCCGACGAGCGCTTCGCCCGCATCCTGGCCGGTCTGGGAGCCTTCGCGGGCCGGGAGCTGACCGTCGACGAGGCGGTGTTCACCTCCGAACGCGCCACGGGTGACCGCAACCGCGCCCTCGCCTACCTCATGCACAACGCGGGATCGCTCACCGGCGACGTGGAGGAGCAGCTCGCGGTCTACTTCCGGCAGTGCTCCGTGCTCGTGACCTGCGACGATCTCGCCGTGATGCACGCGACCCTGGCCGGCGGCGGCACCAACCCGCTCACCGGCGAACGGGTCGTCGCCGCCCAGCACGCCCAGCACGTCCTCGCCGTCATGGCCACCTGCGGGATGTACGACGCCTCCGGGCAGTGGATGCTGCGCGTGGGCCTGCCCGCGAAGAGCGGGGTCTCGGGCGGGATCGGCGTGGCGCTGCCCGGGCAGTTCGGCATCGGGGTGTTCAGCCCGCCCCTGGACGAGAAGGGCAACAGCGTCCGCGCCATCGCCGCCTGCCACCTCCTGTCGGAACAGTTCGGGCTGCACCTGATGCGCGCCACCGGCAGCAGCGGCCGTCCGCTGCCGCCGCGCTCCCTCGATCCGGGCCCACTGCGCTCGCTGCGCCACCGCCCGCGCGACCAGCGCGCCGCACTCGACGAACGGCCCGACCGCATCCGCGTCCACGTCCTCCAGGGCGACCTGGACTTCGCCACCGCGGAACAGACCCTGCGCGCCGCCCGCGACCTCCCGAAGGCCGCCCGCTGGTTCGTCCTGGACCTGGCACGGGTCGGCCGCATCGAACCCGTCGCCGCCGACCTCCTGCGCGCCCTCGGCCACGACCTGCGCGAACGCGGGATCCGGATGGTGATCGCCGACCCGTCGGCGCGCCCCGTCACGCACACCAAGGACGAATTCGCCGACCTCGGACGCGCCATCGAATCCTGCGAGGACGAACTCCTGACCGACCTCGGCCTCGACCCCTCCGCGCCCGTTCCCCTGACGGACAGCGACCTGTTCGGGAGAGCCGGCGAGCAGGCCGCGCAGACGGTCTCCGACTGCTTCGGCACCATGTCGCTGTCCGCCGGCCAGACCGTCGAGCCACCCCGCGCGGAGCCCGTGGTCCTGTGGTACGTGGAGTCGGGGCGCCTGGCCGTGTGCGCCCACGGCTCGCGGCCCACACCCGCGGGCCGCACCTGGTCCGCGGGGCCCGGCGCGGCCCTCACCCCCGCCGACTTCCACGCTCGCCTGGGCCAGCGCGTCATGGCCGAGGAGGACTCGGTGTGCCGCACCCTGACCGCGGCCGGACTGCTGCGCCTGCGCTCGGCCGTCCCGGCGGCGGCGGCCTTCCTGGAGCGCAGCCCGCTCGACGGCGCGGAGACGGTGGACCGCCCCGAGGGGGCCTGAGCCGGACGGGGGTGCGGCCCGAGGGGGGTGCGGCCCGAGCCGCCGCGATGCCGGTGTCGAGGACCGATCGATCCTCCACGTTTCGCTGCCGGTGGGGGTGCCGCATGAGCGAAGTGGAGCGCCGGTCGGCGCGGGTGGTGAAGGGAGCGGCCGCACGCGCGGCGGCCACTGCGGGGCCGGCCGCGGCCGTCGCGCGTGGGTCTTCCGCGGCGACTGCCCGAGACGGCGACGGCGGCGGATCACCGCGTCACGGCGGGCGCCGACCCGGACGGGAGCATCAACCGGTCTGTGGCCACCACGGGCCTCGACCGGCTCTTCCTGTCGATGAGCAACGAGAGCCGCTCAACGGGCCTGTCAGGGCGCCTGGAAGGTGCAGCCGGGGAGAGGCGATCAGGCGGCGCGATCAGGCGGCGCGATCGGGCAGTGCGATCAGGAACGCCGGTCGCCGGACTGCTCGGCGCGCTGCGCGTTCCGCTCCTTGATGCGGACGGCTTCCTTGCGCACCGCGGCCTGGGTGGCACGCTCCTGCTGGAGCCACTCGGGGCTCTCGGTCTTCAGCGCCTCGATCTGTTCCGTGGTGAGCGCCTCGGTGACCCCGCCACGGGCGAGACCCGAGATCGAGATGCCGAGCTTGGACGCGACGACGGGCCGGGGGTGCGGGCCGTTGCGCCGCAGCTCCTGGAGCCACTCGGGCGGATCGGCCTGCAGCGCGTTGAGCTCGCTGCGCGAGACGACACCCTCCCGGAACTCGGCGGGGGTGGCCTCGAGGTACACACCCAGCTTCTTGGCCGCGGTCGCGGGCTTCATGGTCTGGGTGGTCTGGTGCGACGTCATGGAGTCAAGGGTATCGACTGTGTGCGATACCTCCGACCACGACCGGTAACCTGGCGGAGTGACAGGCTCAGATGCATCCCCTTCGTTCCGGCTCGCGTATGTCCCGGGAGTGACGCCCACCAAGTGGGTGCGGATCTGGAACGAGCGGCTGCCCGGCGTTCCGCTGACCCTCGTCCCGACGCCCGCCGGCGAGGCATCCGACGTATTGAGGGACCGCGGGGCGGACGCCGGCCTCGTGCGGCTGCCGGTGGACCGGACCGTGCTCAGCGCGATCCCCCTCTACACCGAGACGACCGTGGTGGTGATCCCCAAGGACCACGTCGTGGCCGCGGTCGACGAGGTGTCCCTGGAGGATCTGGCCGACGAGACCGTGCTGCACCCCTTCGACGACACCCTCGTGTGGGAGCGGCTTCCCGGTGAGCCCGCGTTCGAGCGCCCGGAGACGACGGCGGACGCCGTCGAGCTGGTGGCGGCCGGGATCGGTGTGCTGGTGGTGCCGCAGTCGCTCGCCCGCCTGCACCACCGCAAGGACCTCACCTACCGGCCGGTGACCGACGCCCCCGAGTCCCAGGTCGCGCTGTCGTGGCCGGAGGACGAGACCACCGACCTGGTGGAGGAGTTCATCGGCATCGTCCGCGGGCGGACGGTCAACAGTTCGCGCGGCCGTGCGGCGACCCCGCCGCAGGCCAAGGCCGCGCGTACCGACAAGAGCGGGGCGGCGCGGCAGAAGCCTGCCGCCGGGAAGAACCCGCGCGGCGGCGGTGCCGGGAGCGGCGCCAAGGGCGGGTCCAAACCCGGGCCGAAGGGCGCTGCGAAGGGCGGCCCCAAGGGTGGTTCCAAGGGCGGCGCCAAGCGCGGGAAGCCGCGCCGCAGGCCGTAGTCGCGACGGGGTCCGCGGGCACGGATATTCCGTTGCCCCGTACGGCTTCCGGGCGTGATGATCCCTGAATGGCTTCGACTCCGAGTTCCACCGACGGCCGTGCCGGAATCACCGCCGCGCTCGTGGAGCGGTTGATCGCCGCCCAGTTCCCCCGGTGGAGCGGCCTTCCTGTGACGCCGGTGGAGGTCGACGGCTGGGACAACAGGACGTACCGCCTGGGTGACGCGATGACGGTCCGCCTGCCCACCGGCGAGGGCTATGTTCCCGCGGTCGCCAAGGAGAACGAGTGGCTGCCGCGGCTCGCTCCCTCACTGCCCGTGGCAGTCCCGCCCGTCCTGGCCCAGGGCGAGCCCGGCGAGGGATACCCCTTCCCGTGGTCCGTGCGCGGCTGGCTGCACGGAGAGACGGCGGAGCGCGGCCGCATCGACGACATGGTGCGGTTCGCCGTCTCCGTGGCCGAGTTCCTCCTCGCGCTGCAACGCTGCGACGCCACCGGGGGACCGTCGGCCGGACAGCACAGCTGGTACCGGGGCGCGTCGCTCACCCACTACGACGACGAGACCCGCCGCTGCCTCACGGCGCTGGAGGGGCATGTCGACACGCGCCGGGCGGCCGCCGTGTGGGAGGCCGCGCTCGCGGCGCGGTGGCAGGGGGCGCCGGTGTGGTTCCACGGAGACATCGCCACCGGCAACCTGCTCGTCGCCGACGGCGCACTCACGGCCGTCATCGACTTCGGCACGTCGGGCGTCGGCGACCCCGCCTGCGACCTGGTGATCGCCTGGGGCATGTTCTCCGGAGACAGCCGTGAGGCCTTCCGCCGCACGGTCGCCCAGGACGCCGGCACCTGGGCCCGAGCCCGCGGCTGGTCGCTGTGGAAGTCCCTGCTGGTCATGTCGGAGTCCCTCGGCACCGACCCGGAGCGCGCCGCGGCCAACCACCAGGTGATCGACGAAGTCCTCGCCGACCACGACCGGTTCGGCGGATCCGGCAACTGACCGTCTGTAAGCGGTAGTTGGGGCTGATGGCTGCATGCGTCTGCCACGGAAGCCCTGCGCGAGGCCGCGCGGCTCAACCGCTCAACTGTGTTCTCCGACCGGGCGGATCACCGTACGGCCCGGTCCGGCGCCGCGGCCTGCGGTGGGGTGGCCTTCGGGGACAGGTTCTGGAGCTTGGACACGTCGACGGACTCGTCCTTCGACGGGGTCGCGGACGGCACCGGCCGGTTGTAGTCCGTGAGCGTCATCGTCGTGCGGAGATCGCCCGTCTTCTCGGTGGCACGTACGAGCCGGTGCGGATCCTTCGCCGTGATGAACAGGACGACTTGGCTGTCGTCGGTTCTGCCGCTCACCGGCACGACGTCCGTGCCGTCCACCTTGGTCTCCTTGCCCTTGGTCAGCTTCGCGGGGGGCCCGCCCGAGGGGCCGCTGTCCACCTGAGCCTGGAACGCGTTCAAGTCGCACGTGTCGCCGAAGGTCTTGAGCAGTTCGTCGTTCGCGCTGCCGTGCACATAACGCCCGTTGAAGTACTGGGCCGCGAGCTCACCCGCGCCGCCGGTGACCTGGGTCTTCCAGAACGTGGTGTCGGGCTTCATCCACAACTCGCCGCCGCGTTTGATGAGTTCGACGGTCCCGCCCTTGGCGCCGCCCGTGCCCATGGTCAGTGATCCGGCGCAGTTGCCGTCCTGGTCCAGGGCGAGATCGAGGACCGCGGGGGACTGGGCGTCGGGGGGTCCCGCGGAGTTGTTCTTCAGGAGCACATGGAGGGACTTGGCGCCCAGCAGTTCCTTCTTCGCGTCATCGGCGAGCTGCTGCGCACTCAACTTCGACGCATCGCCCCCGTCGTCCGCGAGCGCGGGGACCCCGGCGAGAGCGGTCACACAGGCGACGGCGGCGCTCACCGGGAGCAGCGCGGCCTTGCGATGCCTCGACACACACCTCTGCATGGCGCCACCTCGCGAACGGGACCACCCATATGTCGAACGCCATTAAATTGTACATTTCGGGCCGATGGTCGTCGCGGCGGCGGTACGCTGCGCCCCATGGACGGGACGGGTGGGGAGTACGGGGCCGACGGGGTGGAGATCATCGCTTTCCGGGACGCCGAGGCGTTCGAGAGCTGGCTCGGCGAGCACCACACGCGACAGGAAGGTGTGTGGGTCAAGGTCGCCAGGAAGAGATCCGGTGTCCCGTCCGTCACGGACGACGAGCTCGTGGACATCGGGCTGTGCTGGGGCTGGATCTCCGGCAGGCGGTGCTCCCGCGACGAGCGGTACTACCTCCAGCGGTACGTGCCGCGCCGGGCCAGGAGCCTGTGGTCGCGGGTGAACGTCGACAAGGTCGCGGTGCTGACCGCCGTCGGCCGGATGCGCGAGCCCGGTCTCGCCGAGGTGCGCAGGGCGCAGGAGGACGGACGGTGGGCGGCGGCGTACGAGTCGCAGAAGACGGCGACGGTGCCACCCGACCTCGCCGCGGCGCTCGACGCGGCGCCCGAGGCCAGGAAGGCGTTCGACGCGCTCGACAGGTCGGGGCGTTACCAGGTGATCCTTCCGCTGCTCCAGGCCCTCACCCCTGAGGTGAGGGGCGCTCGGCTCCGCAGGGCCGTCGCCAAGCTGCTCGACGACGAGCCCGGATAGCCCGACTTCGTTGCCGGGCACGTCACTTCGCACCTTCACCTGGCGCGCCTCGCGACCTTGACGAGACCGCGGGGCGGGCCTGGTGAGTTCACGGCCCGCCCCGCGGCGGCATGTCACGTCACATGCGGTGACGTGTCAGCAGCTCAGGTTGTCGCCCGGTGTGGTGCCCAGGATCTGGACGAACGCCTTGTACCGGTCGATGCGGCTCTGGACCTGGCCGGGATTGCCGCCGTTGCACTCCAGGCTGCCGTTGATGGAGCGGATCGTCTCGCCGAAGCCGGCGCCGTTCACCATGGCGTTGTGCGGCGTCATGGTGCCGGGTCCGCTCTGCGTGTTCCAGTACCAAAGGCCCGTCTTCCAGGCCACGGCCGCGTCCTGTTCCACGAGGTACGGGTTGTGGAGGAGGTCGATGCCGAGCGCGTCGCCCGCGGCCTTGTAGTTGAAGTTCCAGCTGAGCTGGATCGGGCCGCGGCCGTAGTACGCGGCGGTGCCGGCCGGGCAGCCGTAGGACTGGCTGCTGTCGCAGTAGTGCGGGTAGTTGGCGGTGTTCTGCTCGACGATGTACACGAGCCCGCCGGTCTCATGGCTGACATTGGCCAGGAACGCCGCGGCCTCCTGGCGCTTGACCGTGTCACTGCCGGTGTTCGCGAAGCCGGGGTAGGCGCTGAGCGCGGCGGTCAGCCCGCTGTAGGTGTAGAACGGATTCCGGTTCGGGAACATCTGGTTGAACTGCGCCTCGCTGACGACGAAGCCGGACGGGTCGGGGTCGCCTGGGTCCGTCTCGCCGCCACCGCAGGCGCCTTGGTCCGCCCAGACGTCGGAGGTGCCCGGGGTCTCGTTCTGGGTCCACCACTTGGCGTTCCAGTTGTGCCCGTTGTACGAGGCCGACCCGCCGCCCGTGTAGACGGACGAGGAGTTCCAGGGTGCGGCGCACGCGGCCGCCGATGCCGTGGTGGCCGGGCCGATGACGACCACGGCGCTGACCGCGGCCAGGGTGGCGACAAGACTCGTGACGCGTTTGATCATGCCAACGCTCCTTCGGCGCGGCGCGAGTTGGGGGTCCGGCGCCGCCATGGGGGTGCCGGCCACTCAAGCGAACTTGGTCTGGACCTGTCAAGGTCTAGACCAGAAATGGCCGCTGTGGTGGCGCGGACCGAAGGCTGCGGCGCAACCTCGGGATCTACGGGCTCGACGGTCTGATCACGCCGTTCATCGGCATCAATGCTCCGGCCCCGACCCGGACATCTCTCCCGCCTAGGCGGACGTCGAGATCCGCCGTGTCGCGGAGAAGCGCGGCCTGTCCGTCCGTCAGGTGGACAAGCTCGTCGAGGAGCACACCAGCAGCCGCAACCTCGGCTTCATGGGCGAGCCCTTCGTCAACATGCTCGAACTCGACATCGTGCTCAAGGACTTGGCCGCGAAGAGCTGACCGCGACCCGGACAGGACGGAAGCCGGCGGCTCGGGAAACCCTCCCGCTGCCACCGGCTCCCGTACGCGCTAGAGCGAGCCCTGTCCGCCGCTGGTGAGCGCGGGCGAGTGCGTCTGCTGCGTCGGCATGGCGCGCGGCAGCGGCGCCGGCATCACCCGTTCCAGATCCCGCAGGGTCTGTTCGGCTGCGGCACGGACCTGGGCGGGGATGTCGCCTCGTTCCTGGATGAGCCGACTGTAGATCGGAGCTTCGTGCTGTGCGGCCCACACGTCGAGACTTCCCTCTTTCCTTGGCTGGCGACGCCCCCGGCACCGGAGGAATCAGCCAACGAGTCTACCGGTGACCTGTCCGGCGTAGGCAAAGTGTCCAAGTCGGGGGACGCGCGACCCCGGAAGAGGGTATGGATCGTCGGGACGCTTCCGGGCGCCGGCTTCGATGCGGCCCGGGCGAGGAGACTCGACGTGGAGGTCGAAAGTGCGCTATCGGGAACTGGGCCGCAGCGGAATGTCCGTGTCCGAGATCGGCTACGGCGCCTGGGGCATCGGCGCGTCCGGGTGGGTGGGCGCCACCGAGGACGAGTCCCTACGCGCCCTGCACCGGGCGGTCGACCTCGGGGTGAACTTCATCGACACCGCCCGCGGCTACGGCGAGAGCGAGCGGATCGTGGGCCGGGTCGTGCGCGAAAGGGCGGGCGACGAGGTACTGGTGGCGACCAAGGTGCCGCCGTTGAACAGGATCTGGCCCGCGCCCGACGGCGTCGACCCCGCCGAGGCGTTCCCCGGCACCCACATACGCGAGAGCGTGGAGACCAGTCTGCGGGTCAGTGGCCTCGACCACTTCGACGTGGTGCAGTTCCACGTCTGGAGTGACGAGTGGGTGGGCCGGGGCGACTGGCTGCAGACGGTCGAGGAGCTGAAGAAGGAGGGGAAGATCCGCCTGTTCGGCGTTTCCGTCAACGACCACCAGCCGGACAACGCACTCGCCCTCGTACGCAGCGGCGCCGTCGACACCGTCCAGGTCATCTACAACATCTTCGACCAGGCACCCGCAGACGCGTTGCTGCCCGCCTGCGCAGAACACGGCGTCGGTGTCATCGTGCGCGTGGCGCTGGACGAGGGCGGCCTCACAGGCCGGGTCACCGCAGGGGCGACGTTCCCCGAAGGCGACTTCCGCGCCCGCTACTTCCGCGACGACCGGCCGGCGCAGGTCGAGCGGAAGGTCGCCGCCATCGTCGCCGACCTCGGCATCGCACCCGACGAGATCGCCGAGAACGCGCTGCGCTTCGTGCTGAGTTCGCCCGCCGTCTCCACCGTCATCCCCGGCATGCGCACCGTGCGCAACGTCGAGCGCAACACGGCCCTGAGTGACGGACGGCCGCTGACCGCCGACCGACTCGCCGTGCTGGCGCGCCACCGCTGGCAGCGCAACTTCTACGCGTGATCCCTATGGAGAGGGGGGAGAAGACGGAGAGGCTTCACGAGGTGCACCCCGCGACCGACTCCACCGCCGACACCGTCGCCGACGGGATGGTGCGCATCCCCGGTGGCGCCGTCGATCTGCGGGACGACCGGCGCGGCACGCGCTGGACGACGGACATCGCTCCGTTCCTGCTCGGCCGCCATCCCGTCACGGCCGACCTTCTTCGCTCCGCCACCGGAACCGATCCCGCTCCCGGCATGAGCGGTGCCACGAGCGGCGCCACGAGTGGTGCCTCGCCGGTGACGAACGTCAGTTGGCTCGACGCGATCGACCTCTGCAACGCCATTTCGGCGTGCTCCGGTCTGACACCGGCCTACACCCGCGACGCGTGCACCGGCGAGGTGACATGCGACTGGGACGCCGACGGCTACCGTCTGCCCACGGAGGCCGAGTGGCAGTACGCGTGCAAGGCGGGAACCGAGGGTTACCGGTACGGGCCGATCGACGCCATCGCCTGGTACGCGGACAACTCCGGTGGCGGAGTCCGCGATGTCGGCGGAAAGGCCCCCAACGCATGGGGGCTGCACGACATGCTCGGCAACGTCTGGGAGTGGTGCTGGGACCTCTACGACGAGGAGGTGTACGGCGCGTACCGCATCTTCCGCGGTGGGGGCTGGGCCGAGTCGGAGCGTGGCTGCGGGGCCTCGGTGCGCCGTCGCAGCCACCCGACGTTCGCGATCGACGACCTCGGGTTCCGGCTGGCCCGCACCGGGTGACGGCAGGGGGAAGCCCCCGCGCAGCACGCGCGGGGGCTTCTTCGAAACTCCGGCGCAGCACGCGCGGGGGTTTCGTCGAGGCTCGGGTCAGGAGCCGTCGCGACGGATGGAGTCCTGGACTCCGCGGGCGCGGTCGTGGGTTTCGCCCATGGCCTTCTTGGCCTCGCCCTTCGCCTGGTCGGCGCGGCCCGAAGCCTCCTTGCGGCGATCGCCGGTGACCTTACCGGTCATCTCCTTGGCCTTGCCCTTGACCTTGTCCATGCCGCCCTTGTCAGCCATTACGACTCCTTTGTCTTGTACGGGGGTCTTGCTCGACCAACGTAGAACGGCGGCACCGAAGCCGCGCGCCGGACGACTACGCTCCGTGAAGCTCACGGCAATTGAGCAGCTCAGGTGGGGTCCGGTCCGTGTGGCGCAGGAGCGTGCGGACGGTCACGCGGACCGGGACCTGGCGAAGTGCGGTGCTGCGCAGGGCGATGGCCAGGGGATGCGTCAGCTGTCGGCCCTCCGGCCCGCCTGCCGGGCGGCGCGGGTGACGTACTGGCCGCGTGGCCGGTGCTCCCCGTCGTAGCGGCGATCGCCGGTTCGACGATGGGCTCACGGGCGAGGGCGGCGGCGAGCACGACCGCGTTCTCCGGTGCCTGGCAGGCACCGGAGGCTGCGGTTCGGCGTCGAGGCGTGGGCGGTGTCGCCGAGGAGGGTGACGCGGCGGCCGACGTGCCGGCGGGCACCACCTCCGCGTACTACCGCACGCGGCAGGCGCTCTTCACTCCTCCGGTCCGGCGGCTCGTGGAACGGGACCAGACGGAGCTCCACGCGGAGGGGGAGGAGGTGCCGTCGCTGCGGGACATGGGTCAACTGGCGTCGCAGACAGCGGAGTTCATGGAGCAGGGGCGGGGGCTTCGGTCCCTCGCGTGTGATGCGCGCGCCGTCGGGAGCGTGCGCCATCCCGAGCCGGGGGACATCCTTGCCCCGCGCGAGAACGCGGCGCGCGACGCCGTACGCGAGGTGCTGTCCCCGCACGGAGCGGCGGACGCCGAGGACCGCAGGCTCACCCGTCGGCGTGCGTCGACGGGCTGATCCTCGGCCGACCGCTGTCCGGCGGCCGGGCCGTCGATCCGGAGACGCGTGGGCGCGTCGAGACAGCTCTGTCGTGACGCCCGTCCGACGGCGTCGCCGGTGCATGGCAGCGGCCGGTCGGTCGCGGACTGTTCCGCGAGGCGGTGCGCCCGCGGTCCGGTCCGGGCCGGACAGACATCGAGAAGGCCTGGATCCCGGCGGAGCCGTCGTCACGCGAACGGTCGGTCCGCAGGACGGTACGCCGGGATCCTCGCCTCGTCACGAGCAGGCGGCATGAGCGCCACCGACTCGCGTCCGACCCGGAGGGTGTCGGCCCTCGCCTCCCGATCAGCCGCCCACGTACGCCGCGAGGTGCTCACCGGTCAGGGTGGAACGGTCCGCGACGAGTTCGGCGGGCGTGCCCTCGAAGACGATCCGTCCGCCGTCGTGACCGGCGCCGGGACCGAGGTCGATGATCCAGTCGGCGTGGGCCATGACCGCCTGGTGGTGTTCGATGACGATCACGGACTTGCCGGAGTCCACGAGCCGGTCGAGCAGGCCGAGCAGCTGCTCGACGTCAGCGAGGTGGAGACCCGTCGTCGGCTCGTCGAGGACGTAGACGCCGCCCTTCTCGGCCATGTGCGTCGCCAGCTTGAGGCGCTGGCGCTCGCCGCCGGACAGTGTGGTGAGCGGCTGCCCCAGCGTGAGGTAGCCGAGTCCGACGTCGGCCATCCGCTGAAGGATCTTCTGCGCGGCCGGGGTGCGTGCCTCACCGGCGCCGAAGAACTCCTCGGCCTCGGCGACCGACATCGCGAGCACCTCGCTGATGTCGCGCCCCCCGAAGTGGTAGTCGAGGACCGAGGCCTGGAACCGCTTGCCCTCGCACTCGTCGCAGGTGGAGGCGACACCGGCCATCATCGCCAGATCCGTGTAGATGACGCCCGCGCCGTTGCAGGTGGGGCAGGCACCCTCGGAGTTCGCGCTGAACAGTGCCGGCTTCACACCGTTGGCCTTGGCGAACGCCTTGCGGATCGGGTCGAGCAGCCCGGTGTACGTCGCCGGGTTGCTGCGCCGCGAGCCGCGGATCGCGGCCTGGTCGACCGTGACCACGCCTTCCTGCCCGGCCACCGAGCCGTGGATCAGCGAGCTCTTGCCCGAACCCGCGACGCCCGTGACGACGGTCAGTACGCCGAGAGGGATGTCGACGTCGACGTCCTGGAGGTTGTTGGTGCTCGCGCCGCGCACCCCCAGCTTCCCCGTCGGTGTGCGCACCGTGGGCTTCAGCGTCGCGCGGTCGTCCAGGTGCTGCCCGGTGAGCGTGTCACTCGCCCGCAGCCCCTCGACCGTGCCTTCGAACACCACCTCGCCGCCCTCGGTGCCCGCCCGCGGGCCGAGGTCGACGACGTGGTCGGCGATCGCGATGGCCTCCGGCTTGTGCTCGACGACCAGCACGGTGTTGCCCTTGTCCCGCAGCCGCAGCAGCAGGTCGTTCATGCGCTGGATGTCATGCGGGTGCAGTCCGATCGTCGGCTCGTCGAAGACGTACGTGACGTCGGTCAGGGACGACCCGAGGTGGCGGATCATCTTGACGCGCTGTGCCTCGCCGCCGGAGAGCGTGCCCGCCGGGCGGTCGAGGCCGAGGTAGCCGAGTCCGATCTCCACGAACGAGTCGAGGGTGTCCCCGAGCGCCTTCAGCAGCGGCGCCACCGACGGCTCCTTCAGGCCCCGCACCCACTCGGCGAGGTCGCTGATCTGCATCGAGCAGGCGTCGGCGATGCTGATCTTCTTGATCTTCGACGACCGGGCCGCCTCGCTCAGCCGCGTGCCGCCGCAGTCGGGGCAGGACGTGAACGTCATCGCCCGCTCCACGAAGGCGCGGATGTGCGGCTGAAGCGAGTCGATGTCCTTGGACAGCATCGACTTCTGGATCTTCGGGATCAGGCCCTCGTACGTCAGGTTGACGCCGTCGACCTTGATCTTGGTCGGCGCCTTGTGGAGCAGGTCGTGCAGTTCCTTCTTGGTGAACTTGCGGATCGGCTTGTCCGGGTCGAAGAAGCCGCAGCCGCGGAAGATCCGGCCGTACCAGCCGTCGACGCTGTAGCCGGGGACGGTGAGCGCGCCCTCACTGAGGGACTTGCTGTCGTCGTACAGCGCCGTCAGGTCGAAGTCCGTGACCGAACCCCGGCCCTCGCAGCGCGGACACATGCCGCCGACGATGCTGAAGCTGCGCCGCTCCTTCACCTTCTCGCCGCCGCGCTCGACGGTGACCGCGCCCGCGCCGCTGATCGAGGCGACGTTGAAGGAGAAGGCCTTGGCCGAGCCGATGTGCGGCTCGCCGAGCCGGCTGAAGAGGATGCGCAGCATCGCGTTGGCGTCGGTGGCCGTGCCGACCGTGGAGCGGGCGTCGCCGCCCATCCGCTCCTGGCCGACGATGATCGCGGTCGTCAGACCGTCGAGCACGTCGACCTCGGGCCTGGCCAGCGTCGGCATGAAGCCCTGGACGAACGTGCTGTACGTCTCGTTGATCATCCGCTGCGACTCCGCGGCGATCGTGCCGAAGACCAGCGAACTCTTGCCTGAGCCGGAGACACCGGTGAACACCGTCAGCCGGCGCTTCGGGAGCTCGACGCTGACGTCCTTGAGGTTGTTCACGCGCGCACCGTGCACGCGGATCAGATCGTGGCTGTCGGCAGCGTGCAGAGCAGGTGACTGCGCCTGCGTCCCCTTGGCCATGGTCATCGTGTCTCCATCTGTTGCGCGGGGCCGCCCTCGCGGGCCCCGTCGGCGTCGCCCGGCTCGATCTAACCAGTTTCGAGCGGCCCGCCTGATGCTGTTCGTCTTCTGCCCGGGGCCCGGGCGGCCGGCCAGTGCGTCAGCTGTCCTGGAGCAGCCCGAGGACGTTGCCGTCGACGTCGGTGAAGGTGGCGACGAGGCGGCCGCCGCCGACGTCGTGCGCGGCCTCCTTCACCACGCCACCCGCGGCTGTGACCTCGGCGAGCTTCGCCTCGATGTCCGGCACGTGCCAGTAGGTCACCGGCGAGCTCATGCCCCCGCCACCGGGCACGAGCCCGATGTGCTGGCCCGCGACGTCGAAGCCGACGTAGTAGGGGGCGTCGGCCGTCGGCTCCGCGCCGAGCAGGGCGACGTACACCGCCTTGGCCTTCGCCAGGTCGGAGACGGGGTGCAGCACGGTCTTGATCCCCTGGGTGGAAGAGCTGGTCATGATCACTCCTGAAGACGGTGGATGTGGTCGCCGTCGTCCGGTTCGAGGACGGCGGGAGAGCTGCCGTGAGGGGCGCTGTCCACGGAGATCAGGCTAGGCGCCGCTCATGACCGGCGCTTCTCCAAAACTGCTCACTTCGAGTGGCCCTCCGCGCCGCCGTGAAGTCGGGCGCGCGTTCGACTGTTCCGCGCGAAGGGTGGACCGTCGCCCGGCGACGACACCCTGGGGCCGTTCAGGGCGTTGGGGTTGCCGTGGCGCAAGTGCAGTGACGGTTCTGCACAGGCTGGGCACGGGCTACGGATGGCGGCGGCGGTCGACGGACGAGGGCAGGAATGTGCGGAGCATGGCGGACGTGTGGACACGCAAGGGCGGCGACAGCGCGCCGGCCGCGGAGGACCGCGGTGAGGTGCCCGGTCCGCTGGTGGGCCGGGAACGGGAGTCGCGGGACCTGCGCGCGCTCCTGGAGAACCATCGACTGGTGACGGTGGCCGGCGAGGTCGGCGTGGGCAAGAGCCGGCTCGCCGCGGAGGCGGTCGCGGAGGTCGTGGCGCGCGGGGCGGGGGAGTGCGTGCCCGGCGCGGGCGAGGGGCGGCCGGCGGCGCAGGGGGCCGCCGGCGTCGGCGCGAAGGAGGCCGGGCCGCACATCATGGTCGTCCGCTGGCCGGAGGACGGGCAGAGCGCGGGGTGCGATGCCGGGCCGGGCTCGCCCGCCTCGCTGACCGCCGCCGTCATGGAGGCGGCGGCCGGGATCCGCGGGCGTCGCGCGGCGGCCGGTGTCGGCGCCCTCGCCGACCGGTTGCGCGCCGCCGACGTGCTGCTCTTCCTCGACGACGTCGATCCGGTCCATGCCGAGTGCGTGGGGATGGTGCAGACGCTGCTGGAGTTCGTGCCGTCGCTGCGTGTCCTGGTGACCTCGCGCCGGCCCCTCGGTCTGGGCGGGGAGGCCGTGCTGCGCCTGGCGCCGCTCAGCGCCGAGCCCGCGGACGAGCACGGCACCGCGCCTGCCGCGCAGCTGTTCCTGGACCGGTTCCTGGACCGGTCCCTGGAGCGGGGGGACGCCTCCTTCGACGCCGACGACGCCGATCTGAGCGCGGTGGCGGACATCTGCCGGTACGTGGGCGGGCTGCCGCTCGCGGTCGAGCTGGCCGCGGAGCAGGCCGCCAGGAGCAGCGTGGGGGAGGTCGCGGAACGACTCGAGGAACACCAGTGCTGGCTGAGCGCACCGGACATGGCGGCTCCCCGGCACCGCTCGCTGCGGGACGCCGTCGCCGCGGCCTACGTGCTGTGCGACCGCGACGAGCGGATCGTGTGGGCCCGCGCCAGCATCCTGGCCGGGGACTTCGACGAGTCGACGGCGGCGTTCGTCTGCGCCGGTGGCGGACTCGCCCCGGCCCGGGTGCCGGCCTGCCTGGCCCGGCTCGCCGCGGTCGGCGTCCTGACTCCGGTACGCGACCCCGGCGGCATCCGCGAACCCCGCTACCGCATGGCCCCCGTCTCCCGGGACTTCGGCGGCGAACGGCTGCGTGAGGCGAAGGAGTTCGACGTCGCCGCCGAACGCCGTGCGATCCACTTCCAGCGGGTGGCCGCCCTCGCCGAGAACCTGTGGAGCCTCGGCAGCCAGCCACAGGCCGTACGACTCGTCCTGGACGAGGCCGAAGGGCTCAGAGCGATGCTGGAGTACGCGCCCCGCCGGCCCGAAGTCGCGGCGGCGGCTCTGGAATCCGTCCTGAACCTGTGGTTCTGGTGGGCGGTCTACGACGCCGCCGACGAAGGGCGTCGCCATCTGCTGCGGCTGCTCCCGATGTGCCGCTCGGACAGCCTCCTGATCGCGCGCGGCCTGTGCCTCGCGGCCTGGCTCACGGCGTACGGCGACCCGGGCGGGGCGGGTGAACTGCTCCAGCACGCGTGGCCGGCCGCGGTCCTGGCCGGGGACGACGCGACCGTCGGGCGGATCGCGCACGTCCAGGGCATGCTGGCGCTCCACGAGGGTGACCTGGAACGGGCCATCCAGCAGTTCCACGAGGCGGCGAGCACGATCCCGCCGCACGTGTCCGGCGGTCTGCCGCCCGCGGTGAGCATGGCCGCCCTCGCCGTGACGCAGGCGGAGCAGTCGCCGCGGGCGGCGCGGCGGAGCGCCCGCCGGGCCCTGAGCCAGCCCGGCATCCGCGGTGACGCCTGGGCCTGTCTCGTCGCCCGGTACGCCCAGGCGTTCGTCGACCACAGCGACGGCCGCACCGGCAGGGCCCGCCTGCGGGCGCACCGCGCGCTCGCCGCCCTGGACGGCCGGCTGCCGGCACCGCAGGGCTGCGCCGCCCTGCGGGATCTGATCACCGACATCGACCGGGGGAGTCGTAGCGGACTGCCGGCGGCGACTGTGCCGAGAGGGCTCACGGGGGTGGCGATCCCCGCGCAGCCCGGCGGCGGCATCCTGCGCTGAGCCGGCGCGGGACCGCCTCAGGCCGTGGGCGCCCCGGGCACCCGGCGGCTGCCGCCGTTGCGCTCCTGCCACAGTCGGTACACGTCGACGGCGCTGTCGCGCGGCTCGTGACGCATGGGCAGGCGCCGCTCGGTGTAGTCCTTGGCGAACTCTCCGTAGAAGGAGTCGAGTTCGAAGTACTTGCGGTCGTCGACGTAGTGCGGCTCGTACGCGTCGCGGGTGGTGAGGAAGACGACCTCGTCGGGGGAGCAGTAGTACAGCGAACCCAGGCACATCGGGCATGGGTGGGCGAGGACGTAGATGGTGGCGCCGACCAGGTGCTCGGTGCCGAGCTTGCGGCAGGCGTCGCGGATGGCGAGGATCTCCGCGTGCGCGGTGGGGTCGGAGGTCTGGGCGACCCTGTTGGGGCTCTCGGCGAGGATCTCGCCGTCCTTGACGATGACGGTGGCGAAGGGGCGTCCGCCCTCTTCGACGTTCTGGCGGGCCAGATCGATGGTGCGCTGGGCGAAGTCCATGGGGTCCTCCGGGAAGTGGCGTGACCTGATGTGATGTCTGTTCTGACGAGAACTCAGAAGGGCTTCGTGGGCAGGTACTTGCCGTCGAGAGTGATCACCGCACGTTCGCCGCCCTCGGGGTCGGCGACCTTCTTCACGTCGAGCTTGAAGTTGATCGCGCTGATGATGCCGTCGCCGAACTGCTCGTGGACGAGGGCCTTGAGGGTGGTGCCGTAGACCTGGAGCATCTCGTAGAAGCGGTAGATGGTCGGGTCGGTCGGAATGCCGCCGGGGATCGAACCGCGCGTCGGGATGGTCTGAAGCAGCAGGGTGGCGTCCTCGTCGAGGCCGAGGAGTTCCGCGACGGCCTCGGCGGACGTCCGCGGAAGGGCGTGCTGGCCGAGCACGGCCGCGGTGACGAAGGCCGGTGACAGCCCGGCGGCGTCGGCGATCTGCTGCCAGGTGAGGTCCCTGCGGGTCTTGGCCTCGACGGCGGTGACGGCGAGGGTCTCGCGGGCGGTGGGGTCGAACTGGGCGTGCGGCATGGGGAGTTCCTCTTTCAGGGTTCGGTGTTTCTCGGTTCTGGTCGGCGCGCTCAGGCCGCGATCGCGGTGGCGTCGACCGGATGGACTGCTCCGGTGGCGATGTCGAACACCCAGCCGTGCAGCGTGAGCGTCCCTTCGGCCAGAGCGCGGGCCACGGAGGGGTGGGTGGCCAGGTTCCGCAGTTGTGCGGACACGTTCGCCCGCACCAGGGCGGCGACCCTGTCGGGACCCGACGCTTCCGGGACCGCGGCGGCCCGGGCCCGTGCGGCGTCCGCGTGCCGCAGCCAGCCGGAGACGACCGGCACGGCGCTGAGGTCGTGTTCCTCGGCCAGCGCGGTCATCGCCCCGCAGGCGGAGTGACCGCACACGACGATGTCGCGCACGTGCAGCACGGCGACGGCGTACTCGATGCTCGCCGCGACGCCGTCGGGGTCCGGCGCGTGGGCCGGGACCAGGTTTCCCGCGGTGCGGACGACGAACAGTTCGCCGGGTTCGCTCTGTGTGATCAGTTCGGGGACCACGCGGGCGTCCGAACAGCCGATGAACAGCGTCGTCGGGCGGTGGGTGGTCGCCAGGTGGGCGAAGAGCCCCGCCTTCGTGGGAAAGACGTCGCGGCGAAAGCGCGCGAGACCGTCCGAGAGGTCATGCATGGGTCACTCCCTTCGATGACTGCCGGCCCGTCGGGCTGACGAGATCCACCATGCATGACCAGCTGCTATAGCGTCCAAGACGCAATGACCATGACTTCTATCGATGACATCTATGGTTCGGCCTATAGTCAGGTCATGGGCCCCGAACTTCGTCATCTCCGCTATCTGATCGCCGTGGCCGAGCACGGCAACTTCACCCGTGCGGCCGAGGAGCTGCGCATCTCGCAGCCGACGCTGTCGCAGCAGATCAAACAGCTGGAGCGCGTCGTCGGGGCCCAGCTGCTGGACCGCAGCGGCCGCACGGTGCGCCCCACCGACGCAGGTGAGGCCTACGTGCACTACGCCAAGCGCGTGCTGAGGGACCTGGCGGCCGCCGACCGCGCCGTGCTCGATGTCGCGGACCTCTCGCGGGGGCATCTCCGGCTCGCCGTGACGCCCACGTTCACCGTCTACCTCATCGGCCCGCTCATCGACACGCTCCGCAGCCGCCACCCCGGAATCACGGTGGACGTACGGGAGATGACGCAGGACCACATCGAGGCGAGCCTGCACGCCGACGAACTCGACCTCGGGATCGCCTTCGAGGGGGCGCATCAGGCGGGTATCTCCGCCACGGCGCTGTTCACCGAACACCTGAGCCTCGTCGTGAGCGCGGGCTGTGATGAGGTCCGCGGGGACCGGCCGCTTCCCGTACGTGAACTCGGTGACCGCCAACTCGCCCTGCTCAGCGGTGATTTCGCCACCCGGGGGCACATCGACGACTATCTCGCGGCACATCGCGTCGATCCGTCGGTCGCCGTCGAGGCCAACAGCATCCTGGCGCTCACCGAGATCGTGCGTCGCTCGTCGCTGCTGGCCACCGTGCTCCCCGACGCCATCGCCGACGATCACCCACACCTGCGGCCCGTCCCTCTCGACCCGCCGCTGCCCACCCGCACCGCCGTGCTCCTGCGCAGGGAGAGCGCCTACGAGAGCGCGGCCGCGCGCGCGTTCGCCCACCTCGCGCACGGCCTGGTCAAGGACCGCGGCTACCGGCAGGCCTGACCGCGCCGAGGTCTCGACGACGCCGTGCGAGGGCTGTCGCCCGCTACTTACCGAGGGGTAGGCCAACGCGGTCCCCTTGTTATACGGTCCGTCTAACAAGCGGGCGGGTGGCCTCTGCAGAGCCCCCGTCCACCTGTGCTGACCTGGTGCCTTCGCGCAGTCCGCGGAGCCGGCAGGCGGCGCCCCGCCGAAGGGCCACGGCGGGGCGACGGTCCGTGGCCCCGTGCGTGTGCCCGCGCGGCGGCCTCCGTGATCAGTCCCGTGTACCGGCGGGCGTGCTCACGGACGGCGACTGACACGGCAGCGCAACGACAGGGAACGCACACGCCTGACCCAAGGAGCCGCAGCATGGCAAGCAGCACTGTTCGGCCGGAATCGCACGAACTCCCCGACGAGCGCGGCGTCTCGCGGCGACTGCTGGAGTCGGCCGCCGTGCTGGCGTACGACCCGGCGACCGAGGTGGACTGGGACACGCCGCTGGACAGGGACTTCCACGGCGCGAGCCCGGAGTGGAGCACGCTCTACGGCACCGCGTACTGGGCGGAACTGACCGAGGAGCAGCGCAAGGAGCTGACCCGGCAGGAAGCCGCGTCGGTGGCCAGTACCGGCATCTGGTTCGAGATGATCCTTCAGCAGATGGTGCTGCGGGACATGTACGCCAAGGATCCGACGAAGGCCGACTTCCAGTGGGCGCTCACCGAGGTGGCCGAGGAGTGCCGCCACTCGATCATGTTCGCCCGCGGCGCCGAGAAACTGGGGGCGCCCGCCTATCGGCCGCACCGGCTCGTCATCGAACTCGGCCGCGTCTTCAAGACACTCGCCTTCGGCGAGGCGGCGTACGCCGCGATCCTGGTGGCCGAGGAAGTCCTCGACGTCATGCAGCGCGACTGGATGCGCGACGAGCGGGTCGTGCCGTTCGTCCGCACGATCAACAACATCCATGTCGTCGAGGAGTCGCGGCACATGAAGTTCGCCCGCGAACAGACGCGCAAGCGTCTCGCCGGTGCGGGCCGCATCCGCCGGCACATCAACGCCTTCGTGGTGGCGACCGCGTCCTACTTCATCGTGACGAGCATGGTCCGCGGGCAGGTCTACGAGAGCGCCGGCCTCGACGTGCGGCGCGCCGTGGCCGAGGCCGGGGCCAACGAGCACCACAAGTCCATGATGCGCGCGAGCTGTTCCGGCCTCATGGAGTTCCTGGCCTCCGCACGGCTGCTCACCAAGCCGGCGCTGGCGTTCTACAAGCGTGCCAACCTCATCTGAGCCGACGTGAGTTGACGACATGACGTACGCCATCACCCAGACCTGCTGCAGCGACGCGACGTGTGTCGCCGTGTGCCCGGTCAATTGCATCCACCCCACCCCCGAGGAGCGGGCGTTCGGCAGCACCGAGATGCTGCACATCGACCCGGTGTCCTGCATCGACTGCGGCGCGTGCGCCGACGCCTGCCCGGTCGACGCGATCTTCCCGGTGGACAGGCTGTCCCCGGCGCAGAAGGAGTACGCCGCGATCAACGCCGCGTACTTCGAGAACAGGGACCGCCCTACGGATCCGGGTGCGGAAGCGGTCGAGGACGGCCCCAACTTCCATGCCTGGGGCAGCCCTTCGTTCCCGCGTGTCCTGCCGTCCGACCTCGCGCCGCTCAGGATCGCCGTCGTCGGCACCGGACCGGCCGGGATGTACGCGGTGCAGGACCTGCTGCTGCACACCAACGCGGAGGTGACCCTCATCGACCGGCTGCCGGTGGCCGGCGGCCTCGTGCGGTACGGCGTGGCGCCGGATCACCCCGCCACCAAGAAGGTCGGCGAGACGTTCGCCAGGTTCCACACGCATCACCGGGTCCGCATGCACCTGGGCCTCGAAGTGGGCGAGGACGTCACCCCGCAGGAGCTCGCCGAGCACCACGACGCGGTCGTGTACGCCGTCGGGGCAGCCGCCGACCGCCGCCTGTCCGTCCCCGGCGAGGACCTCACCGGAAGCATCTCGGCCCGCACCTTCGTCGCCTGGTACAACGCCCATCCGGACGTGGCACACGACGCGATCGACCTCCGTGCCGAACGCGTCGTGGTCGTCGGCAACGGCAACGTCGCCCTCGACGTCGCCCGGATCCTGCTCGCCGACCCGGACACCCTGGCCCGCACCGACATCGCCGACCACGCCCTGAAGGCGCTGCTCGCGAGCTCGGTGCGCGAGGTGGTCCTGCTCGGCCGCCGCGGCCCCGAGGACGCCGCGTACACCACGCCGGAACTGCTCGCGCTCAAGCATGTGCCGGGCCTGCAACTGCTCGTGGACGACCACGATCCCCGTGTCGGCGAGGCCGTCGACGCGGCCGGTGCGGGCGACAAGGCCGCCGTCCTGAAGGGTGTTCCCCGCGGCGCCTTCGACGCGGACGTGGCACCGCCGCCCGGGCGGCGCATCGTCCTGCGCTTCCACAGCTCGCCCGTCGAGCTGCTCGGGTCGGAACAGGTCGAAGCCGTGCGCACCGATGGTGCGTCGGGGGAGCGGGTGATCGCGGCGGGCATGGTGCTGCGGGCGATCGGCTACCGCGGAGGACCGCTTTCCGGCCTCCCCTTCGACGAGGTCACCGGCACCGTTCCGCACGAGGGCGGGCGTGTCACCGGTATGCCCGGAACGTATGTGGTGGGCTGGATCAAGCGCGGCCCGAGCGGTGGCATCGGCGCCAACCGCACCTGCGCGGCCGAGACGGTGGCCACGCTGCTGGCCGACGCCGCCTCCGGCGCGCTGCCGACGCCACCGCACGCGCCCAAGGGCTTCCACCGGCTGGCCAGACGCCGCAACCGGCGCGTCCTCGACGCGAAGGGCCTGATGGCGATCGAACGGGCCGAGGCCGCGCGGGGGCGCGAGACCGGCCGGCCACGGGTCAAGCTGGCCACGGTCGACGAACTGGTGGCGAGCGCGCGGCGTAGGCGCGTGCTCCGATGAGGTGAACAGGTGGGCCCGGCACGGGAGTTGGGGGTGTCGGGCCCCGGTGCCACCCGGAGGGGGATGCCGGGTTACCCGCGCGGGACCTCGGCTGGCCGGTACACGCGCATCATGGCGACGTACACGGCGGCGGAGACCAGGATCCCGACCGGCAGGGAGAGGTCCGCGCCGCCCGCCGCCCATACGGCGAACAGCTCGCGGGCGCGGCCGTGCCGTTCGGCGTCGGGGATGAAGTCGATGCCGTGTGCCTCCACGCGCCCGGCCTGGGCGACAGGGGGTGGGGCGGCTTGTGCCGAGGGGTCTGGGATCGTGGGAGCCATGCAGTCCTCCGAACAGGCGAGCACGGGAGCCGACTTGTCTATTGGCCATGAATCCAATAGTGAGCAGGGGGTGCCGTCAAGCACCCGGCCGAAACGGGTGCGGAAGAATCCGGAGGCCCGCCGCGCCGAGATCGTGGCCGCGGCGGCGTCGATCGCCCTGGCCGAGGGCCTCGAATGCATCACGATGCGCCGGGTCGCCGACGAGCTCGCGGTGCGCCCCGGCCTGATCAGTCACTACTTCCCGGTCGCGGAGGACCTCGTCGCCGAGGCCTTCGGCGTGGCGGCGACGGCCGAACTGGACGCACTGATTCCCGCCGATCGGCCCGAGGGCGAGACGCTGGAGGACCTGGCCCGCTTCTTCCGCCTCACCACGGGGGACCGCTTCGACGGGATGAGCCGCTTGTGGCTCAACGCCAGGCATCTGAGCCGCTACCGCGACAGGCTGCGCGACCGGGTGGGTCACCAGGAGGCCCAGTGGCGCGAACGCCTGACCCAGCTCATCCGCGACGGCGTGGCGGCCGGGGCCCTGCGCACCGAGGACCCCGAGGTGGCCGCCATCCAGATCCTCGTGGTCCTGGACGGCCTCGGGGCCCACGCCAACACGGAGCTGACCGACCGCCCCCCGGCGGTGACGGCCATGGCCATCAGCACCGCGGAACGCGAACTGGACGTGCCTGCCGGGACGCTCGCCGAACTGATCGCGGCCCGGCACGATCCGGACGAAAGGCCCTAGGACCTGTCGTCACATTCCCGTCTGCCCGGCGGCGTCTGGTACGCACTCCCCCCTGGCTCTCGGCTTTGCTCGAGCAGGGGGACCCCCATGCGGCGTTGCCGGAAAGCCCTGGTAGCTCCGCTACAAGGGCTCTCCGGCGCCTTGCGATCGCACGCACCGGACGCCGCCGGGCCCGCCCTCGGGCGGACGACGGGAATGTGACGACAGGCCCTAGCTGAACCCAGGTGCCCCCGTGGCAGGACCTGACCGCGCACCCTGCAGATCGGTCGTGGCGAGAAGCCGTGCAGCGGGTGCGCCACTGGCGTCTGCGGCTAGGCGGAGGCCCGTCCGGGCCATCGCCGGTGCGCTGTCCGGCACCGCCTCGTCCGCGGCCTCGCCGCGGACCTCCTCGGCGAACGGGCGGCTGTACGGCATGTTTTGAGCGCCCGGCACGCCGATCGCGGGGCGGTGGGCATCACGTGCGTGACGCCAGCCCATGTCCGTACAGCCGGGCACCGCAGCCGCTGGTGGACGGACGCCTCGTGGCCCGTCCCGCCTTGGCGCTGCTCCAGTCCCCGGCTTCCTCACCGGCTGCGTGTGGTCACAGCCCGGCGGTCCGCGCGAGGCCGGGTCGAGCGCGCGTGCGGCCCGGGGGCCGCCGTCGCCACCGCGGTGTGAGTCCGGGCCGGTGACCGGGGGTGCGGATGGTCACGGGTTGTTGAGGTGGAGCTGGACCTCGACCTCCTGGTCACCGGCGACCTTGCCGACCCTTTCGACGGTGAAGGCCGCGTCCAGCGTCCGGCAGAGGCGTTCCACCGCCACCGGACAGCCCTGGAGATCGGCCGTGACCGTTCCGGCCAGCACGACGCCGGAGACGTCGGCGGGGGAGTGCTCCACGAGGAAGTGCCCCGTCCACGCGGCGGGCCGCGGGCCCTCGTTGCCGTGAGGGACGGCCTCGCCGCGGTCGGAGTCGAAGTGGTCGCCCAGGAAGTGGAAGACCGCGTCGGCGTCCGGCGCGGAGCAGTCGCCGAGCATGACCTCCACCAGGTCCCGCGACGAGGAGGCCTCCGCGGGGAAGGCTGTCGAAGCTGATGTGCCGTTCACGTCGTTCTCCGTGTCTGTAGGTCTGTAGGTAGGTCTCCGGCCCTGAAGCTCCGGGGCTCCAGGTCTCTGTGGGGCCGGTCTCTGCGGGAAGCGGTGCGGGCATCGCCACGGTCATGGCCCACTCGCCGTGGCGCCTCCTCCCCCGTCATCCGGCGCAGACGGCGTACCCGGCAGATCCACCGGTGCCAGTGGCCGCATGGCCGGTCCCTGGAGGACCGACCCGTCCGTGGCGAAGCGCGAACCGTGACAGGGGCACTCCCACGTCGTCTCCGCCGCGTTGAACGCCACGATGCAGCCCAGATGCGTACAGCGCGCCGAGACGGCGCGGACCGTACCGTCCTCGGCGCGGTGCACGGCGCACCGGTGCCCGTCCACACGCACCACCGCGCCCGATCCCGGCGGGATCTCGGTGACGGAGTCGACGTGAGCGGTGTGCAGCCGGTCGCGGACGAAGTGCCGTGCGACATCGGCCTGTTGGCGCAGCAGAGCGGGAGCCTCCCGCATCGCGTGCCACAGGCGTCGGGGGTCGTACAGCTCGGCCCAGGGCACGTCGTCGCCGGTGATCAGCCCGCTCAGCAGCTGTCCGGCCAGGACGCCGCTGCTCATGCCCCACCCGCCGAAGCCCGTCGCCACATACGCGTGCCGGGCGCCGGGATGCAGGGGTCCGATCATCGGGATCCCGTCGCCGGAGTCGTTGTCCTGGGCCGCCCAGTGGTACGCGGTGTCCTCGACGGCGAAGTGCTCGCGCATCCACGAGTCGAGCCGGGCGAAGGACGCCGCCGCGTCGCCCGTACCCGGTGTGAAGCTCTCCCCGGTCACGATGAGCAGCCGCTGCCCGTCGGCGCCGTACGGAGCGGTGCGCACCGAACGCCTGCCCTCGTCCTCGGTGATGAACATGCCGAGCGGGCCCGGGTCGGAGGCGAGCGGGGCGGCCACGACGAGTTCCCGGCGCGGCTGGAGACGGGCGAACAGGAACGCGCGGTCGAAGATCGGGTAGTGGGTGGTGACGACGACGGCCTCCGCGGTCACCGTGTGCTGCGCCTCCGTGGTCACCGTGCACGGGATGCCGCCGAGCATCTCGGTCACGCGGGACCGCTCGAAGATCACGCAGCCCTGGGCGACCAGATCCTCGGCAAGGGCCAGCAGATACCTGCGGGGGTGGAACTGTGCCTGGTCGTCCACCCGTACCGCCCCCGCGACGGCGAAGGGCAGGCCAGTGTCCTCGGTGTACCGCGCCGGGAGCCCGGCCTCGCGGGCGGCCTCCGCCTCGGCGCGCAGTATGTCCGTGCCTTCCTGGCGGACCGAGTAGGTGAAGGCCGGGGCGCGCTCCAGGTCGCAGTCGATCGCCACGCCGGCGCAGATCTCGGCCACCCGCTCCACCGCTCCCTGCTGCGACGCCGCGTACAGCCGGGCGGCCTCCTCGCCGTGCGTGCGGCGCAGGCGGTCGTACACGAGGGTGTGCAGCGCGGACACCTTGGCCGTCGTGTAGCCGGTGACTCCCGCGGCGATGCGGTCGGCCTCGAGTACGGCGACGGTCCGGCCGGCGCGCGTCAGTTCCCAGGCCGTGCTGAGCCCGGCGATTCCGCCGCCGATCACCGCGACGTCGACCTCGACGTCCTCGGTGAGCGGTGGGTAGGCGGTCGTACCGCTGGTGTGCATCCAGTACGACTCGCCCCGTCCGGGCAGGTGCGGTCTCGGCGCCACGGTGAAGACCTCCTTCCCCCGCGACCCCCTCAAACATGGTGACGGTGATGCCGGTGGGGCGCTCGTCGAGTGTGGGGGAGGCGGGTGGGCGGACGCGAGGACTTCGCGGAGGGGAAACGCTGTGTCCTCGCGTCCCGCGGCCGTCGCCCAAGACATCCCGGCGGCGGCCGCTCCCCGCCGGCTGCCGCACCCGCTCCACAGGGAGCGGGGGCAGGGGGCGGAGTGCAACCCCTGATCCCAGTGTCCTCCCCCCGGCCGGACAAAGCGCCAGGTGTCAGGCGGCCGGCAGGCTGTCGGCCGGGCCGAAGTCCCGTCCCGCCTCGGCGCGTACCCGTGCACAGCTGAGATGGATGAGACGCGAGACGTGCATCTGCGAGATGCCGAACTTCTCGGCGATGCGGGCCTGCGTCATGCCCTCGAAGAAACGCAGGTAGAGGATGGCGCGCTCGCGCTCGGGAAGGTGGCGCAGACCCGTCTTGGCGGCTTCGCGGTCGGTGATGAGGTCGTACGCGGTGTCGGGTGCGCCGAGCGCGTCCGCGAGGCTCTGTCCGTCGTGACCGGACGGGGAGAGCTCCGCGTCGAGGGACAGCGCGCTGTAGCTCTCGATCGCCTTGAGCCCGTCCCGGACCTCCGCCTCGGTCAGCCCCGTGTGCGCGGCGATGGCGCCGATGCCGGGCTCGGGGCTGCCGGGGCGCTCGGTGAGGTCGCGGCGTGCCGCACGGACCTTGTTGCGCAGGTCCTGCACGCGGCGGGGCACGTGCACGTCCCACATCCGGTCGCGGAAGTGCCGGCGCAGTTCGCCGGTGATGGTGGGCACGGCATAGCACTGGAAGGGGCCGCGCTCGGGTTCGTAGTGGTTGATGGCCTTGACCAGTCCCATGGCCGCGACCTGCTCCAGGTCCTCCGTGCTCTCGCCCTTGTTGCGATATCGGCGGGCGATGCGATGCGCCATGGGCAGCCACGCCTCGACGAGTTCCTCGCACAGGAGATCCCGCTCGGGTCCCTCGGCGAGACCGGCCATGCGCGCGAAGGCCGCCGTCGTGTCAGGGGTGTCGTCGTGAACGTGGCGCGAGGTCCGACGGTTGTGGGTGGCGACCGCAGTGATGTCAGTGAGCATCGGGATTCGCTCCTCAACGGTGTGCCGGCGCGGGCCGCGGGAACGGGCGCCGGCATCCATCAGGAGCGGAACACCGCTCGCAGGTAAGTGCCTCCGGTCCGAAGCATCGACTTGCGACTGCACTACGATTCTCCGACCGCGCGTGCCCGGATGCGAGTCGGCGGGCGCGGCGTCACTGCAGGTCATCGGAGTTCTGCGGACGGTGTTTCCGTCAGGACGTGGCGTGTCGGACGCGGTGATGCGGGTACCCGGCCGCTGCCAGGGCACCGACCGAGCCCCCGGGGCGAAAGGGGGCGGCCTCCAATGAGCAGCAAGCTGATCTCCAGGACCGGATCGGACGACGCCACGTCGCATCATGCGGTCCTCGGCTCTCCCTGCTGGGTGAGCCTCGCGGCGCGTGACCTGTCGGCTGCGCAGTCGTTCTACGGCGCCGTCCTGGGCTGGACGTTCCGTCCGGGCACGCTGGGTGAGCGGTTCGTGGTGGCGCTCGCGCAGGGGCGGGCCGTTGCGGGGATCGGAGCGGTCGCTCCGGCTCTGCAGGTTCCCGTCGCGTGGACGCCCTACTTCGCGGTGGCCGACGCCGACGAGACGGCCGGCCGGATACAGGAGCGCGGCGGCACGGTCGGGGTCGGTCCGATCGGCTTCCCCACGGGGCGGGCGGCCATCGTGTCCGACCGCGCCGGCGCCGTCTTCGGGATCTGGGCCGGCGCGCTCGTCCGCAACTTCGGAGCGTGGCGCCGTGACGCGCCCCTGTGGCTGCACCTCGTCACGCGCGACGCGTTCGACGCCGCGATCTTCTACGGGGAAGTGCTCGGGTGGACGAGCCCGGGCTGCTGCGACGTGCGGTACGAGGACGAGGAGGTCGTCCTCGTCTGTTCGGGACAGCCGGTGGCCGCACTCGGCGGCGGGGCGCCGGGATCGGCCCCCGACCCGCACGTGCGGCCGCACTGGCAGGTCCGCTTCACCGTCCGGGACGCCACGGCGTGTGCCCGGGCCGCCGTGGAGCACGGCGGAGCGGTCACGAGCCGGCACGCGGACCCGAGGGGCGACTCCGTGACCCTGCTCGACCCCGAGGGCGCCCGGTTCACGGTCTTCGCACCCCGACCGCACCCGGACAGCGGCGCGGAGCCGACGCGTGAGCGGCCCGCGGACCGTTCGTGACCGACGGTCCGCGTCACCCGCAGCGCCGCTCCCAGCCGTCCGAGTCCCTTCCGGTTCACCTCGGGTGTCTCGCCGACGAAGCGCAGGCGCGCCTGTCCGGTCCGGGGCCGGCCCGTCACCGCGTCCGGCGCCGCAGGAAGTTCATCGCGGACATCGTGAGCACGGTTTCGCCGCGCTGGTTGAACACCTCGATGCCGGTGCGCACGATCCCGCGGTCGGGCTTCGACCGTGAGGGGCGTGCGGAGACCACCGTCGTACGGATCGACAGGCTGTCACCGGGCCGCACGGGGCGGGTCCAGCGCAACTCGTCGACACCGGGCGAGGCGAGGCTCGCGACCTTGCTCACGTAGTGGTCGGCGTACATGCGCATCATCAGGGAGGCGGTGTGCCAGCCGCTCGCGATCAGCCCCTTGAAGGGCCCCTGATCCGCGGCATCGGGATCCGTGTGGATGTCCTGCGGATCGAACTCGCCCGCGAACCTGAGGATCTCCTCCTGGGTCACGGTGACGCTCCCGAACACATAGCTGGACCCGGGAACGTAGTCCTCGAAGTAGCGTTCGTCGATGGGGGTGTTGAAGTCCGTGCCGATCGCTGCAGTGGTCATCGAAGGCACGGTAGCCGACGCCCCGGGTCACGCGGGGGAGTGCGGGGCGGTGACGCGGCGCAGCCCCCGGTCGAACACCGTCAGGAGCAGGAAGAGCGCGCCCGCGCCGAGCATGAACCATGCGAGCTGGTGCATTCCCGGGGTGTCGGCGTGCTGCCCGAACGCGGTCGCGGAGGCGGCGGAGGCGACCATCGAGCCGAGGTAGATGAACGTGCGGAGCAGCCCGGACGAGGTGCCGATGCGCTCCGGGTCGGCCTGGTAGTACACCGAGTTCTGCAGGGCGAGGCTGTTGAGTCCCTGGGGTACGCCGAAGATCAGGGCGACGGCGAGGAGCAGCCAGACCGGGCTCGTGCCGCCGAGACGCAACAGCAGTGTGCAGGCGGCGAGTTGGAAGACGGCTCCGATGAGCAGCTTGCCGCGGATGGCCTGGTGGCGGCCCGTGAGGGTGGAGACGGCGATGCCGGTGAGGAAGATCGGCAGTTGTACGAGGCCGGCCTGGGAGGGCGAGAGCCCACGGCCCTCCTCGGCCCACTGCGTGAAGCCGTAGAGGAAGGCGTACGAGACCACGTAGGCGACCAGGGCCCGGGCGTAGGTGGTGAGCAGCGGGATGTTGCCGGCGAGCACCCTGAGGTCGATGAACGGTACGGGAGCGCGCAGTTCGCGTACCGCGAAGGCCGCGGCCGCCACGGCGGCGACGGCGAGCAGATACCACGTGCCGGCGTGCAGGTTCATCAGGAACAGCAGGAGCGAGAACAGCAGCGCGGCGAACAGCGCCATTCCGGGGAGGTCGAGTTCGGACGCGATGCTCCTGCCGCCGGTGCGGCGTGGGCGGGCCTGCACCGGCAGTCGGCGTGCGCCGAGGATCAGGGCGGCCGCCGCGAGGGGGATGTTGAGGGCGGACGTGGCGCGCCAGCCGCCCACGTCGATGAGGAGCCCGCCGAGGGAGGGCCCGATGACGGCGATCGTCTGGCCGGACACCGCGAGGGTGGTGAGGATGGCGCCGGGACTGTCGCGACCGGTCCGTTCCGCCTCGCTGCGCAACAGGGACATCGAAGCGGGGTAGCCGGCGCAGGTGCCGAAGCCGAGCAGTACGCGTGCGGCGATCAGGGATCCCAGGTTGGGGGCCAGGGCGCCGGCGAGGCCCGCGATGCCGACCAGGGACGTGCTGACCAGGAAGAGGCGGCGCGGTCCGAAGAGGTCGATGAGCCGTCCGACGACGGGCTGCCCGAGAGCGGTGGCCAGATAGAGCGCCGAGACGAGCCACGCGGTCTGCGCGGGAGGCGCGCCGAACGCCACCCCGATGGGGACGAGGGCCACGGCGATGATCGTGGAGTTGATCGGGTTGAGGACCGAACCGATGACCATCGGCGGGATCAGCCTGCGGTCGAAGTGACGTGCGGGGGCCTCGTGCGCGCCGGGGTCGGACTCTGCCGCCGGGCCGTCGGCAGTCCGGGCGGGTATGTCGGGGTTGCTCATGGGCGGGTCAGCCCCCGGCGGGTGTGCGGAGGGGTCTCGGCGTACTTGCTCATCCCCCCACCGTAGATTCGACAGTTTTGCCTGTCCAGTTTGAGCTGAGCAGTTTTACTTCCCTTTTGTGCGCTGCGCGGCGGCCCGTGCCTCTTCGGGCGGTGGTGGGACCGCGTGGGTGGCGCACCGCGCCGGAGGGAGGGGTGTGTCCGGTGCGCGCGGTATACGTGCAGGTCGAAGGGGGTGGGGTGGGCGCCGGTGGGCCGTTCGCACGGCAGGGCGCCGACGTCACACGGGTATAAAATTCCCCTGTGAGATACCGGCGATGGTCGATGGATCGCGTCGTGCAGCGGCCATCGGGCCGCGGTCTGGTGGCTGTTCCGCTCGGTCTGATCGTGGTGATCGTCCTGGTGGACATCCACTCACCGACAGATGTCCACCTCGGCCCGCTGCTCGTCATCGCCCCGGCCCTGACCGCCTCCGTCGCAGGCCCCTGGCTGACCGCCCTGGTGGGACTCCTGGCCGTGGGCGCGCAGGTGCTGATAGGGGCACTGCACGGCGGTCTGGCCACGACCAACCACATCTCGCAGATCGTCGCCATCACCTTCCTCTCCGCGCTGATCGTGCTCTTCTCCCGCGCACGGGACCGGCGCATCCGGGAGCTGAACCGGGTGCGGTCGGTGTCCGAGGCGGCGCAGCGGGTGCTGCTCAGACCTCCGCCCCGCAAGGTCGGTCCCCTGCGGGTGGCCTGGCTGTACCTGGCGGCGGAGGACGAGGCCAAGATCGGGGGTGACCTGTTCGCGGTCGCCCGCGCCGCTCACCCCAGCACCCGTGTGGTCATCGGCGACGTACGCGGGAAGGGCCTGGCCTCCATCGGTGAGGCGTCGGTCGTGCTCGGAGCGTTCCGCGAGGGAGCTCACCGCCACGCTCTGCTGCCCGACCTGATGGAGGCCATGGACGACAGCGTCGCCCGGAACCTCGAAGAGGTCGCCGACACCGAACACGACGCCGGAGAGCACTTCGTCACCGCCCTCGTGCTCGACATCCCGGACGACGGCACGCACGCGGAGATGGTCACCGCCGGCCATCCCCCGCCACTGATGGTGAGCGAACGCCGGGTCACGGCGCTGGTGCCACGTGACTCCGCGCCACCTCTGGGCATGGGTGAACTGCCGGTCCCCCCGCTTCGAAGCGACCGCTTCACCTTCACGGCCGGTGACTTCCTCGTCCTGTACACCGACGGAGTCATCGAGGCACGCTCGCCCGCCGGCGCCTTCTATCCGCTCGCCGATCGGCTCGCGTCCTTCCCGTTCCTTCCCGGCGGCGGCCCCGACTCCCTGCTGCGCCACATTCACCGTGATCTGCTCGCCCACACCGGCGGGCAGCTCAACGACGACATCGCGCTCCTCGTCATCGAACGCGTACCCACCCACCACCTGCTCCGTCCGCTTCTCGACGGCCACCCCGTGACGGACCGGGCCGACGCGCACCCCGACGGAGTGCCGCCGTCGACGCCTCACGGACAGGGTGTCTGAACGGCCCCCGGGACGCCACGATCGTGGGGCGTCGGGCGTCGGGCGTCGGGCGTCGGGCGTGGGGCGTCGGGCGTGGGGCGTGGGGCGTCGGGCGTCTGGGTCGGGCTTCGGACCCTGGACCTGGCCTCCGGACCGCCGATGATGCTGCACGCCGTCAGGCAGCCGAGCAGGAGTCCGCGGCGGGTGCGGTGGTGTCGGGCCGGCCGTGGGGCAGTCGGCGTACGGCCCTGGAGGCCAGGGGGAGCAGCGTCGCCGCGGCGGAGACGGCGCCCGCGACCACGGCCACCCGGAACGCGCCGAACGCCTCGGCCAGCGGGCCCACGCAGAGCTGCCCGACCGGAACCGCGACATACGACAAGAGGTCGTCGTAGGACGAGACGCGCGACAGCACGTGCGCGGGGACGTGCTCCTGGAGCGAGGTGTCCCACGCGACCGCGGTGACGGAGGAACCGAGCCCCGCGACGAACGCCGCCGCGATCAGCCACGGGGCGTGCGCCCGCGCCCCCAGCGCGATCAGGGGCAGCGCGCCCAGCACCCCTGCCAACTGCCCGAACCGCAGCAGATGCCGCACCGTCAGCCGGTACATCAGCAGGCTCGACACGAGCATGCCGACGCCCCGCACACTCAGGACGAACCCCCAGGTCGTCTCGCCGCTGAGCTGCCGGGTGAGCTGGGGGCCGAGGATCTGCCACGTACCGGTCTGGACGAGGTTCAGCAGGCAGAAGGACAGCGTGCCGACCCACACCCACCGGATCGCACGGAACGCGCTCCAGCCGTCACGGATGTCGGCCGGCACCGTGTTCCGCTGTGACGTGTCCGTGGCGCCCGTGAGGGGGAGCCGTGCGAGGAATCCGGCCGCGACGACATACGTGAGCGCGTCGAAGGCGATGGCGGGCCCGCTCCCGACCGTCACCACCAGCACGCCCGACAGGCTCGGGCCGAGGATCTTCGTGGCGTTGCGGGCCGATCCGAGGAGCGAATTCGCCTGTCGCAGAAGGGACTTGGCGACGAGCTGGGGGACGACGCCGCGCAGCGCGGGGGTGGTGAAGGCGGCGAGCGCGCCGTTGAGGAACTCGAGGGCGGCCACCAGCGGCAGTGAGTAGTGCCCGGTCAGCAGGAGCGCGGCGACGGCGCCCTGTGAGACCGCCGCCCCCAGATGGGCGGTCATCAGGACGGTCCGGCGCGGGAACCGGTCGGCGACGGCGCCGCCCACGAGCAGGAACGCGAGCAGCGGCAGCATGTGGGCGGCGAGCACGACACCGAGGTCGTGACCGCTGCCCGAGGCGTCGAGGACGGCGAAGGCGAGCGCCACCGGAGCCATCGAGCTGCCGAGCAGGGACACCAGACGTCCCGCGAAGAACGAGCGGAACGCGGCCTGTTGGAGGAGGGAGGAACGCACCGGCCCGAGTGTGGGGAGCCGAAGGCGCGCACGCTAACGTTTCGGCAGGAGGCGAAAGATGGTGCTGCTGCGGTTGAGCTCGATGGCTCTGTCACAGTCCCGGTTCGCGCTGTCGCCGGGTGCCGAGACGCTGGGGTCGATGAGCGTCCTGATGAGGCCCTGCTCCGACCCATGGCTCACCCCCTGGTACACCCGCCACCACGACGCTTTCCACGCCGCGCTCGACGCGGACCGGTTCGCCAGAGGCCTCGTCGAGCTGATCTGCTCGACCAAGTACCTTCCCGCGTACCTGAGCCGCCCGCCGTCCGGCGGGATGCGCACCAGGCTCGCCGACGAACTGAAGGCCGTCGCCGGGGCCCGTGACGACGACATACGCGCCGACCTCGACGCGGCGGTGGCCCGCAGCTGGAAGCGGCACGACCTGGCGTGGCTGACCGGGCGCGGGTGGGGAGCCCGGACCGCTGAACTCTTCCGGCAGGTGTGGACGGCCCATGTGTCGCCGGACTGGCCGCGCCGCCGCGCCCTGTTGGAGCGGGACGTCACGTACCGGGCGGGGCTGCTCGCCGCGTACGGCTGGCCCAGAGCTCTGCAGTACATGAACCGGCGCAGTGCCTGGGTCGGCGCCGACGCGATCCGCTTCAGCGACCAGCCGGGTCCCGACTGCATCGTCGGCGAGGGAGGAATGCTGTTCGTCCCCGTGTGCGTGACCAGCGGCACGTGGCTGGCCGAGGCGCCTCCCGACCGGTACGCCCTGGTGTACCCGGCCCGGGGTACGGCCGAGCGGAGCGGGCGGGCGCGAGCGCCGCAGGCTCTCGACCGGCTGATCGGCAGGGGGCGGGCCGCCCTGCTCCACGAACTCGAACGCCCCGCGACCAGCAGCGAACTCGCCGCGCACCTGGGCCAGTCGCTCGGCACCGTCGGCGGCCACCTGGCCGTCCTGCGCGACGCGGACATGGTCGTCGGTACGAGGGTGGGGCGCCGCGTGGTCTACCGGCGCACGGAGGCGGGCGACCGTCTCGCCGGCCGTGCGGACTCCCCGGCTGACTGACCACGGGACCGACGGCTCGCGGGCAACCAACTGTGCCGAGAGGGCGACGAGTTGGCGGGTACGCCTGCTGTGTACGTCACGCGCCCCGTACCTGAGCCTGCCGCACGAGGGACACCGCCGACTGCCGGTCCTGCCCCCGCGGGTTCCCCTCCCGGTCCCGACACCTCTTCGGCTCGCCGAACCGGCGGCCCCTCTCCGCGTTCTCGGACCGCGCGGAACGGGTCCCCGGTGAGCCGGTGATGGCCTCCCCGGCGTCGCGCTGAACGCGACACGCGCGCCGCGCTCGGCGCGACGGCGCGACGGCGCGGCGGCGGGTGCGTCACGGTGACCGGCGCGTCTCAGCCGGCTGCGCCGCCCGCAGGGCAGAGTGGGCACGTGGATGCAGATGATGTCGCCGAGGAGCTCTACCGCCTGCCGCCCGTGCAGTTCACGGCCGCGCGCAACGCGCAGGTCGTCGCGGCGAAACGCGCCGGTGACGCGGCCACCGCGCGCCGGATCGCTGCCTTCCACAAGCCGACTCTCGCCGCCTGGGCGTCGAACCTGCTGGCGCGGCAGAAGGAGGAGGCGCGGCAGCTCCTCGAGCTCGCGGAGGCGCTGCGGGAAGCACACCGTACGCTCGACCCTGACCGGTTCAGGACCCTCGGTCACCAGCAGCACGCGGTGGTCGCGGGCCTCGCGCGACAGGCGGGTGGCCTCGCCCGGCAGGCCGGCCAGCCGGTGAGCCCGAGCGTTCTGCACGAGGTCGAGCAGATCCTCCGGGCGGTGCTGGCCGACCCGGAGGTCGCCGAGCAGTGGGCCGCCGGCAGGCTCACGAAGGTCCCCGCCGTGTCCACGGACTTCCCCGGAACGTCGCCTTTGGCGCAGGTGTCGAAGAAGGACGCAAAGACGGAGAGGCCCACCCCGGCCCCCGCGCGTGAAGAGGCCCCCGACGCCGCCGAGGCGAAGCGCCGGGCCCGTCTCAAGGAGGCGATGAAGGCGGCCACCGAGGCCGCGGCCGAGGCGAGCCGCCGGGACGACGACGTGCGCCGGGCCGAGGAGGAGCATGAGAGGGCCGCCGCCCGCCGGTCCGCGGCGGACGAACGCGTCGCACTCCTGACGGCTCAGCTCGGCGAGGCCGAGCAGGAGCGGCGCACCGCTGCCGAGGCGGCGGACGAGGCGTCCGAACGGGTCCGGGACGCCGCCCGCGAACAGAAGGCCGCCCAGCGGAAGTCGGCGAGTACGTCCCGGGCCGTCGACCGGCTCTCCGGAGGCCCATCAGGCCGCTGAGCGCGAGTCCCACGCTCGTGTCACGAACTGGTCACGCAACCTACCCGTACCCATGTTCTATTGGATGCTGACGACCGAGATCACGTCAGGGGAGACGTGCTCGCGAAACGGAGTGAGAACATGACCGATCCGGCCGTCGCACCCATGGAACTGACCCACACTCAGATCGACGAGGCGTCGCACGGCCACGGCGTACCGCTGGTGCGGGTGAAGCTCCCGGGGACCGCGACCCCCGTGTGGCTGGCCACGGGCTACAACGTGGTGAAGGCGGCGCTCGGCGACACCCGCTTCGTGCGCGATCTCGCGAAGGTTCCCGGTGCGCGGGGCGGAGGTGTGGGCGCGGAACTGCTCGACGACGCCGGGCTGCCGCCGGAGTACCGGCAGTACCTGGAGATCCTCGTGATGGTCGACGGGCCCGAGCACACCCGCCTGCGCACGCACGTGATGCGGGCTTTCGCGCCACGCCGGATCGCCGCGCTGCGTCCGCGCATCGAGCGCATCGTCCAGGAGGTGACGGGTGAACTCGCCGCGAAGGGCGACCAGTTCGACCTCCTGAGTGCCTTCGCCTACCCGGTCATGACGGACGTCATCTGCGAGATCATCGGCGTGGACGCGGCCGACCGGCCGAAGGTGAGCGGCTGGATCAGGGACTACGAGTCCGGTGAGCCGGACCGGTTCCTGCCCGGCATCGACCACCTCGCCGGCTACATCGGCGAACTGCTCGATCTCCGTGGCCCGGCGCCCAGGGAGGACCTGGTCTCCGATCTGCTGCGCTCCAGCGCGGCGGCGGCCGAGGGGCAGCGCCTCACGCGCCAGGAGATGATCGCGCTCGTCTTCCTGCTGATCAACACGGGGATCGCACCACCCGCCTTCTTCATCACCGACGCGGTCCTCACCCTCCTCGACCATCCGCAGGAGGCGGCCCGGCTGCGGGCGGAGCGCGACCTGCTGCCGCGCGCCGTCCAGGAGCTGCTCCGGCACGTGTCCGCGGTGCGGGTCGGGGCCACCCTGTACGCAACCGAGGACGTGCGACTCGGCGGTGTCCTGGTACGCCGGGGGGAGGGTGTGACGAGCGGCCTGCTCGCCGCCAACCGTGACCCGGGAACCTTCGACGACGCCACGCGCCTCGACCTCACCCGCGAGGCGGCGCGCGGGGCCGGGCACATCGCGTACGGGCACGGCGCGCACCGCTGCATCGGTGCCGCTCTCGCCAACCTCCAGACCGAGGTGATCCTCGACGAGCTGTTCCTGCGCAGGGACGGTCTCGAGCTGGCCGTCGACCGGCACGCCGTCCAGCGCGTCGGATTCGCGGGCGACGGCACCTACCCGATCGCGCTGCCGGTCCGCATCTAGGGCCTCTCGTCATCCAGCGCCATTCGTTCGGATCAGGCGGCTCGTGGGGTCTGGTCCGAACAAGAGGCCCTGGTCGGGTCCGGGCGCGCGGGGGCCGGGGCCCGGTCACAGTACGGCGATCCCCAGCGGCCGATGACCTGCGGGCAGCCGGTGGGTGTCCCCGCTCTTCAGGTCCACGACCGTGATCCCGTCCCAGAATCCGTCCCGGGTGAAGCCTCCGGTGACATAGGCGGTGCGGCCGTCGCGCGACACCGCGACGTCCTCGTGCGGGCCGTCGAGGGGGACGACGCGCTCCTTCCCGTCGGCGGTCCGGATCGTCAGTGAGGCGTCGTCGTCCCCGGAGCCGACCGGTCCCGTGCCGACGGCGAGCAGGGTGCCGTCGGGGGTGAGCAGGGCGCCGTGCTGGTGCGTGTCGGCGGTCATCGGCTCGATCGCGACCTTGCCGGTGCGCGGGTCGAGCACGGCCAGCTTCTCGCCCTCGAAGGGCAGCAGGAGCTTCCCGTCGTCGCGTACGGCGGCGTAGTGCGGCTTCAGCCACGACCCGAGTCCGCCCTGCGTGCCGTACGGCGCGACCTCGAACCGACGCGGGGCGAGCGTGTCGGCGCGTACGGCGGTCACGTCGAACGAGTCGTGGCCGGTGGCGTACACCTCGCCGCCGTCCCGCGACACGTCGACATCGAAGGGACGGCGGCCGACCGGTACGGTGCCCGTGACCTTCCGCGTCGCCGTGTCGATGACCTCCAACACCCCGTATCTGTCCGGGACGTTGACGCCCACGTAGACACGCTTCCCGTCGGGCGCGAGGGCGATGCCCATGCCGCCGCCGCGGTACTCGCCGGTCGTGGCGGGGCCGGTTTCCGTCGTGTACGGGATGCGGCCGACCTTCTCGCGCGTCCCGGTGTCCACGACGGCCACCCCTTGGGCCGTCGCCACCCAGGCCCGGCCGTCTTTGCCGACGACGAGCCCGTACGGTGCCATGCCCACCTTCACCGAGTCGAGTGTGCCGCGCTCCGGGTCCACGAACGTGACCGTGTCGCTGCCGAAGTCGGCCACCAGCAGGGTGCCTTGGGCGGTGCGCGCGGGCGCCGGCGCCGAGGGTGTGACGGCGGCAGCCGGGGGCGAGGACGCGGTGGAGCCGGTGGCGCCGGTCGCCGTGCACCCCGCCGCGAGGAGGACGACGGCGATGGCCCCGAGCACACCGCGCGCGCGGGCCGTCATGCCGCCGCCTGGAGCAGCGCCGCGAGCGCGTCGAAGCCACGGCGTTCCGCGTGTTCCAGGGCCGTGACGCCGTCCGCGTCCGCGAGTTCCGGGCGAGCCCCCGCCGCGAGCAGCAGCTCCACGATCTCCTGGTGCGCGCGGCCCCCGTCGCCCAGGATCACGGCTTCCAGGAGCGCGGTCCATCCGAGATCGTTGACGTGGTCGACGTCGATGTCCGTCTCCCGGAGCACCGCCCTCACGTAGGCGACGTGGCCGCGCTCGCTGGCGGGGATCACCGAGATGCCGCCGTAGCGGTTACGCAGAGTGAGGTCCGGGCCCGCCGGGAGGAGGACGCGCATCATCGCTACGCTGCCGGTCACGCCGGTGACGAGCCACGGGCTGTCGTGCCGCCGGTCCTGTGCGTCGGGGTCGGCTCCGGCCGAGACCAGGACCCGCGCGGCCTGGACGTGATCGTTCAGAGCGGCAAGGAGCAGCGGGGTGCGCAGTTCCTCGTCGCGGGTCTCCACCGAGGCCCCGGCGTGGAGGGCTGCGCGCACCTCGGCGGTGTCACCGCGCCGGGCGGCCTCCAGGAGTCGGCGGTCGCGCTCGTGCATCTCGATGCTCCAGGTCCGTAGGGAAGGAACGGGGCGCCTCCGGTCTCCGTTCCGGAGTCCATTCTCCGGCCGTGTCACGCCCTCACCGGTCGGCCTGCCGTCTGCGGCTGCGGACCCCTACGGACGACATCGGGGTCGTCCGATCGGCTGATGCCCCCTGTGCCGCCCTCTGTGCCGCCCCACCGGGCGGGACGAAGAGGAAGGCCCCCTCCGTACCCGGTGGGGCGCGGAGGGGGCCGTGATGGAGACCCGCCCTCAGGGTGTGCACCGGTTGCCGTCGCCACGACAGGAACCCGAAGACGTCCTCGGGTACCTCAACGAGCCGGGATGTGCCATGTTCTGCCATGGCGGCACAGGGCACCCGCACGTGGTCGATCGGCGTGTCACGTTGACGCGCCGTGCGGGCTCTGTGGGTTCGGCGTGATTCCTGACCGCGCGGGCTCCGTGATCGATAGGTTGTTCCCCTGCATCGGCCGTCATCGGAGACGGTGATGTCCTCAGTGGTGCAACCAGGGAGGTCAGATGCGTACGCGAGTCTCGGCGTATGCGATCGCTGTCGTGGAGGATCAGTTACTGCTGACCCAACTCGCGGACAGCTCACCGGTCTTCGAGCCCGGCCTGTGGCACCTGCCCGGTGGAGGGATCGACCCGGGGGAGCAGCCGCACGAGACGCTGGGGCGCGAACTGTACGAGGAGACGGGTCTGGAACTCCTGGACGCCCGGCTGGTCGACGCGCGGTCGTACACCGCTCACCGGCTCGGCATCGACTGGCATCTGGTGGGGCTCTTCTACCGCGTCGACGTCGAGCCGGGCCCACTCGTGGTGACCAAGGCGGACGACTCCACGAGCGCCGTCACCTGGATGTCTCTGTCCGGCTTGCGGGAATCACAGCTGTCCCCCGCGGCGGTCGACAGCCTGGCGATGATCGGCGCCCGATAGACCCACCGGCCCCGCGTGGGCGCGGCCCACCAGCAGTGGAGGAAGCGAACATGACCTTCCCCGGGAAAGGGGCATAAAATGCCGTGGGGAGTCTGGAGGCAGCATGGCCGAGAATCTGGACCGCACCACACGCCGGGGCTCCGGCTGACAACATACTCGTCCTCGATGGAGTCGATGACATCCCGAACCGAGTTGATCTTCTTCAGCCGTCCCTCGGACCCCGGCGATTCTGGGGAGGTGTCTGGATGGATGCGATCGGTTCGTCGCGGACGGGCCTGACGGCGGGCACCGTGTCCGAGCCCGGCGGCCTTCTGGACGCCCTGGCGGTTGCCGCGGTGATGGTCGACGCCCAGGGCCGGATCAGCCTGTGGAGCCCCCAGGCAGAGGAACTGTTCGGGTTCACCGCCGAGGAGGCGCTCGGGCAGCGGGCCGCTCAGCTCCTGGTCGCCCCGGAGAACGTCGAACTCGTCATCGGCCTGTTCGCCGAGGTCATGGAGAGCGGCCGGAGCTGGGCAGGCGTCTTCCCCGTGCGCCACAAGGACGGCAGCACCCGCCTGGTGGAGTTCCGCAACATGCGGCTCCACGACGAGCTGGGAGACGTCTACGCCCTGGGCATCGCCAGCGACCGTGCGCTCCTGCGCAGCGTCGAGAGGGACCTCGCACTGTCCGTGCAACTCGTGGCCCAGTCACCCATCGGGCTCGCGGTCCTGGACACGAACCTGCGCTACGTGATGGTCAACCCCGCGCTGGAACGCATCAACGCTCTGCCCGCCGAGCAGCACATCGGCCGCTGCGTCGGCGAGGTCCTGCCGTTCCTGGACACCGAGGCGATCACGTCCACGATGCGCCAGGTCCTGGCGACCGGCACGCCGCTCCTCAACGAATTCACCGTCGGCCGCCCCGGCGGCGCCGCCGATGCGGAGCACGCCTGGTCGGTGTCCTACTACCGGCTGGACGACCCGGCCGGCCGGGTGCTCGGCCTGGCGATCTCCGTCGTGGACGTGAGCGAACAGCACCGGGCCTCGAAGGAAGCCGCCCGGGCTCGCCGGCGCCTGGCCGTCATCGCCGACGCGTCGACGACCGTGGGCACCACCCTGGACGTCGAGCAGACCGCGCACGAACTGGCGTCGGTGGTCGTCTCCGAGCTGGCCGACGTGGCGGCGGTCGACATCCTCGACGCCGTGCTCCAGGGCCGACGCCAGACCACCCCGGCCGCCGGGGGGCCGGCTCTGTTCCGGGCGCTGGCGGTGACCGCGGCCTACTCCACCAACGCGCTCCACGCCGCCGACACCCCTGGGCAGATCGCGAGCTACGAGGCCGACCGGTACATCACGCAGTGCGTGACCTCGGGGCGCCCGGTGCTGGTGCAGCACGTGAGCGAAACGGATCTGGAGCGCATCGCGCCCGATCCGGAGTCCGCCCGGGTCCTGTCCCGCGCGGGACTGCACTCCTATCTGGCGGTGCCGCTCATCGCGCGCGGTGAAGTGCTGGGCGCGCTCGACCTGGGACGCGCCAGGAACGAGTTGCCGTTCGACGAGGACGATGTGGTCCTGGCCGGCGAACTGGCCGCCCGCGCGGCGGTCGCCATCGACAACGCCCGTTCGTACCAGAGCGAACGCCGCACCGCTCTCACCCTCCAGCGCCACCTGCTCCCGCCCAGGCCGCCGCGCAGGCCCGGCCTGGAGATCGCCTACCGCTACCAGCCCGCCCAGTCGGCCAGCGAGATCGGCGGCGACTGGTTCGACACCATCCCGGTGGCCGGGGACAAGACCGCCCTCGTCATCGGCGACGTCATGGGCAGCGGCATCAACGCCGCCGCCACCATGGGCCAACTGCGCACCGCCACCCGCACGCTGGCCGACCTCGACCTCGCGCCGGCCGAGGTGCTCCGCCATCTCGACCACACCGCCGCCGAACTGGACCCCGCGTTCGCCACGTGCATCTACACCGTGTACGACCCGCACAGCGGCGAGTGCCGCATCGCCGTCGCGGGCCACCTGCCGCCCATCCTGGTCAGACCGGGCGGGCGCCCCGAACTCCTCGACCTGCCCTCGGGAACACCCCTCGGCGTGGGCGACATCGCCTTCCAGGAGACGACGGTGAAGATGGAGTGCGGCGACCAACTCGTGCTCTACACCGACGGGTTGATCGAGACGCGCTCCGACGCCATAGACGCCCGCATCAACACCCTGCTCGACCTGCTCTCCGAACCGCAGGGGTCCCTGGACGACGTCTGCGACCACCTCCTGGTCGCACTGCGCGATCAGGACGACCACGACGACGTGGCCCTCCTGATCGCGCGGGCCCGCCCGCTGGGTACCACGGGGTGAGGGCTCGGTGCCCGTCGGTCACAACAACTGCCGCCTGCGGCCGAGCCACGTCTGCGCGATGACCACGACCGCCAGGAACGCGCCGCTGACGACCTGCTGGTAGGAGGAGTCGAGCGAGCCGATCTGGTTGATGACGTTCTGGATGACCTTCAGGAGCAGCACGCCCACCAGGGAGCCGCTGACGTAGCCGAGGCCGCCGGTCAGCAGGGTGCCGCCGATGACGACCGCGGAAATGGCCTCCAGCTCCATGCCGTTGCCGAGAATCGTGACACCGGAGGCCAGCCAGGCGGCGTTGAGCGCGCCGGCCAGGCCCGCCAGGACGCCGGACAGCGTATAGACAATGATCTTGGTACGGGCCACGGGCGCACCCATGAGGGCGGCCGCGTCCTCGTTGCCGCCGACCGCGTAGACATGCTGGCCGAAGCGGCTGCGGCGCAGGACCATCGCGCCCGCCACGAACAGGACCAGGGTGATCCACACGGGGTTGCCGAGGCCGAGGGCCGTGCCCTGGCCGAGCTCCGCGAGGAACGAACCCTTGGCGACGAGATAGGTGTCGGCGCCCTCGTCGGTCAGGGACAGCATCAGGCCGCGCGCGCCCAGCATCGCGGCCAGCGTGACGATGAAGGGAGCGAGCCGTGAGCGGGCGATCAGCAGGCCGTTGACCACACCGATGAGACCGCAGACCGCCATCGGCAGCAGGAGCGCCACCACGGTGCCGTACTGCGAACCCCAGGCGGCCAGTACCCCGCCCAGAGCGAAGAGCGAGCCGACGGACAGGTCGATGCCGCCGGTGATGATGACGAACGTCATGCCGAGCGCGACGACCGCCAGGAACGCCGAACTCGTCGCCATGTTGGACACGTTGTCCCCGGTGGCGAACGAGTCGAAGCTCAGTGACGCCACCGCCGACACGATCACGAGGACCGCCAGCGCGCCGTGCTGCTGGACCAGCGCGCTCAGCCGCTCGGAGCGACTGCTGCCGACGGGCTCGGCGGCGTCGAGGAGTTCTTTCTCCGTACGGTCCACGGCCTCTTCCGTCTTCGTCCTGGTCGCCGTCATCGCTTCCCCCGTCCGCGCGCCGCGTACACCGCCAGCACGATCACGATGGCCTGCGCGATCTGCGTCCACGAAGGCGGCAGATCGTGCTTGATGAGGGTGGCGGTGAGCAGCTGGATGAGGACGGCGCCCGCCACCGTTCCGGCGATGTTGACCCTGCCGCCGCTCAGGGGGGTGCCGCCGACCACCACCGCGGTGATCGCGGACAGCTCCATCAGATTGCCCAGCGACGTGGGATCGCTGGCCTGGAGCCGCGCGGTCGCGAGGACACCCGCGACAGCGGCGAGGAGCGCGCACGCCACGTAGACGAGCATCAGGACCCGGCGCACCGGCAGTCCCGCGAGCTTCGCCGCCGCACGGTTGTCGCCGATGGCGAGCAACTGCCGCCCGAAGGTGGTGCGCCGGATGACGAAGGCCACCAGCAGCGCGAGCGCGGCGGCGATGACGATGAGGTACGGGATGCCGAGGACGTCACCCGAACCGAGCGACGCGAGCGCCGGGTTGTGCAGGTCCTTGAGCTGCGGCAGCAGCACCAGGGCGATGCCGCGGCCGCCGACCATGAGGGCGAGCGTGGCCACGATCGGCTGGACGCCGACCCAGGCGACCAGCGCCCCGTTGGCCAGGCCCACCGCGGCGGCGAACACGGCCACCGTGAGCAGGGCCGGCACGAGCCCGTAGCCCAGATAGAGGGCCGTGACCGAGGCGGCCAGCGCCATGACGGCGCCCACGGACAGGTCGATGCCCTCGGTGCCGATGGCCAGGGCCATCCCGAGCGCGACGATGATCACGGGCGCGACCTGCACGGCCTGGGTCCGGAAGTTCTCGGCGGACAGGAAGTGCGGGGTCACGGCGACATTGACGACGAGCAGCACGGCCACGCCCGCGTACACGCCGTACGTCTGCATCCACTGCAGGACGCGGGCGCGGTCGAGGGCGGCCGGCCGGATCGCGGCCTCAGCCATGGCGGGTCACCTCCCCGGCGGCGCCGGGGGCGGGGCTGCCCGCCGCGATGGTCTGCATCAACTTGTCCTCCGTGACGTCGTCGCCGGTCAGTTCGCCGACGACCGCGCCGTCCTTCAGCACCACCACGCGGTCGGACCCTTCGATGAGTTCCTCCAGGTCGGAGGAGATGAGCAGAACACCGAGACCGTCCTCGGCCAGTTCGTCGACCAGCTTCTGCACCTCGGCCTTGGCGCCCACGTCGATACCGCGCGTGGGCTCGTCCAGCAGCAGCACCTTCGGGTTCATCGCCAGCCAGCGGGCAAGGAGCACCTTCTGCTGATTGCCTCCGGACAGCTCGCCGACCTTCTGGCGCGGGGAGGAGGCCTTGATGCGGAGCCTCTTGACGAAGGTGTCCACGATCTTGTCGACCTGGGCCTCGGAGACCAGCCCGAAGCGGGAGAGCCTCGGCAGTGCGGCCAGCGCGATGTTCTCGCGGACGGAGAGCCCGGGGACGATCCCCTCGCTCTTGCGGTCCTCGGGCAGCAGGCTGATGCCGGCACGGATGGCGGCCGGCGTGGATCCCGCGCGCAGCGGCACACCCGCCACGGTGACACTGCCCGCCTTCGACGCCAGAGCGCCGGAGATCGCCTTCGCGGTCTCCGTGCGCCCCGACCCGAGCAGCCCGCCCAGACCGACGACCTCGCCGGGACGGATGTCGAGCGAGACGCCGAGCAGTTTGTGAGGAACCGTCAGATCTGTTGCGCGCAGCACGGGTTCGGACTGCGCGGCATGGTGATCGCCGGTGAACTTGGTGACGCCTTCGCTGCGCACCTCACCCATGTCCCGGCCCAGCATCGTGGACACCAGGGTGAGCCGGTCCAGCTCGGCGAGCGGTCCGGTGTGCACGCGGCAGCCGTCCCGCAGCACCGTCACCGTGTCGCACATCGCGTACAGCTCGTCGAGCCGGTGGCTGACGTAGATGACGGCGATACCGTCGGCGCGCAGCCGGCGGATCACCTCGAACAGGGTCTCCACCTCGCGCGGTTCGAGTGAGGAGGTCGGCTCGTCCATGATGACCACGCGCGCGTCGGTGGCGACGGCCCGGGCCAGCGCCACCATCTGCTGAGCGCCGACGCCCAGCGTGCGCAGCGGCTGCCGGACGTCCACCCGCACCCCGTACGCGTGCAGCGTCTCCTCGGCCTCGCGGTGCATGCGGCCGAAGTCGAGCAGCCCGAAGCGGTTGCGCGGCTCGCGCCCCAGGAAGAGGTTGCGGGCCACGCTCAACAGCGGGATGAGGTTGACCTCTTGGTAGATCGTGGAGATGCCCGCGTGCTGGGCCTCCAGCGGCGTGGCGAAGGAGACCGGGCGGCCCTGGAAGGTGATGTCTCCCGCGTCGGGCCGGTACACACCGGTGAGCACCTTGATGAGCGTCGACTTACCGGCGCCGTTCTCGCCGATCAGGGCGTGGACCTCACCGGCGTGCAGCGCGAGGTCCACGCCGTCCAGGGCCCGGACACCGGGGAACGACTTGCTGAGTCCGCGGACGGTGAGGACTTCGGCGGGGGGAGCCACCTGTGCCTCCAGAGGGGGTGAGGGCTCGGGCAGGGGAGGGGGTGCGGATCGGAGGCGGGGATGGGCCGGTACGGGCTCACCCCCGCCTGTCTGAAGCTTGGTCAGAACGCCTTGCCGATGTCCGACTTGGCGTTCTCCGCGTCGTAGGCCCCGTCCTGGATGATGACGTCCTGGGGGACTTCCTTGCCCTGGGTGAACGTGTCGAGGGTCTGGAAGGCGAGCGGGCCGAAGCGCGGGTTGGACTCGATGACACCGCTGATCCAGCCGTCGACGATGCCCTGGACCGCGTTGCGCGTTCCGTCGACCGTCACGATCTTCACGGCACCGGCCTTCTTGCCGGCGCCCTTGAGCGCGGCGACCGCACCGAGGCCCATCTCGTCGTTCTCGGCGTAGATCCCCTTGATGCCGGGCTTGGACTGGATCAGCTGCTCGGTGACCTGCTGGCCCTTCTCGCGGGCGAAGTCGCCGGTCTGCTGGAACACGACCTTGAGGTCCGGGGCCTTCTCCTTGATGCGGTCCTTGAAGCCCTTGGTGCGCTCGGTGGTGACGTTGTTCCCCGCGGCGCCGAGCAGGATCGCGACCTCGCCCTTGCCGCCGGTCGCCTCGATCATCTGGTCGGCAGCGCGCTTGCCCTGGTCGACGAAGTCCGACGCGATGAAGCTGACGTAGTCCTTGCACGCCGTGGCGTTGATCTTGCGGTCGATGGTGATGATGGGCACCTTCTTGGCCGCGGCGGCCTTCAGCACCGGTTCCCAGCCGTCCGAGTTGAGCGGGGCGATCACCAGCAGGTCGGCGCCCTTGGCGAGGAGGTCCTGCACATCGCTGATCTGCTTGGAGAACTGCGACTGGGCGTTGGCGGTGAGCAGCTTCAGGCCGCGCTTGCTCGCCTCGGCCTTGATCGAGGCGGTCTCCGCGATCCGGAAGGGGTTGGCCTCCTTCTCGGACTGCGAGAAGCCGACCGTGGCGTTCTTGAGGTCGAGCTTCTTGCCGCCGTACGCGTCGATCGTGCAGCCCTTGCTGCCGGGCTTCGGCGTGACGACCTTCTGGCCGGCGTCGGCGGCGGACGCGGAGGAGTCGGACTTGTTCGCGGCGTCGTCCTCGGACTTGGCGCAGCCGGAGGCGGTGAGGGCCATGGCGGCGGCCAGGGCCACGATCACAGGGCGGGCGGTGAGATGACGGCGGTGGGTGAAGTGCTTCATGGTGACCCCGATCCGGGTGACGCGGCGACGGAGGGTTGGCAGGGAGCAGCGAGGGCGGCGAGTACGCGGCTCGACGAGGCGAGAGCTTCGACTGGTCCGCCCCGCAGGAGTTTTTACATCGTTGAAAGGAGGGTGTAAAGCCTTTGTGCGGGACGTGACCGCCCTGTGATTCGGGCGGGCCGCGCGACCGCGGTCAACGTGCGGGCGCTGTGAGGTGCGGGAAGCCGAGCACGGTCCGACTGCGCAGGGCCTGGCCCGGGCACAGGACGGTGCTCGGATAGTCGGGACGGTTGGGGGAGTCGGGAAAGTGCTGCGTCTCCAGGCAAAGGCCTGAGTGGGCGCCCAGCCTGCGCCCCAGCAAGTCACCGAATCCGCCGTCGAGTTGCTGTCCGGCGTAGACCTGGAGGCCCGGCTCGCTGGTGTGTACCTCAAGCACGCGCCCGCTGCCGGGGTCCTCCAGGCGGGCCGCACGGCGCAGGCCCGACCGCCCCTCGCCGGAGGGACTGTCGCGGTCGTCGAGCACCCAGCAGTGGTCGTATCCGCCGGCGCGCGCCAGCTGCTCGTCGGGCTCCTCGATCCGTGCGCCGATCCGTCGCGCCCGTGTGAAGTCGAAGGGTGAACCGGCCACCGGTGCGGGTGCCCCGGGGAGCGGGAGGCCTGTCCCGTCGATGGGCAGATACGCGGCGGCGTCCACCGTCAGCAGATGGTCGAGCACCCCTCGGTCCGGGTCGCCGGCGAGGTTGAAGTAGGCGTGGTGCGTCAGATTGACCGGCGTGGGGCGGTCGGTGACGGCGTGGTAGTCGAGCGTCAGGGATCCGTCGGACGCGAGGGTGTAGGTGACGGACACCTGGAGCGAACCGGGAAAGCCCTGGTCGCCGTGCGGACTGTCCAGGCACAGGCGCACACTCGCGGCGCCGTCCGGCCGTTCGCGCGGCTCGGCACGCCACAGCCGGCGGTCGAACCCGTCGGCTCCGCCGTGCAGCGAGTTGCCCCGGTCGTTGCCGGGGATGTGGTGCCGCGTTCCGTCCAGGGTGAACGTGCCCGCGGCGATGCGGTTGGCGAACCGCCCCACCACGGCGCCGAGATACGCGCCGTGGGTGGCGTAGTGCTTCACGTCCGGGAGGCTCAGGACGACCTCGGCGGGCGGCCGGCCTTCGGGGCCGGGGACACGCAGGGAGTGCAGTACGGCGCCGTACGTGAGTACGGCGGCCTCGACTCCGCTCGCACTGCGCAGAGTCCAGCGCTCCACCGGGAGGCCCGAGGGGGTGGCGCCGAAGGGTGCCGGGAAGGGGGTGGCGAAGGACATGGGCTCCTCGCGGGGGTGAGGGCCGGGCTCTGTCCGGCGCCGGACGCGTGCGAAGCCGACGGGGCGCGGGCGGAGCCGGAGACCGGCAGCTGCGGACGCCTGGAGATTACAACGTTGTAAGGGGCCGGTACAGGTATCTGCTCAGGTCTTTCGGATATCCGGCGGTCGGTCGGCGGCCGACCGGTCGGGAATTCCGGCGGAAGTCCCTGTGCCGGGCGGCGGGCACAGGGACTTCCGCCGCCCGGCCGGCCTACACGCTCCGTCCGGCCTGCGTGCTCCGCCCCAGCGTGCTCTCGCGCGCGATGAGCCGATAGTCCGCCCGGACGCGGCGGGGTTCCGGCGCCTGGCCGCTGAGCCGGGCGAGGACCGACTCCACCGCCATGCGCGCGATGGCCTCCTTGTCCGGTGAGACGGAGGTGAGCGTGACCGCCCCGAAGTGCCCCTCGACGACGTCGTCGAAGCCCACCACGGCGACGTCCTCGGGCACGCGCATGCCGCGCTCCGACAGCACCCGCATCGCTCCGATGGCGATGGGGTCGTTGTACGCGAACACGGCGTCGGGCCGGCGCCCGGTCTCCAGGATCCGGGTCATCGCCGCCGCGCCGTCCGCGTGCCCCCATCCCTCGGTCGTCGCGATCAGCCCGTCGTCCACGGACAGGCCCGCCGAGAGAAGCTCCTCGCGCCAGCCCTGCACGCGCAGGTGTGCGGGTTGACTGTGGCCACTGCGGGCGCCGATGAACGCCACCTCGCGGCGCCCCAGATCGATGAGATGGCGGACCGCGGTGCGGGCCGCCGCGACGTTGTCCACCGCGATGTGGTCGTAGGGCAGGTCGTAGTCGCGCTCGCCGAGCAGCACCAGAGGCACGTTCTCCGTGCGCTCACGCAGGTCCTCCGCCTCCAGCTCGATGGGGCTGAGGATCAGGCCGTCGATGACGCGGGCGCGGAAACCCTGGCTGACCAGCACCTCTTGCTCGCGCCGGCCGCCCGTGTGGTCCAGGAGCACGATGTAGTCGTGCAGGGCGGCGGCGTCGATCACCGCGGCCGCGAGCTCGGCGAAATACGGGTTGCCCAGCTCGGGCAGGGCGAGGGCGATGATGCCCGTCCGCCCCTGACGCAGGTGCCGCGCGGTGAGGTTGGGCCGGTAGCCGAGCTCGTCGATGGCCTGCTGCACCCGCTCGCGCATCGCGGGTGTGACGTGCTGGTAGTTGTTCACCACATTCGAGACGGTCTTGATCGACACGCCCGCACGCGCGGCGACGTCCTTGAGGCTGACCCGCACAACATTCCTTCCGGTGACCTGCCGGGCGCCGGGACCGTTGCGTGCCCGCACGGCGCCGGAGCCATGGCCCCGGCGCAAAGGCTCTGGAGCCGGGCTTGCAACGTTATACGTCCGCATGGCGAAAGGTGGCAAGGGGAACGGATTTACCCGGCACCGGCAGCCGGACCAGCAGGGGAACCGGACCGGGACCCGGGCACACGACCGGAGTCACGACGCACAGGACGCCCGACGCGCAGAACTCCCGATGCGCGGGCCGTCCGGCACGTCGGCCTCTGGAGACGCGGGGCCGGATGCACGGGCGGCCCGGCGCACCGGCCTCTGGAGACGCGGGGCCCCGATGCACAGGCGCCTCGGCACACCGGCCTTTGGAGACGCAGGGCCGGATGCACGGGCGGCCCGGCACGTCGGCCTCTGAGACGCGGGGCCCCGATGCACGGGCCGTCCGGCACACCGGCCTCTGGAAACGCAGGGCCCCGATGCGCATGCGCCTCGGCACACCAGCCCCTGAGAAACAGAGACCCGATGCACAGGCCCACCGGCCCACCGGCCCTGACCCACAGGACCCCGGGCACACGATCCGCCGCACACCAACGCGGTGGCGCGCCGGGACACCCCCCGACGCGCCACGGTCGGTCACGACGTCAGAGCAGCCGCCACAGGTGGTCGTCCGTCCCGTTGTCGTCGAACTGCACGACCTGCGCGCTGTCCGCTGTGGACATCCCGTCCACGCCGAGCACCTTGCCGCTGTTCTTGTTGCGGATCCGGTACCACCCGTCCCCGCTGTCGACGAGCGCCCACAGGTGGTCGGCGGTGCCGTTGTCCTCGTACTGGACGACGTGTGCGCTGTCCGCCGTGGACATGCCGTCGACCCCGAGGACCTTGCCGCTCTGGCCGTTACGGATCAGATGCCAGCCGTCGCCCTTGTCGACGAGCTGCCACGCGTGGTCGCCCGTACCGGAGTTGGCGAACTGGACGACGCGGGCGCTGTTCTCCGTCGACATGCCGTCGACCGCCAGAACCTTCCCGCTGTGCTTGTTGGCGATGCGCCGGAACGCGGGCTCCGGCGTCCACGGCCTGCCGTCGGGCGAGGCCTGGGGAAACGCCGTGATCCGCAGCCGGGCCGCGCCCATCGGGACGAGTGTCACGGTCTCGACAGGTGCGTCGCTGCGGGCCGGTCCGCTCTGCAGGGGCGCGACGACGTGCTCGTCGTCCGCGACCCACTCCTCGATGCGACGGGCACGAGCGGTGATGTGCACCGGCGTCGTCGCGTGAGTGAACGGGTTGTCCCCGACCGGCCCGTCGTCGCGCCGGAACGCGAGCCCGGGGTCGGGCGTCAGGCCGTAGTTCCAGGCCGAGGTCGCGTGCACCTCGTAGTGGGGGAACGTGTCGTCGCCCGCGTAGCGCTCGTACTGCTCCCCGATCTTCAGGGAGTAGGTGAGCGGTCCGTGGTCGACGCTGACGGCGTCGCCGTTGTCGGGCCAGTGGCGTACGGAAGTGCGCTGCGGCAGGCGCAGCGTCACCACGTCCCCGTCGTGCCAGGTGCGCTCCACCTCGGCCCAGACCGGTCCGTCCTCGGCCGCCCGGCGCTTGCCGTTGACGAGCAGCTCGGGCCCGCGGCACCACCCAGGGATGCGCAAACGGAGCGGGAAACGTACCGGCTTCGGGGTGGAGAGCCTGAACTCGACGGTCTCGGTGAAGGGGTAGCCGGTCTCCTCGACGATGGTCACCTCGGTGCCGCCGGCGACCCGTGTACGGACCGTGCAGGGGGCGTACATGGCGGCGGCGAGTCCGTCGCCGGGAGTCGCGAGCCACAGCTCCTCGTTGAAGTACGGCCAGCCCATGCCGTAGTTGTGCGGGCAGCAGCGGTACTGGTCGACGCCGGGCTGCAGGGACTGCATGGCGAAGCCATTCTGGAACTGCCCCTGTGTCTTCGGGGTGTTGTCCAGGTCGATGCTGTTGGCGCTGGTGATGTAGTGCAGGGACTTGCCCTGCGGGTCCAGTGCGGCGGGCAGCATGTTGAACGCGAGGTCCTCGCAGCGGTCCGCCCACACAGGGTCACCGGTGATGCGAGTGAGCAGTTCATGGCTGGCCATGAACTCGACGATGCCGCAGGTCTCGAAGCCCTGACGGGGGTCACCGAAACCGGGCCGGTAGTTCTCGTCGCCCGCCATGCCGCCGCCGGGGAACTGGCCGTACGCGCCCATCACGGCGTCATACCCGCGGTAGGTGGCCCGGGTCAGCTCGGCCGAGCCGGTGAGCTGTGCGTACTGGGCCGGCTCACGGAATCCCTGGGCGATGTTCACGTTGTGGCGCGAGGGCGTGCCGCCCGTCCAGTCCGCCCCGAGGGTGTGCATCTTGCCCGCCAGATCGAGGAGGAACTTCTCCCCGGTGCGCCGGTACAGCCACACCACGATGTCGAGTCCGTCGCCCCAACGGAAGGATACCCAGCTGGAGTTGAAGGCTCCGGCCCCCTGCGCGTTCATGAAGCGCAGGAAGCGCGTGACGAACGGGACGACGCGCTCGTCGCCCGTGTGCTCCTCGTAGGTCCGCAACGCCATCAGGAGCGGCAGGAAGGGCCAGAAGTCCGGGCCGCCGTTGAGCGCGGTCCGCAGGGCGCGCGGGCCGAAGAAGCCGTCGCTCTCCTGGGTGGCGAGGATCGCGTCGATCCACTCGCCGGACCGGGCCAGGGCGTGCTTGTCGCCGGTGGCCACCGCGAGCGGGACGTAGCCGCGCAGCCAGTACGGCAGTTCCTCCCATGCGCCGAGCTCGGGGTGCACCCAGCCGGTGTTGTCGAACTCCAGGAAGTGGGAGAGGTCCTCGTAGCGGCCGCAGAGCCCGTCGAGCTGGAGTTTCAGCTGTCCGGCGAGCCAGCCGCGGGCGGTGACACTGCCGGAGGGCAGCTTGCGTAACGCGTCCGGGAGCAGCGAGCCGGCCGACGGGTGTGAAGCCGCCGCCGCGGACGTGGCGAACGGGCCGCCGAGAGCCGCGGCGCCCAGGCCCAGGGCGCCGGCACCGAGAAGAGCGCGTCTGCTGACAGGCATGCGGGTGCTCCTGTTCGGGGGGGTATGGGGGGAGGGGATGCGAACGGTTGCGCTCGCCCAGGAGGGCGAGCCGCGCCCCGGTCCCCCTTCCGCCCGACGAGGCGGAAGGGGGACCGAGTCACATGCCGGACCGAACTCAGCTGCCGGAGCAGCCGGCCACGGTCGCCTGCGAGGCGTCGCGGATCAGCGCGTCCTGCGCCGCCTTCACCCGCTTCACATCCGGCTTGACGATCTTGCGGTCGTACGTCATCAGGCCGTTGAGCTCACCCTCGACGTCCGAGATCTGCGTGTACACGGCGCCGTTGCTGCCCTGGCACGCCAGTTTGTGCACCTCGGCGAGCCGTGCGAGGTAGTCGTCCGTGTACTTCGCCGGGTCGACGTCCACGTACGACTGCTGCACCGCCCAGGCGTGGCCGGGCACCGCGAGGCCGAGGCCGCCGTACTCGCCGCTGACCAGGGCGCGCTTGCCGTCGGGGTGCGGCGGCAGGGCCGGGCTCGGGTAGCCGTGCTCGTCCATGATGTCGCCGGTCCCGCCGTCCTGCCCGAGGTTGAGGCCCGACATGTTGTTGACCAGCCGCGTCGGGTCCCAGGCCTTGGCCTGCTCGGCGATGCGGCCCACGTCGTACTGGCCCCAGCCCTCGTTGAAGGTGACCCACATGACCACCGAGGGGTGGCTGCTGTGCTGGTCGATCATCGTCTTCATCTCGCGCTCGTACTCGGCGCGCGCGGCCGCGTCCGGCGCCGCGCTCATGGCCGGCATGTCCTGCCACACCATCAGACCGAGCTTGTCCGCCCAGTAGAACCAGCGGTCGGGTTCGACCTTGATGTGCTTGCGGACCGAGTTGAAGCCCATCTGCTTGTGCATCTTCAGGTCGTAGGCCAGCGCCTCGTCGGTCGGCGCGGTGTGCAGCCCGTCGGGCCAGAAGCCCTGGTCGAGCGTTGCCATCATGAAGACGGGCTTGCCGTTGAGGAGGGTGCGCGGCGTGCCGTTCACCTTCTCCACGGAGATGGAGCGCATCCCGAAGTAGCTGCCGACGCTGTCCTTGCCGACGTTCACCTTGAGGTCGTAGAGGAACGGGTCGTCGGGCGACCACAGATGCGCCTTGTCGATCTTCAGGGTCAGCGGCCCGCCGGTGACCCCGCTCGCCGTGGCGACCCTGCGCTTGCCGTCGTACGCCGTCGCCGTGACCGGCACGCCGTCCCGTACGCCCTTGGCCTCGACGGTGGCCGTGCCCGCCTTGACGTCCGGGGTGATCTTGAGGTCGGCGGCGTGATCGGCCGCGACCGGCTCCATCCACACGGTCTGCCAGATGCCGGAGGAGGGGGTGTACCAGATGCCGCTCGGGTCGAGGCGCTGCTTGCCGACCGGCGGGTTCTCGCCGCCCTGCGCGTCCGTCGGGTCGTAGACACCGACGATCAGCTCCTGGGTGCGCCCCGGCTTCAGCGCGTCCGTGATGTCGGCGCTGAACTTGTCGTAGCCGCCCTTGTGGTCGGCGACCTTCTTGCCGTTGACATACACCTCGGACTGCCAGTCGACGGCGCCGAAGTTCAGCTGGAGGCGCTTGCCGTCACCGACCTTCCAGCCCTTGGGGACCGTGAAGGTGCGGCGGTACCACATGCGGTCCTCGTGGCGCTCGATGCCGGAGAGCTGCGACTCGACCGGGTAGGGCACGAGGATCTTCTCGTCGAGCTGCTTGCCGACCGGCGGCTTGTCACCGGACTTCGCCGCGGCGAACTGCCACTCGCCATTGAGGTTCTGCCAGGCGTCCCGGGTGAGCTGCGGGCGCGGGTACTCGGGGTGGGCGTTCTTCGGGCCCACCTCGTCCGCCCACTTGGTGCTCAGCTCGTACTCGGAGTCGTTCGGGCCGCTGCTCCAGAACTGGCCGACGGCCTTGGCTCCGGTGCTGGTCAGCCCGCCCTTGCCGTCGTAGGTGACATCGGCCTGGCCGGACGCGCCGCCGCCCTTCTTGCCTACGACCGGCTCCTTGAGCCCGACGAGCAGGGTGCGGGGGTCGGCCGGGTCGGCCTTGATCGTGGAGAGCGGCCACTGGGCGCCGCCGATCACGGCCTGGAGGTGATCGGCGAGGCCCGCCGGCGGAGTCGCGAGGGACTGCGCGAAGTCGAGCTTGAGGGTACGGCCGTCCTTGAGGACGGTCGTGGATATCGCCCCGTCGTAGTCCCAGCCGTCGGGCAGTCGGAACGCGGAGGAGGGGATCGCCTCCTTGGCCTCGCCCGGCTCGGTCCAGCGCAGATGGAGGTTCGAGCCGCCGAAGTGCTCGAAGTACTCGACCTTGATGTCGTACGCCTTGCCGGCCGTCAACTCGACCGGCTGGGAGGTCTGTTCCTTGTCCCAGTCGTCGACCCAGTGGTCGATGGCGAGCTTGCCGTCGACCCAGAGCCGGAAGCCGTTGTCGCCGATGATGGAAAACGTTGTCGCGCCGGTCTTCTCCGGTACGACCTTGCCCGTCCAGCGCACACTGGCGTCGTCGGCCTGGCCGGTGGCCGTCCGCAGCCGCGGCTCCAGGGTGTCGAAGTCGAGTTTCGGGTCGAAGCCGGTGGCCTTGAGCTCGGCGAAGTCGAAGGCTCCGGAGGCGGACTGGGTGTAGTACTCGCCCTTCAGGCCGTGGGGTTCGACCGGGTCGTCGGCCGCTGTCGCCGACGGCGACACGGTGAGTGCCGCGAGGCCGAGTCCCGCGGCCAGCAGCATGGCCAGTCGGCCTCTGAGTCGTTTGGTGCGCACGAATCCTCCTTGACTGAGGAAGGGGGGCGGCTCGTCGCCTGCGTTTGTACAACGTTGGAAGGAGTGGGCAGTTGGCATGACAGCATGCCCTCAGGTGCGCTGTCCAGGGTCATGACAAGATGACCCTCGGTCACTGCGAGGGGCCGGCCGTGATCAGCGCACGCCGCGCAGCAGCTTGCCCTCGGTCGAGAGATAGCCGGTCCGGTAGTCGTAGCGCGGGGCGGCGGCGAAGATGAGGTAGAGGTACTTCATGTTCTCGGCGAACCAGTACGCGGGGGTCAGGTCTCCGAGCGCCATCGGCGAGACGGTCACGTCCGACGCGATGGTGTAACCGCCGTCGACGCGAAGGTTCTTCATCCCCTGGAAGTACGTCCACGCGGTGTCGCGCCACTCCTGCCGGCCGTTCAATTGGAAGAGGTTGAACGCGGAGTTCACGTACTCCGGCCTGAGCTGATTGCCCTTCTGCGTCGCCGAGAAGTCGGTGTAGTCGATCTCCTCGGGCAGGACGGGATAGCGGTGCATCACCGCAGACCAGGACCGGTGGTACGCCTCACCCTGCGGCTGGTCGCCGCCCATCGCGAGAAGGCCGCCGTAGAACGAGGCGAGCTCCGAGGCGCGTGTCCCGGTGGTCTTTCCCGTGTTCATGTCGACCTGGCGGAACCACAGATGACCGTCGACGGTCACCGACTGGCGCCGCAGGATCGCGCGCGTGGTCTCGCGGTACCAGTTGAGCAGATCCCGGTCACCGAACAGCTCCCAGCCGCCCCACAGGTACTCGTAGAACGAGTCCACCGGCGGGTTCGGAGCCGTGTCGGTGCCGTCGGCCCACTTCCCGGTCTCGACGTTCAGCGACGTACCGAGCAGGCCGAGCGGAGAGATCCGTCGCATCGTCTCGCGATAGGCCTTCTTCGCTGCCTGGTAGTACTTCTGGTCGCCCGTCAGCTGCGAGAGCATCCCGAACTCGAGGATGTTCGTGCCCACTTCGGCCAGCGGTGGCGTGTTCCCCGAGACGGCACCTGTCCGCATGTTGACCTGCGTGTACGGGATGCCGGTCGGTGACTTCGTGAACGCCGGGAGCAGCCGGTCCGCCGCCTCTCGGGTGAGCTCCAGGAGTCGCGGCCTGCGGGTCACCAGATAGCCGGACAGCAGGCCGCCGACCACGCGGATGATCGCCTCGAAGACATGGAAGTCGCCGTCGATGTCGAGGTCGAGATGCTTCTCCAGGTAGTCGCAGCTCGACTTCAGCTCGTCGTCGAGTTCCATCACGTAGAGCGTGTCCAGAGCCTCGATCACCGACAGCGCGACGGGGTGGCCCGGGACGAAGAACTCGCTGCTCGCGCCGGACACGGGCCTGACCTCGTCGTGCCCCCAGGCGGCCTTCTTGTAGCCGTTCCAGCCATGGAGGAACTCGGCGCGCACCTGGGCCGCCTTCGCGCGGTCCGCCGGGGGCAGCTGGCGTCCGCCCGGACGCGCGGCGGGCCTCGTGGCGGCCCCGGCGAGCGGGGAGCCGAGCAGCCCGGAGGTCGCGGCGGTGGCGCCGAGCAGGGCGGAACCGCGCAGGACGCCGCGGCGGCTGAGGCTTCTCCCGTCGGGGGAGGAGGGGAAGGGGGAGGGGAAGGTCGAAGTCATGCGGGGATCTCGCCTTCTGCCCGACAGCCCACGGCTGCAAGGCAATTGATAACGTTGTCACCCCTCGCGGGCGCTGTTGCCGAACACGGAGGGGCCTCGTGGTGTTGCTGACGGATTGTCAGAGAAGGTAGCGCTCGGCGCTCTTGTTCGCGGCCTCGACGCGCAGCCGCGCGGACCGCAGGTGTGGAAGCGGTGCTTCGTCGCGTGTGCTTTACAACGTTATATGAGCCGGGTGGTCCGGAGGCAAGGGTGCGGTCGCGCCCAATTCCGCGTGCCCTGCGAGGCGCTGACCGATGGGTGGATGCGGTGCCGGGCTCGTGTTGTCATTCATGCTCCACGGCGCCGCGCCAGACCCGTGGCGTCGAATCCGCCGCCCGCCGCCGAGTCGTCGCGCTGCATCTCGGCGTCCGGCGCCCGGTCGGTGCGGGAACTCGACGACTTCCCTGCGGAGTCCGCGAGGCCGGGTCTCTGTCCGCGTGTCGTCGCCCTGCTTCCGCTCGTGGGTGAGGGGCGGTGCGCGGCGAACGGGGTGACATCCATAGGCGCAGGGTCATCCGAATGCTGGGCGCGTGTATCCGGTGGCCGGGCTTTTTTGCTGGAAGATAGAGGCAGAGCCCCGCTCGGCCCACCCCCCCCGGCCGGGCGGGGCTCGCTCTGCGTGTGGGCTCCCGTGGAGGTTGTGCGGCGAGCACCCCCAGTGGTCTTCGTCGACGGCATGGTGCAATCCCAGCAACTCTCTTGCTCTTGCAAGTAATGTGCAACAAGCTGTTCGGCTCCTTACTGTCTGACCCCAGGACGCGGAGCCACGACATGCCCGTCATGCCCCAGCTGATACCCGAAGCGGGACCCCGACGCGTCATCGCCGCATCGAACCTCGTCAACACCGTCGGCAGCGGCCTCTATCTGACCGCCGGTGTCCTGTACTTCACCCAGGACGTCCGTCTCCCCGCGACGCAGGTGGGACTCGGGCTCGGTGTCGCCGGCTTCGCCTCGCTCGCCACGGGTGTCGCCGCGGGCCATCTCGCGGACAGGCGCGGGGCGCGTGGCGTCTACGCGGCGACCATCGTCGTGCAGGCGCTGGCGACGGCGGGCTTCTGCCTGGTGGGCAGCTTCTGGCCGTTTGTCCTGGCCGTCTGCGCGGCGACCGGGGCGCAAGCGGCGGGGCGGGCCGCGCGCAGCCCGCTCATCAGGCACTTCGGCGGGGACCGGCCGCAGGAGTTCCGTGCCTGTCTCCGGGCCGTCACCAACATCGGCATCTCCCTCGGCGCGCTGCTGGCGGGCTGGGCCCTCCAAGTGGGCACCCACACCGCGTACCAGCTCCTGGTCATCGGCAATGCGATCGCCTTCGGCGCCTCCGCGGCCCTTCTGCTCTTCCTGCCGCCGGTCGCTCCGGAACCCACGGCCGTCGGCCCCCGCTGGATCGCGCTGCGGGACCGGCCCTACCTCCTTCTCACGGCACTGGACGGCGTCATGGCGATCCAGTTCAAGGTGCTCACCGTGGCCATTCCGCTCTGGCTGGTCGTGGCCACGAGTGCACCGCACTGGCTCATCTCCGGCACGATGCTCGTCAACACCGTCATCGTCATCGCCTTTCAGGTGCGGGCCGGCCGCGCCATCAAGTCCCCGGCGGCCGGTGGCGGCGCGTACCGGCGGGCAGGCGTGGTGTTCCTCGTCTCCTGTTCGCTGATCTCGCTGTCCGCGGGCGTCCCGGCGTGGGCCGCCGTGACGCTCCTCATGGTCGCGGTGGTGGTCCACACGATCGGTGAACTGTGGCACTCCGCCGCGGGGTTCGAGGTGTCCTTCGCCCTCGCGCCCGAGCGGGCCACCGGCCAGTACCTCGGCGTGTTCGGTCTGGGTGCGGGCCTGGCGGACGCGCTCGGCCCCAGCCTGCTGATCACGCTCTGCATCACGTGGGGCCGGCCCGGCTGGTACGTCGTCGGCGCCCTGTTCACGGTCACCGGACTGGCGGTCCCCTTCGCCGTCCGCTGGGCTCAACGGCCGGTGCCCGCACGGGAGATGTCACTCGAAGCGGTGCGGCCCGTTTCTCCCGTCTGAAATGCGACCGTGGCGTCCCGCCCGAAGTGCGATCGGCTCGCAGGGGACCCGCACTTCCGCCAGTGGTGGGCCGCCCACCACGTCGCCATGCTGCGGGTGGGGACCAAGGTGCTCCACCGTCCCGTCGCCGGTGACCTCACGCTCGACTGGCGCACCCTGACGGCGAGCATCGACCCCGACCAGCAGCGCGTGGTCCGGACTGCCGAGGCCGGCACGCCACCATTGAGGGGCTGCGCATCCTCGCGTCCTGGGCGGCGGATCACCCGGAGGCCGCCTCGGCGCCGGCCCGCTGACGGCCGCCCGCCGGCGGGTCAGTCCAGCACTCCGAGGACTCCGTCGGGGTTGCAGTGCGGGCAGGCCGGCACCTGTTCCCACAGTGCGCGGCGCGCCTGGTCGTCCGTGACGCCTCGCGACCGTTTGCCCGCCATGTGGCAGCCGCCGACGTGCACGTAGACGGGCGCGCGTCCGCCGAGCCCCATCTCGATCAGCCAGTCGGGGGCCGGCGGCCGGTCCTGTTCGCCGCGCTGCTTCTCGGCTTCGTGCCGCTCCGCTTCCGCGATCTTGCGGCGCACCCTGTCCAGGGACAGCACGAGCCATGTCTCCAGCGTGCGGAGCCTGGGCAGATCGGATGGCAGTTCGGACATGTGTTCGAGTCTACGACGGTTTCCGGCCAGGCGGTGCGCCCATTGAATGGCCCAAGCGCACGGCCATGAATTGCCCCACATGAATGGGCCGCCAGGCGCGTAGCGTCCATGGCATGCCGAACCTCCTGCCGCCCTCCGGACCTCAACGCACCCTCGCCCTGGCCCAGTTGAGCAACTCGCTCGGCGACGGCGCCTACTACGTCACCTCGGCGCTCTACTTCACTCACGTCGTCGGCCTCGCGCCCGCCAGGATCGGCCTCGGCCTCACCGTCGCCTGGGCCGTCGGCTCGCTCGTCGGGGTGCCGCTCGGCAGGATCGCGGACCGACGGGGCCCGCGCGGAACAGCGGTCCTGCTCGCCCTCGCCACCGGCGCAGCGGTCGCCTCCTTCCTCGCCGTGCGCGACTTCCTTCCCTTCCTCGTGGCCGCCTGCCTCTACGCGAGCGCGCAGTCGGGACTCGCGGCCGCACGTCAGGCGCTGCTCGCCGGTCTCGTGGCCCAGGAGGACCGCACAGGCGCGCTCGCCCACCTGCAGTCGACGCTCAACGCGGGTCTGGCGGTCGGAGCGGCGCTCGGCGGTCTCGCGCTGTCCGCGGGGACGAGGCCGGCGTACCTCACGGTCTTCGCGATGGATGCCCTGAGCTTCGTCCTGTGCGCGCTCGTCCTGCTGCGGCTCCCCGCCGTCGCACCGGCACCGGCCGTCCGCGGAGCGAAGCTCGAAGTGTTGCGGGACCGGCCCTACGCCGCCGTGACCCTCCTCAACACCGTCCTCCTCCTGCGGATGCCGCTGCTCAGCCTCGGGCTCCCGCTGTGGATCAACGAACGCACCGACGCCCCCACATGGCTCGTCTCCGCGCTCTTCATCCTCAACACCGCCGCCGTGATGCTCTTCCAGGTCCGCACGGCCCGCTCGGTCTCGGGCCTCCCCACGGCGTCCCGCGCCATCCGCCGGTCGGGCGCGCTCATGCTGCTGGCCTGCGGTGTCTTCGCCGCCTCGGCCGTCGGCCAGGTCTGGGCGGCGGTCGCCGCGCTGGTCGCGGGATCGGTGCTCCTGGTCGCCGCCGAGATGCTCCAGTCGGCCGGATCCTGGCAGCTCGGCTTCGACCTCGCCCCGGCCGGACGCATCGGTGAGTACCAGGGCTTCTTCGGTACGGGCGTCACCGTCGCCCGCACGCTGGGCCCGCTGCTGCTCACCGCGCTGCTGATCGGGATGGGCACGACCGGATGGCTGCTGCTCGGCGGCCTGGTCCTGGCGGCGTCGTACGCGCTCGGGCCGGTGGCGCGATGGGCGGCGAAAACGCGCCAAGATCCGGCGCCCGTACGGATCGCGGCCCCGACGGTGTGACCTCGATGCCGCTCACGGGTAGGCCCACGTCGTCCGACGTGGCAAGCGTGACCGGCGCTCCGTCACCGCGCAGTCTCCCGAACGATCTCCCGAAAGGAGTCCGGCCCCCATGACCGAACTCGACTCGCCGATCCCGCGGTTCCATCTGGCCATGCCCGTGGACGACCTGGCCGCCGCACGGCACTTCTACGGTGAGGTGCTCGGCCTCGAGCAGGGTCGCAGCGCCGACACATGGGTGGACTGGAATCTCCACGGCCACCAGTTCGTCACCCACCTCGCGCCCACCCGCGCCCAGCACGTCCGCAACCCCGTCGACGGACACGACGTGCCTGTACCGCACTTCGGTCTGATCCTCGCGATCCCCGCTTTCCGGAAGCTCGCCGAGCGGCTCCGCGCCGCGGACACGAAGTTCGTCATCGAGCCCTACGTACGCTTCGCGGGCGAGCCCGGCGAGCAGTGGACGATGTTCCTGCTCGATCCGGCGGGCAACGCCCTGGAGTTCAAGGCGTTCGCCGACGACTCGCAGGTGTTCGCCACCTGAGAGCGCCATGCGCCGGAGCCGTCACCCGTCTGCGCCGTCACCCGCCTTCGCCTTCACCTCCGCCTCGACGTCGCTCCTGGCGAGGCCCTCGTCCCTGGCGTACTCGGTGACGGCCTCCTGGACGTCGCGGGCCAGGTCGCGCCAGGCGCGCACGGCCGTCTCGTACGTCTGGGTCTGGGCCTCGCTCCGCGGCTCGAGGCCCGGTGGTCCGTAGCCGTCCCGCAGTCTGAGGACCTCGTGATGTGCCGCGTTCGCGGCCTGCTGTCTCTCGACGAGTTCGTCGAAGGTGTGTGCCACGCAGCGGATCCTAGGTCGCCGTGCAGGCGATCCCGGTGAGCGCTCGCGCGGGTGACACGAATGCCGGAGGGGCGTGAGCGAAACGGGTCAGGGGCGGCGCCGTACGGCGCCGCCCCTGACC
>NZ_JBHJYS010000038.1:0-74565 GCF_042270245.1 Streptomyces sp. NPDC055955
GGGTACCACATCGCTTCGCGATGTGCAAGCGAACACCCGTGCTGCGCACGGGTGTTGCGCTCCCGCTCCGCGGGAGCGCTGGCGGCTCGCTGCGCTCCCCGCTCAACTCGCTTGCTTCGCAAGCGAGTTGCTGTCCCTTTCGCTGCGCTTCAGGGACAGCTGGCCGCTTTGCGGCCTAGGCCGGGCTTCGCCCGGCCGGCGGCTTCCGCTGCGCTCCAGCCACCCCCGCACTGCGTGCGGTTGGTGCGCCACGCTCCGCGCGGCGCACCGGCTGGCAGCAGGGGACGGTGGGGGTGGTTGTCTTGACGGGAAGTCAGGGTGGTGTCTGGTCATGTGATTCTGCTTGGGCTTGACGATAGGCCAGCGTGAACAGGTGCTGCATCAAAATTGACTGCTGATAGACTCTGGAATTATTGCAACCCAGCGGAGGGCGGTCATTGACTGTGAATGACACCGTATATCTGCGTGAGTGGGGTGAGGATATGGCTCGGCTCGCGGACGCATTCTCGGCCGGCTTCCAGGCTGCCCAGGGTTACCCGCCTGCAGAGCACGAGGTGCGTCTCGTCTCCGCTGAGGAGGGTACGGCCGCTGTCGCACTGCTCGTTCACGCGGGGGCGGCCGAGGCACTCCAGGAGTACTACGCCCGGCTCGGCTCTGTCGTCCTGCCTGATCTGGGCAGTGGCGTCTGGATTGATGACGCTTCCTCAGTCGTGTTGCAGGCCGAGGCCGGCAACTCCCCCAAGAAGCTTGCTGGGGCCGTTCATGACACCGTGACAGTGTTCGGGACAGACGGCGGAGGAGGCATGTACGCGGTCAGCCACACCAGCGGCGGGATCTACCACCTCACGCTCGGCGCCCTCACCAACGACAGCTACGACCTCGACGCCGACGGCTACCGCTGCACAGCCACCAGTCTCCGGGGCTTCCTCGAGCAGCTGCGCACCGACCTCGCCGGAGCCGTCCTGGCCCAGCAGGCTTCACACCCGCGACGGGGACGACAATAATCGGTAGGAGAAAGGACGCTTCGGTGGAAAAGAAAACCCTCCGTCCCCATCAGAGGGAAGCCGTCGACGCCATTGTCAAGGCGCTCGAATTGCCTGCAAGATCTTTTGTGCCTGAGCGCGGGCTCCGGACTCAGGTGATCATGGCCACCGGATCCGGCAAGACCCTCGTTGCCGCCCGCAGCGCGCAGGAGCTCCACGCGGGACGCGTTCTGGTCCTGGTGCCCTCGTTGGACCTGCTCGCCCAGACCGAGGCCGCCTGGCGGGAGGGCGGACGTGGGGGGCCGATGATCGGGGTGTCCTCGCTGCGCGGGGACGAGGTGGTCTTCCCCAACACCACGGACGCGGACGAGCTGGTCGCCTGGGTGAAGCCGTTCGACCACGTCACCGTGTTCGCCACGTACGCCTCCCTGGGCCTGGGCACCCTGGAGCGCGCGCACCGCGCGGGCCTGACGGGCTGGGACCTGATCGTGGTCGACGAGGCGCACCGGGTTTCCGGCCGGATCGGGAAGCCGTGGGCGGTCGTTCACGACAACCAGAAGATCCCCTCCCTGCGCCGTCTCTACATGACGGCCACGCCCCGGCTGTGGCAGCTCGGGGACGAGGACGAAGAGGGCGCGCCGGGCGAGCTGGTCGCGAGCATGGACGACGCCCCCGAGGGCCCCTTCGGCAGCAGGGCGTTCACTTTGACGCTCTCGGAGGCCATCGATCGGGGAATCTGTGCCCCCTACCAGGTCGTATGCGTGGACGTCACCGACACCGCGCTCCAGGCCGCGCAGCTCCTAGGCGCGGAGGGCCATTCGGCAGAGGTGCGCGGGGCCCGGCTCGCCGCTCTGCAGACCGCCTTGGTGAAGGCGTCGGCCGAAGAGGGCTTCCGGCGCACGCTGGTCTTCCACCACGTCGTGAAGGAGGCCGAGGCATTCGCGGCCGGCCTTCCCGGTATTGCCGCGCAGTTGCACGCCGCCGACCCGCAGCTGTATCCGCGCACGATCTGGGCCAACTGGCTGTGCGGCGAGCACAAGCCCCTGTACCGCCGCCGTGTGCTGGAGGAGTTCGGCGACGGTATCGCCACCGACGGCACCGTCGTGGAGAAGAGCTACCTCGGGTCCGTGAAGGTCCTCGGAGAAGGCGTTGATACATCCCGGTGTGACTCCGTGTACTTCGCGGACGTGCGCGGCTCCATGCCCGACCTCGTCCAGGCCGTCGGCCGGGCACTGCGCATCCAACCCGGCGAAGGCAAGGTCGCGTCGCTCGTCGTACCGGTACTGCTCGGGCCCGGTGAGACGGCGGACAACATGCTGACCAGCCGGGCGTTCGGCGGGCTGGCCAAGCTGCTCGAGGCGCTGCGGGCGCACGATGCGCGCATCGTGGAAGCCCTCGCGGAGCAGCAGGCCCCCAGCCGGTCCCCCAAAGGCCGCGAACGGGGAGCCGAGAGTGAGGAGCCAGGCACAGTGTGGGAGGGACTCAGCGGTGGCGCAAAGGCGCTGCTGAAGTTCTCCACGCCGCGAGATCCAGCTCAGCTCGCGGCGTTCATCAACCTGCGCGTCCTGCATCCCGAGCACGAGCACTGGCGGCGCGGCATCGAAGCAGCCGTCATCTACGGCCGTGAGCACGGTGATCTGCGGGTGCCGTTCACGTACCGCGTGCCCGCCGTCGCCGACCAGGAGGCGGAAGCCGCGGGGTGGCCGGCCACGCTCGCAGGTTTTCCACTTGGGCAATGGATCGCCGACGCCCGCCGGTTCTACGCCCGCGGCGAGATGGACCAAGACCGCGCCGTCCAGCTGGAGAAGCTCGGCATGATCTGGTCGCACTTCGACGTCGCGTGGGAGGAGGGCCTGTCCGCCGCACGCGGGTGGGCCGCTGAGAACGGCCACCTCCTGGCGCCGCTGGACGCCACCTTCCAGGGCGCGGCGGTGGGCATCTGGTTGAAGAACGCGCGGGCCGCTGCCCGGAAGGCGCAGGAGATCGAGCGGCGGCGCACGGAAGGTCTGCCGGTTCAGTCGTCGGCCGGGGCGCTGTCGACCGAGCGGCGCGAGCAGCTCGAGGAGATCGACGCGTCCTGGTGCCCGTCGTGGCCGGTGACGTGGCAGCGGTGCTTCCACCTCGTGCGGATGCACCTGGACGCGGGCGAGGCGCTACCCACCGAGGCAGGCGAGGTCGTGCGCCAGGGCGAAGACCTCGGACGGTGGGTACGGGCACAGCGGCTCGGATGGGACCAGCTCACCGGCGTGCAGCAATGGATGTGCGAACAGGTCGTCGGGATCACCCCCGCGGCCGAGGACGAGAAGCCGAGGCCGCGCCGTACGCAGGCCGACAAGTGGACCGCCAACCTCGCCGCCGCCCGGCAGTTCTACGAACGCGAAGGGCACCTGAAGGTCCCGCGCAAGCACGTGGAGACCGTGCTCTCCAAGGACGGCCTAGAGGACCAGTACCGGCTGGGGGCATGGGTCAACAACCAGCGCAGCAGGGCCGCGACGCTGTCGCCGGAGCGGATGGAGCAACTGTCCAAGGTCGGCATGCGCTGGTCGTGAATTCAGTGCCTGTGTCGCGGGGCCGTGATCGCTCACCGAAGGTTTTCGTCACGGATCATCCTGCGGAGACTGCTGTCCCCCAGGGCAATGAGTGGTCTGTCAGGTGAAGCTGGCTGGTGGTGTTGTGGATCCGGGCCGGTAGTGGGCGACTCCTGCGTACGACATGCCCAGCGAGGCGGTGAGTACCTTGATGTCGAGTTCGTCTGCGAGGGTGAGCAGGCGGGTGGAACGCAGGATGCGTGGCAGCAGGCCGAGGGGGGCGAGGCTGTCGCGAATATGAGCGGCGCCGGCGGGGCCACGGTGCGTCCGGGTGAGCCGGGTGACAAGCAGGTGAGGGTTGTCCGAGCCGAGCCCGCGTCGGTGTTCTCGGCAGCGCTCGAGTGCTGTCCAGGTCGCGTTGTCCAGTGGGAGGGCCGCTGATCTGCCGGGGAACTGAACGCTCTGGTGGTGGGAGTTGATGCCGCTGTCGGTGAGCCGGCGCAGCTCGGCGATGGACGCTGCGTGGAGCAGGGCGGCAAGTCCGATGAAGGCCTCGTGCGGGTGGATGTTCCGGCTGGTGGCCCACCGCCGGTACAGGGTTCGCTGCTGGGACGGCGTGAGGGTCGGGCCGTGAAATCCCCTCTGCTGCACCGCAGTTACCGGGCCGGCGGGGTTATGGAGGACTGCCTTGGCGCGGTGGGCGCAGGCGAAGAACTGACGCAGTCCCGCGAGGCGGGAGGCGCGGCGGGCGGGGTTGAGAGCCAGGAAGGATTCCAGGTCTGCAGTGGTGACGCCCGCCCAGCTCATATGACCCTCGGCGTGAAGGTGGACGGCCAGGTCACGGACGGCGTCCAGGCGGATCTCAATGGTCTTCAGCTGGTTCGGCCGTAGTCCCAGCTGCTGCGCCTGCTCACGCTGCAGCAGCAGGGTGTCGGCGAATCCGGTGACCTGGGGGCGCAGCAGGGCGGGGATGGCCTCGATACGGCGTGCGCGGCGGGCTGCTGCTCGTTGGTCGGCGAGGCCCGGCGGCGGGTCGAGGTGGCCATGAGTTCGGAAGAAGTCGGTGAGTGATCCGACAAGTTCGGGGGTGTCGTTTCGGGCGTGGGCGAGCAAGGTGCGGGGCTCGGAGGTTGTTGCCGTGAGGATCAAGCGCGCGATGGTGGCAACCACGTCGGCCGCGTAGATCGGGTGGCGGTGCTCCGCCAGGTGAGCGGCGAGGTCGCTCCACCAGGAGGGCGGGGTGGGCATACGCTCTGCCCAGCCGGCCGCACGGGTCAAGACGGTGCGCGGTGAGTGCTCGTAGCAGCGCTTGCACAGCTCCTTGGCCCACTGGCCGCTGGTGCCGCACCCCTCACAGCGTGCCGGGAGCTCAGCGGTGGTGGGGGTGCTGCAGGGGCGGCAGCACTGGGTCGCCGCGTCGAGAACGCGTCGGCGTCCGCAGCGCTGGCACTTGCCTCGTCCGGGTTGTCCCGCGGTGCGGCGTCGGCACGCCGCGCACTGCTGCTGCGTTGACCGGCGAGGGGCTCCGCAGACGGCGCAGGTACGCGAGCACCAGGCGCAGCGTCCGGTGTCGGGGCGCAGCCAGCGCAGTCGGTGGCAGGCCGGGCAGCTGTCCTTGACGGTCCGGGATGCGGCACCGGCGGTCGCGTGCGGGTTCGTTGCGCGGTGGCGTGCGGTCACAGCGGCGGTAAGGATCGGTGGCGGGGTACGGACTGCTGCGGGGGCGGTGGGGCCGGGTCAGGGGCAGTGCGTGGCGGCGGAGCTGGAGACGCGACGGGCTCGCGCAGGGTCAAGAGGTCGCCCGGAGTGCAGTCGAGGGCAGCGCACAGCGCGGCCAGCGTGGACAGCTTCACCTGGGAGGGCTGTTTGGTGAACAGCACGGACACCGATGCCGCGGACAGTTCGAGGCCGGCCCTCTCGGCCAGCAGACGGCGCAGTTCGGTGCCTGTCCAGATGCCGCGCTGTGCCGCGGCCATCCGGAGCTTCCACTCCACCTGGAGTGGCGGGGCGGCAGAGGCGATGGCGTGCAGTTCGGGTGTGGTCATCGGCACTCCTGCCCGTGGGTCAGCCGGCCAGGCCGGTGACGGCGGTGACCGTGGCGCGGCGCCAGGCGTCCTCGACGAAGTTGAGGGAGGGGCGGACGTAGGCCATGGTCGCGGCGATGTGCCGGTGTCCCAGGAGCTGCTGGACGGTGAGCAGGTCCATGCCCTGCTCATAGTGGTGGGTCGCGCAGGCGCGGCGCAGGTCGTGGGGAGTGAACCGGTCGCCTTCGGGCCGGGCTTCCGCATCCAGGAGGCGGGCCAGGCGATCTCGCACGGATTCCGGCTTCAGCGGTTGTCCCTGGACATCGCAGAACAGCGGGGCGGTATCCGGGAACAAGGGGCGGACGTCACTCTGGTACCAGGCAAGGACCCGGTCCAGGCCGTCGAGCAAGGGGGCCCATCTCGGGCGCGGTCCCGAGGCACTGGCCGCCTTGCCGAACCGTACGTGGAGCTTGCCTGACGGGCCGAGTCCGGGGTGAACGTCGCACCGGTCGAGGCGGACCGCTTCGCCCACCCGAGGCGCGCAGTGGTAGAGAGTGCGCAGCAGCGCATAATCCCGTGCCGCGGCCGGATAGTCAGACGTGGTGGTCAGACGGGCACGCGCGAAGGCGAAGAACGCTGTCAGGCGCTCGGCCGTGGGCGGCAGCCGAAGAGAGGATGTGCCGTCGTAGACGTGCCGCAGCCGGTTGAACCGGTCCAGCGGATCACCCACGGGCACGCCGTACAGAGCCCGGATCTCGGTGGCGTACCGGTCCTGGACAAAGCCGTGGAACATGCGCAGCATCTGCAGATACTGACGCCTCGTCCCCGGGGCCCGGCCCGCACGCAGCAGGTCCCGGAGCATCGCATCCACGTCCGCAGGCTCGATCTGCCATACCGGCCGTCCGAAATGGTTCAACACCCGTTCCAGCAAGGACGTGTAACAGCCGACCGTCGTGGCGGCAAAACCCCGTACCACCCACGTCGAAGCGAACGCCTGCGTGCAGCGGGCCTGGAAAACCCACGCATCCGGCGCCTGACCGGCATCAGACGCCGGATCGGCAAGCCCGCCCTCGACCAGCCGCAGAAACCGCTCCCCCATACCCCACCGCCATCTCGCAACGACCCATACCTAAGGCGCCACCTGAACCATGCACCTGCCACCGAAGCCATCAACGAGACACCACAAGAAAAGCAACCCTTGCCTTACACACAACCGTGTAACCCACACGCCTCCCCGTTGAGCCACTGGGCCTCGTCAACGAGGAAGGTGCGGGGGCGCTCGGCCAGGGCGGTTTTCAGCAGGCGGTCGAACTCGCTGGGGTGGCGCGGTGGTTCACCGGCCAGGTCGAGGGCGGTGAACAGTTCGTAGCGCACCGCGCGGGCGGTGGGTCGGGCCCGGAAGGTGATCTTTCGGATGTCCTCGCCGGGTTCGAGTGCGTGCAGGCAGGTGTTGACGGCGAGGGTCTTGCCGAAGCCGGCGCCGCCGTGGATGCACATCATCGCGCGGGCGGCGACGGTGTCGGAGATGTTCTCCCGGGCAATGAGCAGGGCGCGGGTGGTGACGACGGAGGCGTCGGGCAGGTCGACGTACTGGTAGGTGGCCGCAGTCATCAGGCGTCTCCTGCGGGTCGGGAGTCGGGTTCCGGCGCAACGTCCGCCGACGGGTCGGCGGGAGCGGGAGCGGGCGGGGGCGGCGCTGTGCCGGCCGCAAGGGCGGGCGGGGTGCGCCAGTGCGCCGGAGGCGCGGCGTGCGGGATCAGGTCGGGGAGTGCCAGCCGTGCGACGTCGGTGTAGTCGGCGGCGGCGAGTTCACGCTCGGCTTGGGCGGCCGTGACGGCTCCCAGCCGCTGGGCGGGCTCCGCGGTGGTGGCGGGGGCGAATCGCTGGCGGCGTAGGCGTTCGGCAGCCTTCGCATCGGAGCGCAGGCGTCGGGCGCGCTCCGCGCGTGCCTCGCGTAGTGCCTGCAGCTGCACGGGGGTGGCCGCGTCCGCGAGGTGCGCCGGGCCGAGGTGGCGGCCACGGGCATCACAGACCTCGATCTCGTGATCGTGGTGCGGCGTGTAGCGCACGCGGACCTGGCGGCCGGCCTGGCCGGTCATCCAGGGGGCGATGTAGGTGCGCCCGCGCCACCGCACGCCGTGGCTGGTCAGCTTCCGCGGGCGGCCGTCGTCTTCGAGGGTGAACGTCCACAGGTCGGCGGCGGGGACGTCCGTGACGGGAGTCGGATCGGCCTGCCATGCCTGAAGTGGCGTACGGCCGGACAGCGCCTGCGGCCGGTGCTCGGTATTCCACCAGTGGGTCCAGGCCAGCACCTCCGCGGTGAAGTCCTGAAACGACATGGCACCGGACGTCTCCGGCCTGCGGCCCGCGCCTTTACTTCGCCGGCCGGAGCGGCGCTTGATGGGGGTGAGGGTGTAGCCGGGCAGGGCCGCGAACAGCATCCGGTCGACGGCTCGGTTGAGGTTTTCCACTGTGCCCTTGAGGTGAGGGCTGTAGGCGGGAAGGTCCTTCACCGTCACGCCCATCGTGCCGAACGCCGCGGTGACGGTGGTCGACAGGAAGTCCTTGCCCCGGTCCACCCGCACCTGCTCCGGTGTCCCGCCCGCAGGGCCGTAGGGATCTTCACGCAAAACAGCGGCGCGCAGCGCGACCAGTACGGAGGCGCGGGAGGGGACGCCAGGGGTGACGGCGGTGCCGGTGATGACTTTGGTGGCGGTGTCGATGAACCAGGTCACCCACGGGCGCACGAGGTCGCCGTCGGCATCGACCAGTAGCGGTGCCTGGACGTGATCGGTCTCCCACACGTGATTGCGCCAGGAGGCCGCCCGTTTGCCGAAGACGTCGTGCGCGCGTGCCGCATCCGGTCCCGTCGCAAGACCGGCCCGCTCCCCCGCGGTGAGATCACGACGCACCGCGCGCAGGAACGTCGACAGCGACGGCACCGGGTCCAGCAACGGCACCGCAGCCTGCGGGGCGCCCGCGGGAGAAGCCGCGGATTCAGACGCCGTCGTCGGCTGACCGTCACGGCCGCCGGTCTCGGCCCGGGCCACCAACTGGCGGTGGACCGCGGAAGCGTTGCTGTGCCAGTACGCCAACAGCACCCGGATCTCTCTGGTGATCTCGAACCGGTCACCGCGGCGTTCCCCGGGGCGGGTCGCGGCCCGGGGCGACCGGGAGGCCTCAGCCAGCCACCGCCACACCGTCCGCTCCGACACGCCCAGGCACTCCCCGGCCAGGCGCACATGCTCCCGCGACAGCCGCCGCTCGGCGCGCAGCGCCAGCAGACGACGCACCGCCGGCGCCCGCAACGCCGTCAGCGACTCCTCCCCCAAAACACCAGCCGGATCCTCCGGCGGTGCCATCGGCTGCCCGTCCATGCCATGCCCCTTCGTTCTCATCCGCTTCCGTGGAGCCCGTCTTCGTTCACCCCGTCGGAACAGGTGAAGGCCCCCTACACGAGCCCTCCGAGCAGCCCGGACCGTCACGGGTAGGGGCCAAGACGCGCGCAGGCCTGCTCGATCAACTCCCCGTCCACACGCCTCGCGGGGTCGCGCTCGCGGGCCGCGTAGACATGCGACGTGATCTTCGCCCACGTGCGGAAATTGCCGCGCGCTATCTGCTCATCGGCCTGAGCAAGGTCGTCCGGGTTCGCCTGCGCCCACACGGGATGGAACAGAGTCAGCATCTGCGGTACTTGAGACGGCTCAAGCCGGCCGACCTGATGCCAGGTCAGCACGCGCGAGCGCAGCGCCGAAGCACGGGCGAGGGCCCGCTCGCTTCCAGCCCCACACAGCACCAGCGCCGCCGCACAGCCCGGCGCATCCCACAACTGCCGCAGATAATCCAGCAAGGGCGGCGTCAGCCGCTGGGCGTCATCGATGAACAGCACACCCGGCTCGGCCAGGGCCCGCGTCAGAGCATGGCCGACCGGTCCGGCCCGGTGCGGCAGTGCCCCCGACGGCAGCCCGAGCGCTTCACACAGCGAGGCCCGCAGCTGCGGCAGACCGGGCGCCACGCCGGCCACCGCCCGCCACACCGGCACCCGGCCGGGCAGAAAATGCAACGCCTGCTCGACGGCGACCGTCTTCCCCAGGCCCGCGTCCCCGTACACACAGCACATCCCGCGGGCCGCGACCGTATGCCCCACCGCCTCCGCCACAGCGGCCACCTGCCGGGTGGACACCAGCCGGGCCGCCGGCACGTACAACCGCACACCGCCGCCCCGCACCCCCGCATCCGCGGAGCCCTCCGCCACCGGCACGTCGGCGGACGGCCCATCGACAACAAGCGGACCACCCGCCCCGTCCACGAGCCCCAAATCCGCCAGCGCCCTGTCATACCGGCTCGGCTCCAGCCCCACCCTGGCCCCAGCCAAACGGGCCACCTCAAGAACCCGGCCCGCCCCCAGATCCCGCTTGATCACGCGGTGCAACGTCGGCAGCGAGGGCACACACTGCGCACCCCACCCCTCCAACGCCCCCTCTTCCTGGGCCCGGAGCATCCTGCGCCGCAACTCCGCGACGTTCCCGCCCGCCTGTGCGAGGACCTCCCACAACGCGTCACTCAGCGAAAACCCGTCCTGCCGCGGCCGCGCCTCGACATGACCCCGGCGCCCATCGGCCAGCCAACGCCACACCGTCCGCTCCGACACACCCGCCAACTCCGCCGCGATCCGCACATGCAGCGCCGACAGCGTCCCCTCCCCATCCACCGCAAGAAGCCGCCGCACCACCACACCCCGCGCCAGCGGCACACCCCCGGCCGGCACAACAGCCGATCCCGCCTCGGCCCCACCCGCCGAAACCCCCTGAACCGTCATACGGCCAGCCCACCCAACCCCGCCAGCCCCTCACACAGGAACAGCGAAAGCCATGACAGCCAGCAACCAACCTGCTAACCGCCCCACAACACCCGTTTGGTCACCCCATGACAGCGACCACAGCCCAGCCCCACACCCACTACCAGGACATCCACACCGCCATCCCGCTGACGCCCACCCGCTGCCACCCCACCACCCACTCACACCAGGAGCAGGTCACGGACAGGGACCAGCCGGGCCAGCGGGCGGTACAGGTGGCTGTGGGGGCGTGGGAACCCGGGGGAAAGAATGTGTCCGACCAGACGGCGACCATCCGAGCCCGGCAGCCTCACCGTCCCCTCCCCACGCCACGCGCCCGGCACATCGGCGGTCGGCCGGGTGGGTGAGATCGGAGCCCGAGTCAGTGACCCCTCGTTCCTCCAGGCGTGCGCGGCCCAGTACATGGCGGCCGGGTTCGGGGTCCGGGTGAGAGCGAGGTGCGCAGCTGGCGCAACAGCTGGCCGCCTCTGCTTGCGGCTTCGCCGCGGGCGGGACTGCCGCCGCGGCCCTGCAGCGCCTGCCCGCCCCCGGCGAAGCCGCGGTGCCCACGGGGGACGGGTGGCGTACGCGAAGCGAACCGGCGTGCCGTTCCGGGTGCTGTGGCCTGAGGGCGCCAGTCGCTGACCGACGGGACGTGTGGTTAGAAGTCGTCGTCCTCGACCCTGACGCGTGCTCCTGCCTGTTGTGCCTTCTGCTCAATGGCCCCTTGTGCGCCCTCCGCGGTGATGAGCGTGACGCTCAGGCTCATGAGTTGGTGGTTTGCGCTGGGGGCATCTAGGACCTTGCTCAGTTCCTTGAGGAGTTGCCAGACCTGCTCACGCGTTTCCGGTGCTGTGATGCTGCGATTGGTGAGTTCGATGATGTACCGCTTGAACGAGGCGGGCTCCAAGTTGGTCGGAGCAGCGTCTTCAGTATTGGCCTCGCGGGCCCTTTCTGTGTTGGTGGCCCGGTATTCCTGGTCGTCGATGCCGAACAGCTCACTGGGGTCTCTGCCGTCGGCTGGCTCGCCTGACTGCTTAGGAATCGGGATCGTCGTGGTGCTCTTGGACGCGCCAGTGGCGGCGGACACGGCCTCAGCTGTCTTGACCGCGCGGCGAAGGTTCTGGCTGATGGAGCCGATCGAGATTTGTTCCGGAGAGGCGATGGCGAGCTTGTCACCGTCGGAGTCCGCCAGTTCCCAGCCGTTTCGGAGCAGAGCGTAGATTGCGTGGCGTATCTCGTCGGTCGCGGTGACCAGGGGGAACAAGGGGTTCTTGTAGAAGGATTGGACGACTTCGCGGGGGGTGAGGGTGCGCTCGAAGGTTTCTAGTAGGGCTGCAAGGTAGTCCGGCGAGAGGCCTGTTGTGTTCGTTGCGCGACCGGCCTCGACGAGCGCCGCCCACACCTGGTCCCCGCGCAGGGATGACTTGGTGTCGTCGTCGAAGCGCTTGAACTCGACGTGCAGCCCGTCCGAGGCGCGGACGAGGTAGGCGTAGTGCTGGAAGGCCTTCTCAATGTCCTTCTTGAGCTTGTTTTCAGCCTCGGCCACCTTGGTGGTGGCCTCGTGGAACTCGTCGGTGTCCTCGGGGTTGATCTGCTTGAGGACACTGCGCCAGGCGAGGACTTCTCTGGCGCGCTTGCGTGCCACGTCCCGCCGCTGTGTGTTTACACAGGCCACGATGCAGCTGGCTGCATTGTCTACGCGTAGCGGGTCGGGTCCGAGCCCGAGGAGAGCGGTGATCTCGGCGCGGCTGAGGGTGTCCTTGCCGTTGAGTAGGGTCCAGCGGCGCGGGTCGAGCACGACGAGGCGGGTGACGGCCGAGTCCACCCCGTCAAAGGTGCGCGCACGGTCGATGTCCCCGGTGGCGGTCGGCGCGTCGATGAAGCGGATCTCGTCAAAGATTCCACGCCGAGCAAGACTCTGCGTCTGCTCCCAGACCAGCTTTTCGCACGAGGGCGGGTCCACCAGCGCGAGGGATGCGGTGAAGTACATCCGGAGTGTCTGCCTGATGGACAGGTAGTAGCGCCCGGGTGCGTTGGCCGGTTGGGTGATCTCAAGTGCGCCGAGGCCGTCCTCGCCGGTGAGGGCGTTGAATACCTCCTCAGCGTCGGTGTAGGGGGTACCGGTGGCCGGAGTCGGCTCGAGGATGGCCGCCAGCATCTCGGCCTTGGTCGCTCCCCGGCCGCCGCGCGGGCGGGCGACCATCGAGTAGCAGAACAGTGCGGTGGCCATGCGCACGCCTGCGTGGTCCTGCAGGGCGGTGACGCCGGCAGTGCGCAGTCGCTGATCGATGGCGACGGCGCGTCCTGCGGAGCCGTCGGTGCTGGTGATGTCGGTGGTGGCCACGGAGCGATAGCCCTGGATAGCCCGGTCGTTGCCCATGAAGAGGCCGGAGGACAGCAACTGCTCGAGGGCGATGGTGAGGGGGATGTCGCCAACTCCGATGAGAGCCGGCGCCCACCGCCCGTCCTCGTGCTCGGTGACCCAGTGCAGCGCGGTCCGGGCGAAGATCGCGACCGTGGAGCGGACGCGCTGGAAGTTCTGGACCTGTGACCACTCCTCTCGCACCAGTCGCATGAGCTCGGGGTGGAAGGGGTAACTTGCCTCGACTCGCTCGGCGAATCCGGTCACTCCGCGGTTCGGGCCGAGCTTGTCGAGCACCTTGTCTCGCCAGCCGGTCTCGCTCGCCGTGCCGTACTGCTCGGCCACACGGGACGCGGCAGCGCCCACCTCGGCTGGCTCGAACAGGCGGCGCTGGATGATCGAGGTGAAGTCGTGGGACTCAGTCACCGCGACTCTGCCGTCCGGGCCGTTACGCACAAGCCGGTCGGAGACGTAGCTGCGGAAGTCATCAGCAAGCGGCGGATAACCGCGCTCGTCGAGCTCGCTGCGTATCATGACCACGACACATACGACGCGGGGAACGTCGTCGCAGGCGTCCATGAGGGCGTTGAGGAACGCCTTCTCGTTGGGCATGCGGTCGACGTTGGTCGCGTCGGCGAGCTGCAGCACGTAGTCCATGAGCTCGTCGAGCAGGATGAGTACCGGCCGTCCCGCGTCGCTGAGCGCCTGTTGCAGGGTCCCCTTGTTTGGCCCGCCCGCGACGTAGCGCTTGTAGCGGTCCATGTCGCCGCCGGTCAGCGACCAGAGAAATCGCTCGAACAGGTTCGTGGCCGGGCCGAATGTCTCGCTGGGCCTGCCCGGGCTGAAGTAGTCAGCCGTGAGGACGACGGCCTGGGCGTTGGTGAGGTCTACGTCGCGGCCGCCCTGCTCTGCTTCACTGCGGACCTTGCGGCCCAGCTCCGTGGCGAAGAACTCCTGCGGTGAGTTGGCCATGTGGTATAGCCCGACGAGAGCGTGGCTCTTGCCTCCACCCATACCTTGGTCCAGGTGGAAGAGCGCCGTGGTCTCGGCGTCGGTGCCCAGCCGGCGAGCGACGCGGCTGAAGAAGCCGACGAGATTGGGGGTGGGCTGGGTGATGTCGCCGTAGTAGTCGACCTTGCGGTAGGGCACGTCAATGGTCTGGTAGACGGCTTTGTGCAGGCTCATCTGCAGCTCGCCGACTGAGCCGTCGGATGCGGTGACCTCGGGCCGCAGCGTGAGGACGTCGGCCCAGTGTGAAGCGGTGCGGGTCGACATGCTCAGGACTCCTTGGTGGCGAAGGGCAGGGTGGGCTGGTTGTCGCGCTCGCTTTCGGCGAGTTCGGTGGCGACGCGGTGGGTGAGGTTGGCGATGGTGCCGGCGTTGCGCTGAACTGCGGTGAGAGCCTTGGCCACTGTGTCGCTGGGCGGCAGCTGCGAGAGGATCTCGCCGACTACGGCCCACAGGTGCGCGTCAGTGGGCTGCCGGTCGGACTGGGCGACGACAGCGGCGACTGATTCGGTGGCGCCTTGGTCCCAGGCGGCGGCCATGGCCCGGACCACCTCGAACGTCGAGGACTTGTCGCTGACAGTGCTTGGGGCGTCGATTCGCAGCTTGTAGCCGCTCTTGCTCTCAGTGAGGAGCGCACCGCGCAGATCCTCCAGGCGCAGGTTGTCCGCCTGCGCCTGAAAGCGGGCCTCGCCCTTGGGAACGTCCGAGCGCGCAAAGAGCCGCTGCCAGAAGACGGCGAAGCGGGTTGGCGCGTCGAACGTCTCAAGCGGGAGCTCGTCCAGCTTGAGCGCCGTGGCATCGCGGACCGCGGTGCGCGCCAGGGTGAGGTAGCGGTCGAACTCGGCCTGGGTGCCGTCAGGCTTGAGGATCTTGGCGTAGCGGCCGTAGACCTCCATCGCCGGTCCGTAGGCAGCCATGAGCTGGTCGGTGAGGGCCAAGCCGTCGCGGTCCCACTCCCGCGCAGCCGCCTTGACCCGCTCGGCGACCTCACGGTCGACCTGAGCGGCCGTGGCGACCGGCCGATTCACGGTGGCGACGCGACAGCCGATCGCGACTGTGACCTTGATGCTCGCCACACCGGTCGAGGCTGTCTCGGTCCTGGAGGGCCAGGAGCTGGTGACGACGAAGCCGGCATCGTGCAGGGCACCGACCAGCCGTCGCCACGCATCAGGGTCAGAGTGTCCGAACACGACGACAAGGTGGCCGTCCGCGCGCAGCACGCGCCGCGCCTCGCCGAAGGCACGGCTGAGCATTTGCTCGTAGAAGTCGCGGGTTCGGTGCTCGCCAGGGGCATTGCCGTTCTTGACGATGATCTCGTCGGTCTTGTCCTGCAGGCCATCACGTCCGGGGTGTTCGAACAGGTCAGGCATCAGCTCGCGAAGCGCGCGGCGAAGCCAGACATAGAAGAGGTCCGACGCGTCGGCGTAGTCGATCATGTTGTAGTAGGGCGGGTCAGTGATGACGGCGTCCACGGATCCGTCCCGGAAGGGCAGGGCGATTGCAGAGGCTTGCCGGAACCGCCCGGGGCCGTCGGCGGGCGACTCCGCAAGGACTTTCTTAAGAGCGTTGATGCCGCTCTCGCTGACGCTGGACCACGTGCCTGGGCCGTTCCCCGGCCCGGCCTCGACATAGTCGAAGTTGAACGAGACCTTGCTTTCGTTGGAGAAGACGTGGTCAACCTGCACACGGTTCTGAGCTGTGCCAATCGGGTTGCCGTGACTGCGCAACTTGGCGCCGCGGGTGGCCACGCGCAGCTGGCGCTGTAGGTTCGCGGCTGCGTAACCGGCCAGCGCAGTGGCGTACTCGGAGCTGACGCCAGCCGCGACGCACTCAGCAGTGATCTCCTGAATTGCACGGGCGGTTGCAACGAACTTGGTCGTCTGCCGCTCATTCATCAAGTCCCCGTACGTGCGATAGCCGTACGCGCTGGCCCTGACGGTGTGGTTGTTCCCTGCTGGTATGACCTCATCGGGTACAGCGCAAAGGCCGGCCAGCGACGGTAGTGAGGACAGGTCAACCGAAGTTACTACGTCTACCTCTTGCTCGGTTGGCGCCCTGAAGACCTTGCGGGATCCCTGAAGCTCCTCGCCCACGGCTAGCAAAGCGTCACGGTACTGTCCCGCGTGTCCCATGCTCTTCACGGACTCGAGTGTGTGCACGTGCCCGCATGTGGGGAACGGGCACCGCGCGCTCTTCCCCTTCTTGCCGGAAGCCGCGGCGAAGGTCGGCTCCTGGGGCGGCGGCCCGTCGATGACCTCGGTGCGCCACGTGTCCTGCTCGGTGACCAACCGCAGCGACTGCCCGTCATCCTCCGTACGCGTATAGGGGTGCCGGAGGACGAGAGAGCCAATCAGGGGAAAACGGCGCTTGCAGTGGTCGCAGGGGATGGTGACCGCCCACACGTAGGCCCATGGAAAGGCGCCGTTGCTGCTGCGCGGGTAAAGCGGAGATGTGGCCGCCGCGACGCGAGACCCGACCTCAGCCAGAACCAGGCGTACGTCCTTGAGGAGGCGAGGCTCGTCTTCCTCGAAGAGGCCCTCATCCGTTGAAGGACGCCCGAAGGGAAGATCCGGCTCCGCAGACCAATCGCGCAGCGTGTAGTCGGCCAGCAAACGACCAGCCAGGGTGGCGACCGGGCTGAGGTCCGTGCCTACAGCGGTCACGCCGAGGCGGGCGGCTTCGAGTGGAATGATGCCGCGACCGCTAAACATGTCGAGAACGACGGGGCGACCCGCCGGATATTGAGCGGCGATCGCCTGACGGAGGCGCTGCTGAGCGCCCAAGTCCCCTCGCTCGATCGCAAGACGCACATCATTGTGGTGGATCGCTTGGTTCGGCAGAAGCGCCGCCAGCACAGCGGCGCGCGCTTGGGCGATAGGGCGCGAGGCGAACCAGGTGAAGAGTGCCTTTTCACTGCGGCCGGATCCGGCCGGGGTGCCGACCGCGGCATCGACTGAGGAACACGGGAACCAGTGATCGATGAGGCGGCTGCGCACGTCACTGGTTGTGTCCGTAGTGATCGTCGGCGCCTGAGTGGTGGTGGTCACCGCTGCTCTCCCATCAGCCGACGCAGGTCGGCAACCTTGATCTGGAACCGTTCGATGCGCCGTGGCCCGGTGGCTAGGAGCTTGGCTGGGTCCTGGGCGCGAACGAGGACTGTCGGGGATGTGGCGCAGTCAGTGACGACGTAGAGCCAGTAGTCCTGGCCGCGCTGCTGCGCCTGCGCCCACTCGTGCTGCTCCAGCCACACCGGCTCCAAGCCCGCGTGGAAGCCCTTGACTTCGACGAGGCGTTGTTCTCGGGTCGTGCGGTGTCGGGCGAGCAGGTCGTAGCCCACGCCGGCGGTCTGGCGGTCGTCCACGTCGAACCCAAGCCGGTCCAGCTCGGTCAACACGGTGGCCACCGCGACCGCTTCACTGTCCGGGTCGTAGCCGAGTTGGTCGGCGCGAGCTTCACCGACAACGTGTGCCCAACCGGCCAAGCGGGGAGCGCTCTGCCCGACCTTGCTGATGTCTTCGAGCTGGGCGAGACGGTGTTGCTTGAGCTCCTCGAAGCGGGACATCCGCTCACGCCGTTCGGTGGCGGGCAGGTCCTCGAGCTCGTCCATGTAGCGGTATTCGACCTGGTCAAGCTGCTGCCGTGCCTTGTCGACCCACGCCTCCCGCTCCGCGCGGGCGCGGGCAACTTCACGTGTGAGCGCCGCGCGGGCTTCCAGTGCGCTGTCGTGCCGCAGGGCCGGGGACAGGGGCGGGGCGCTATGGCTGGCACTGGTTGGCCTGAGCAGCATGAGGGACTCCCAGGCGCTCTCGAATGCTCCGGCGCCGGAGTAGCGGATGAGGACCGGGGACTTGCGCCGCTGGCGTCGGATGCCGTCGTGTACCTCGACTTCGGCGTCGTAAACCAGGACGGTGTAGTTCGTGAGCGACGCGGGGTCGCTGAGGACTGTGCCCCGGATGAGTTCGCTCTCGCCGCTACGCAGCGCGAGGTCGGTCAGTTCGGCGAACGGCTCCTCGGTAGGGCCAAGCACGATGACGTCGTCCAGCCCCTGGGAGCCGTCGTTGATCGCCTGCCGAACAAAGGCGCCGTCTGCAGCGAGCAGCGCCTCGTGTTCACCGCCGAGTGTGGGCGGCAGTAGCCGGTTCGAGGTGACACGGCGGATGCCCTTGGCCGGCCCCGGGCCGAGGCTCCACTGCTCGGCGCGAGCGAGTTGGTCGACGAAGCCGTCAACGATGACGGGGTTGATCGCTTCGAGACGGTCGCTACGGAATCGGTCGAGCGCGGCCTCGGTGTTGGCGGGCGTGTGGAGCCGGTCCTCGTCGCTGACCAACTCCTGTGCCTTGGACAGCAACTCGGCTGTATCGGGAACCGTGACGGCTTGACCGGCTTGGGCGTCGATGAGCGCGCGGGTGTAGTCGAAGCCAGTACGGGCGGCGGTCGCGTCGAGCAGGTCGAAGATGCGTCCGTCGAGCGCCTCTCCGGCGGCCTCCAGGTTGCCGAGCATGACCTCTTGGACCCGGCCCTCGCGGGTATCGGGCGCAACGAGGTGGTAGATGTGCACCGGCTTGGTCTGGCCGATCCGGTGCAATCGGCCCATGCGCTGCTCGAGGCGGACCAGGGACCACGGAATGTCCCAGTTGATCATGACGTGGGCGGACTGCAGGTCGATGCCTTCGCCGCCGGCATCGGTGGAGACGAGGATCTGGAACTCGCCGGCGAGGAACCGCTGTTGGAGCTGGTCGCGATCATGGTGTTTTACTGCGCCTTCGAGGGTGTCGACGCTGTACCCGGCGTGGGCGAACTGGCCGGCGAGCCAGCGGGCGGTGTCGGCGAACTCGGTGAAGATGAGCAGCTGGCCCTGCCCCGGTGCGATGCCGTGCTGGGTGAGCAGCTTCTGGGTGCGTAGCCACTTTGTGGAGGGGCCGGCGGTCGTGGCCAGTTTTATGGTTGCGATGACTGCGTCGATCGCTGTGAGCTCTTCGCTCTTGCTGCGGCTGCGGGCGTTGACGACGATGCCCTCGGCGCGCTCCCATGCCTCGTCGTCCTCTACGGCCAGGTTGACTGACCCGTCGCTTTGACTGAACTCGTCAGGTATGGGGCGGTCGACCCGGCTGGACGCTGGGCCCTTGAGGGCCTCGTGCCGTCGCGAGATTGTGGCGGCGGCGGCCAGCAGTGCAGAGGCGGCTCTCTTGCCGTAGATCGAGCGGGCCAGGGTTGCGTTGTCGCCGTAGTACGTGTCGACGTAGTCCATCACTGCGGTGTAGGCGGCGAGTTCGGGGCCGCTGAGGTCGATGGACACCGTCTCGGCGTACCGAGGCGGGAAGAGATCATTTCCGTCGAAGTCTTTCAGCTCCTCCTTCATCCTCCGCAGGAAGGACAGAGTCGAGGGCCTCAGGGCGTTGTCGTACTCGGTCTGCCGCGGGTCCCAGGGGTACAGCGTGGGGTCGAGGAGGCTGAGCAGGCCGCGGAAGTAGTGCTCCTTGCCCCGGTGAGGTGTGGCGGTGAGCAGCAGGAAGTGGTGGGTGCGGTTCGCCACCTCCCGTGCGGCGCCGAGGTACTGGGACGTGGGCGTCAGTCGGTGCGCCTCATCGAAGACTGTGAGCGACCACGATGCCCGGGCTCCGGAGATCTTGCGCCGAACGTCCGGGTTGTAGGTGTACAGGTCCACGCTCACGACCCATACACTGACGCGTGGATCGAGGTCGCGGGGGTCTCTGGCGACGTCAGGAGTGACTGTGGCCGCTTCGATCGCGAAGTATCGGCGTAAGTCCCGCTTCCACTTTTCCACGAGGTGCGCGGGAACGATGATCACCGTTTTGCCAGGTATCAGACCCCGCCTCGTGCCCTCGGCGATGTACATACCCGTCATGATCGTCTTGCCGGTGCCTGGTTCGTCGGCGAGCAGGAACCGCAGGCGTGGCTGGGCCAGCATGTGGCTGAACACGGCCTCGTCCTGGTGCGCATACGGCCGCAGCGGGCGCGTGGCGAGGACGGCGGACCGGATGCGGGGGACGGCGTACTGCATCCATCGGCCCCACAGTGCGCTGAGCGCCCGGGCAGGATCACCATCAGCGTCGTTGACGGGCACGACAGCCGCATGCAGTTCAGCAAGGCTCAGCGCAACGTCGGTGAGCGTGCCGTCGCTGCGGCGCACGACGAAGTCAACTCCATCGCCAGCACCGGTAGCTGCGACGACTGTGGCCATCCCGCCGTCGATGAAGAGTTGGCTACCAGGGGACGGCAAATCGTCCGAGCCCTGCGCACTCATACCCAACCCCGCCTGCAACTGACAGCGCCCACCGGACCACGCCCCTAAAAGCCTTTGCGGCGCCCAGTACCCCCCGAACACCACAGCGAATCGTGCCGAACTGTACCTATTTCTAGGGGAGTTGGTTACCAAATGACCTCTGGATCGCCACCCTCGAGCACGCCACTGAGGCCCCCTCAGAGGTAGAGCTTCGCTGGTGAGCGACCATGTGGATCATCATTCACATAGCGAAGATAATGTGAAGACTATGTGATCAGAATGTGATCCACTAGCCTCATGGTCAGACTGCACCGCGCGCCTGCGTCGGCACGGCGACGTCCCCAACTAAAGTCGGCTTCCAACCCTCTTGGCCGGCGATGATCCTGCTGTGGCTTCATCGGCATGCCTGCCATGCCGTTCCGGCAAGAGACGCAGGAGCGACGCCTCCTCGAGTGTTCTGCCCGCAGATTCGGCGGATCGCGGTGCGGCCCCTCGGTGGCACTGGCCATACCGCTCACCGGGTGCGGATACCGGGCGTACACACATGCCGTCCTGACCCGGGCACTCGGGATTCGCCGCAATCACCGCCACCTCGAGAGGATGCCGTCCGGCGGGTTCACCAGCCGGTGCGGGCGGCGTGCGGTGTTCGGCGCGGGCCTGGTCCGCGGTCGCTGCGAGGCGTCCGAGTTGGTCCAGGCGCGCGGTCGCGCTCGGCCACAAGCTGCAGGAGGCTGTCGATCAGTTCGGACAGATGTGGCCACTCGTCACCGAGTCCGAGGTCGCGTTTGTCGAGTTCGAGGATCCTCTGGAGGCCGGAATGCCATACACCGTTCGCCACAGATAGCCCTAACCCAGTAGCGGTGCTCTGAACCCTTGCCGTCCACGGTAGAGCGGCCGACTGACAATCACTCCTGCAGCGCGGCCGCGCGGTACTCCCGGCACGGAGGCCGGGGTCTACTCGGGAAAGTGGCCCAGCAAGGCCTTGAGTCGGCACACAAGGGCACGACCCGTCACCGCCTCATCCCAGGCCTACCGGGGGGCGAATTCGCGTCAACTCTCACCGCCCGGAGTGAGACACAGTGGGACACCAGCGGACCACAACGGACACCAATGAACAACGATGACTGCCAACGCCCGTGACCGGCACTGGCCGACGGCCGTGCCTGCGTTGTTTTGGCACGTCGCCCCTGCGCAACACTCCCCGGTATGACGAGCTTTCAACGAAGGAAGGATGTCGGCGACGCCCACGAACAGCGCGTCGCGCGGGAGCTGGACATCCGCGGGTGGGCCGTCGACGAGTGGGGCCAGGGCGTACTGAGCCCCACCGTCAGTGCCGCACTGCGCAGCACCGACAGCTTCCTGCGCTGGACCCCTGACCTCATCGCCGCGCAGGGCCGGCACCTGTTCATGATCGACTGCAAGAGCCGGATGACCAGCAGCACCACCGACCGGCACGCGGTCGAGACCGCAGCCGTCAAAGCCCACCTGCAGCTGGCGGCCTGGACCGGGCTGCCGGTCTGCTACGTCTTCGACAACCTGGACGTGCTCACCCCACTCGACATCCTCACGACCGGCCGCACAGGCCCTCAGACCGTCCGCGGCTCGGGAAGCCCTTACCACCTCGTGCCCGCCAGACACGCACTCGCCTTCGATACTGTCTTCGGACGAGCCCCCGGCGACGCGCAGCAGTTGCCCGCGGCTTGACGGACCGCCTTCCCCACGGCACGGCCCCTCTCAGCCGCTCCGGCACCTGCACGGGCAGACCCTCGGCTCAGCGTCAGTCACCAGCCTGCAGGAAGGAAGGGCCATTGCAGCATCGCCGTCACGCTGCTCGTCTCCGTCATCGGTGTGCTTGCGGCCGAGTCGGCCGGCGTGGCCATCACGGTGGTGGCGGTCATGCGGTTCACGGTCGTACCCGGCACTGACATCCCGGGTGCGCCCCGCTCACTCTGCGGGCCGACGGCTCTAGATCGCCTGATTCGATCACGTAGGCATCCGTGGACAGGTAATCTGTCGCTCAAGCCCTTTCTCAAGCTTCAACTGCCCTACTCGTTTTGCGGGTTCGTCCGCCCGGCGGCGCCGGGTGGCGCCTCCGTGCCGACTGGGGCGGGCCATTGCTGAGAGAGGAATCCTCTTGCACGCGGAGAAGTACACCAAGCGGCGGACCGTTCTGCGGCACGCCGGGCAGGCCGTGACCAAGGTGGGCGTCTACGTACTGGGACAGCTCATCTGTTCCTGGCTCGGTCTGTAACTAGCGAGAAAGGGCCCAGCGCTGGTCGGCCGGTACGGGCTGACCAGCGCAAGCTCATCGCCTTCTGCAGGCGACGGTGATCATTGGGCGGGCTTCGCCGCACGGGGGATGTCGTTGACAGCACAGGCGGCTTGAACGCCTCTCCTGCAGAAGAGGGCCCTGCGGCGGGTCGGGGCCCGGCCGGCCCATCACGTTCGGCCTCGGCCGCGCAAGCCAACTCCACGATCGTGTGGACTAGTTGCGGCTGATATAGATCATGCATGCGGATCCTGGTGTCGACGTCCGACGTAACGCGGGGGTGGATGTGACCGACGTTCGTCTTCCCCACAGCTGGCTGTGGGTTCGGCTCGCTGATGTCCTGGCGGAGCCGCTGGTCAACGGCCAGGCATCGCACGGCTCCGCCGACGGCTTCCCCGTTTTGAAGCTCACTGCACTGACGGAGGCCGGGGTTGATTTCACTCAGGTGTCAGAAGACGATCGGCCTCGTGGATGGTGCGCACCGCTTCTGGCCGGCGAGGGGGACTTTCTCGTGGCCCGCAGCAGCGGGTCGGGCAACCGGATCGGACGGGGCGCGCTGGCACGCAACGTGCCCGGGCCGGTCGCCGTCCCGGGCACCATGACGAGGGTCCGGGTGAGCCCCGAGGTCCTCGCTCCCGGCTTCTTGGAGCCCGTCTGGGCGTCTGCCGTTGTGCGACACCAACTGGAGAAGGCCGCAGGCAGTGCCTCCCGCAAGTCACTCAACCACCGTTCGCTGGAAGCCATCCGACTGCCTGTGCCGCCTGTTGAGGAGCAGCATCGAATCGCCGCAGTGCTGGGCGGGCGCCTGGACCGTCTTGATCGCGGCGGTGAGGTCTTGCGAGCCGCCTTCGCTCGTCTGCCGGCTCTTCGCGCTGCGGCTCGTCGCGCCACGACGCCCGGGGGCGACCCTCTCCTGGGTGACGTCCCTCCAGGATGGAGACTGGGGAAGATCAGTGATGTGGTCTGTCGAATCGAAGCGGGAACGTCACTTCCCAACGAGGCCCGGCCTGCCCGCAGCGGCGAGTGGGGGGTGATCAAGACCAGTGCGATGACGCGAGGGGTCTTTCGCGACACCGAGCACAAGGCAGTGCGGTCAGACGCGACGGTGAACCCGGGCAAAGCGATAAAGCCCAACGACGTCTTGGTCTGCCGCGCGAACAGCCGTGACTATGTCGGCACCGCGGTTCTGGTCACCGGCTGCCGTCCACAGCTTCTGCTGAGCGACAAGAGTCTGCGCCTGGAACCGAAGCCTGGTGTTGACAGGCGTTGGCTTGTCCACCTGCTCACTTCGCCCTACGTCCGTGAGCAGATCGCCCGGAGGAGCCGTGGATGCCTGGATTCCATGCAGAACATCACCCAGCGCGACCTGCTGGAGATCCCCATCCCCGTTCCTCCGCCGGGAGAGCAGGAACGCCTTGGGCGGATGGCTCAGAACTGGATCACCGGCGCAGATCGCCTCTCGGAACAGATACAGACGGCGACGGCTCGCGCAGCACGTCTGCGTCAAGGGCTTGTGGACGCCGCCTGCGCCGGCCGGCTGGTGCCCCAGGAACCGGGTGAAAGAGCCCTCACGCAGGCCCTCCTGCGGCTCCTGAGCGCCGAGCCGGCGCGGGGTGGACCCCCCGCGCAGTCTCCACGCAGGCGCAAGAAGGCTCGGGCCGCGCTTTCCCCCGCCATGACCACATCCGCTGTGCAGCTGGAGTTCGAGCTATGACCAACACGCCGGACGCTCACAGGGGCAGCACGGCCGAAGAGTTGACCAACCGGCTCTGGGAGTACTGCGGGCTGCTGCGCGACCGGGGACTCGCCACCATCGAGTACGCAGAGCAGCTCACCTATCTCCTGCTTCTCAAGATGGCGGATGAGCAGTCGCGACAGCTTGAGAGACGGGCACTTGCGTTCGGTGAGCCGGAAGCGGCGCACCTCGTTGTTCCACCTGAGTGCGGATGGGAGTCGCTCACGCGTTTGCGCGGAAAGGCCCTTCGCGATGGGCACCGCCAGGCCCTCGCTCACCTGTCTGCGCAAGATCGCGGAACGACATTCGAAACCGTCTTCGCCGACGCCAAGAGCAGGATCCACGATGCCGGTCTGCTCGAAAAGTTGATCGCAGACTTGATCCGCCCTGTGGAATGGACCTCCCTGCAGCCTGACGTGCTCGGCAGCGCATACGAGTTCCTGCTTGAGAAAGGAACGAACGAGGTCAGGTCCGGCGCGGGGCAGTTCTTCACCCCGCGACCGCTCGTCGATGCGATCGTCACTGTCATACAGCCACAGCTCGCAGACACGGTCACCGACCCTGCGTGCGGCACGGGAGGGTTTCTCATCGCCGCACACCAATATCTCCAGAAACATATTCCCGGGGGGCCGTACGGCCGGCGCGGGCACGACCTGGGCCCGGGTCGGATCTGGGGCCAGGAACTGGTTCCCCGGACTGCTGGGCTCGCGGCCATGAACCTGCTGCTGCACGGACTCGGGTCCATCGACGGGCCGTCGCTGGTCACCGTGGGCGACGCGCTCGCCGAGCCGCCGTCCCGGCGTGCTTCTCTTGTCCTTTCCCACCCTCCGTTCGGAACGAGGCAGGCGCTCCCCCACGCCGGCACACCACTGGCGGACGGCCGTTACCGCCGTGCCGACTTCCCTTTCCCTACCGCGAACAAGCAGATCAATTTTCTGCAGCACATCATGTCTGTGATGGACGCGCCTGGCCGTGGCGCCGTCATCCTGCCTGACAACGTCCTGTTCGAGCCGAACGCAGAACCTGTACGGCACCACCTGCTGCACGAATTCGACTTCCACACGCTTCTGCGTCTCCCGACCGGGATCTTCTTTGCGGGGGGCGTGAAGGCCAATGTCCTCTTCTTCGAGAAGGACCGGCAGTCCGCCGCTGCCGGGCCCCGGACCTCACAGCTGTGGGTCTACGATCTCCGCTCCGGCAGCCGGTTCTCGCCAGGCCGCAATCCGCTGCAACGTACACACCTGGATGATTTCGTCCAGGCCTACCTGCCCGGCAGGCCACGCACAGAACGTCGTGACACCGAACGCTTTCGCGCGTTCGGTGTCGACGAACTGCTGCAGCGCGACCACCTCAATCTCGATCTCTGGTGGGGTCATGATCCGAGTGAGGATCCCGGCAGCCTGCTCCCCCCGGAGCAGATCGCGCAGGACATCGTCGCAGATCTGCAGGCTGCCCTAGGCGAGTTCGAAGCGCTGGCGTCGGCTGTGCGAAAGGGCTGAGTCCAGGCCTCGCGCTCGTGCCCTCATGCCTCCCAACCGTGTTCCAGGCCGTGAGCCGCGCCGTGCAGCACGGCAGGTGCCGGCGGCGCGGAAGCGAGTCGTGGAGCCAGGCTCGGTGGCGTGTCCGGCCGCCGGCTTGTTGACGGTGGCAGCCGGCCAAGGCCAGAGATCGCTTGTCGGCATCCTGAACCGCTGGGATACTCGTCCATCTCGTTGACACCAACGGCACCACTGTCAACGCCTTTGGCGTCCACGTGATGTGTGCAGTCGGCAACGGGGAGTGCGTGGACATCATGGCAAGCGGGTCGGAGTGGTCGGAGCTCGAGGCGTACTGGCCCGCCGAGGAGATGGTCCGGGACCGGGAACGCGTCAAGGACAAGATCGCCGCGTGCTACCGCGCCGCACACCCCACCGGACAAGAGCCATCGACCGGTGACATCGACTCATGGCGGGAGAGTGTCTACGAGGTCGCCACGGCTCTCAAGGATCTCGGGCTCGGCCAGGTGTGGGTCTTCGTGGAGTACCGGGTACATCCGAAGATGAACCCGATCGACGTGCTCCTGGCCGGCCACCACCCACAAGGCGGGCTCAGTTTCGCAGCCGTCGAACTCAAGCAGTGGAGCTCCGTCGAACGCCCGGGCCTGGCTCACCTTGCCAAAGGGCTGTGCGCCGAGTGCCGAAAGCCGGGCGCAGCAGCGCTGTGTGCTCAGTGCGCGATCGAACGCGTCTACGCGCCGTGCTTCTCGGCACACAAGAAGCATCCGGCCGTGCAGGTGCGGGACAACCTCGAATCCCTCAAGCAGCACCACAGCATGTTCGACGACCGGTACGTCCGCATCGCGGGCGCTGCTTACCTGCACAACCTGAAGGATCCGCAGTCACAGTGGGTCAGCCAGGTCATGCCGTGCCCCGGCATCCGCACCTTCACAGCCCGTCAGCCGGCGAAGCTGCGGGAGTTCCTCAAAGCCACGTTCAGTCCACTCAGCGGCGCGGATGCCGCGGAGGCACTGCTGGAGCGGCGTCGTTCCACCGCGCTGTTGACCTCGGAGACCGGGGCAGTCGTCAACGGTCACACCCGCTTCAGCTTGGTGGAGAACCAGTTGAGGGCCGTGAACGAGGTCATGGATTGCGTCCGTACGCCGTCAGCCGGCCTGAAGAAGGTCTATGTGGTGCGCGGACGGGCAGGCACGGGGAAGTCTCTGGTCGCGCTCACCTTGCTGGGCGACGCGATCAGGGAGGGCTACGACGCACGCTTCGTATCGGGAGGTGTGGCGTCCCGCGAGAACTTCCGAAGCGGCGCACGCGGCTACGGCCAAAAGTTCATGACCCTCAACAAGCTTGCCGACAAACACGCTCCAAACGAAATCGACCTCATCGTCTGCGACGAGGCGCACCGGCTGACCGAACGCCCGATGAAGGGCTCCTTCTACATGCGGGACGGCGAATCGTCCGTGGAGGTCATCGCGTCGCGCGCCAGGGTCCCTGTCTTCTTCATCGACGGAGACCAGCGGCTGTTCGCTGACGAGGTCTGGTCCGAGGACCTGCTCATCGAAGAGATCCTGAAGCTGCCTGCGGAGGTCGTGGAGATCGGCTTCGACCGGCCACTGCGCGCGGTGGGCAGCTCCACGTTCGACACCTGGGTGAAGCGTCTGCTCGATGGCGCCCCCCTTGAGTGGAAGGCCGGTGACGGCACCGAATCAGAGCCCTTCGAGCTGTACTACAGCGATAGCGCCGCACGGATGGAGAAGTTTCTGCAGTCCAAGCTCGACACCGGTGCGAGCGCCCGGATGACAGCCGGCATGTGCTGGGAGTGGACCGATACATCCGGCACGTTCCCGGACGTCGCCCCGGAGGAGGACTGGGCACGGCCATGGAATGCCGAGGACTCCCACGGCACACCGGGCGTCCCCAAGCGCCACTACTGGGCAACAGCAGAGGGCGGGTTCGGGCAAATCGGCTGCGTACACACCGCGCAGGGCCTGGAGTACGAGTGGGGCGGGGTCATCATGGGCCCTGATCTGACCTGGAACAGCAGCTCCTGGCATGTGAACCGGGAGTACGTGAAGAGCAAGGCGATCCGCATCGACTCCGACGAGATCCTCACCGAACGTCTCCGCAACGCCTACGGGGTCCTGCTGACACGCTCGATCCGTGGCACTGTTGTCTACTCCACCGATCCGGCCACCCTAGAGCTCTTCGCACGGCTGAAGGTGCCGAAGCTCTGACGCTCAGGCCGCCGGCGGCCGGGCTTGGTCAGACCGCCGACCGGGCCCGCGAACCGACTCGGCCCTGCGGCCCTGCGCGTAGGCGAAGAGCTCGCCGCACTACGCCGCGACGCCCTCGGGTCCCCGCGTTCCAGCCCGGGTTCGTGACCGCGGAGAACGGGCCCTGCGAGCCGGTCCTGAAGCCGCACTGGAGTCAGTGGAGCAGACGGGGCAGGGTCGCCGTGAAGAAGCCGCCGATGCGCCGCGTCAGCCGCGTTGCCTGTGTCAGCCCGGCGCAAAAGCGAGCAGTGCATTGTCAGTGGACTGCCCGACGCTTCGGGCATGAGTCTGGCCAGTGCGCTCAAGAACCCCAACTCCCCCCTGTCCCGTTTCCTGGCAGCGCAGTTGCCCACGCCGGACGGTGTACTCGACGCCCTGCGTGCTCAGTTGCCACCGCGCTCGGCCACAGTCGCTCCGCAAGGAGCTCAGCGGTTCAACCACCGCAGCCTGGGGCGTGCGACCGACCGCCGCCTGCGCGTGGCGTTCGCTGCACCGGCCGATGCCCCGCTGACCGCCGGCGTCGGTTTCGCTCCCGGCGAGCTGGCCACCGCATCATCCCGAGTCGAGGGCCGCGCGGAACGGGAGGCGGGGCAGGACTTGCCGGCCGCGTCAACGGAGCAACGTGCGGCACACGACGGTGTCATGCAAGCGGAAGCGCAGGCAGAAAAGCGGCTCGCACGGTTGTGTGACGCCGCCTCCCGTTTCGAGGAGGTCTACCGGGCCGGCTTGTTCCCCGGCAACCCGCTGACGGACCGCTACGCCTGCGGACGCGCTGCTGGAATGCCCTTCCGCCCCGCAGTGGGAGACCATCACCCCGTCCGCTCACGTCAGGCAGCTGGTTGAGGAGTTCGCCAACCGAGCACTGATCACCCCCCCTCCAGCGACGAAGCCACCCGACCACTGAGCCGGTCTCCATCGATCCTGCCGGCCTGAGCCATGGTTGCAGCCAGCTCAGACAACGGCAGGACGATCTCGCCGAGGACGTCTAGAGGACGAGTATGTGGTCGGCCCTCGCGTTCCGTGCTCTGTCCCGGCATTCGCCTTCCAATCGAAGACACAGGCCCGCGCTGACGCTTTCGAATCCTTGGCATACGAAGCGAGCAGCGCGGTGCGCGGTCACAGGTTCCACCTTGCCGTGCAACAGGCCGTCTACCGGGCGCCGGGCATCGGCCCAGGCGCCAGTCCGAAGTGCGCAAAAGCCGCATGAACGCAGACAGTAACCACTGAGGGGCAAGTGCCCACCGCAGAGCCGATGTCGATGAACCGCAACCGCCCGCTCAGGCCTCACCCGCAGTTGTCCTCGGCGAGGGCGTGCAGGGTCGTCGTTGCCCCGCGCCGAGCCTGGGCAGCCCCAGCTGTGTCCCGTGCCGCTGCGCCTGGAGCGGAAATCACGACTCCGCGCACCGGCTCGGTGTGGGCACGGCGCGATGGGAGACGGCTTCGGCTTCCAGATCTGGCACCCGCGGAGAGAGTAGCTATCACCTTCGGCCTGTCGACCTTGCAGCCCTATCCGGCGCTGCCCATCTCCCCCGGATCTGCTGCGCGCGATGGTGAAGACGTTCGCCGACGCGCTCATGTACATCCCTGTCCTCCTGGACGACGCCGATACGGACAGGGTTCGGCAACCGGGTGCGCCGTGGATGTTGCCGGTGATGCCGAGTTCTTCGCGAAGTCCCCTATGCTCGCGGGGCAGTTGGTATGAACAATCCGTTGAGGGGGCGCGGAGCCGCATGGTCGACGAGATCAGGTACGAGTACAAGACTGTGCAGACAATTCGCGGCACCAACAGCTTGGTGATCTCGAAGATGGAGAAGGATGGCTGGGTGCTTGTGGAACAGGCCCAGGGCACGCTTCGCTCCACTCTCAGCTTCCGTCGGCCGAAGAAGCCGCGGCCGTGGCTCCTGATCGGCGCGGCGGCCGCCGTCCTCGTGATCCTCGCCATCGCCATCGGTGCTTCCTCTGTGCTCAGCGACGGAGGCGAGAAGAAGGACGAGTCAGACAAGTCAGCGGCCGCTGCGAGCGAGGAACCTTCCGCTACGCCGACTCCGACCACGGTCGAGTCGGCTGCCACTGAGGTGATCACGCCTCAGAACAACCGAGAGTTCGCGGCGCTGCTGAAGGCGGACTCGTGCGACGACGCGAACCTGGACTTCGCGACCAAGCACGGGGGCCAGACGGTCGCGTTCAACGGCTCGATCGTGAGCATGGCGCCCCGCGGTGACTACGACACCCGCTACGACTTCCTCCTGGGCCCAGGCGACAAGGGACCGAACACGACGGTCGGCCCGGCCTTCAAATACGAGGACGTCAACACCTTTGACCTGAAACTGACCGGCAAGAAGATCCCTGCCACTGTCCGCGCGGGCGACGAGTTCCGCTTCGTCGCCGAGGTGGGCAAATTCAACGCGGACCAGTGTGTCTTCTTCCTCGACCCGGTCTCGACGGAAATCCGGTAGTCAAGATGGGCGGCCGCGTCACCGCAAAACAGCGTGCCTGGCCATTTTCTCAGCGGTGATCATTTCCAGATTCCGTTGAGGACGAGGGCGCCACGAGCGATGCCGCCGATCCGGCTCGGGCTGAGGGAAACGTGCTGCAGGATGCGCCAGTGTTGCGTGCGGTCGAGTTCCCGGCTGCCTTGCGTCACGGCTGGGGGTGCCTCGTGATCCGCCGCAGCTGACTCTCGATCTCACAGCGGTTGAGGCGCTTTCGCCGCGCATACTGCGTCACAGCACTTTGCGCAGCGGCTGCTGCCCTGAACCAGACGGCACGCTGGATTGTGCGCTCCTCCTCGCTGGTAAGGCGCTGCAAAGTGCGGTGCTCGGCGTCGGCGGCCCGCTGCAGGGCGAGGAGGCTGTCGGGCAGATCTGGCGGCGAGGAAGCGGTGCCGGTGTGCGCCGCGGGCGCGTCCTCGGTGGGGGGCGTGAAGGGCTGCTCGGGCACTTGTGACTGCGGGACGGGACGTGTCATCACGATGCCGGGCCGGCAAGTGGGGCGGTTCCGGCTGGCAGTCGCAGGAGCTTCAGTCTCCCGGGCCGGGGGCAGCTGTGCGTCGTCGCTGTTGAGGTCGTCGAGCCGGTCGCGGTCGGCGCTGGTGACCCAGAACCGGTGCAGCCTGGTGGTGATGCGGTGCTCGATGGGCACGATGGCTCCGGCGGCGGTGTGGCGCACCAGGTCGTCGAAGAGGATGTCGCGTGGTTTGGGGGTGACGTGGGTCTTGCCACAGCGGCGCGTCCCGTGGGGGCAGGGATAGAGGGCGCGGAGGTCGCAGTGCCAGAAGTCCAGGGCACGGAAGCCTGAGATGACGCGGAGGTCGCCGGTCTTGGCGATGACGTAGGCGGGGAGGTTGTTGCTGCGGGTCCAGTGGGTGTCGTGGCGCTGGGCGTAGTCGGCACGGTCGGTGTGCCAGGCGGGGGTGATGCCGTTCTTGTGCGCTTTGGATGCGCGGGCGCGGACACTGCGCGGTCCGTTGGTGGCGGCGGAGGAGAGCTGTACTTCCCAGCCGATGCGGCGTCCGCCGGCGCCTTCTACGAGGGTGTCGGTCTGGATCCAGCTGCGGCCCACACGGGTGCGTACCTCGCTGTTGCCGTGGAAGCCGCCTTCCTGCGCGGCCCGCAGGATCCGTTCCTGGTAGGCCTTGTGCTCGTCGCTCACGGCGGTGGTGTGGCGGTTCTCGTCCTCGGTCTTCTCGTGGACGGCTTCACGCCGGCCGTTGGCCCGCAGCCGCAGATGCATCCACGCCTCAACACCGGCATCCCGGCACACGCCTGCGCACTGCAGGTCCCGTTCGGGCACCGGGACGTTGCGCGCGGCGTACAGCCGGTCTGCCCCGTAGATCGTCTCCCACAGGTTCGGCAGCTCCTCATGCCCGAGATCGTCCTTGGTGAGATCGAGGTAGATCCGCAGCTTGGTGTGCCAGACCATGTTGGCCACTGATACCGCCCTTCCCCTGTGAAACACCGTCAAATCACGGTAGGGGAAGGCACTGACAACAGCAGCAGCGCAAACCGGGCACACTTCTCGGAAGGGAACAGAGCGCGAACTCAGCGGTCCCTCTGCTCCCTCCCGGACGGAAGGGTCGGGCAGGGATCGCAGGCCTGCAGAGGGACTGGGACAACGTGCACGGGCGGCACAGAGGCCCAGCAGTCTCTGTCCCACCGGCTAGGAGATCGCACTAGCGGCCTGAGCACCGCACCGATGGCGTCTGCCGCCGGGGGGATGGGCACGGTGCATGCTGCGGTGGACGCGAGCGGCAGGCGTCTGGCGGTGAAGGTCGTCCACGCCGCTCAGGCCGGTGACGGGGAGTTCCGTGCCCGGTTTCCGGCGTGAGGTGGCCCTGCCGAGCAAGGTGGCCCTCCCACGACAACCGGGCCCCTGCACCTCCGACAGGTGCAGGGGCCGTGCGACAGATGATGGGCGTCTTCTCCGAGCTGGAGCACTCGATGATCGTGGCTCGGCTCCGGGCAGGACATAAGGAGAAGGCAGTGCAGGGCGGGTACGCCTACGGCGCCCCGCCCTACGGTTGGCAGGCCATCGCCGGAGAACTGGTCGAGCACCCCGCCGAGCAAGCCGGTCTGACCCGAGCTCGGGAACTACGGACAGTGGGCGCCTCACTCCGTGAGATCTGTCGGCGCCTCGCGCTCCGTGTTCTTCCCCGACTTCTTATCGGTGAGGACCCGGCTGCAGCCGGCCGCTTCCAGAGCGGCGATCTGCCGGTCGAGCAACTGCCCCTTCGTGGAGGCCCTGCTCTCGTATAGCTACGGCCGGGTGGCGAGTAGCCCTGTGTAGCGTTCTGGGCTGCGGTCTCGGCGGTCCATCAGCGTCGAGCATCGGCTACGAGGGCGTTGACGCGGGAGCAGCACCCTGGCGTGCGCGTGGACATGCTGGAGGTGGAGACAAGGGCGCTCGCCCCGTTCCTCGCAGTAGCAAGGACGACGCCGTGCTCTCCTCCGTAGGGGTGTCGGTCTTCGACAGCCTGCGAAGGGCCCGCGGATAGGGACGGATGGGTGCTGTACGACGCGCTGCGCGCCTCCATCGGCCTGGGGAATGCGGTAACGACCTGCTGGGGTGCACACCAAGTCAACGACGCTGCAACGCTGTTGCTCATTTCGTGATCTCCGCTGGGCGGCCGGAAGAGATCACCAAGCCGCTATGCTGCCGCACCTTGGAATGCTGTGCGCACGCCTACAGGGGACCCATGACGACCACGGACGACACGAATAGCCCTGACACCTCCAACACCAGCTCCGGCTCGCCCGATACGAAGCGCTTCCGAGACGTCTTCAAAGACCACAAGTGGGTGGTCACCACTGCCGTGGCGCTCATCGCCGTAATCGTCCCCGCAGTCATTTCCATCGTCACCAGCGATGACGGGGGCAAGGATGACAAGGCTTCCACCCAGTCGCCCACCCCCACGGTCTCCGCACCGACAACTCCAGCAGGCACCTCCTCGCCCACAGAGTCTTCGGCATCATCCGCAGCGCCGTCACCGAAGGCGCCCGCCGTTCGCTCCTTCCCGGTGACTCTGACCATTGGTGACAGCTACGAAGCCATCGACTTTGATGCTGCTCCGGAGGAACCGGTGACTCGCGGGATCGCAACGGACGAGTTCGAGTCCATGACCGAGGCCGAGAAGGCGCGGTACGACATGGACACGAACGACCGGGGAGCGCCAACTGTGGAGTTCTTGTCGGCGTCCGGCGCCGCAGTCCTACAGCCGGACGAAACAGTCACTGCCGAGGCATGCAGGCAAGCGAGCAGCGGCGGCGGCATCACCACTTTCGAACTGGACGACAACAGCGAGATGTCGAACCGAACTGCGGGAATCAAGAAGGGCGCCACCTTCTGCATCCGCACCGATACGGACGCCGTGGTGGCAGCCAAGATCAAGGAGATCACGTTCCCCTACACCAATGGGATCATGAAGCTTGATGTCACCGTGTGGAGCAGCTGAAAAGCGGATCAAGCACCGCCTCCGCCCAACGAGCACGTGCACCTATGGCTGGGCTGGGCCTGGGACCAGCTGCCTCGCTCTACTCGCCGGTAAATCGAGACCGTCGGGCGCTAGCCAGGGTCTTCAGGCGTCGCCCTGTGGCCTCGATCGGCGGCGGAGAGGTCCACTAGGGCCTGTGTGAGGTTGTGATCAGTTGCCGGTTCTACCCTCTTGGTGGGGTGGAACCCGGTAGGAATTGATGACGGACAGCGGCGCGAGATGGCCCCGGCGGGTGGATGGCATGTGGGGTCGTTCACGATGTGGCCCGGGAAATCACTGAGGCGACCGCGGCGACGCGGTGGGACAGGTCGCCGGCGGGAATGTCGATGAGCTCGTAGCCGAACGCGCGGTAGCTCTGTTCGTGGATCTTCTCGAAGACCAACGACTCCTCAAAACTGATCCGGCGGGCCGCGGTGGGCTCGCAGAAACCCAGATGGCGAACGAAGAGCACTTGCCGCTCGTAGATCCCCAGGGAGGTGATCCGTTCGAGCTCCGCGGCCAGCGCCGGGGACACTGACCGCCCCAGGTAGGTGGCGAGTGCATGGGTGCAGACCGGCGACCGGTCGAACACCTGGACAGAGCCGGGGGTGATGGCCTCCAGCTGTCGCTGTCGCTGCAGAGCGACGATCTCGTCGATGAACGATGCCCGTGTCCATGGCTCGTCCTCGCCCTGACCCTGCGATTGCTCGATGACCGCGGTTGCCGCCTCCTCGACAACCCCGTAGCCAAGCTCAGCCAGGAGCCGCACGATCGATGTCTTGCCCGCACCTGGCGTGCCCGTGAGAACGTACCGCTGCATGATGCGAAAGCCTTTCGTAGGTGTCGGGACACGACACACTCGTCCTCGACGGGACCTCTGGTGGAGGCGTCGAGCGAGTGGCGTCTGGGGATGTAGCAGTGAGAGAGGGGCGGATCCTCGAACAGCTCATATGCCGGAGATATCTCTGATGCCCCAGGTGTTGAGCAAGGCGGCCACTGCCGGGTCCGGACGGCAGATCAGATGACCGGCGGTTAGCGCACAGTGCTGATCGGAACGGACTGATCCAAGTCGCCCCCAAGCGCAGTGGACTGGACAGTGGAGCCAGCTTTCGGCCCAGTTCCCCGACATGCCGTTGGCTCTGATGCGACTCAATCGACGACATGGACGGGTGAGGGCTGCTGCGTTCCCTCAGGGTGCACTACGTGGGTCTGCTCAACCTCTTCAACAAGGTGCCGTTGACCCGTTCATGAATGATCGTGACCAGAGTTCCGCGAAGTCAATTCCCAGGAAGGCCTCTGCGGAGAGGGCCACGGCTGGCCGTCAGGTGCTGCAGCGGGGCGACCAGCCAGTACGTAGTCGCGGTACTCGTCGCCAGCCATGGACTGATTTACCCATCGTCCGCGCACGGATCCGGTGCTGGTTTCGGCAGCGTCCAAGGCGGCAATCGGATCGCTCCCGGTTACCAGAAGAAGACCGAAGTCCTCCTCCTCGCTGTCAATCAGCGGTGGCAGCGCATCCAAGTCGCCTGTCAGCGGTTCACAGTCGAGAGCCGAGTGCAGATAGACCTCGCAACTGCCGCCGGTCGGCCGTATCTCGACCCCATAAATTCCCGGCCACTCAGGGCTTCCTGCCGGTCCGAGGAACTGCTCGACGGCACGCCCCCGCTTGAGTTCGCTGGACCAGGTAGCGCATCTGCGCGGGCGCACTCTTGGGCGCCAGGCGGGTGAACGCCTTGTGCACCGCGGCGTCCAGGCCGTCCCCGATCATGCTCATCGCCTGCCCACTCCCCTATTCGCCGTTGTCGGCGTCGGTGACGGTGCCGTCCTTGATGTACCGGGCGAAGTTGAGGTCCGGGCGTTGAACCGTTCGCGGACCTCTTCGCCCCCTGGACGGACTGGGTGCCCCCCACCACCGATCCCACGTTCCACCCGCGGTACGCGGCCGAACCTGAAAGGCATTGTGCAAGTGCTCCCCGTGCTGGAGAGATCCGGGATCATGAAGCATGCTCCCGGATGACTGGCACCTCACCCAAGATATTGACGACTTCCTCACCCGAGCCGGGGACTTCCTGCGCTCGCGCCCTGCCCTGCACAACACGCCGCTGACGGACATCGAGAAACTGCGGATACGCGGGGCGGGCGAACACGATGCTGCAGCCCCCGTCTTCGGCCGACTGCAGTCAGGAGGTGAAGTCCACGCGGTCTTCTATCTCACTCCGGGCGGCCGTCTGGGCCTCACCCCCCTGTCTGTCGAGCAGGCCGACGCCCTCGCCGCTCACCTGGCCGGCCTCGGCCACGCGCCCTCCCACGTCATCGCGGACCGCGACACTGCCGACGCTTTCGCCGAGTCCTGGCAGCGGCACACGGGCGCTGCGCCGGTACCGCCCTTTTGGCGGACGCATCTCTACCGTCTCGGCACGCTCACCCCGCCGCAGCCGCGCCCAAAGGGCCGGGGGCGCCTCACGGGCGGGCAGGACCGTGAGCAAGTCGTTCACTGGTGCCGTGAGTTCTGTGTCGATGTCGGGGAGCAGCCCTCCATCGACTTGATTGACGCCGGCTCCTGGGACGACTCGCGCTTCGGCGACAGGCATTTCACGTTCTGGGAGACCCCTGACGGCACCCCCGTCGCGATGGCGGCCGTGACCTCGATGGTCGGCGGCATGGTCCGGGTGGAACCCGTCTACACCCCGGCCCACCTCCGGGGCCGCGGCTACGCGGGCGCCGTGACGGTCGAGGCGAGCCGGGCAGCACTGACCGCGGGGGCGACTGACGTCGTCCTGTTCACGGACCCGGACAACCCCACCAGCAATGCCCTCTACCAGCGCATCGGCTACGTCCACGTCGCTGACTTCGCCGGGTACAAGTTCTCCTACGGCGCACCACAAGCCGGGTGAGGGGCATGACCGACGCACACGCACCTGCCACCAGTACCGGCTGCGACCGCCGCGAAGCGGCTGAAGCTGCGTCACAGCGATCCCGTCGATGCCAAAGTTGTGGGCGACACCGACCCCGTGGCGCGGGGCACTCGCCGTGCGTCTGCCCGACGGGCGCATCGCCTTGTCGCGGACCCTGCCCGGTCCGCTCGTCGCTCACCTCGGAACGCTGCTGGCTGAGTCCGGTCCGCCCCATCGCGCTCACACCGCCGCGGGGCGACTCGTACAACACCGTCCCGTACGACCTGCCGTCGAACGGCCCGCTCTGTCTCGCCGCCGATCAACCTTCGGCACCCGGCGGCGGAGTCTCAGCCGGACTCGATCACTCTGTCTCGACGGGTCTTGCGCATCACGGCCTGCGGCGACGCAGCGGCATGCCTCTTGCAGCCGTAGAGCACGAACGGTGGCCCGCTCGGCCGCTCAACCTGACCGACGACCACGGGCTCGTCCGTCATGTGCGCGCCGGTCGCGCACCACTCACTCACTGGTCGCCTCCGGCGAACTGGTCGAGGGTGCGCAAGCAGCGACCGAGTGCGGCCACAGCGAGCGCCGCGGCGAGCGGGCTGGGGCTGAGCCCCTGCGACAGCTCTTCCTCGGCGTCGGCGATGGCGCGCTCGCGGGCGTAGAACGCCGTTGTGCCGTGGGTGATCTGGTCGGCCTGGCTCCGTACGCAAGGGATGAGATGCCGGAGTTCTGCTCGGATCACGAGGTTGAGCTCTTGCAGACGAGCGAGGCCGGGGATGGTGCGCGTAGCCGACATCGCTTCTTGGATCAGCTCGGGGATCCGGACGGCCGGCTGTGTGACTGGGGCGTCTTCGGTGGTGGGCATTGCGCCTCCGCAGGGCTGTGCCCGCGCACCTTGGCGGGCCGTGGTCGTTGCTGCGTGACCACGACGCTAGAACCACGCCGTGCGGCGGCTCCACTTCCGTGCACCGATGTGCACAGAATCAATTTGCCTCGGCAGATGGCGCGTTCGCGGCCTTGACTCGCGGCTACCGAAGAGTGACGGTGGTGCACATCCCAGCACCGCCCACAGAGAAGGGGCAGTCATGGCCTTAGAGTTCATCGGCATTGACCCGAACACCGGACAGAGCGGATCCCCAACCGCTTGGGTCGACGCAGAGACCGCCGACATCGTGTTGCAGAGCTACACCGCCGACGATGCGACCCGAGCCCAGTGCATCGAGAACACGGCGCCTGGGCACGCGAAGGGGATTCCCGCCCATGAAACCGTGATCCGCATCCCGGCTCACCTGGTACCCATGCTGAGGGAGGCTTGCGATGCCGCCGAGCGGCGAGCTGCGCTTTAACGACCTGTTCGAAGCCGCCGAGCACTCCGCCGTACACCTGGAGATGCGCGACGTGTACGGCGTGGGTGATGAAGCCGACGACTTCCGCCACTGGCAGGAAACAGGGCGGCGCGATACTGACCCGGATTCCGCGTACTGGGCGCCCTGGGTTGACCTCATCTCCCCTGCGACATCGCGTGGTGTCGAGGTCCGCCGGGCGCGCATCGTCTCGGAACCGGTGACGGACTACATCCGGTACGAGCACGCGGGGACCAGCGTCAACGTGAGAGCCGGCGAGGACGTGCGCTGGCTTGCGCGGCGGCGCGCGGCCGACCTGATGTTGCCCGGCTGCGACCTGTGGATCTTTGACGGATCGAGCGTCCTGTTCAACCACTTCACCGGCGAAGGCAACTGGGCCGACCCGCCCTTGGAGCTGTGGACCGAGCCCGCCGTGGTCAAGCAGTGCGTTGACGCGTTCGAAGCGGTCTGGAGCCGGGCGACGCCTCACGAGCTGTACGAGATCCACTGACGAGAGAACCGGATAGGCCCGTTCATGCCCAACTCCCCGTCGTCCTCCGCACAAGCTGCCCGCGAGACCGTGGCCGGCCGACTGCGTGGCCTGCGAAAGACTGCCGGCCTTACGGTCGTTGAGCTGGCCAGTCGGTGCCGGTGGCACCATGCCAAGGTCTCTCGTATCGAGCACGCCAAGACGCCGCCCTCGCCCACCGACATCCGCCTGTGGTGCACTCACTGCGACGCCGTGAGCGAGGTCGAGGACTTGATCGCGTCGTCTCTCAATGCGGAGTCCCTGTACACGGAGTGGCGGCGGCGAACTCGCCAAGGGCTGCGGCAGCTTCAAGACAGCTACGTGCAGCTCTACCAGTCGACCCGCCTGTTTCGCGTGTACTCACCGACCCTCATTCCAGGACTGCTCCAGACCGAGGGATACGCGCGCGCACTGCTGAGCATCAACGCAGAACTACTCGACGTTCCCAACGACGCCGGGGCCGCGGCGGACGCCCGCGTGGAGAGATCGCAGATCATCCACCAGGCCGGGCACAGATTCGTCCTGGTCGTCGAGGAAAGCGCCCTGTACTACCAGCTCGGCGATCACGACGCGATGGCCGCACAGCTCGGCTACCTGCTCACCGCCGGCGCCCTCCCGGCGGTGTCCCTGGGCATCATCCCCATGAACACGCCAGCACGCGGCCAGTGGCCCCAAGAGGTGTTCCACGTGTACGACGACACGCTCGTTTCCGTGGAGCTCCTGTCAGCCCAAGTCAGTGTGACGCAGCCATCAGAGATCGCACTGTATCTGCGTGCGTTCGAGCAGCTGCGGAGCATGGCCGCATACGGCGCGGACGCGCGAGCGCTGATCGTGAAAGCCATTGATGCACTGGGCTGACCGTGTGGCTTCGTTCTTGGGCCTCGTGCGACGGCTAGCTCAGAGTGTGAGCGCGAACCGGCGGCAGACATGGATGCGCGCGAACTCGCTCCTCAGCTGCCGTTCTTCCTCGAGGCGGGCGTGCAGGAAGGCAGCCATAGGCTTCAGGCCCGGTCGACGACTTCCTACGGCACGATCCGGCTCCCCAGGCTCGCTTAGTAGTTCGCGTAAACGTGCAGATAGTGGTCGCTCTCGATGAACCCCATGGCCCGATACCAGCGCAGAGTCTCAGGAAGGTCTCGAGTCCAGGCATCGAGCGTGTCCAAGCCCAGGAAGCGTGCGCGAGCTTGAGCCTCTGTGAGGAGCGCCCGGCCGTGGCCTTGGTGCTGATGGTCGGGATGGACAGCAACCGTGTCGATGGTGGCCAGACCGCCGTCGACCGTCACGTCCATGGCGCCGAGCACGGTCCCGGAATCCCCCGTAGCGACCAGCTCGAACCCTGGTGCAGGGATCTCTGGTTTCGTCTGCAGAACATCATCGAAGTAGGGGGTGTTCAGGAAGGACAGCACTCGGCAGCGGAGCCATGATGCTTCGTCTACGGGGGTGTACTCACGGATGATGCGGCTCACGTTCGTGGTCCTCGTTCGTCGTAGAGTTCAACGGGGCGTGGTCACGAATCGGCGAGATCATGGACGTCAGCCTGACCCTGAGCCCACCTGGCAGCAAACGTATTTCCGTGCCAACCGAACTGGTCGAACGCCGCGGCCAGATACGGCGGTCGTAATGGGCGTCGTGGTCACCGCGGCCGCCGCGCTCACGGCTGGCTATCTGCTCGGACGGCTGCGCCCGTGGCGGCGTGCGGGCGACTGGGCGGCCGATCAGGTCCGCTTCACAGGGGCGTGGGTCCGGGACGGCAAGGGGCGCAGGCGGTCGCCGTCCTGGTCCACGTCGTCACCGCGCCGCGCACCAGCTGGCGCACCCCAGCCACCGACACGCTGGCGCCGAGGGCAGGCCGCAGAAGCACTCCCCCAAAACCCCCATCGTCCACGCACTAAGCACACTCAAGAGGTGCCGTGCCGAGCAGGCCCCTGAGGATCGGCGGGCCTTATCCGTCACCGGTCCTCAGCGCAGGCGAGTCATAGTGACCACCGCGTGCCGCGTGGTCCCGGCGGCGATCTCCACGACCAAGCTGTGTGGGAGCGTGGCGTACCTGTCGCCGGATGCGGTCCGGGCGCGACGGGGCGGTCCCGCGTCCGTGAGGAGCGGGTGACTTCGGGTGGTGCTGTGGTTCAGGTGGGCTGCTGGACCGGCGCACGCGGGTCAGGCTCTGCCGTAGTCGGTGCGGGGACCAGTAGACGCAGTCGTGCCTGGGTTTCGGGGTCGGTGGAGTACAGGAGGGTTCCGGACATGCCACGAGTGAGGAGGACTTTGTAGGTGTTGCGGACCAGGCGGAGGAAGGTGACGCGGTCGGTGCTTGTGAGCGCGGGATCCCTGCTGGCCTGAGGGTTGGGGAGCCAGCGGTCCTGACGCCAGACGAGGTCGTCTCCGAGGATGACGCCGTTCCAGTCGTACTCGAAGCCCTGGGCGGTGTAGATGCAGCCGACCTGGCCGAAGCCGTCGGGGTCGGTGGCCCACAGCCAGGACGGGGGGACGCCGTCGAGGCGGGACTCACCGCGCAGGTTCCACGGCTTGCGCCAGGAGCCGATCGTGATGTCGTCGACCAGACGGCCGCGGCGCGGGTCGCTCCATCGCCAGCAGAAGCCGGCCGTGATGCGGGCGGTGAGGTGCTGCGACTCCTTGGCCTGCAGGATGTCTTCCATCTGCTGGGGAGAGTCGACCACACGGACGTGGAAGGCCCGCTCGTCGGCCCACTCGGTGGCGGGCTCGTCGGTGAGCTGCAGCAGGCGCAGGACCCACTGTTCGTAGGCTCGGCTGCCGCCGTTGCGGAACTGGCCATTGAGGTCGATGTGGCGTGGGCGCAGGCCTCGGGCGGCGGCGGCCTGGTCGATCGCTTTGCGGCTGCCCATTTCGCCGGGGCGTACGACTTGGTGGTCGTCCAGGAGGAAGACAGGGACGCGGGCGGCGTCGAGGAGTTCGTCGACCTGGCGTACCCCGCGGTGGCGGACGGAGTGGGCGCGGATGCGGTGGGCCTCGTCGCAGATCAGTGCGTCCAGTCCGTTCTTGGGGGCGTCGGCGAAGTTCATGAAGTAGCCGAAGAGCTTGCGGACGCGGGGGTTGTTGGTGCCGACGGCGTGGTGGAGGGTGCGGGTGAAGGACTTGGATCCGGTGGCGTGGACCACGGTGTGGCGGTCGTGGGCGAGGTGGCTCATCAGGTGCAGGGCGATGACGCTTTTGCCGGAGCCGGGGCCGCCGGTGACGATGAGGACTTCTTTGCTGTCCGCTTCGCGGGCCTTCTTCACCGCGCGGCGGACCAGGGAGACAGCGACCTGTTGTTGGTCGAGCAGGACGAACCGGTCGGCGTGCAGGATCTCTTCCGCGGTCGCGCGCAGCAGGGGACGGCTGGGGGCCAAGGGGCTGTCGACGAGTTCGTCGGCGGCCGCGGTGCCGTGAGCGGGTGAGAGGCGCGACTGCAGGTAGGTGATCAGCTGATCGCGGGTGCTGTGCGTGAACAGGCGTCCGTGGTGGTCGGGTTCAAGGTCGAGCAGGTCGGCCACGCCGTTGGTATGGGCGTTGTGGAGGTAGGCCACGCCGGCCACCGCGTCGGGTTCCGCGTCCAGCACGGTGGTGAAGTCCTGCAGGTACTGGCAGTAGCGCCGTACTTGGGCGACCGGGTGCAAGAAGGCCCGGTTGTTGTTGCCGACCTCTGGCAGGCAGAGGTCTTCGGTGTCGGGCAGGGCTCGGGCGTGGGTCCACTGCTTGAGCTCGACGATGACGTAGGACGGCTGGGATGTGTGGGGGTGCCAGCCGGCCAGCACCACGTCGGCCCGCAGGCTGGACAGGGCCAGCTGGTACTCGATCAATACCTCAACATGCTGCAGTCCGGCTTCGTTCAGCACGCGGGCCAGGGCGGGCAGGCTGTTGCGCCAGGACTGTATCTCCCCGTCTTCCAGCCGGCCCAGTCGCGCCTGCCGGTGGCATTCGGTCAGATCATCGGCCACCGTGTCCTGTTGACAGCGGTCGACGAACTCGTGCACGGGCATGCGGAGTAACGGCATTGTCGTCTCCTTGGTCGGATGCGTTTCATGAAGGAGCGCGGGTGGCCCCGCGCGGGGTGAGTGCGGCCCGGTGGTGGTCGGGCGGCGTTGCCTGGGCACGCGGATCCGGCCCGTTGGGGGCTGTCCCCGCCCGGCACCACAGGGGTCCGCCGCACCCCGCGTGTGCCGCGCGTGTCGTGCAGCCGCGCCCGTGGGTGCAGGAGGCCAGATCGGGGCGAGCCGGGCCGTGGTTATTGCTGGGGGGCAGCTGGGGGCTGGGGGACGAGATACTGGTAGCGGGTGGGGCGCAGGTCTGCCTCGGCCGGCTGCCAGTCCTCGAGCAGCAGGACGTCGCCGCCGCTGCAGTGGTACGCGCCGTCCGTCTTGGTGACCTTGATGTCGCTGACGATGAACAGGTCGACGGTGTGGCGGGTATCGCGGGCGTGGAAGACCTCGTTCACGGTCAGCTCCACGCTGGTGGGGGCGCCGGTGGTGCCCTTGACCTCCACCCGCCGCTGCCGTCCTTCCCGCTCCAGGCGCAGGTCGTAGGGCTTGCCGACCTTGTGCGCCGTCCAGCCCCGCTCGGGATTCTGGTAGTGGGTGACGGCCTTCTCCTCGGCGTACAGTTCGACCGCCTTGCGCTTTTCCGGGTCCATCTGCCGGCCCGCGCCCCGCCGCCCGCGCCGGGGGCTGTTGGGGCCCTCCAACTGCTCAAGCGTGACCCCCGGCGTCGCGGCGAGCGCGACGTCATGGTCCCCGGCCCAGTCGGCCTCGATGCCGGCCGCGTCGAACAACGGCTGCGGGTCCATCGCCACCAGGTACCCCACCCCCTGCTGGGTCCCCGACCGGCGCGCCGCCTGCGACGCCTCCGCGCTGAGCGGACCGTTCGGGCCCAGTGGCACATCGTCGAGTACGGCCAGCGGTTCAAGGCCCAGCCGGTAGGGGTAGATGACCCGCTCCTCGGCGGCCTCGTCCGGCCAGTGCGGCGCCGTGCCCTCGTACACACCGACCTGCACCTTGCACAGCACCATCCGCACAGACTTCGCTTCCCACTCCCCCGGCTGCACCCGCGGCGCCGCCCCGGTCACCAGCACCGCGAAGTCCGGCTCCCGCCGTCCGTACCAGTCCGGCTTCCTCGGAAAACCCCAGGAACGCGTCACCATCCCGTGCTCCAGGTTCCGCTGGTGCCCGACCTTCTGCCCCACATGAATCATCACGAACAACGCCTCAGAAACCACCAGGGCACCTTAAGGAACTCGCTAACGACAGGTCAACAAGGTTTCATTTACTGCTCCCTGGCAGCTCGACGAAGCCCCCGCCAGCCGACGGTGCACTCCGCAGGCATCGCCGACAATCCAGGACGCTGAGTGCCACGACCTCAAGTCCGCTGCCAACGGCAGAACACCACGTACAGCTGCTCGGCATCCCGCATAGCGGCGCGCAGAACGGTGCGCTGCAGGATGGCAGGGTTCCATCATCGCCGGTGCAAGTGACCTGCCTGATGCCCTCTTCGCGCCCCGCCGGCCGTCTCCCGACCAGGAGGAATCTGTCTGGCCCGCGCGTATCCACGATCCGCATCACGAGGCGTTCGGCAGCCATCTGAGCACGGCGGAGGGTGAACGAGTGCTGGTGCGGCTGTGCGAGGGGCGACGCGACGCCGATCATGCGCTGCGTTCCCTGGCCCTGGCCCGCGGCGTGGCCGACCTGGGCCAGTTGGAGGCTGTCGGGTACGACGGCCGGGATTTTCCGCACCGTCCTTTCGCGTCGGCGGTCTGGCACGGTCTGCTGGCCATGGAGCAGCTGGACCTGGAACCCTTCGAATCCGTCACGGACACCGGATGGCAGAGTGGGTCGGGGCTGCCGCTGGGCATCCTCGCCGGGGTTCAGGCCTACACCTCGGACGCGGACGGCCGGTATCAGGGTCGGCCCACTCCCCCGATTGCAAGCACCGGTGTCCGGAGCGCGGAGTCAGCCGCGACGATGACCTGATGACCATCGGGGAGTTGCTGGGCAACAAGGGCTTCGACCCGTGTAGCAAGTGTGGCGGGTACGCCGTCCGCCGTCTCAGCCAGGACCAGGTCGCCTACTACCGTGCCGCACACCGGCTGCATGTCCTCACGCACCGGGTGCATACCACGGCAGCCCGCAACCACAGCACCGACGGCGCCGAACTGGCAGCAAATTTGCAGGAGTTCACCGGTCTGGACCGGCAGACTGCCCAGGCATGGTTTCCGTTGCGGAGGGATGGTGCGCTCAACGACCCAGCGGAAGACGCCCAAGCCGGTGCCGTGCGGGTGGCCCCGCTCGGCGATCACCGGGCGGATGCCGCGCTCCCAGAGCAGTCGCCGGTACTTGTCGTGGTCGTAGCCGCGGTCGGCGAAGAGCATGTCCGGTCTGCGTCGCGGCCGCCCGACCACGCCGGCAACCGGTGGAACCTTGTCGAGCAGGGGCAGCAGTTGGGTGACGTCATTGCGGTTGCCGCCGGTCAGCGACACCGCGAGCGGGATGCCCTGGCCGTCGGTGAGGACGTGATGCTTGCTTCCCGGTCGTGCGCGGTCGACCGGGCTGGGCCCGCTTTTGGGCCGCGCCGAGCCGCCCGGACGTGCGAGGCGTCGATCACCGCCCTCGACCAGTCCAGCTTGTTCGCGGCTCGTAGCTTCGTCAGCAGCACGACATGCAACCGGTCCCCCACGCCGGCCTCGTTCCACGCGGTTAGGCGCCGCCAGCAGGTCATGCCGGAGCCGAAGCCCAACTCCTGCGGCAGGTACTCCCATTGAATGCCCGTGTGCAGCACGAACAAGACCCCGCACAACGCCTGTCGATCGGGGACCCGCGGACATCGTGGCCGAGAGTCTGCGGACCCTGTACTGCCTTTCCACAAGCACTCCAGCAGCGTGTCGATAGCATCATGGACATGTCCGAGGTGTTGATCGGTTTCAGTGCTGCCGCTCGGCGTAGGTACTGGTGGCGGGGCGCCATTGTGATGGTGATGTTTGCCAGTGGGACGGTGGCGGTCGGCCTAACCGCGCCAGCTTCGGAGCGCTGGTGGTGGGTCGGCGGTTTTGGTGCATTCGTCCTGGCCGTAGGCTTCGACATGATCAACCGAATCTATGGCCGGGCGGCCCTGACCACTGCTGGCATAGAGTTCCGCACCATCGCGAGCAGGCGCTCGATCCCCTGGAACGAGATCGTCGGCATCGAGGAGAAGTCGCGAGCGTCACGGAGCGGGCTCTGGCATTACCTGCAGGTCGTCCGGATTAAGGATCGATCGCTCATGATTCCCGGGACCCTCACCAATCGGATGTGGGATGCGGAACTCGATCACAAGCGGGTCCTTATCCAGGAGCACTGGTCCCGGGCGCTCACTGATTGACTTGGGCGTCAGCCGCTCACCATGGAAAGGCCGTGCGGGGCTGCGGTGTGGCGCTTCCCGCCGGTCTGGAACTGCAGGAAGAGCCGCCAGTTTCCGGAGGTGGGCAGTTCAGCGTTGGATGACCATTCCGGCCCGCCGCGGTCGCCGCTCACCTTAGACCGTGTCCTACATGGTGGGGTTGAGAAAGCGTTTGTAGCTGCACAGGGCTCCGGCGAGTCTGAGAAAGGCGAGGTAGTTGGCGGGTTGGCGCTCAAAGCGGTGGTTGAGCCAGCGGTAGCCGGACAGCCAGGGCATGATCCGCTCGAGATGATGCCAACTGAGGGCCCTGCGGCCGGCGGAGGAGACTTGGCTTCGTTCACTTCGAGCAGCAGCGTCTGTCGATGAGATTCAGCAGCAGTTGGTCACCAGCTGGCTTGCGGATTTTCACAAGAAGTGACGGCAGTGCCGTGACACCGAGGTGGCGACGGGACACTGCTTGCAGTTCCCGTGAGTCCCAGCCCACCTACTCAGCATTCGGATGAAGGTGTGATGATTCGTTCGTGGTGACAGGTGCCGAGTGGGCGCGGATTCGGCGAGGCCTGCGTTTCGGGCAGGTCTTCGAGGGCACTGTGGTGCAGGTTCCCCGGCCCGGGACGATCGGGATCTTCGTGGACATTGGCCTGAGCGTCGGAGGGTTTGTCGACGCACTGTGGCTGTCGGGCGAGATCGAGGACTGGCCATCGGAAGGCACGGTTGCCGATTTCAAGATCTGGTGGGCTGACAGTCGCCAGCAGATCCGGCTGATGCCGTGCGACTCTCGGTACCTGCGGAACGACTTCGCAGCCTTGGTCGAACGCTTCCGTCCCAATTGGCCATCTGACGTCGGCCAGCCCGTGCCTGACCCAGAGCCTGCGAGTTCCCACGAGTCGCGAACCGCGCTTCGCTCTGATGGGCCGCCGGCCGACTCCCGTTGATGCTGGGGAAGCGGCCGACGGACCCGGCGGAAGCAAGCTGGCCGCGACTTCTGCTCGGGCTCGGGTGCTGTCGTGGCAAGTACCGCAGCATTGTCAAAACTTGTCGCGGTTACCAGCGCACTCCTAGCTCGTCGAGGGCCGCGATCTGATCTGGGGAGAGCCGACTGTCGCATCGTGCGGCTCTCTGCCGGGTGAGCCAGGAATCCAGGCGTAGTCCGTCCCCTACCTCGTCCTCGCCTCGCAGCCGACCTACCGCTGGCAGCTCGCACCAGCTGGCAACAGCAGTGGACACCGTGACTTCCTCGACCTGCCGCTTGCTGAGCAGAACGCGGCCTAGCCCGCGCCGGCGAGCCGGGCCCATCCTCGACGCAATGGGCACAGTTTCAACACGCCAGCCACACAAGTGGCGTTGCCCGCGCGATACTCACGCTCAACAGCACATCCCTGGGGGGACCATGAGCACCCGCACGATCACGATTCCGGCCATCCTCACCATCACCGCCATCGCGCTCACAGCCTGCGGAACACAGACCAAGACCGACGAGCCCGCAAAGAAGCCCGCCAAGTCCAGCGCCAGCAAAGACCCCGCGCAACAGTTCCTCGACTGGGCAGATAATGGCGGCAGCGAACGCATCGACACCATCGCCACTGACCTCGGCGCTGTCGACAAAGCCTCCCACCCCGTCGACCTCGCCGGCCTCCGCGAGAGCTGCTCCACACTCACCGCCGACATCGAAGCCGCCCAAGGTGGCGACTCCATGCCCGACACAGCCATGGCCAAGCGATGGGACCTCGCCCTCAAACACCTCGGCAACTCCGCGACGGCCTGCACAGAAGGCTCCATCAGCGAAGACCAGGCATCGTTCGACCTCATGGCATCCGAGATGGACATCGGCATCAAGCACCTCAACGCTGTAAACAAGCACCTTGACGAAGTCATCGCCGACTAGGCCACGCAGGCCGGCTGCAGCGTCGTCGCCCGCTCTGTCTACGGAACCCGGACATGAAGACGCCCCGCCTTCGGTCGGGGCGTCACCTTGCCCCGGTCATCTCCGCCAGACGTTGGCCTTCTCCGTCAATAGGAGCGGCGCGCCGTCGGGACCCTTCACATGGGACGGGATCCAGTGCTTGGCTCTCCGCAACTCGTCGCTGTAGCGGTCCGACTTGTACATCCGCCAGTGCCCGGACACGACCCACCGCTTCCGATTCCGCCTGCCATCCGAACCGGCATCCGGATCCCGATCGCTCGGCGTGTACTGGCGCCGCAACGCCACAAGGGTTTCCAGGGGGTCGCACTGCCCGACTACCCAATGTGGACGGGTCCGGAGGACTCTCCAGTGCGTTGGTTCTCCGCCCCAGGGCAGTTGCTACGCCAAGACGGCTTGGGCGTCCACAGCTGGTTGCACGTCCGGTGCCGGACCCGGGCCGACCTAGAGACGATCTGCGAGAGCGTCCCTGGGCGCTGGGCTCTGGGATATACCGAGTCGCTGCATGCGGAACCGCTGCCGTTTTGAACTCTCATGATGCGGGCTGCCTGTTGAGACGTCACCGGCAGATGAGGGTGCCCTCCCAAGACAACCGGGCTCCTGCACCTGTGACAGGTGCAGGGGCCCGGTTTGCGTCCGCCGATCCGCTACGGGGGGCGCGGACCGGCGGGGTTCGGGGATGGTTCAGTAGCTGAGCGTGGGCAGGTGCCAGCTCGGGCCGTCCGGCTCGCGGTACGTGACGGTCTGCCGGGTCGGGGTGATGGTCAGAGCGAAGTCGTCGCGGGCGATGTCGCCGGTGAAGGTCTTGGCGAGTTCCTCGACGCGGTCCCACAGGCGGACCGGGCCGCTCTGGCGCACGGTGCCGGTGGTGTCGACGGTTGCGACGGAGCCGTCCGCGGTCCACAGGCCGACGGCCGTGACCTGTCCTTGGTCGTCTTTCCAGGTGCATGAGGTGTAGCCGGGCAGGGCGAGCGAGAGGGGGAACTTCAGGCGCCCCAGGACGTCGTGGGGTGCCACGGACGTCGCCTTGGGGTCTTCGTTGCGGACCGCGTCGAGATCGGGCGGTGTGACAGGCGAGCGGAGCGTCATGAAGTGGGCGGGGGTGGGCAGGAAGCGGCCGGTGGCGTGTCCGGGGCCGGTCACCTGCGCGCGGACGATGCCGTAGCCGAGCGGGGCGACGATGACCGCGCCGTCGGCGGCCTGCTCCAGCAGTGCGGGCGGGATGGCGTGCAGGCCCGCGGTGGCGATGATGCGGTCGTAGGGGGCCCGGCGCGGGTAGCCGAGTGCGCCGTCGCCGGCCGCGAGGGTGGGGCTGTGGCCTGCCTGCTTCAGGCGGCCGATCGCTGCGGCCACGAGCCCGGGGTCGACGTCGACGCTCGTGACGCGTTTCTCGCCCAGGCGGTGCGACAGGAGCGCGGTGTTGTAGCCGGTTCCGGTGCCGAGCTCGAAGACCCGGTTGCCGTCGTGGACGTCGAGGGCCTCAAGCATGGTGAGCATCAGGGACGGCTGGCTCGATGAGCTGGTGGGGAAGCCGTGTTCGTCGAGCTGGGTCGTCAGTGCGGCGTCGGCGTAGACGGCTTCCAGGTATCCGGCGTCGCCCCAGGACACGGGCTGCCATGCCGCGTCGGTGCCCTGCGTGTAGAAGCGCGGAACGAAGACGTGCCGCGGGACGTCGGCGAACGCCTGGAGCCACCGGCCGTCGTGGTCCTGGGCGAGATCCGTGGCGTATTTGTGCCGCAGGGCGGCCGACGTGCCGGTGTCCGGCCAGGAATTCATTCGGTGACTCCTTGCAGGTAGGCGGCGTGCGCGGCGGCGATCGGCAGGCCGGTGCGGTTCTCCACCCAGGCCCAGGTGCCGGCGGGGTTGTTCTCGAAGAACACCCACTCCCCTTGCGGGGTGACGGCGAAGTCGAAACTTCCGAAGACGATGCCGTAGTAGGCCAGGAAGCGGCGTACGGCTATCGCGATGTCGTCGGGGACGGTGATCGTGCCGTACTCGATGTGCTCGTAGTCGGTGCGCCAGTCCGTGGCGGCCTGGGCGGACGTGGTGTGCAGCATCCCGCCGAAGACCTGGTCGCCGACGGCGACGAGGCGTACCTCGAAGTCCTTCTCGACCCTCTCCTGGAAGTAGTGGGCGCTCAGGCGGATGCTGTCGTCGAAGTCGAGCGGGTCCACGTGGTGGGTCGCCACCATCAGTGCGCGGCCCTCCTCGATGGGCAGGCGGCCGCCCAGGACCGGTTTGCAGATCAGCGGGGCGTCGATCTGCTGGGCGAAGCCGCGTGCGGCGGCGGGGTCGTTGGTGATCAGGCTGCGCGGCACGGTGAGCCCGCAACGGGTCGCGGCGACGAGCTGCTGAGGCTTGTGGGCTGCGACCCGGTCGGCGTGCGGGTTGTTGATCCACACGACGCCCGGCAGGGCCGCCAGGACGTTCAGCAGGGCGGCATCGGCCTGGTTCTGGGCCCACGTGCGGTAGGGCTCGGGGACGGTGTCCGCGATGAGGGGGCGTCCGGGCCGCCTCCAGTAGATGGCCCGGACGTCCTCGAGCCGCGCCGTCCGGCGCCCGTCGTCGAGGATCCCGCTCCAGCCCGCCTCACCGGCTGCATGCGCGGCGGTGAGGGTGAGCTGCTGCGGGAACGTAGCGACGTCGAAGCGGATGACCGGGACATCGCGCCGGTTGAGCTGGTCGACGACCATGTCGGCGGACGCGTCCAGCTGCTCGGCGACCACGAGCACCGGGCGGGCGGCGGCGGTCATGACGCGGACGCGTAGTACGGGTCCTGGACGTCGTCGCCCTGCCCGTCGTGGTTGGTGTCCGTCGTCGAGGCGGCCATGTCTGCGGTGTGCCAGGGGCTGCCGTCCGCCTGCACGTTGATCTGGAGCCCCTCGTTCCAGGACACGCCCCTGATCGACGTCTCAACGAGGCAGGGCGGGGCCGCGGACCGCGCGGCGAACGGAATGGCGGCAGTGCTCATCGGATCCTCCATAGATGTGGAGCGGATGGTGCCAGGGCCCGCTCCCCGGGTGCCGAATGCCGTGCGGAGGTCCCGGGGAGCGGGATCTTGCAGCCCGCCGCGTCTCAGCCTTCCTGTGCGAGACGCGGCGGGGGCTCAGGAAAGGCTGTGCCACAACGCGATGCCGATCGCGCCGATGCCGGCGGCAGCCAGGACGGTGGTGATCAGCGCCTGTGTGATACGTGCGTGCCGTGGCGGGAACGGTGGCGCAGTCACGGGTGCTCCCGCGGGGCCTCGGGCGGCAATCCGGGCCGGGCGGTGAACACGCCTGTGCCCGATGCAGGGGTGCCGTCGGCTGCGGGGAGCGGCGCGCCCACAGCACGGCACGTGTTCGGGCGGCTGGCGGCGGCCACCTGCTCGGCGTGCAGGATCAGGAGCGCATTCGCCGTGTTCGCCAGGTCCCGGCTGTACTCCCACGCCAGGTAGTGCGTAGTGAGAGGCGACGGCCGACGCGCTGTGTGCAGGAGCCGGAAGGCGGCGAGGCATGTGGCGCGTACGGGTGCGGTGTCGTCCTTGACGGTGGTCAGGAGCTGCCGTACGTGCTCGGCGAGTTCGGTGATACGGGTGTCGATCGTGGACCGCTCAGGCATGGCGACTCCGGGCGCGAGCGCGGCGCCGATCAGGTGCCGCAGCGCGGCGGAGTCTACGGGCGTCTGCGCGGTGACCTGGTCCAGCAGCGCCTCGTTGGCCCCTTGCGGGGCGGCGGCATGGCGCGCCGACTGGCCAACGTCGCGTCTGGATGTACTCACCCTGCTCACCTGGTTCCCCATAGGCCGAGATCGTTCGGTGTCCTGCCAAGAGGTAACCGCGCGGTCACCGTGCGCGGGTACCGTTGGAAGCCGGTGGAACCGTGAACACCGTGAACGATCATGGAACCTTTCGGGAGTTGAGCTCATGGCCGCTCGGAAGTGCACGCCCAACCCCGCCCTCGCTGGGTTGCTTGACCAGGCGAAATGGTCGCGGACGCAGCTGGCTCAGCAGGTGAACCGACTCGGCCCGCAGGCCGGTCTGGAGCTGACGTACGACCGCACCGCGGTCGCGCACTGGATTGCCGGAACGGCTCCGAAGCCCGAGGTCAGGGCCCTGATCATCGAGGCTCTGTCAGCGCGGCTGGGCCGCCCCGTCACTCACGCGGAAGCGGGCCTGACGCCCGCTCCGTCCATCGTCGCCTCCCAAGGGGCTGACACTGTCGAGGAGTTGATCGACCTAGGAAGGGCAACGATGGACCCATCCCGCCGTGGCCTGCTCGCCGCGACCGTGTTCTCAGCGGCGCTCACCGTTCCCGCTTTCGCCGGGCAGGCACAGGCCGCCACGCCAGTGAGGCAGGGCAAACAGACCGTGCGGATCGGTGCCTCACAGGTCCAGTCTGTGCGCACCATGACTGACCGCATCGCCGACATCCTCGACGAACTCGGCGCGGGGCACGCCATACCGATGGCCTCCGCGTTCCTCGTCAACACCGTCGGGCCGTGGCTGAAGGCGCAGTCCAACGACACAGTCCGCAAGGACATGCTGGCTGCGGCGTCCGACCTGACGTACTTGACCGGGTGGATGGCCATGTACGAGAAGGCGCACGGTCTGGGGCAGTCCTACTACGTCAAGGCGCTGGAGCTCGCGCGGGACGCAGAGGACCACGTGACGTACTGCCGCACGCTGCGCGGCATGTCGCTGCAGGCCTCCAGCCTGCGCCACGGGCAGAAGTCGCTCCAGCTCGCCGACGCGGCCGCGGAAGCAGCCCCCTGCGCCGGTCCGCGCCTGGTGGCGTTCCTGCGCGGGCAACAGGCGCACGCTGCCTCCATGGTCGGTGACCGCCACCAGGCCCACACCCGACTGCGGGAGGCCGAGGACGCGCTGTCGAAGGCGGACGACCGGCGCGACGCGATCGGCGGCTACGACCGGACGGCGTGGCTGTTCCATCTTTCGCATGTGCTCTACGAGGAACGAGACCTCCCCGGCAGCATCAGAGCTCTCAAGCAGTCGATCCGAGTACAGCCCCCGCAGGAGCGCCAGGGCCTGGTGCACTCCTACGCGATGCTGGCCCAGCGCCAGCTCGCCCACGGGCATCTGGACGCCGCCTGCGCATCATGGGGCCGATTCCTCGACGAGTACGAACACGTCTCCAGCGCCCGCGGCGACGACCACTTCCAGACGATGCGCACACAGATGCGCCGGCACTCGGCAACCCGCCCCGTCCAGGAGCTGGCAACCCGAGCACGCGAGGTCGCGGCCCTCAAGGCATGAACACAAGGCTGCCCTCTATGGCCAGGCAGCCGCCTGGCCATAGAGGGCTAACGAAGCTCGGCGACGATGCGCCTCTCCTTGTCGGGGTCGCTGTCATGGTCATCCCAGCGCGGATGCTCCACCGGCATCGACCCCGACGTGAGCCACTCCCAGGTGTCGGCGACGGTCTGCGCGAGCGGACGGCACACGAGCCCAGCAGCTTGCGCGCGCGTGCTGTCGACGGCCCACGTGCCCTGTGCCGTGCGCCACGACGGGAGCTCAGTCCACTCCCGAACACCGTGCGCGGTGAGCAGCTCGTTAGGCGCCCGCGCCCGCCGGTGACAGCCACACAGGCCCCCAGCAGGTCCTCCATGGTGTCCCGGTCGCGCGGCGCGGCCACGTTGTAGGCGCCGGGCACTGCCGAGAGCGCGAACTCGGCGACGTCCCGGACATCGACCGGCTGCACGTGCGTGACCGGCCGGCCCGGGGCGAGGATCGCGGCCTCCCCGCCTGGCCCGGCTCAGCCACCACGGCAAGCGCCCCGACCGGTTGATGGACACCGGCGATGCGCAGATCACGGCCGCAGCAAGAGGTGCAGGAGCGTGACGACCCCGATGCCCGCCAGAGGGCAACGCCGAATGCGGGATGGAGGAAAGACACGTACGGCTGCGTGCGTTGCCCTCTCTCGACCGCCGGCACCTGTCGGTGGCACAGCGCGACTAAAGTTCTTGGACAACACGCCCGGCAGGCGCTGACCACCGCATTCACCCGGGAAGGTGGCCCATCGCGAGGCCGCCAGCTGACTTGCTGTCAGTTCTCGCCTGAGTGTGGAGAGTCAGCCTCGACGTTCTCTTCTGAGCCGGGCAAAGCGGTATCGACCGGCCCCTCGGGGATCTCACGCACGTGCACCTGGACCTTGCCGGATCGCTTGAGATCAGGCCGGGCGAGCAGAACCTCTACAAACAGGCGGTCACCCACGCGGACCTGGTCCCCCAACAGGGCCTCCTTCAGCGGAGTGCTCATCGCCGTGTGGTACAGCATGGCGAGGGAATTGCCCGGGAGCTGCGGATATCCGTCAAGCGCCAGCAGTATGAACGCCTTCTCGGGCCGGGGAGACGTGACCGTGGCCCCCATACGTTCCCCCTCCTGGGGACAGCCGGTCAGGAGAGCAAGGTCAACGCTCGAGGCTCGGGTCGGAGTCGGGGCCGGGGCCGACCAGCCGGAGCGGGTCACGTTGATGCAGCGCTGCTTGGGCAGGATGGACCGGATCGTGACCTCTAACTGGGTCCCCTTGACCAGCTCTCCGGTGACCTGGCTGGGCACGATGCGGGACGTTCCGCCGTGTTGTAGGTCGATGAAGACGTCACCCCTGGCCGTGACCCGGCTGACCGTCGCCCGGAATGTGGCACCCCGCTGGTAGATCCTGACCCACTGGTGCCAGGGGCTGAGTTGGCCGTGCCTTTCGGTGAAGTGGGTGCCGTTGCGATCGGTCACGAAGTGGCCGGCGATGGTGTCGCCGATCGGGTACCGCACGGAGAGGTCCGCAGGGATGGTCCGGTCCCAGGGCAGGTGCTCCGCGAGGAGTTCGCCTGTGCGTCTCGGGTTGGCCGTGTCTCGTACGAACACGGACTCGGCCGATCCCCAGATCACCTCGGCCACGGCCTCGACGACGATGGGGAAGGCAGGCTTCTGCGCAACGGCGGGTAGCCCCTTGCCGGCGCGCGCTCGCTTAGCTTCGGAGAGGAAATGCTTGGCCTGTTCCTGCAGCAGGTGCTGATCTCCCCGGGGGGCGAACTCCCGAATGATCGTCGCCAGCAGGGTCGGCGAGATGTCCTGCTCGCCGTTCATCAACGCGTACCAGGTTGACCGCCCAGGGCCGTAGATGCTCTTTCCCAGGCTTGTAGGCGTCTGACCGCCCAGGTCCATCACCTGACCTACGAACCGGCCCAGTTCCCGGCACTCCACCGGCCCTCGGTACTCCGTGTTGCGTGTCATCCGCCCCGCCTCTTTGTCCACGGACTATCCAATAGTCCGAGGTTAGTCCGCGCATCACCTGCTACTTCACCGTCTACCAGAAGACGTACACCTTGCCCCTGGGCAATCTCGGTATCCACCCCCGGACAGGCCGGGGGTAGATACCGATGGAGTTAGAGATGAAGAAGCAGAACAAGGACTGGCGTCACATGCGTCGCGCGATCACCTTCGGGCTGGCTCGTGGAGCAGCCACAACCGTTGGAGGGCTGATCGTCACGGCGTTCGTGTGGTGGGTGCAGCAGAAAGGCTGAGCGCCTGTTGTTACCACTGCTTACTTAGTCCTTATTTATTGAGAGTTGTCCATTCCGGGGGTGAGGGGCGAAGCCCCTCACCCCCGACCACAGACGAGGAAGCGATACTGTCCGCACCGGCCGGGACACTCAACTCGCCCGGCAGCAGGCGGCATCCGTACGATCAACGAACCGCACGTCGGCCGCCGGGCCGTGGCCCGCAGCCCCAGGCCCCCGCCGTTCCCAAATCGGGCACGGGCCCCACCCACCGAGCGAGCGCCAACGAGACCGACCCGGAGCCGGTCCCGCTCCACCGGTCCGGCGGACCGGACCACCTCGCCCAACGGCGCGAGCGCGGCGTACTCGCCTCCCCGGACCGATCCTCGTGAACTGATCCAGACCGCGAGTGAATGAGGAGCGGGGCACACGACCCGTCCGCCGTACAGTGCGCACCGCGAGATGGCAGGACATGCAGGCGGTCAGGTGTAGCCGACGATCCGGCGGAGGCTCAGACCTGCAGGCCATGCGACCGAGTTCATCGGTGTGATGACGGTGCTCGGCATCGCCGTTGGGGCAGTCCCGGCCGAGACCGAACAGGACTTGCAACCGATCACCTGCGGCGCACAGATGTGGGAATTCTTCTGTTGAGCCGAAAGCAGACTGAGCGCGGGCTGCGGCAGTGGCCGGTCGGCCTCATACTCTTCCTGGCCTCCATCGCCGCGCTTGTACGGTCGACGACGTCCTATGGCACCATCCGGTTTCCCGGACTCGGTGTAGTAGTTCGCGTAGACGTGCAGGTAGTGGTCGCTCTCGATGAACCCTATGGCCCGATACCAGCGCAGAGTCTCAGGAAGGTCTCGCGTTCAGGCGTCGAGCGCGACCAGGCCCAGGACGCGTGCTCGAGCTTGAGCTTCTGCGAGCAGTGCCCGGCCATGACCTTGGTGCTGGTGATCGGGATGGACAGCAACCGTGTCAATCGTCGCCAGGCCGGCGACCAGCTCGAACCCTGGTGCAGGGATCTCTGGTCTACAACCGCAACGGGGCGATCGAGCACCTCGAATCCGTTCCGGACTCGCAGGCCAGCCTACTCCTGTGGCCTCGGCTGATCATCGGCGCCGGCGATGTCACCCCTATCGGACGTCGCATCCGCAATCGCCGACGCACTCCCCCGCCCCGTCGGTAGCGTCGGCACTATCTCCGACCCCAACAACCCCCAGGGACCATGAACCCGGAAGTCGCACAACCCGTGATCGACACCCATGTCATCCTCCGCGACGGCGACCAGCTGCTCTTCTCCCAGCGCGGAGGCCCCTACGGCTACGGACGTTGGCACCTGCCGTCGGGCAAGCTCGATCAGGGCGAGCCCCTGCGTCTGGGCGCCGCACGGGAGCTGCGCGAAGAAACCGGGGTCATCGTCGATCCGGACCATCTGCGCCTGGTGCACGTCGTCCACCATCACCAGGACGACACCGTGCAGCGGATCGGGTTCTTCTTCGAGGCCACCGAGTGGAGCGGCAAGCCAGTCAACCAGGAACCAGACAAGTGCATGGCTCTGGAGTGGTTCAGGGTTCACGAACTGCCCGAGGACCTCATCGAGTATCCGAAGGAAGGCCTCCTCGGCTACCTGAACGATGACGGTGGCCTGACAGAACACGGCTGGGTCTAGCGCCGGCACACCGCACGAGAGGTCGGCTGCGGTCCGCCTGTATCTACGGGACCGGAGCCAACTGCCGGGTGAGGTGTCACGCCTGGCGGCGCAACTGCGTCCCCCACATCAGAGGCGGCCGTGGTGCGGCAGTCGGAGGCGGTGTGCACCCGCATCCGTCCCTCCCCCTGCGGCCCGTCTCATCGGGCCGCGAGCGCGCAGGCCCCCGGCCGACGCGCAACACGACACAACGCGGCTTTGACCCCGAGCACGCACGCGCCGGCCTTGCCTGCCGTCTGCTCTTTCTCTCCTTCTTTTTCCTTCTCCCACCTGTGGCCAGGCCGGAGTGCGCGTGAGAGGGGTTGTCGGCACCACCGGTACGCCCGTACCGGCGGGTGTGACCTGCCGGTTTCCTCTCTCCAGCGGTGGAGGGTGCACTAGGGGGTTTGAGGCCCTCTTTGGGGGTGACTTTGCTGGTGGTTTTGAGGGGTAGTTTGTCGGCGATGCCGGTGCCGACCAACCGCGGGTGCCCGGGCCGGTCCCACAGGCGTTGGGCCTCCCCCGCCCGAGCTACGGCTTTGTGGTGATCGGCTCGATCCTCACCATCACCGGTTCCTGGCCGCCTGATCGCCGTCGACTTCCGCCCAACTGCCCGGCCCATGACGGGCAGTGGGGTTATTCATCCGGTTCGCTGGCCGTCACACGGCCAGCGGTGAAGGTCAGCCCAGTGCCTGGTCCCGAGGCTGGGGTCCGCCACCACCGGCTGTGTTCCACCACGTCCGGTGGCACGGCCCCCGCTCGTACAGGCGGACTCAAAGCGGCGCCAACGACCGAGAACGGCAAAGAGCAACGGTGAGACAGCCAGCAAAGACCGAGGAACAGCACACTCCATCCCCACCAGCCATCATCGCGCCGGCACTGAGGACGAGCTGCACGTCGCAGAAGCCGATCACGCGGGCCTGGTGGCGATCACCAGCCACAACACGACGCCCAGCATCCCGGCACCCCCCAGGGCGGCCGTGAACGATCTGCGCCCGGACTACGCAGCGGTGGGCAGGGACGCAGCGCAGCGGGGATCCCAAAGTGCGCAACCCAGCCGGTGATGGCCGGCACGGCGAGTGCGGCAAGGGCGAACGGCTCCACATCACCCTCCGCTATCGCCGGCCGGTACGCACACCGGTACGCGCCTCGCCGCACCACGCCGCCGCGCCGCCAGGCCGCCAGGCCGCCGGGCCGCCGGGCCGCCGGGCCGCGACAGCGCACCGGTTGCGCAGCAGCCAGTCACCGCCCGCGCGAGGGCTCGCCGATGGTTGCGCAGCACGACCCGATCGACCACTGCGCAACGGTGAGCGCGGACGCTGCGCAGCGGGGGGGCGGGGACGCTGCGCAGCGGGGATCTTGGAGTGCGCAGTCAGAGCGCACCGCGACTGCGCAGCCAAGGCGCGCAGCGTCGTGGGTGCGCAGTCGCGGTCACTGCGCACTCCCCCACACCGGTACGCGTTTGGTTTCCCAACGCGTACCGGCCCGCGTCTGCCCATTCCGCGTCACCCGGCTTCGAGGGCGCCGCAGCGACGGGCCGCGCCGCTGCGATCCGGTGACCGGTACGCGTTCTACAAGGGGCGAAAAGCGCGTACCGAAACGCGTACCGGTCTGCAGAACCCTCAGGTCACAGACCTGCCGGACGAAGCAATAGCCCCCAGGCCTCGGCCGGTTTGCTCAGCTGCTGGTACGCGTTTTGCCGCCCTGCTCCAGATGCCCGGTACGCGTTTGGGCGGGCACCACAAAAATGCGTACCGACCGCTCACCGTCGACCGGTACGGGCTGCGCAGTACCCGGTGCGCAACACGTCCTCACCGGCACTGCGCAGTGGAGTCCGGGCCGGACAGGCTCGCTGCGCAACTCCCGGAGCCCCGTTGCGCAGCGAGCCCGAACCCCGCGCACTGCGCACTGCGCAGTGCGCACCAGGCCTCGCGGGAAGGCTGAACCCCTCTGCGCAGTTCCTCAGTGATCACAAGCCCGTCTTATGTCCAGGCCGTCAGTTCGGCGAGGCCGCGTGTTGTGGTGCCGCCGTCGTGGAGGATCCAGATACCGCTGCCTGGCTGGGCCTGGCCGAGCGGCTTTTCAACGCCGGGGACGTCGACGGACGGTGGCCACCGTGTGCCGTCTTCCGACCAGCGGATCCCACTGAGGCCGATGCCGGTCAAGTCGGCGGTGCTCAGGTCGGCGGTGGTGAAGTCGTTCAGACCGCCGACGCCTCAGCGGCTGTCGAATCCGCGCCAGTCCATGGATCACGAATAACCCTCGGACCCTCAGGACCCGATACCGGACCAGCAGTAAATCCATGGTCATCGCCAAGCTGGCCTTGTCGGCGCAGTGGCCCGCCTGGTGAGGCGGGGAAGGTCAGCCCGTAGATGCGCTGCCATCGTCAGGGACAACAAGGGTCCACGTGGAGCAGCCGGGCGGCAGGTTCTCCTCAGGCCAGCGGCTGAACTTCGGCGCCAGGAGCGGCATGCGCTCCTCGGCGGTCAGATGCCGCTCGGTCCACTCCTGGGGCCACTGCCGGACGCTGCCCCAGTTCTGGTTGAACTCGGCGAGAGCACGAGCAGCTTCGAAGGAGACGCCGCCGTTCAAGACCGCTCCGTAGAAGAAGGTCATGCCGGTGAACGTGGCGCCATCGAAGACCACCGGTTCGTCTCCGAAATCCGTGCGCGCGAAGATGATGCGGGACCCGAACCATGCTCCGAGGAAGTGCGCACTGCCCCCCTCGAAGCGGGCGCCGGCAAAGTAGCCGTGCTGGATGAACTCGGCGTGTGCGAAGTTGGCTCCGCCGATGAACCGGGTGCCTGCGAACGTGGCTATCTCGACCCGGCGGCCGACGAACTCGAAGTCCAGAAGTACCGCGCCGGTCAGGTCCAGTTCGATGGCAGGCCAGAATTTCGGTTCCTTGGGGGCGGGGTTCAGGGGCCAGCTGGGGTTTTCTCCCCGGTCGACGCCGACCCAGAGGTGACGAGTGAGGATGTCTTGAGCAGTCACCCGTACCACGCGTTCTTGCTCCCACGCGGCAGCGGCTGCCTGCTGTGCGGCGACCGCCGCGGTCCGCTCCGGCACGCTCAGTCCGGCAAGGTCTGATTCGGGCACGTCGAGCGGCGGGGTAGGCGTGAAGGGCATCCGCAGGTAGGCGCAGAACATGTTGACGATGGTCTGTCGGTGGTGGGCATGGTCCTGGGCCAGGCGTTCGAGTGCGTACAGGCCCGCCAAACGAACTGGAGGACTCTGGCTCCCCAGCTGGCCGGCTGCTGCCGTGTACAGCTCCGTGATACGACGCTCGGTCGCGTCGAACTCGGCGGCAGCATCGGCTGCCTCCTGCCGGATGTGGGTATGCTCGCTCAGCCACTGTCGCCGCAACGCCAGGAGTAGAGCGGCAGCTCCTCCAGTACCGGCACCGACAGTCAGCGCAGTCTTGATGGCATCAATTCGGGCTGTCGCTCTCGCTGCCCCGTGTAGGGGTTGAGTCTGCGCCAGCATGAACCACATGGTCACAGTGGCCGCAGCCACCACGAGGACACTGGCGACCAATGCCCACCACCAAGAAATCGGCTGCACACGACGCCTAGCCGTACTCTCCACGCCACCCCCAACTACGCGCGCACCTGCCGCTACTCACTCTTCCCTGCTCTGTTTCAGACAGATCGCGCTTTGAGGAACATCAGAGGTCGCCCTGTGCAGCCAGGGCTTCGGCGCCGGTCTCGACGTCGCCCTCTACCGACTGGCGAGCAGATTCCTCCCGTTCCGATACTCCCCATGGGATTGGCACAGCCCCTTCGCCGTACCTTGAGCCCTGGATCCCGGATAAGCCTCCCCGTCTCCGGAGCCCAGAGCTACGGTCTACGGTCTACGGCGTTGCTTACGCGCCTCTCGGCGCCAGGAACTGGCTGACTGCCGCGACATGACGGTGGCAGGGTGGTCGCGGCCCAGCACTCGGGTTCGGTCCTTGGCGACTCTGGTGAAGTCGGCAGTGGCGCCGGCCGGGTCTCCTGCTTCGCCGCGCCAGTGAGCGGCCTCATGCCGTGTGCTGAGGGTGCTGGGGTGGTCGGCGCCCAGCACTCGGGCTCGGTCCTTGGCGAGTTCGGTGTAGTCGGCGGCAGCGCCGGCCGGGTCTCCTGCCTCACCGCGCCAGTGAGCGGCGTTGTGCCGCGTGTTCAGGGTGCTGGGGTGGTCGGCGCCCAGCACTCGGTCGCGGTCCTTGGCGAGTTCGGTGTAGTCGGCGGCAGCGCCGGCCGCGTCTCCTGCCTCACCACGCCAACCAGCTGCGTTGTGCCGCGTGTTCAGGGTGTCAGGGTGGTCGGCGCCCAGCACTCGGGTTCGGTCCTTGGCGATTTTTATGTACTCGGCGGCGGCGCCGGCCGCGTCTTTCGCTTCACCACGCCAGCCAGCTGCGTTGTGCCGCGCGCTGAGGGTGTCAGGGTCGTCGCGGCCCAGCAGTCGGCTTCGGTCCTTGGCGAGTTCGGTGAAGTCGGCGGCAGCGCCGGCCGCGTCTCCTGCCTCACCACGCCAGCCAGCTGCGTTGTGCCGCGCGCTGAGGGTGTCAGGGTCGTCGCGGCCCAGCAGCCGGCTTCGGTCCTTGGCGAGTTCGGTGAAGTCGGCGGCAGCGCCGGCCGCGTCTCCTGCCTCACCACGCCAGTGAGCTGCGTTGTGCCGCGTGTTCAGGGTGTCAGGGTGGTCAGCACCCAGCAGCCGAGCTCGGTCCCCGGCAAGTTCAGCGAAGGCGGCGGCAGCAGCCGCCACGTTCCCGGCATGTCCGTGCCAATGAGCGACCTCATGCCGCGTGTTGAGAGTGGCAGGGTGGTCAGCACCCAGCAGCCGAGCTCGGTCCTTGGCGAGTTCGGTGAAGGCAGCGGCGGCGCCGGCCGCGTCTCCCGCTTCGCCGCGCCAGTGAGCTGCATTGTGCCGCGCGCTGAGGGCGACAGAGGATACAAGCTTTCGTTCCTGAGCCAGTTCTGCGAGGGCAGTAATAGCGTCGGAGGCCTCGCTGGAGGCACGATTCCGCTCTTGTTCCGCTGAGGCGATGGAAGGCTCGGGGAAGTCCTCACCAGCAGCTGCATCCCACAGCGAGTGAAAGCGCTGCACCTCGTGCTCTACCGACGCGCCCCCCGGCACACGGTTGGCTAGTTCCGTGACAAGCACCTGCACCAGACCCCACCCGGGCAACCGCGGCTTGGTGAAAGCGTCATGAATACGGCTGGAGCTGGCCGCCCCGAGAAGCGCCCGGGACAGGTCACGCACCGATGGCCAGCCAGCCCGCCGATGCAGAGCGTGCAACTCATCGCTCAGCTGCTTGCGCCGGCCGGGATCCAGTAACGGAGCAGTGAGCCTAGGCACGTTCCCCCCGAGAGCAGCCGTCCAGAACTGTCCTACAACGTCCGACGAACAAACTACAGCGTCCGAAGTCGTCTGGGGGCGTGCTGAGTTGTGCAGCGGCGTCAGTGCATGTCAACGGCCATTTCTACCGTTCGAACCTGAGTGGGACCTGATGGAACCCACTAAGGAGAACGAGATGGTCGACACAGCTTTGGGCCTGTTGGCACAGGGACTGCTGACCCAACTGCCCGCCAGCCTGGTCACGGTCGCGGCCACCACCTTCTGCACATGGATCGTTCGCAAGCGGAAGAAGCCAGAGGTAAAGGACTGAGGCGCCCTGCCTGGCCCCGGCAGCTCGAGGAAGAAGGGAAGGGCGAGGGCAACACGACCCTGGTCCTAGCGTCGGTACGGCCTCGGCAAGGGCGACAGCGACGGGGTACTCCACAGGGCCAGCCTGCAGTGGCCGAGCCGAGCGTGCGCGTTGGCCTACGCTGCGCGGAGGGGTCCGGCAGTGCGCCCTGTGCCCGGCCGATGCTGCCGCCGCCGGGCCACTCCCTACTGCTGGCGGGCTTCGGTGTTCTCCCGGATCGCATGGGCGACGTCGAGCAGTGCGTACGCGATGGCAGACAGGCCCTCACCGATTGCCTCGGTCTGCTTGTCCTCGCCCCATCGCTCGTTCGCCCGGTCTGCCCGGCTCTCCGCGAAGTCGCCGTACACGCTGCTCTGCGGCATGTCGCCCCCTTCTCTGCGCCGCCGGCCGGTCCGGCAAGCGCCTGCACCCTGCCCGGGGCAGGTGGGGATGAACCGCGGCGCGGCACGGTCGGCCGAATCCGGCCCGGGTCTGCTTCCCGGAAGAAACTCCCTGGGCCGTGCCACAGCTGCCTCGCAGGCGTTAGACAGCATGAGACCGCACAGTGGATTCCAGACCGCTCGGGACGGCGACCACCCCCGGCCCACCCCGAGCCCCAGCGGCCCTGCCATCACCCCCGGTGGCAGGGCCGCTTCACGCCTCCGGATGCTCCGCGAACCAGGACGTCATCCTCTGCAACGGCAATGTGACCGCCATCGAGTTGCCCTTCGCCCCCAGATTGTCCCGGCCGAAGTGATCCGCCTGACGCTCCGCCTCATCCACGAACCCGATCGGCACCGCATACAGCGCCGGGTCCTTCGCCTTCATCGCCACCCGCACCCGCGCGGCCGCCTTCAACTGCGCCGTCACCTGGTCCTGACACTCCGGCGCCGTCTCACATCCCGCAGCGCCCGCCGCTGTGTACTCCTCGAGTGCATCCCGCGGCGCCACCGGCTTCGCCTTGGACGCCGACACGGACGGCTTCCCGCCCTTCCCGCCCCTGCCCGAGTCGTCTCCGCTGCAGCCGGCCGCACCCCCAACCACGAGCACCGCCACCACGATTGACCCCACCATCCGCATACGCCTCATGCCGGGCATGGTTCACCCGAAGACGAGCCCGGGGAACCCGAACTACAACATCGGGGATCATCAGGACAGGCGCGGGGTGTTTGTAAGCACCTCTTTGGGCTCCAGTGCACGGAAGAGAAGTGGCTCCAGGCGTAAGAAGTTGATCTGGCTCCACTCCGCGTAGCGATGCGCGGATCTTGGACGTTGGATAGGGTCCGGCGGGAGGTGCGGGAATGAGTTTCCGGTTGGCGGCGTACGCCGTGTGTATCGAGGACGGGCGGGTACTGCTCGCCCGTCATGTGTCGCCGGAGGGCGGGAGTACCTGGACTCTTCCGGGCGGCAGGGTCGAGCACGGGGAGGATCCGTTCGATGCGGTGATCCGGGAGGTCGCCGAGGAGACCGGATGCGCCGCGGTGGTGGATCGCCTGCTGGGAGTGGACTCACGGGTGATCCCTGCGGCCTCCGCGCGTGCGGGAGTCGAGCACCAGAATGTCGGCATCTTCTACCGGGTCCGTATCACTGGCGGCCAGCCCCGGCCTGAGCCGAACGGTGAAATCGCCGAGTCGGTCTGGACTCCGTTCTCCGATGTGGCTGGCCTGCGCCGGTCATCGCTTGTCGACATCGGCCTTGCCCTGGCACAGGCCCTTCCGTCAACCGGCCACGTCGCTCCTGTCCCGGTCGGCGGCCTAATCCAGCACTGAGGCATCTCCGGCGTCTGCCTGGCCTGCTTGTCCCCGGCGACGTTCGTGAGCGGGCCGATCAGTCAGGTCTGCGACGTGCCCTCTTTGGAATGAATGCACTGGTCCGTCCGCCCGGCGACGGCAGGGTTTGTGCGTCGATCACGGTCATGTCGGAGGCCGTGTTGCTTGGTCATGGTCATGGTCATGTGGGGAGGCCGGGATGGGTTTGTCGCCAGGACGCGCACAGCATCCGCGCCGCCCAGGCCGACCTTCTCGACGCACTCCCCGGAGTCCGTCTCCCAGACCTTGACGAACTGCGAGACCGCGGAGTGCTCGGAACTCACCCGGGGACGTCCCCGAGCCCGCGGCGGATTCTCGGAGCCGGCGGCCGCACGATCGCCGATTCGCCTGACCTCTCCGCCTGACGCACCCTCAGGCCCCGTGCCGAGAGTTCGATAGAGCCCCTTCGGCGTCACAGTTATGCCGATTAGGGGTCTGGTAAGACCGTGTCACCAGCCGCAAACGGCGGCGGCGCTCAGTGAGATGCGCCTGAGGAAGCAGCAGCAGTCGCACCCGCCGCTATGATCCGCGTCGTACAGAACGTCAGGTGATACCCCCGCTTTCGTCCCCCACAGGAACCGGCCGAGCAGCGCCTGCCGCAGTCATCTCACTGAGCGTGAAAGGCAGACATGGCCCGCCGGTTCCTTACTGTCATAGCCGCCTGTGCGGCCGCACTTCTCGGCACTGGCTGTAGCAACCACGCCCCACAGCCCGCCGCGGCAGCCCCCGCGGTCACGGTCACGCAGACCATCACGCCCACGCCGTCGTCCACACCTGTAGCCAGCCACACTTCGGCCTTGCCCACACGGGCCGTGTCCTCGGCGCCGGCCTCAGCCCCGGCCCGCACCCCGCTGGGATCGGTCGTCCTGACCGAATGGCACGACGGCGATGCGACGAACAAGTGCGTGAACGTCATGACCGTCTACGAGAACCGCTCAGACACCGCCGTCATCTCGATCACCCAGAAATTCCAGACCTCGTACACGCCCAAGCACGCCGACGGCGAGTACCCCGAAGACGTGGACGGCACGGTCAAGACGCTCACGCAGGACGCGGGCGTCGCCCCGTACGGGACCCGGACTCTGTACTGGCAGGTGTGCGCGCCCGAGCTGGCGTCCAAGCAGAACCCCATTCCGGCGGACGGCACCGACTCGTTCATGTCCGAGATCGGCGCCCAGCCTCGCTCCACCGTCTGGGATTGGGCGCACTAGAGATCTTTAAGGGCCTGGGTTACGTGGGGTCGTGACGGATGTCGTGGGCTGCGCTATGCCGGAGGGATGAGGTATCCCGATGGCGGAGGGCTGACGGCTGAGGAGCGGGTTCGGCGTGAGCAGGTCCGGTTGGCGGCCGCTGATCTGATCGAGGCAGGTGCCAGTGACCGAATCGGGCATCGATCAGCTCGCGCATGGTGCGACTGACGTGCGTGTTCAGATGGCGGGACAGCGCGGCTGGCTCTGTTTACGAGAACAGGTTCCGGCTCAACTTCCGTGATGTCGTGTCATGCCTGCGCTTGCAAGTCGAATGGGAGAGTGACTGATGGCCGACAGAGTGGTTCTCGACGGAGCGCTGACCCGTCTTGGCTCGACGGCCGAGGATGATGTGGATCTGCTGGCCCAATGGTTCGCTTCCCCGGACTTCGTCGAGCACTGGGGCGGCGTACCGATATCGCGTGACGAAGTGGCCGACAAGTACGTTGGGCGGCGCCGGCCGCGTGTCGAGTCCTTCCTCGTACTGGCACAGAACACACCGGTGGGCTACGCGCAGTACTGGCACGCCGGCGCGACTGAAGGTGGCATCGACATGGTGTTGGGACCGCAGGCGCAAGGCCGGGGCTTGGGGCCGGATGCGGCTCGCGCGCTCCTTGCGCACTTGGGCGGGACTCTTGGATGGCGGCGCGTGACAGTCGATCCCGCGAGAGGCAACGTGCGGGCAGTGCGCGCCTGGGAGAAGGCCGGCTTCCGGCAGGTATCGAGTGAAGCCGAGAACCTCCTCATGGAGTTCAGCTTTTCCGAGGGTCGCCAGGACTGACCGGTGTGCTTCTGTGCGGAAGTTGTTGCCGGTGGCGACAGCGGTGACCGGCCGGGGGCCTCTCGCGTGCCGGATGGGGGAAGTCACGGAGGGCGGCCCCCGGCCGGTGTCTGTGCCCGGAACTGCCGGGCACTGCAGTGTGTTTCGGAGCCACTCGGGCAGCGAGATCGGGAGCCGCTGTTTGGACACCGAAATTGGAACGCTGCGTCTCCTGACCGGGTGTGACATGCCGCCATTGGCGTAATCGGCTCGTCGAGCCGGCTGACCGCGTCAGGCTGTGCAGATTGACGGTCGTATCAGGAGTCCGTGTGTACCGATCACGTGATTGGGTCTTCCAGCGGATCCGTCAAGGGCGGGCGCGGCTGTGACGGCAGGAGAGTCGCAGCCCAAAAAGGGCGCGGTGGACCGGTCGGAAGGATTCGGTGAGCGGCTACTGGGGGTGCTGCTGGACCAGGCCCACGAGATGCCACCGCATCTGATCACCCCGCTGATCGTGGAAGCGGTGGGCCGGGTCGGGGGCCGTGACGTCTCGGTTCTCCTGCAGGACTACGAACAACTGATGCTGGTGCCGCTGCCGGGTAGGCGGCTGACCGTCGGCGAACGCGCGCCGATTGATGGCTCCCCCGCCGGCACGGCCTTCCGGAGCGGAACCCCCGTCGAGGTGCCACAGGCAGACGGCGTACGGATCTACCTGCCGTTGCTGGACGGCAGCGACCAGGTGGGGGTGCTGGCGCTCACCCTGGATACCGTCGACGACAACGACCGGCGGCTGCTGCACCGACTGGCCGGCCTGGCCGCCCACATGCTGGTCATCAAGAACAGCTACACCGACCAGTTCTTCCAGACCCGACGGCGCGAGCCGATGAGCGTGGCCGCGGAGATCCAGTGGTCCCTGCTGCCCCCGCTGTCGATGTCCACCCCGCAGGTCGCGGTGGCCGGCATCCTCGAACCCGCCTACGAGGTCGCCGGCGACAGCTTCGACTACGCCCTCAACGACGACATCCTGCACGTCGTCACGGTCGACGCGATGGGCCACGGCCTGGAAGCCGCCACCATGGCGACCGTCGCCATCGGCGCCTACCGGCACGCCCGACGCACCGACGTCGGGCTGTCCGGGATCTACGCGTTCATGGACCGGGCTATCGCCGGGCAGTTCGGGCCGGAGCACTTCGTCACCGCACAAATGATGCGCCTGAACGTTGCGACAGGCCACCTGCAATGGGTCAACGCCGGCCACCCCGCGCCGCTGCTGATTCGCAACCACCAGGTCGTCTGGCAACTGCACAGCCCCACCACCTTGCCGGTCGGCTTCGGCGGCGACGAGCCCCAGATCAGCGAGCAGACGCTCCAGGTCGGCGACCGGGTGCTGTGCTTCACCGACGGCCTGATCGAGGAGCACGATGTCCGCGGCGAGCAGTTCGGCGAGGAGCAACTCATCACCTGGGTCAACCGCATCGAGCACGCCGAGGAAGGGATTCGGGCGGTGGTGCGCTCCCTCTCCCGCACCCTGATCCGGGAGCGGGGCGGGATCACCAGCGACGACGCGACCCTCTTCCTGATCGAGTGGCGCGGGGGTGCTGCCGACCACCTTGCCACCCTGGAATGAGGGGTCTTCGAACTTGATGGGGTGTCGGCCATCGGCGGTCCTCCCGCGTACCTTGGCGGACGGCCGAACGCCCTGGCCGGGCAGCTCGCAGCGAGGCGGCCAGCGGGCGCGCGTCGGCGGCGCCCCCACTAAGAGGTCGTTTCTTATGGCGTGATCGTTCGTTGAACCGTGCGTGACGGACCTGGTTGAGCGTTTGGTGCCGGACGATTTGTGGGTGCTGTTCCGGCGGGTGGTACCGCCGACGGAGGTCATACGTCCGCAGGGTGGTGGCCGGCGTCGGGCGGGTGACCGCGAAGCATTGGCCGCGATCATTTTCGTGGCGACCTCGGGCTGCACCTGGCGGCAGCTGCCGCCGGTGTTCGGCCCGAGCTGGCAGACGGTCTACCGACGCTTCGCCCAGTGGAGCCGGGCCCGGGTCTGGGCCCGGCTCCACCGCGTCGTCCTCGACGAACTCGGCGCCCACGGGGAACTGGACTGGTCGCGCTGCGCGATCGACTCCGTCAGCATGCGGGCTGCAAAAGGGGGCCTCTGACGGGACCGAATCCGACCGACCGTGGCAAGCCTGGATCGAAAATCCACTTGATCACCGACCGGAACGGACTGCCGCTCTCGCTGGGGATTTCCGGCGCGAACATGCACGACAGCCTCGGCCTTGAACCGCTCGTGCGGGGCATCCCACCGATCCGATCCCGGCGAGGACCTCGCCGACGGCGCCCCGGCAAGCTCCACGGAGACAAGGGCTACGACTACGACCATCTGCGCCGCTGGCTCCGCAAACGCGGCATCCGCCACCGCATCGCACGCAAGGGCATCGAGTCCTCACAGCGGCTCGGCCGCCACAGGTGGGTCGTCGAAAGGACCGTGTCCTGGCTCTCCGGCTGCCGTCGGCTCCATCGCCGATACGAGCGCAAGGCCGAACACTTCCTCGCCTTCGTCGGCATAGCCGCAGCCCTCATCTGTCACCGCCGTCTCACCAAATGAAACGACCTCTAACTTCGCAGACCCGGAATGAGCCGATACCGCGCGACTGGTTGCGGCCGTTGGCGGTGACTCTGGCCACGCGAGAAAACCGCGAGGGATCTATCGTAAAGGTATGAGCGTGTTCATCAAGCTGGTGGAGAACCGGCCCCCCAAGGAATACTCGGATCTGGCGGCTGCAGATATCTCCTACGACGACATCACCGAAGGGAAGTCGCCCGCCACGTACGAGTACGACCTGCTTCCGAGCGGCGCATTGCGCATCCTCAGGGTGACCAAAGGCGAGGCCGCTGCCGTCGAATCGATCTACGCTCCCGGAGTCTGGTTCCGTGTCCAGGGGCAGTGGCGCGTCAATGCGGAATAGCAAGCACTCTGCCGGCGGCCGGGCGCGTGCCGGCTGCTGGGCCCGGTCGTCGGTGCTTGAGGTCCGAGCAGAATTTGGCCATGCTTCGCGTCAGCCTACAAAATCACGTCAGACACTATCTGCAGGTGTACCGTGAATTGTGGGTTGCGCACTCTCACGTGTTGCGCCTGAAAGGACGGCCCCGGCGGTTTCACCGGGGCCGTTTGGGGGATCACGCGGAGCGTGCTGGCGCGGTCACACAGGCACCATGGCCGCCCTCGGAGTCCCAGACCACTTCACGGGCCGCTCGACACGGCTGACGAAGGCGGCGGCCCGCAAGTTGATCAGCGCTCTGGCCGACCGCTGAACCTCTCGCTACCGCGCGCCCACGGGAGGGAAGGTGCCCGTTGATGGGCACGTGGTGAGCATCGGCTGGTTCAAGGCCGAGCAAGACCCCCACAAGCTGTTGCTGCTCTCCTGCACCGTCGGCCGCTGGGACCTGCTGGTGAATCCGCCGCAGACGGATCCGGCCATCGGCGCCAGGCTGATGACCGCGGCTACCGGTCCGCTGCGCCCACACAGCGAGTGATCTGCTGGAGAGGGCCGAATTCCAACGGATCCTGATAGAACTCGACCACCTGGGGGGCACGCGGCTTGATGTCGGTGACCTTGACGTCCAGGAGCCCCTCCCGGGACCGCGTGGCCTCCAGCCGCAACAGGGCCGTGCCAGGTTCGACCGCCTGGTGGATCACATCCGGCAGGAGCAGTGGTGGCTTGTGGGGAATGTCGGAGTCGGCCACGTGGATCCGCCCGTCAACGGGGTGCGGCCGCGCCTCGTCGCAGGTCAGTGCCGATGCCGACCTGCTACGTCCGTGAGCCCGCCTCATTTCACGGTACCCCCGGCCGCCCGCACCGACGCTCTCCACAGCGCCTCCGCCGGAAAATACCTGGTCACGCCGGACATCGCCCATCGAGCAGGCGTACAGTGAAGCCACCGGAAGTACTTCGCGCACCCGCTTTCACGCGGGTGTCATTTCCGGTGATCACCTAACAAGCGGTCTGCCGACGGGCAGTTCCGGGGGCAGGTCCGCATCATGACCACCGCCGTCGACCGGACCGCGCCCCGCGACCTCGCCGCAGAGCTCCCGGCACGCTTGTCCCTCACCTCGAAGACCACCCTCGCCGGCCAGCTGGACGGTGCCTGGTGGCCCTATTCCCGCGACCTTGCAGTCGAGATTCCGCCGCTCGCCGCCGCCCTGGAAGAACCCTGGGGGCGCGTCACCCGCGTCACCGTGAACCCCACCCGCTGGCCCGTCATCCCGCACACGGTTCCCGTGGCCGGGAACACAGTGCACGTGGGCTGGTTCACCGAACAGGACCCCGACAAGCTCATCCTGCTCTCCTACACCGTCGGCCGATGGGACCTGCTGTTGGTTCCGCCCGAGGCCGAGCCCGCAGCCGCGGCTCGGCTGATGGCCGCCGCCGCGATCCCGGGCAGCGTCCTGACGGCAGGTGTCCTCATCGCCAACGAGACCGCCATCGGGCGGCGGCATCCGCGACGCCCGCCGCCGGGAGGCCACCTGGGAGGGCGAAGGCGGGACCTGTATATCCCCCTTCGGGAACCCGCTTGACCAAAGCACCCGGCCGCTGCCCGGAAACGGCTGAAGATCCTTCAGCGTCCCCCTGCCGAAACCTCCGGTCTGCCGGACAACACCGGTCGTCGAGCCCACCGCACGGATGCCGACCAGTGAGGAACAGACCTCCTCCGACCTGCCGGCTTCTCGTCCACCCTGAAGGGCACTCACGTGAAGTACATCGAGACCCAGATACTGCCGTCACTCGGGCACGCCGAGGTACGGATCATCGCGCACACGCCTGAAGCCGCCCGAGCAGTCGCGGAAGCCCTCCGCGGCTGCTTCGCCGGAACGGAACAGCGCAGCTATCTCGGCCTCGACGGTGACACTCGCCTCCACCTCACCGTGGACACGGCAGCATCCGCCGGCCCCGCCAGCTCCTGGCTGGCCGCCAGCCGGACCCCCGCCGGCACGGGCGCCCACTCCGACGAGCTCTGAGAGCCCCGGGCCCGGAGCCACCCCCACACGAGAGGACGCGGTCATGGCCACACTGCGCGAACGCAAGACCTACCGCGATCAGGTGCTCCGGGTCCTGAACGAAGCCGTCGAAGGAAACCGCCTCCTCGGCATCACCGGAGCGCAGCTGCGGCGCGACCTCCACGTACCGGAACAGGACCCGGCCGCCACCTGCACCTACCTGACGGGCGAAGGACTGATCACCGCCGACTGAGAACCCGGCACCACCCCCGCGATGGTCACCCTCACCCACGAGGGAACCCGGCACATGAAGCCCGAGGAGGAAGAGCACGACTGAAGGCCCTCGCACACACGTGAAGGGCCTGGCAGGTGGGTAGCCAGTGCTTCCAGTCGGGGTTCCGAGTCCCCAAAATCAAGATCAAATGCTTACGACCTGGTCCGCGATAGAGGATCTGAAGTTCCCCCGTGATCGTGGACAGCGGATGGTTACGCTGCGGGGGCGAGGTCTTGTGTCGTCAGTGCCCTGGTTTCGACCGGGGTGACGTATCCGTAGACGGGATGCTTCCGCAGGCGGGTGCGGTTGTACTCGACCTCGATGACCCTGTTGCCCAATTGAGTGAACCCTCTGCGATTTTGCACCTGAAGGTGTCCTGGACGGAAAGATTGCTGTTCAGCGGTCTGATCCAGGGTGAGTCGTTCGGCCGCAGGACGGGGTGGAGTGGTGTCCATGGGGTCGGGATCAGGGGCAGAGGTCCCGCAGCTGACACGGCAGGTGGCCCTCGCTGCCTTCCCCAACGGCTGCCTGGCGATGAGGGTCCGGGACGAGCTCGGCCCATTGTTCGAAGACGAGGTGTTCAGGTCCGCCTTCGGCGTCCGGGGCCGTCCTGGTGTCTCGCCGGGTCAGTTGGCGTTGGTCTGCGTCCTGCAGTTCGCCGAGAACCTGACTGACCGCCAGGCCGCGCACGCCACACGAGCAAGGATCGACTGGAAGTACCTCCTCGGCGTCGAGCTGTCGGATCCGGGGTTCGACTTCACCGTGCTGACCGGGTTCCGCGACCGGATCCTGGCGCATGGGCTGGAGGAGAAGGTCCTGGACCTACTGCTGCAGCGACTGATGGAGCTGGGGCTGGTCGCCCCTGGTGGTCGACAGCGCACCGACTCCACACATGTCCTGGCCGCAGTACGGAACTTGAACCGTCTTGAGTTCGTCGGAGAGGCTCTGCGGGCGGCTTTGGAGTCAATCGCGGTCGCCGCGCCGGCATGGCTGAGGACGTGGATGGACCCGTCCTGGCAGCAACGCTATCGGGCTCGGGTGGACGCCTACCGATTGCCCAGCGCCCAGGACGAGCGGGACGAGTTGGCGGGGCAGATCGCCACCGACGGATACCGGCTGCTCGAAACAGTCTTCACACCCACGGCGCCGCACTGGCTGCGGGACGTCCCCGCCATCGCCGTCCTGCGGACGGTGTGGATGCAGCAGTTCAAACGCACAGTGACCGACGAGATCCAGGAGGTGACTTGGCGGGGGAAGGACGAGTGCCCGCCCAGCAGAGCCAGGATCACCTCCCCCTACGATGTGGATTCCCGTTACGCCGTCAAGCGCGGCTCTGGCTGGGACGGTTACAAAGCCCACCTCAGCGAGACCTGTGATGACCCCGCTGAGGCGGGGCGCCCGCACGTGATCACCCATGTCCTCACCACCGATGCCACGGTCCACGACGCCGCGGTCATCGAGCAGATCCACGATCGCCTCGACGACAAGGGCCTGCTGCCGTCCGAGCACCTCCTGGACTCCGGCTACGTCTCCGCCGAACTGCTGCTGACCTCGCCGGTTGAACGCGGTGTCGAAGTCATTGGTCCGGTCAGGCCCAACAGCACCCGCCAGGCCGTCCAGGCCGCCGGCTATGGCAAAACGTCCTTCAGCATCGACTGGGACGCCCGACAAGCGACCTGTCCGAGCGGGGCCAACAGCAGGTACTGGACCGAGGGTTACGACCACAGCGGCCGCCTGGCGGTCCGGATCCGCTTCGCCACCCAGACATGCGCGCCCTGCCCGGCCCGCAGCCAGTGCACCCGCTCGACCCAGTACGGCCGACAGCTCACCGTCCGCCCCCAGGACCAAGACGTCCTCCTCGAACGCGTCCGGTCCGAGCAGGCCACCGAGGACTGGAAGGCCCGCTACGCGGCTCGCGCAGGAGTGGAAGGCACCATTCACCAGGCCGTCGCCACCGGAGCCCGCCGCACCCGCTACACCAGCCTGGTGAAGACGCGCCTGGCCCACATCTTCATGGCCACCGCCATCAACCTGATTCGACTCGAAGCATGGTGGAACGGAAGTCCACTCGCACCGACGCGCACTTCCCATTTGGCAGCCCTCGACCTCGCCGCATGAGAATCAATTGGGCAACAGGGTCCCTCGATGAAGCGAAAGACGTCGGCGCGAGCCGCCTCGTGAGATGCCCAGATCGTGGTGCCGATCTCCGCTTTCAGCAGTCCGAAAAAGCTATCAGCGGGCTGGCTTCCGGGTGATCGGGACCCGCGAGCGCATCGGTCAGCACAACGGCCAGTGGCGCGACGTGGTCCTGATCGAACGCCGCAGCCCAGTCATCGACTGAGCTACCAGGCAGGCTCTTCACCTCAACACGCTGAACTTGACAGAGAAGTCTCCGCTGATCTCTTCCCGTAGCGCGTCGAGGCATACCACCGTGACGATCCCGGCCTCAGCCTTGTCCCGTAAACGATCTCTGTGGCGTGGTGGTTGGTTGGAAACCTGTTGGGAGGACGGTGGACGGCCACAGGTTGCTCGGGGACCATGGCCTGCATGCCAACGTGGACTATCAAGGCGGAGCCTGTCATTGGCGCGGGTGTCGATGAGGTGATGCGGGAGTACTTCACCGAGATGGGGCGGCGGGTGCTGGGGCGCCCAGGTACAGAGGCAGAGCTGCAAGCGGTGCTTGTTGAAGATCCTCACCACGTGCTCAGCCCGCCCGACGGCGAGTTTCTCGTTGCGCGCGGGGATGAGGGTGAGTTCCTGGGCTGCGCAGGGTTGCGGCTGCTCAGAGGTGCTCCGGAGACTGCGGAGCTCAAGCGGATGTTCGTGCGCCCCGC
>NZ_JBHJYS010000039.1:0-66506 GCF_042270245.1 Streptomyces sp. NPDC055955
CAGCGACTCCCGGCGCTGACGTCCTGCAGCGGTCAGGCCGCCCCCATCCGCATACCTCACACACCACGGGATACCGGCACCGCTCAAGGTTCTTCAGGGACTTCGCCGAAGTTCACCCTGACGAGGCGAAGTCAGTAGCGCCGTGGTTTGCCCGGCTGTGCGTGGTGGTTGGCCCGTCCCAGCGGCAGGTGTTCGTTCTCACTGAAGGTGTCGCGTTCTCAGTGAAGGTGTCCGGGGCGGGGGTCTTCTCATTGAAGGTGTCTCGTTCTCATCGAAGTTGTCGCGGTGGTGCTGCAGGTGGGACGGCTGCCGAGTCGGCGCGGAATCCGGTGGCGAGGACATGCCCGAAGCTTCGCGGCGCGACCTGCCGATCAGGCGGCCGGTCACCGGATCGAGATGACCAAGAGTCCGGAAGGTGCCCTTCCGCGACGCTGAGCTGCGAGGATGGCGCGATGGTGAGGCTGAGAAGGCGCGTGTTCACAGTCGGCGCGGCGGTCGTGAGTGTCATGTCCCTGGCGTTGACCGCGTGTGCGCAGAGCGACTCCGGGGTCGGCAGCGGCGACCGCGAGGCGGCGTACAAGCGTGTCGTCAAGGACCCGCACCCGAGTCCTGACGCCGTCATCGAGGCGGCCGGCGCACCGGCCGGGGTGGCGCGGGCGGGCGACGGCTCCCTGCTGCTGTCGTACAACGCGCCCAACATGGAGGACGACGAGGGCCCGGCGGCCGCCGCCTGGCGGATCGTCTCGCCGGCCGGCCGCACGGTCGCGCAGCAGGCGTGGCACGCGAACGTGGAGGATCAGCCGGACCAGTACATCGGCGTGCGCGACGGCTTCGTCCGCTGGCACCGCAGCAGCCGGGGCGCGGAGAGCGCGTACGCGCTCGACGTACGCGGCAAGCGGCACAAGGTCACCGCGTCGGACCGCGCGCTGGGCACCCGCCCCGGCGACATCGTCCTCCACGAGGGGATGCCGGCTCGCTTCTACCGCCCCGCCAACCGCACCGTGGCGGCCCCGGCCGGCGCACCGGAATACGTAGACTTCGCGCTGGACGAGCGCGGCTCGGTCTGGTTCGTGGACCAGTCGCGGATGCCCAACCGCGTCGTGCAGCAACGCGACGGCCGCACCCTCACCTCCATGCCGATGCCCAAGCCGTACACCAGCGGCGGCGCCGTCACCGCGGCGGGCGGCACGACGGCGTTGGCCTTGCTCCGCGGCGGCACGGTCCGAGGCCTGATGGTGACCGCGGACGACGGCGCGCACTGGCGCAACCTCACCGGGGGCGGCATCCCCTGGCAGGACCTCAAGCGCGATTTGGTGTTCCTGGTACTGCGGGCGCTGCCGGACGGGCGGCTGCTCGTCGGCGAGAGGGAGGGCCGCTACTGGCTCGCCGACGACCGCTCGAACCGGGCCTTTCACCAGCTCAAGACCCCGGTGCCGTTTACCTCGTTCACCGTCCAGGGCAAGACGCTGTACGGCATCGCGGACGCGACGACGGCGACGTACGACCTGGTGAAGGGCGAGGGGCTGTACGCCTCGGACGACGGCGGGCGCACGTGGCGGCGGCAGGGGCAGCGCGGCTGACTTGTCGGGGGGCGTTGTTACGTTGGCCCGATGATGGTCGACATCCGTTCTCAGTAAAGGTTGACGGTTCTCGCTGACCTTTGTCGGCGCCACCGCGCGCCATCCCGTACCAGTTCACAAGAACACATCGCAGGTCACAGCCTTCACCGCTACCCTGCGGGCCAACCGAAACGCTCAGCCGGGCCAACCACAGCACTCAGGGGCCAACCACAGCACGCAGGGGCCAACTGAAGCGCTCAGTCACAGGTGTTCGTGGCAGCTACTGGCTATGCAGCCACTTACCTGACGAATCTTCGTCTGGAGCGCCGCAACGAGCATCTGGACAGAGTCAATCGTCAACTCAGCGAGCTCTACGGTCCGCTCTATGCACAGGCGGAGGCAGTGGATCGAGCCTGGCACAAGTTCGTTGCCGTCAGCGGGAACGTCTGGGCCCGGCCGTTCCCTGTCACGTCGGAGCAAGCAGCCGCCTGGCGCCTATGGATGTCCACGGTCTTCATGCCGCTCAACCGGCGCATGGTCGAGACCGTCATCTCCCATGCTGACCTCCTGAGGGAAACCACCATCCCGGAGCCTTTGAAGGAGTTGTGCGCGCACGTGGCCTGCTACGAGCCGCTCGTCGCTCGATGGCAGGAAGACGGGTTCGACTCTGTCGACTTCGAGGATCACGTGTCGATCGCAGGAAACTTCCCGCGCATTGGGTTGGACGCCTACCTGCGGAGCTCGTTCGAGTCGCTGAAGCTCGAACAAGAACGACTCTTGGCACAACTGCACCGGTCGCGTTGAATCGCGTTGTGATGCTCCGAACCTGTCGCATGCTTCCCCTGGCACGCGGGTCGCACCTGCGGGTTCGCACTCAATGACCTTCAGGGGTCGGCGAATCCGTCGGTCTTTGTGTGGGATCTCCTCGCCCACCCTCGCTGTCGCTCTTGCCCAGGCCGTGCCGACGCTGCCCACGGACCCGGGTTGGTGATCTGGCTTCGTTCACGTGAAGTAGCAGCGTTTGATCAGCGGTTTGGGCAGCAGTTGGCGATCTTGAGTGCTGCAGATGCTCACGAGAAATGACGTCGCCGTGGTGCGGTGCCACCGGAGTGCGGCACAAGGGCCGTCCCTTGGCCACCGGTCGTTAGACTCCCGGGGTTCGGGTGCTGTTGGTGGACTGGAAGGCCACGCTGTGGATGATGACTTTTGGGCTGGCTGGCCGCAACGATGGACCGGCACCGACTGCGACGTGCGGACGGCCGTGGGCGCGATCTCGCGGGAGGTCAAGGACGGGTTCAGGTATGACGAGGTCCCTTGGGAGCGGTTCCGGCACTTCTACGGCCCGGGTGAGGACATCCCCGGTCTGCTCGTCACGCTCGCGTCCGGGGACACCGAAGCTGCGGATGGGGCCTTGCAGCAGCTTTGGACGGATCTTCATCATCAGGGCGGCACGATCGCGGTGGGAGCACTGGCGGTGCCCTTTTTGCTCCGGATCGCGGTGGCCGGGCGCCCCGGGCTCCGTGCCCAGACCCTTCGCTTGATCGCTGAGATAGGCCGGTGTCAGCACATGGGGGACGGATCACGTGAAGGCCTGCTCCAGGTCGCCGAGGAGGAGTTGATGATCGAGGGCAGCACGATGTGCCCGGTGGACTGGACGATCCAGGCCGCCCGCCAAGCCGTCACCAACGACCTGCACCTGCTGCTCCCGCTTCTGTCCGACCCCGACCCCGACCCCGAGGTCCGCTCCGTGACCGCCTACGTCCTGGCGGCGGCGATCGGCGAGGTGTCACGCGTCTCCTTTGCTGTGCAATCCAGGCTGGCGAAGGAAGATGATGCGGCAGCTCGGGTGAGCCTGATCCTGGCGATCGCCCAACTCGCCCGCGAACACCACGATGGACACGCTCCCCAATGGGCCCAGGATTTGTGGTCGGATCCCGGACGACCGCCCGAGGTCCGCATCGGCGCCGGCCTGGCCTGGCTGTGTCTGGCCAGCGGCCCCGCCCCCGACGAGCTCCGCTCCCTCCTCACCGACCCCGGCGCCCGTCCATACGACGACCTGCTCCAGCCGGTGCCATGGCTCACCTGGGTCGACCACCATGGCGCCGGGCTGCGCAGCTGCATCGACGAAATGCTCACGACAACCATCCCCGAAACAGTGCTTGACGATCCTTGGGGTGGAGAACCGTCGAGCTGAACCATGCAGCGCTCAGCCGGCCTCGGCCGCGGCTCCGGTCCGCGCCCGGGTGCCGGCCAGGCGGTAGGAGTCGGTGCCGGTCTCGATGGTGGTGCCGTTGAAGGTCAGGCGGTCGACGATGGCCGCGCAGAGGCGGGCCTATGTTTCCCACGTCCTTGACGACTGCGGATACCCGCCCCGGATGATCCGCAGCACCCGTCTCGTCGATCTGGTGAACACCATGGACCCCAATCTCGTCGCCGTCGCATTCGGCATGGAGCGGCAGGCCACCCGCATCTACCGTGCTGATCACAGTGACCCAGGACGCCTGCCCGACCAGCAAGAACGGAGACGATGAGATGCGGCACCTCACCCCGGCATTCGCCCTCGGGGCACTGCACCGCGGGAAACAGGTCGAGCAGTTCCTCGGTGGAATTGAACGCGACGGTCGGCGGGGCCTTCGCTGGGTCGCCGTCAGTCCGGGCCGCGCGAGTATCACCGTCTATCTGAGCGAAGTCGAAGACGTCGGCAGCGGCACCTGCCGCGACGTCACCGAGTTCCCACCTCTCGACCCGGAAGACGATGGCCGGGGAAAGGAGATCGGCACCGTGGCGAGCCCGGAGGAAGCCCTCCGCCTGGCCGAGCGTGAGCTCGGCGCGGACCCCGCTCACTGGGTCAACCAGGGCATCGTCTGCGACGAATACCACGACTTCCAGGCCGCAGACGGGATCGGACGCCCTGCGAACCCGTGATGTTTCGGCGCCGCCTGGCACGTGTTCGACGGAACATGTGCGCTTTACCGAACGACTCGTGTCAGGCGATGGCGATGCTGTTGTTGTCCTTGCGTTCGGTCAGCGCCGGGAGGAGCAGTTCGGCGCCGTGGTGGTCGGGTTTCGTGGTGCCGAGCTCGTTGTTGCAGAGAGGGTGGACACGGCTGTAGGGGGCGGTCGTCTTGTTCGTCTGCTTCTTGTCGGCTGCCTTGTCCAGCTCGGTTATCTCGCCCTTTGGAGCTGGTTCCAGGGGTTGTTTCGTGAGTTGTTGCGGCAGACCTTTTTCACTGGTGAGCTGGCAGGCTTTCGGCCTGAGTCCGGCCCGCTGACTCCTTGATCGGCTGGTCATCGACTGTTTTGGCCGGCTGTGGGGCCGCCAGCCCAGAACTTTCGTTCCCAGACGTGTTGTTACTGGTCATCAGTGCGTCGTCGGTGATCGGGAGTTACACCGTTCTTCGTTCTTCTTGCCGTCCCGTCACTGAAGGTGAGGCAGGGGCTGTGGGCTGGACGGTGCCTGTGAAGTGCGTGGTGGGACCGCGCCAATCCGTTGCGCGCTGCGGACAGGGCCGTGGGTGCTGCCTGGCGGGAGGCTCCTGCCGCGGCCAGGCATACGAACGCTTGACATGCCATCGAAGGATTGCTCGCTAGTTGTTCATATGTGCCTGTTACATACCGAAAGGGTATTTGGTGTGAGGTGGGTGGGTGGTGCGGTGGGGCGGGTGGGGGTTGGAAACCGCTTCCCTCGCGGGGATCAGGGGGTGGATGCCCTCGCCCGTGAACTGTTCTTGCGGCCTGCGGAGTTGGTTGCCTGTTGCAGGCGACTGTCACAGAAATATCCGGATACTGTGACACGAACCGGCGCAAGTCGGATCGGGTCGGTCGGGTGGTCAGTCTCTGGGTTCTCGGCATCGGCCGGGATCCGCACACTGCCCGCTCCCGGCCCTCCATGCTGGTTTGGGGGCGGGCTCGTACTCCAAGGGGAGCACTCTTGATGTCTTCTCGTTCGATCCGTCGCATCGCCGCCGTGTCTGTCGCGTCCGGTGTCGCTCTTGGCGCGGCCGCGCTTCCGGCCTCCGCCCAGTCCAGTCCTCACCGGGGGGCCGTATACCGGTCGGGTGTGGTGATCAGTGGTGTGCAGTACGACTCGCCGGGCTTCGATGACCGCTCGAACTACTCCCTGAACCGGGAGTGGATCGATGTCACCAACACCTCTCGTCGCAGTGTGAATCTGGATGGCTGGAGGCTGTCGGACGAGGACGGCCACACCTACATCTTCGATCACTTCCGCCTGGGCGGACGTGCGACCGTGCGTGTGCACACCGGTGTCGGCCGCGACACCTACCGCGACGTCTACCAGGACCGCCGCACCTACGTGTGGGACAACCGCTCCGACACCGCCACCCTGCGCAGCGACGCCGGCCGGTTCATCGACGAGGTCTCCTGGGGCGGCCGTCACTACCGTGACCGTGACGGCTGGCTCTGGGGCAACTTCGGCGGCCACCACCGTAACCGTGACGGCTGGCGCTGGGGTGACCTCGGTGGCCGTCACCACCGTGACGCAGGGCACCACGGCGGCGCCGGGGGAGTGCACCCGGGTCAGAACACTCCGGGCGGCCACCAGGGTCACAACGGGCCGCGCGGCCACCAAGGCCAGGGCGGTCAGAACGGCCAGGGCGGTCATCAGAGTCAGAACGGCCAGGGCCATAACGGCCAGGGTCAGAACGGCCAGGGTGGCAGCCAGGGTCAGAACGGTCAGGGGCAGAACGGCCAGGGTCAGAGCGGCCAGGGTGGCAGCCAAGGTCAGAACGGCCAGGGTCAGAACGGCCATAACGGCCAGGGTCAGAACGGCCAGGGTGGCAGCCAGGGTCAGAACGGTCAGGGCCAGGCCGGTCAGAGCGGTCAGGGTCAGAACGGTCAGGGCGGTCATCAGGGCCAGAGCGGTCAGGGTCAGGGTGGCGGCCAGGGTCAGTCTGGGCAGGGTGGCCGTCACTGACTCTGTGTCAGGGCTGACCGTGGAAGCAGGCGCCGGCCGAGTACGGCGTGGCGGCGCGCAGCGGCCTTTGCGGCCGTTGTGCGCCGCTGCGCTGTGCGTGGTCCGGGGTCTGAATGGGCGGGAACGGCGTTTTTTGGGTGGTCCCGCGTTCTGCTCGGACGGCACCCGCCTCGGCGCTGTTCGATGGGCGGCCAGGGCTTTGGTACTCCTTCAGGGGCGGAAGGTGCGGCGGTAGGTGTCGGGTGGGACGCCGACGCTGCGGTGGAAGTGGCGGCGCAGGGTGGTGGCGGTGCCCATGCCGGTGGCTGCGGCGATGGTGTCCACGGTGGCGTTGGTGGTTTCCAGTAGTTCCTGGGCGTGGCGGATGCGCTGGGTGTGGAGCCATTGCAGTGGGGTGGTGCCGGTGAGGTGTTTGAAGTGGCGGCCGAGGTGGCGTGAGCTCATGCGGGCCTGGCGGGCCAGGTCTTCCACGGTCAGTGGCTGGTCCAGTCGCTGAAGCGCCCAGGGGAAGAGTTCGCTCAGGGGGTGGTTGCCCTCGGCGGGCAGGGGGGTGGTGATGAACTGGGCCTGGCCGCCGTCTCGGTGGGGTGGGACGACCAGGCGTCGGGCGATCTTGTTGGCGTTGGCCGAGCCGTGGTCGAGGCGGACCAGGTGCAGGCACAGGTCCATGGCGGCGGCTTTGCCTGCGGAGGTGAGGACGTCGCCGTTGTCGACGTAGAGGACGTCCGGATCGATGGTGGCCGCCGGGTGGCGCCGGGCCAGTTCCCGCGTGTGGGCCCAGTGTGTGGTGGCGCGCCTGGCGTCGAGCAGTCCTGCCGCGCCCAGGATGAAGGCGCCCGTGCACAGTGAGGCCACGCGGGCACCGGCCGCGTGGGCGGCACGCACCGCCTCGACCAGCTCGGCGGGCGGGTCGCGGTCGGTGTCGGCCCAGCCGGGGACGATCACTGTGTCTGCGTGCGCGAGGTGGTCGAGTCCGTGGTCGGGGTCCAGGCGGAAGTGGCCGAGGTGCACCGGCCCGCTCCCGCACAGGGAGAAGTCGTACCAGGGATCCACGATGTGGGTCAGGTCGGATCCGAAGACCTCGACGGCCACGGACAGTTCGTAGTGGAGCATGCCGTCGGTGGCGGCCAGTGCAACAGCAGGCATGTCCGAAACTGTACGCGGCGTGTCGTTTCCGACGCTCGTGCGGGGTGCTGCCCGAGGGACAGGATACGGATGCCAGGCCGCGGCGGATCAACCTCGCAGCGGGCGTTCGCGTACAGGGGAGAGTCTCATGGGGTCAGGTCAGCTGGTGACGGTGTTCGGCGCCTACGGTCACACCGGGCGGTTCGTGGTCGCAGAGCTGGCCGCGCGCGGGTTCGTTCCGGTGCTGTGCGGGCGCAACGCACAGATCTTGGAGGAGATGGCCCACGAACACGGGCTGGAGGCCAAAGTGGCGTCGGTCGACGACCCGGCTTCGCTGGATCGGGCCCTGGCGGGCACGGTGGCGGTCATCAACTGCGCCGGCCCCTTCGCGTCAACCACCGGCCCCGTCATCGAGGCCGCGCTCCGCGCGAAGATCCCCTATCTGGACGTGGCCGCCGAGCTCGAGGCCAACCTCGACACATTCGCCCATTACCGCGAGCGGGCCCGGGACGCGGGAGCGGTGATCGTCCCGGCCATGGCCTTCTTCGGCGGCCTCGGCGACCTGCTGGCCACCGCGGCGATGGGCGAGTGGACCGAAGCCGACGAGGCACACATCGCCTACGCGCTCAGCAACTGGCACCCCACGGCCGGCACCCGGCTGTCCGGCGCGGTCTCCCGCGAGCGACGCGGCGACCACCGCCTGCGCTACAGCGGCGGACAGTGGGAACGCCGCACCGACGCCGCACCCACCTTGGAGTGGACCTTCCCGCAACCGATGGGACCCCGGCCGGTGATCGGGGAGTTCACCATGGCGGACTGCGTCACCGTCCCCCAGCACCTCTCCATCCCCGATGTGACCACCTACATGAGCACCGAGGCGGCCCGGGACGTCGCTGCCCCTCACACGCCGGCCCCGGCCGCCGCCGACGAGAGCGGGCGCTCGGACCAGACCTTCCTCGTCGACGTCGTCGTCCGCTGTGGCGGGACCGAGCGCCGGGCCACGGCTTCAGGCCAGGACATCTACGCCGTCACCGCGCCCCTGGTCACCGAGGCCCTCGAGCGCGTCCTGACCGGCCGCACCAAGACCGTCGGCGTCGTCTGTGCCGGCGAGATCTTCGACGCCCCCGACTTCCTGCACGCGCTCGGCCCGCACATCACGTTCGAGTTGCATCCGCAGGAGCAGAACGCCTGACCCGAGTCATCCGCCCAGCCGTCGGCCGCGCGCCCCTCAGCGAGCCGTGGAGACGTGGGCGTCCACGTTCGATTCCCTCACCTGGGCGGGTGCTGCCCGAAGTCCTGAACAAACGCTGCACGAACTCGGGTTCTGGTCCAACTCCTGTGAAGCAGCCGCGCTCTGTAATGTCTCAGGACTGGATGGCCCTTCGTGACACGTTGACAGACCAGTTTGGGATCATGCCCGCATGGACTTCGACCTCGCCCCACCAAACGGCGTTGGCCCGTTGCGGATCGGTATGACTCGGCAATCGGCCAACGCGGCGTTGGACTCGTTCCGCGATCTCTCCGCGGTCTCGGAGTCCGACCGGCCAGGTCAGCACATCTTCCGTCCCAGTGGCCTGATGATCAGCATCCACTGCATGCGAGACATACTCGAAGCCATTGAGCTTGGGAGGCCGTCGACTCAGACAGACCGAGTCATCTTCCGAGGGTTGGACGTGTTCGCGATCCCGGCCCGCGAGCTGGTGCAACGCATGGGCGAGTACACCTCGATTGAGGCAGACCCCGACGATCCGGCGTCTTTCGTCGCCTCTGACCTGCTCCTGAGCTTCTGGCGCCAGTTCGCGGCCGACGACGAGCCAGAGGAAGAGCAGGGCTACTACTTCAGTTCGGTCCTGCTGGCACGGCCTGGCTACTACGACACCCCTGCTCAGGCCGCGGAGCGAATCCATCAGAGTTCGTGACTGTCCCGTCAGGATGCCAGCAGGACTCGTTTCCGCAGAAGGCCGAAGCCGGCCCGGCCGTACATCTGACGCTTAATCTTTTGATCCAGTTGATGTGGCTTTCTACGGCACCGGAGCTCCACGGCAGTGTGAGGCCGGCGGTGACGGCGGCGAGGTCTCGTTTGAGGCCGTTGGCGAAGGCGTGGAGGCTGGGCAGGTCGTCGACGCGAACCGCCTTGATCCACTGCGGGAGTTGGTCGTCCTGGAGCTGGGTGAGCATCTTCCCGAACGCGTGGACGTGCCCGGTGAGGGCTCCCAGTTCGGGTCGGGCGCTGCTGTCCGGGTCACGACCCCGGGCTCGGGGTATCCGCTGGTGCTGGAGAGGATTCGTTGCGGCTGAACGGCGCTGTGCCGCAACGGGTTTGTGATCGGTGAGGAGCTGCGCAGAGTGGTTCAGCCTTCCCGCGCGGCCTGGTGCGCAGTGCGAGCGGTGCCCGGGGCGGCCTGCGGTTGCGCAGCGTCCCGCAGGAACCCGTAGTCGTTGCGCACTGCGCACTGCGCAGTTCGGGCTCGCTGCGCAACGGGGGCTTCGGGAGTTGCGCAGCAGGCCCGCCCGCTCCGGACTCCGACTGCGCAGCGCCAACGAGGGCGTGTTGCGCACCGGGTACTGCGCACCCGTACCGGTCGTCGGTGAGTGGGTGGACGCATGGTGCGGCGCCCGCCCAAACGCGTACCGGGCATCTGAAGCAGGGCGGCACAACGCGTACCAGCAGCTGAGTGAACCGGTTGCGGCCTGGGGGCTATTGCTTCGTCCGGCAGGTCTGTGACCTGAGGGTTCTGCAGACCCGGTACGCGTTTCGGTGCGCGCTTTTTTCCGCCCCGTGTAGCACGCGTACCGGTCACCGGATCGCGGCGGGCGCGGCCCGTCGCTGCGCCGTCCTCGAAGTGGGGTGACGCGGACAGCGGAATGGGCCGAGGCAGCCGGTACGCGTGGGGAAACCAGACGCGTACTGGTGCGGGGGAGTGCGCGGTGACCGCGATGCTGCGCACTCGCGATGAGCCTCCGCCGACTTGAAGTCGCAGTTCAAAGGGCTGGTGTGACCGATTCTCCACATGCTCACGCTGGTCATGGACGGGAGTCCGCGAAGAAGATCATCTGTCAGCGGTTGATTTCGATGTTCGTCAGGACGAGCAGAGCGCGCAGGAGGCGGGTGGCGCGGGCGGGGTCGGTGCGGAGCTTGATGAGGATCCGCCAGTTCTTGAGATGGGCGAAGCCGTGCTTGACCGGTGCCGGTCCGATCGCAAGGGCGCGGTTGGCTTGCTTCTGGTCCGGGGTGAGCTTGTGAGTGCGGCCGGCCGGCCGGGGTAGACGGCTGACCGGCCCGCCCATCGGCGCGGCCAAAACTCAGGAGGGGACACGATCAGCGTGAGCGACGCCGAGCACCGGAAGCAGACCCCCGACGGAGCGGCCGAACTCCTGGTTCGCTGTCTGGAGAACGAGGGCGTCGAGGTGGTGTTCGGCGTACCCGGCGAGGAGAACATCCGTTTCACCAACGCCCTCGCCCGCTCGGAGAAGATCCGCTACGTGCTCACCCGGCACGAGCAGGCCGCGTCTTTCATGGCGGAGATGCACGGCCGGCTCACCGGCTCGGCGGGTGTGATGTCCGCGACGCTGGGGCCCGGCGCGATCAACCTGATGCTGGGCGTCGCCGACGCTATGACGAACAGCACGCCTGTCGTCGCGATCACCGCGCAGGTCGGCAAGGAGCGCAACTACAAGGAGTCCCACCAGTTCGTGGACCTGGTGAGCATGTTCGCCCCGGTCACGAAGTGGTCGGCGGAGGTCCCGGCCACCCAGGCCATCCCCGAGATGGTGCGGCGCGCGTTCAAGACCGCGGAGTCCGAGCGGCCCGGCGCCGTCTATCTCGCCGTGCCCGAGGACGTCGACGCGGCGACGGAAGGCTCGGACCTGCGCCCGCTGCGCAGGAACGTCGTGCAGCCCGAGGCACCGTCCCCGAAGCAGATCAAGCGAGCGGTGGAGCTGCTGCGGGAGGCCCGCCGGCCGGTGATCCTCGCCGGACACGGCGCGGCGCGCGGCGGCGCCGCGGAGTCGCTGACGGCGTTCGCCACCGCACTCGACGTGTCGACCGCGACCACCTTCCACGGCAAGGGCGTCCTGCCCGACGACCACCCGTGCGCGACCGGCACGTTCGGCTTCATGCGGCGCGACTACACCAACTTCGGGTTCGAGGAGGCCGACGTCGTCATCGCCGTCGGCTACGAGCTGCAGGAGTTCGACCCGTCCCGGATAAACCCGGACGGTAACAAGAAGATCGTCCACATCCACCGCGTCCCGGCGGAGGTGGATGACAGCTACTCGGTCGACGTCGGCATCATCGGCGACATCTCGGCCTCCCTCGACGCCCTCGCCACCGAACTCGACGGCCTGCGCTGGACCATCGACGACGAGGACACCTTGGCTACCCGCGCCCTGCTGGCCAAGGAACTCGAGCAGGGCGCCGCGGACGAGCGCTACCCGCTCGCCCCGCAGCGCGTCGTCGCCGACACCCGCGCCGCGCTCGGTCGCGACGACATCGTGCTGGTCGACACCGGCGCGCTGAAGATGTGGATGGCCCGGCTCTACCCGACGTACGCGCCGAACACCTGCCTCATCTCCAACGGCTTGTCGACCATGGGCTTCTCGCTGCCCGGCGCGCTCGCGGTTCAGCTCGCCAGGCCGCACACGAAGGTGCTGGCGGCGGTCGGCGACGGCTCGTTCCTCATGCACTCCCAGGAGATCGAGACGGCGGTCCGCGAGAACATTCCGCTGACCGTGCTGATCTGGGAGGACAACGGCTACGGGCTCATCAAGTGGAAGATGGACCTGGAGGTCGGGGAAAACTCCAACACCGACTTCGGTAACCCGGACATCGTCCAGTACGCCCGCAGCTTCGGCGCGAAGGGCTACCACATCGAGTCCGCTGGGGACCTGCTGCCGACGCTCCGTGAGGCACTGGCGGACCCGGGCGTGTCGATCATCAACTGCCCGGTGGACTACGCCGAGAACATGAACCTCATCAAGCACCTCGGGCACCTCGACTCGGCGCTCTGACCCGCCCGCGGCGCGGCCCGACCCCCGTACGGGCCGCGCGGCGGCCCTCCCGCAGGGGCGGTGCCCTCGGGTCTCCGGCATCGCGTGGCATTTCCGCGGCGCGGGGTAGATGGTCACCGTGAGGTTCGGTCAGTCGAGGAGAGGAACGATTGTGATGCGTGCTCGGAGCATAGGTGCGGCAGCCGCCACGGGGTTGGCGCTGGTGGCCGCCCGTGACCTCGTGCAGAAGAAGCACGCGCTGCTGAGGAACTTCCCCCTGGTGGGACACGCCAGGTATGTGCTGGAGACGATCGGCCCCGAGCTACGGCAGTACATCGTGACGTCCAACGACGAGGAGCGTCCCTTCAGCCGTGACCAGCGCAGCTGGATCTACGCGTCGGCGAAGGGGGAGAACAACTACTTCGGGTTCGGCACCGACAACGACATCGAGCACGTGCAGGGTCATGCATACGTGAAGCAGCGTACGTTCGCCGGTGCGCTGCCCGATCTGAGCGACCCACAAGCGGCGTTGCCCTCGGCCAAGGTGCTCGGCGGACCGCGCGGCCGCGCGAAGGCGTTCCGCCCGGCGAGCGTCATCAACATCTCGGCGATGAGCTTCGGCTCGCTGTCCGGCGCGGCCGTCACGGCGCTCAACAAGGGCGCGGCGCTGGCCGGGACGATGCAGAACACCGGCGAGGGCGGCCTGTCGCCCTACCACCTCAACGGCGGGGACCTTGTCCTCCAGATCGGTACGTCGTACTTCGGCTGCCGCAACGAGGACGGGACGTTCAACCTCGACAAGCTCAAGTCACTGGTCGCGGGCGCGCCCGTCAAGGCGATCGAGATCAAGCTCTCGCAGGGCGCGAAGCCGGGGCTCGGCGGCATGCTGCCGGGCGCGAAGGTGACCGACGAGATTGCCGCGATCCGCGGCATTCCTGCGGGCCAGGACTGCGCTTCGCCGTCGCGGCACACCGCGTTCCACGACGTGGACTCGATGCTCGACTTCGTGGAACTGTTGGCCACGGAGACCGGATTGCCGGTCGGGATCAAGAGCGCCATCGGGGAGATGGACTTCTGGGAGGAACTCGCCACGCTGATGGAGCGGGGTGAGCGAGGGGTCGACTTCGTGACCGTCGACGGTGGCGAGGGCGGCACTGGGGCGGCTCCCCTGATCTTCGCCGACTCGGTGTCCCTGCCGTTCCGCGTGGGCTTCTCCCGCGTCTACGGCGTGTTCGCCGAGCGGGGCCTGACCGACGACATCACCTTCATCGGCTCCGGCAAGCTCGGCCTGCCCGAGAACGCCGTCGTCGCGTTCGCCCTCGGCGTCGACATGATCAACGTGGGCCGTGAGGCGATGCTGTCCATCGGCTGCATCCAGGCCCAGAAGTGCCACACCGACAAGTGCCCCACCGGCATCGCCACCCAGAACCCGTGGCTGGCGCGCGGCATCGACGCGCCCTCGAAGGGCATCCGGGCCGCGATGTACCTGCGCACCCTGCGCAGGGAGTTGCTGAAGGTCTCGGGCGCCGTCGGTGTCCCCCACCCGTCGCTCATCACCCCCACCGACATAGACATCCTGAACGGCGACTACGACGCCCGCACCTTGGGGAGTGTGTACGGCTACAAGGATGGCTGGGGCTCGCTCGGGCCGGAGCTCGCCCATGAGATCGCCGAACTGCTCATCACCTGAGCCAGCTACTCGGCCACCTGTCTTCAACCGTCATGCCCTGCGCAGCACGCCCACCGAGTGGAGCGCACCGAGTGGACGGTGGTGCGCATCGCGGTGCGCACCGGATGGACTCGGTGCGCGCACCACCGCACCGGTGCGCACCGACCCGGTGCGGTGGTGCGGTCAGTGAGCCTCCGCCACCTTGAAGTCGCAGATCGAAGGGCTGGTGTGACCGGTTCTCAGCATGCTCACGGTGGTCGTAGGCAGGTGTCCTCAGAGGAGATCGTTCGTCAGGCAGCGTTCTCGTGAGAGGAGGCGCCGACAGCGGGGTAAAGCAGTTCGTTCTGCGGTACCTGTGCTACTACGGTGGCGCGATGGTGCACGTGCAGGAGATGGATGAGGCCGACATCGGGGCCGTTTCGATGATCCGAGTCCGAGGATGGCAGGCGGCGTACGCCGGCATTGTTCCCCAGACGTAGTTGGATGCCATGACGGCGGAAGGTGATGCCGGTCAACGGCGGCAGTGGTTTTCTCAACCCGGACGAAAGTCTCGAGACCTTGTGGCGCTCGGTGACCGTGGCCTGGTGGGGTGGATCTGCTTCGGTCCGTATCGAGGTGAGATGCCCGGTCTGGAACGGGTCGGTGAGGTCTACGCCCTGTATATCTCGCCGGATCTGATCGGCCAGGGCATCGGCCGGACTCTCCTGGGTGAGGCTCATGCTCAGATGAAGGACCAGGGCTTCGAGACGTCAGCTTTGTGGGTGTTGTGTGACAACCAACGAGCCCGGCGCTTCTACGAGCGGGCCGACTACCAGGCTGACGGTGGGGCTCAGGACGATGTCTACGACGGGATCACGCTCACTGAGCTCCGCTACCAGCGCGTGCTTTAGCGGGGGCCGATCTGTCGGTTCCCGCTCACCACGACCGGGTGGCCTTCTACCATCCGGTCCATGCTGGATCCCGAGCTGCTGGAACGGATCACCGCGCGGCGCGCGGAACTGGACGAACTCGAAGAACAACTGGACAAACAGCTGTCGGAAGTGCGGGCCGAACGGGACGAACTCGCGGTCGCCGAACGGGTCCTTGAACGGACGACTGGGCAGCTCGCCGAGGAACGTGCTTCAGCCCGGCAGGTGCCTGGGCAGGTGGGTGGCCGGGCGGTGATGCTGATCCCGCACCGCGAACCGGGCGTGGAGGAGGATTCGCTCCCGCCGGACTACCAGCGCATCATCACCGCCGTGCGGCAGGCCGCCGGACCGGTCATGGCCCGCGAGGTCGGCGAGGCAGTGGGGGTGGACGTCAGCGTGAAGTCCAAGCTGGAACCGCTGCGCGGCAAGCCGGTCAGACTCGTCGACCGCGGCTGGCTCCGCAAACTGCCCGACGGCCGGTTCACCACCCGCCTGTGACGAGCAGCATCGCCACTCGGAGCGGCTCAGCACGCGCGTAACCGGGTTGCCCCCGGGGTCCGTTGGAATTGTGTGACGAATACCAAAGAGCGCGCCGAGGACACCTGCCAGCTTGTCTACCAGTGCCGTCTGCCACTGTCCACGCGCACCGTCAACCACCTCGCCGACCTGCTGCGGCGTCATCTGAAGGCAATACGGTCACGCTGGCGGATCCTGCCGCCCGGGAAGATCGCGGTGATCGTCCTGGCCGTCCTGCGTCACGACCAGCGCTTGCCCGACATGGCCGGCGGCAACGACGTGTCCGAGTCCACGGTCCGCCGCTGGCGCGACGAGCTGATCGGACTGCTCGCCGCCCAGGCACCGCACTTGGACCGCGTTCTGAAGAAGGTCGTCAAGCAGGGCGGGGAGGTGGTCCTGATCGACGGCACCCTCATCCGCACCCAGCGCCGTACAGGCAGCGCCGACCGACGGAACTACTCCGGCAAGCACCGAACTCATGGCCTGCACTTCCTCGCCCTGACCGACGAGAACGGGCGCCTGATCTGGATATCCGCCGCGCGGCCTGGCCGCACCCACGACAACACCGCCGCCCGCCACGACCACATCCTGGCCCACCTGCGCGCCGCCGGCCTCGGGGCGCTGGCTGACCTCGGCTTCCGCGGCCTGGACAACGACATCTTCGACCCCGTGATCGTCACCGGCTACGCTGCCAGCCGCACCCACAAGCTCACCCCAGGCGAGAAGGAAGCCAACCGCGTCCTCGCCGTGGGACGCGCGCCGGCCGAGCACGGCTTCGCCCACCTCAAGAACTGGCGGATCCTCACCAAGCTCCGCACCGACCTCGCCCGCGCCACCCAGCTCCTGCGAGCCCTGCTCGTCTTGACGAACCTCGAAGTCAACCGCTGACGGATGATCTTCGCCGCGGACTCCCGCCCACGACCAGCATGAGCGCCCCGAGGACCAGTCACACCAGCCCTTTGACCTGCGACTTCAAGTTGGCGCACTCGCGATGCTGCGCACTCGCGATGCTGCGCACTCGCGATGCTGCGCACTCGCGATGCTGCGCACCCAGGGTGCGCAGTCGCGGTGCACTCTGTCTGCGCACTGCGGGATCCCCGCTGCGCAGCGTCCCCGTCCACCGTTGCGCAGCAGGCCTGTCCGGCCCGGACTCCGGCTGCGCAGTGCGAACTGGGGCGTGTTGCGCACCGGGTACTGCGCAGCCAGTACCGGTCGACGGTGAGCGGGCGGTACGCATGGTGCGGCGCTCGCCAAAACGCGTACCGGGCATCTGGAGCGGGGTGGCGAAAGGGCGTACCGGTAGGCGTGCGAACCGGGTGCGTCCTGGGGGCCATGGCTTCGTCCGGCAGGTCTGTGACCTGAGGGTTCTGCAGGCCAGTACGCGTTTCGGTACGCGCTTTTTCGCCCCTTGACCAACGTGTACCGGTCGCCGGATCGCAGCGGGCGCGGCCCGTGATGAGGCTCGTTGAAAATCCCCACCCTGTGCCCAGGGACGGGCCAGACCTGCTCACCCCGATTCCCTACCTGCAGGTGTCGGCCTGTGGCGGGCCGTCGGGCAGGAGTTGTCCCTGTCAGCCAGCCAAATTCCGCGTGACGGTCAGGCCTGACACACGGTAGAACCCGACGTGTGACCGTCTTCTACTGCGCCAAGTGCGGGAACGTGCTCACCGGGGACCTGGTGGCGCTCCCGGTCGTTCCGGACGTCGACGACCCAGATCGGGGCCGTGACAAGAAGACCGGTCGGGCTCGCTCCACCGTCCCCCGTGGGCGCTACGCCATCGACCCCGACCCGTGGGGCGCCCCGTTCGTCGCCGCTGAATCCCGCCATCGCGCCCGCAGCAGCGGGCGTGAGCTGCTGCGACCCGGCACTGGGGTTACGGAGTCAGCCGGTTGGCGTGACAGTTTCGTCGTCCACCCAGACGACGTTCTGCCCCACCTCGCCCCCTTCACACTCGGGGACAACTGGCTCGGGTGCTGCGGTCCCACCGGCGCGCACGGCCCCAACCTGGCCTGCTTCTGCGGCTCTCGCCTGGCCACCTGGGCCGCCGACTGCATGGGCCCCAATGAACTCCACCTCGACCGCGTCCGTGTCTACGCCTGGCATCAGGGCGGACCAGCAGACAGCCATTGACGAAGATGTGCCTCCACCGTCCCGGGCGGTCTGCTCACCACTCCACGGTTGAACAGTCAGTGAAGTGGGGACCGAAGATCGAGCCTGGGGAGTTTCACGAATCGCCATCACCCGTCGCCGCCTCGGCCTCGAAGCCGGGTGACGCGGGATGGGCCGCGGTGGCCGGTACGCGTGGGGAAACCAGACGCGTACCGGTGCGGGGGAGTGCGCAGTGACCGCGACTGCGCACCCACGATGCTGCGCACCCACGATGCTGCGCACCCACGGTGCGCAGTCGCGGTGCACTTTGACTGCGCACTGCGGGATCCCTGCTGCGCAGCGTCCCCGCCCCCGTTGCGCATAGTCCGCGCTCATCGTTGCGCAGTGGACGATCGGGTCGTGCTGCGCAACCATCGGCGAGCCCTCGCGCGGGCGGTGAACAGGCCGCTGCGCAACCTGTGCGCTGTCGCGGCCCGGCGGCGTGGTGCAGCGAGACGCGTACCGGTGTGCGTACCGGCCGGTGGTAGTGGAGGGTGATGTGGAGCCGTTCGTCCTTGCCGTCCTTGCCGTCCTTGCCGTGCTGGCCTTCGCCGGCGGGGTGTTCGGGGTGCGGGTCGTTCACGCGCCGCCCCTGTGGGGTGCCGGGATGCTGGGCGTCGTGTTCTGGCTGGTGATCCCTATCGGCCCCTGCGTGATCGGCTTCGGCGACGTGCAGCTCGTCCTGAGTGCCGGCGCGATGCCCGGCTGGTGGGGATGGAGTGTGCTGTTCCTCGGTCTCTTGCCCGGCTGCCTCACCGTTGCTCTGTGCCGTTCTCGGTTATCGGCGCCGCTTTGAGTCCGCCTGTACGAGCGGGGGCCGTGGGACTGGACGTGGTGGAACACAGCCGGTGGTGGCAGTTGCCAGCCTCTGGACCCGGCACTGGGCTGACCTTCACCGCTGGCCGTGTGAGGGCCTGCGAACCGGATGAACAACCCACTGCCCTTCATCGGCGGGGCAGTTGGGCGGAAGACGACGGCGATCAGGCGGTCGGGAATCGGTGAGGGTCAGGATCGGGCCGATCACCACGGAGTGGTAGTGCCCGGGCTGGGGAGGCCCAACGCCTGTGGTGACTGGCCCGGGCGCCCGCGGTGTGTCGGCACCGGCACGGCCGACAAACTACCCCTCAAAGCTCCTAGCAAAGTCACCCGCAAAGGGGGCCTCAAAGCCCCTAGTGCACTCTCCACCGGTGGAGAGAGGGAAACGGCAGGTCAGGCCTGCCGGTGCGGGTGTACCGGTGGTGCCGACAACCCCTCTCACGCACACTCCGGCCCGGCAACAGGTTGGGGAAGGGAAAGGAGGAGGGAAAGGGCAGACGGCAGGGCGAGGCCGGCGCGTGCGTGCTCGGGGTCAAGGCCGCGTTGTGTCGTGTTGCGCGTCGGCCGGGGGCCTGCGCGCTCGCGGCCCGTTGAGACGGGCCGCAGGGGGAGGGACGGATGCGGGTGCACACGGCTTCCGGCTGCCGCGCCATGGCCGGCTCTGCTGTGATGGACGATGCTGCTCCGCGACGTGAACAGAGCCACGCCCTGGTTCTGTTCGCACACGAAGAGGTGACTTCGGCATGGCGTGGTGCAGCGGATCCTGTGTGCCGATGCGCGATGTCGGGGCTGGTGTGGTAGCTGGCTGCTAGTCTCCTGGCCTCGCAGATCTCAATTCGCACCCGGCCTGACCCGCCGGGCCGAGGGGGAATGATGTTGTGGAGAAGGCTGGCCACGCTGGGGGCCGTCATCGGGCTCGCGGTGGGCTTGGGTAGCACGCCGGCGAGCGCAGCGCCGGGGATCAGTACCTTCGAGAACAAGGCTGCCCCGGCCCGGAACTGCCTGGACTTCAGGGCCGACTACGGCCCCTATGTCTTCGGGTGTAACTTCACCAGCTATCAAAAGTGGTACTGGAACGACGAGTTCGAGTACACGGCGCTTCGGCAGAAGGCGACGGGGCTGTGCCTCGTGTCGCGCAACGGTCAGGCGACCATGAAGCCCTGTTCCGCGGCAGACGATGCGGCCTTGTGGACGATCACCCCGAATGAGGTGGATGGCGCCACGATCAAGAACGCTGTGAGCCACAAGTGTCTGGCTCGGATGGCGAACGACCGTGTCAACACCACCACGTGCACCGGGGGTAAGTCCCAGCGCTGGCAGATCGGGTGGATCGCCTAGCGGTCAGCAGTGACCAGGTCTTGCCGGGGTGGCTCATGGGGCGCCGGTGGCAAAGCTGGGCGGCTCGCCGAATCCATGCTCTGGCGGCGGGCCGCCCCCTTCGTGCTCTGCGGGGCGGCCAGTGACAGAACAGGCTTTTGCCGGCGCGTCTGGCGTCATGGTGCGGATGGCCTCGATGCGTGGGGTGGACGCGGCCCGTCTGGTTCTCGCGCAGTGCCTTCCGGTACGCGTTTCCCGCGCCGTCGCAGTCCGCCTATTGGCGCGAGGCATCCCCGGAGGCCGTCGGTGAAGCTGAGCATGTGCCCATTGTCCGAGGTCACGCCGAGGTGCGCTGCGCGGTCGATGCTCCTCGGTCACACCGATCTGGTGAGCCGGCTCGGTACTGAGCGCATCAGCCAACTGTGCGACCCCTCCGGTTTCCTCGACAGCGCCATCGGCATGACGCACACGGTGCTGGCGGGGCACGGCGGTGTGGGCCGAGCGGCCCGCTGTTAGGCAGCCGAGGCCGGGCAGGCAGCCCCTGCATGCATGTGCTCTTTGACGTGGTGACGGTCACCGGGCGGACGTCGAGGAGCGCGAGGGGGCTGAGGGTAGGCTCGAGCTCGCCCACGTGGGCACGACAACTGAGCGAGCGGATGCGCGGTCTCGATGCCGCGAGTGTGAACGAGATCGCCTCCAAGACCGCCGCGTCCGCACAGATCGGTTCGAGGCGTCGTTCTTGCCCAGCGCGGGCGAGGATCTGGATGCCGTCTGCAACGTCGATGTAGAGGTACGGCTGGCAGCGGACGGCTCCCGCTGGAGCGCAACCGTGTTCACTCTCGCCGAGGTCGAGCGCCTGATGAAGAGGTGGTCCCCAACAGGTGAGGAGTTGGGCGGACGCTGCTTCTGGTGTTCTGACGGACTGGTAGTCCGAGATCCCGGCATCGACAGCATGACTCAGGTACTCGTTGGCCTACTCGACGCCGGTGACTTCACGCAGGTTCTTCAGCGACTCGACGACGAGTGACTGCCACCCCATCCTCGTTCTGAAAGGATCCCTAAAGCCGGGGGTATCCACGAAGGAAAAGCGATGAAGCTCTTGAACGGCGGCGCAGGCCCACGCGGGATGGGATCGGGTCACCGCTCGCGGACAGTCGCGGCGGCGCTGTTGTGCGCGGTGCTGCTCCCCGGCGCTGTCGCGGCGTGTGACGCCGGTAGCCCCTCCGACAGCGCGGCGCGAACAGGTGCGTCGACCAGCGGTCAAGTGCCCCTCAGGTCCGGCGCTCACCAGGTCCGATTGCTGCATGCCGCAGTGCGAGAGGTCCTTCACCACGATCCAGGTGCTTTCACGCAGGGGCTGGAGTTCCGCGGCGCCACCCTCTACGAAAGTACGGGCCTTGCCGGCCGGTCCTCGCTGCGCGCCGGTCCACCCGGTAAGCCACCTACTGTCTACGCCGGACTGTCGGCGCCACTGTTCGGCGAGGGCATGACGGTGTCCGGTGCCAGACTCTGGCAACTCACCTGGCGCGACGGTATCGCCATCGAACGTGACCCCGGCACCCTCACAGAGCGCCGCCGCGTCGTCTACCGAGGCGAGGGGTGGGGTCTGTGTCATCTACGCGTTGCCGGACGTGAAACGCTGGTGATGAGCGACGGCACCGACCGGCTCTCCTTCCGCGACCCCGACACCTTCAAGGTGACAGGCGGCATCAGGGTGCGTCAGGGCGGCCAACCGGTAACGGGGCTCAACGAACTGGAATGCGCACCTGACGGCTCTGTATATGCGAACGTCTACCCAACGGACACGATCGTGCGGATCGACCCGCATACCGGCACCGTTACCGCTCGGATCGACGCCGGCGCACTGCTGACACCGTCCGAACGCCGCAGGGCCCAGGCACTCAACGGCATCGCCGCCGTGCCGGGCACCAACCAATTCCTGATCACCGGCAAGCTCTGGCCCCACATGTTCAAGGTCACCTTCGTCCCTTGACGAGTCTTGGCAGACGGCATCACATCGGTCTCTACAGGGGATGTTGACGGCCGGGATGTCGCCTTGCTTCGGGCTCTCGTGCAGCGGATGGCGGTGCCCGTCTGCGACCTCGAACGGCGGCCGCCGCGGCGATGTCGTGCTCGCTGGAAGCCCGGTCGTGGACATTGTCGACGGTCAACAAGCCCGCGTCCGGGTTCAACCCGCTCTCGCCCGCGGCCATCGTTTGCGACAGTGGGCGCTCACCCGCCCTCGTCATGTTCCCCGTCGTTCCTCTTCGCAGCGGCAGCCACGTCGGTCACCGAGCGTGGAGAGGGGTGCGTCTGGGTACTGCAGTGGGCCCGGCAGATTGCCGGGGCCTGCGGTGCAACAGCTACAGAAGCCGGCGCCGCAGGTCGTCGGGCACAGTCGCACGATCGGCTTCTTTGCTGGGCCGCCGCTACTGCCGCATCGAAGTCGGGCCGTTGGCAGAGCGATCGTGCTCCGGGTTGTCAGTGGCATCCAGTACGGGTGGAGTTCTTCTGCAGCACCCGCCGCAGGAGACCCCCGGCGCACGTCCGTCCCGCTCGGGGGTCGTGGAGCCTGCGCCGTGCGGGGTCTGCCGTGGGTTTACCGTGCGTCAGTTCTGGTCCGCGAGGCGCACGTAGTCGTAGTAGAGAGGATCCCCGTCCTCGTCCACCGGGTACTCGTAGCTGCTCTGGTTGGCCAGGACGATCTTCAGCTGCGGCAGCTCGTCGAAACCGAGGTCGTTCTCGGTGATCTCGTGGCCCCGCTGGGTGAACAGCTCGAAGAGGTCCGCACTCGGGGTGCGGAAGACGTCGAGACCGTCGAGGAGCACGCGCATGTCGGCGTCCTCGTCGAGGAACCGGAACAGCTCCACGCCGCTCAGCGCGCCTTTGGTGAAGCCGAGCATCACGTTCAGGCCGGAGGTGTCGTGCTTGAGCAGGATCTGCCCGGGCTGGGGATCACTGGAGGCGACGCGCAGCAGCCCCCATGCCTGGACCGTGTCGCGCGCCTGCTGCGCCGACATGCCGAGCCGCAGTGGCCCGACGCCGACCAGTGGCAGTAGTTCCAGTTCCATGTGCCGAGCCGCAGTGGCCCGACGCCGACCAGTGGCAGTAGTTCCAGTTCCATGTTCCGTCCTTCGCTTTTCTCGGACCGTGGGAGATGGCCCAGTTCGTCGATCACCAGAAGCCGTGGTCCGGCAAAGGAGCGCATGATGGTCGACCAGTGTCCTTCGAGTGCGGTCTTGTGGCGCTTGGCCGCGAACTCGGCGGTGGTGGTGACGTAGACGCGGTGGCCGGCGTCGACTGCGGAGCGGGCGAGCGCGACGGCCAGCATTGTCTTGCCGACGCCTGGCGGGCCGACAGCAGGACATGGGAGGCGTTGTCGAGGAAGCGCTGGGTGGGCAGATCGCGCATGTTTTCGTCGACGGCGACGAGGTCACGGGCATCATCGACTGGTCAAAGGCGGGCCAAGGTGATGCCCTGTACGACCTTGCCACCTTCACGCTCGGACACGAGGAGCACCTCGACGATGTCGTCGCCGGATATGGCACGGACATCGATCTCGACGTGATCCACGCGTGGTGGTCGTTGCGAAGCCTGCTGGTGGTTCGCTGGCTGATCGAGCACGGCTTCGACCCGTTCGCGCCGGGCTGTGAGGTCGACGTGCTGAGATCCCGGATGTGAGGCTGCGCGGGCCCGACCGCTACGCATGCGCTCTGACGCATCGAGCAGGATTCCCTCGGGCCAGCGGGCCAGCGGGCCAACGCACGCCTAGGCACTGTCCTGGCGATCAAGTGACTGTGGCTTTGTTGGATCGTTGTCCCGCTCGTGAGGCGGGGAGATCTGACGGACAACCAGTGGGGGCGGTTGCAGCCACTGCTGCCGGTGAGCACCGGGAGGTGCGGACGGTGGCGAGATCATCGACAGGTCATCAACGGAATTCTGTACCGGGTGCGGACCGGTGTGCAGTGGCGTGATCTGCCGGAGCGGTTCGGACCGTGGAAGACGGTGTACGAGCGGCACCGGTTGTGGTCGGCGGACGGCACATGGGAGTGGGTACTCCAGCAGGTGCAGGCGGCAGCCGACGCAGCCGGCCAGATCGACTGGCAGGTGTCGGTGGACTCGACGGCGATCCGGGCTCACCAGTCGGCGGCCGGTGCCCGTCACGCTCCCCCTCCCGCACTTGGGGGCCCACCAAAGGGGGCATCGGGTGCAGAACACCAGCACGAACGTCTGTGGCGGGGCCTGCTGGTGGGGGTGGTGCAGAAGGCGAGGGACTCGGCCGTTCCCGCGGTGGCTTTACCTCAAAGATCCACCTGAGCGCGGACGGTCACTGTCGGCCTTTGTCGTTGGTAGTCACGGCCGGGCAGCAAGCGGACACTACCCAGTTCATTCCGGTGTTGGAGAAGATCCGGGTGCCCCGGTTGGGTCCGGGGCGGCCGCGCAAAAGGCCGGACAGCGTCGCTGCGGACAGGGCCTACAGCAACCGTCCCTGCCGCGACTACCTGCGAAGGCGCGGCATCGCGCACACCATCCCGGAGAAGTCAGACTCCCGGGCCGCCCGCTCACGTCGCGGTAGAGGCGGCGGCCGACCACCAGGCTTTGACCTGGCGCGATACAAGAAGCGCAACACGGTGGAACGCGCGATCAACAAGCTCAAGCAGTGGCGGGCAGTGGCCACCAGGTACGACAAGCGCAGTTACGTCTTCCTCGGCACTGTCACAGCTGCCGCACTCGTCATCTGGCTCAGGTCGTGATTGCTAGTAACCGGTTGTACGGAGCCACCGCAGCATAGTGACGACTTCTTCGCCGAAGTCCTCGCACAGCACGCGCAGCTCATGGCTGGTGGCGGAGTCGAGGAGCCGTCCATCGGGGAGAGACAGGAGGGCGTTGTGACAGGCTGACTCGATGACGGAGCTCCGGGCGGCGAGATAGCCCTGGCCGCTGACCTGGTCCGCCAGGTCGACAAGGTACTGCCGGTGTGATTGCTCCCATGGGTGGGAGCGGAACGTGCCCTCGACGAGACCGTCGAGGTAGTTCGCCAGGCTGGACGTGGTTTCGGTTACTCGCTCGACCTCGACGGTGCGGGGGCTGTCGAGCAACGCGCCGTAAGTCAACAGGCTGTCGATGATCTCCAACTGGACGAGTTCAATCGTGTCCGGGTCCACTTCGGAAGCGAACAGCTGGGCTGTGCGCAGCGCGGCGACGGCTTGCCGGTACGCCTGGTCCGACTCTGGGCTGGGAGCCTCTGCCATCAAGGGAAAAAGCGATTCCAGCACGGATGGGTCGATATCCCACGCCTCGTCCAGTCCGAACGTGAGCAAGGGCGCACGCCACGACCACAGGGCCACAGCAGCGATCTGACGCTGCTGGTCGAACGTCAGGCTCGCCAACCGTTCGTTCTGCCGCACGCCCTTGGTAGCCCCTTCGCCCGCTTTACCGCTTCGCCCTCGGGCAGTGTAGGAGCCTGACAGGCTGCGTGATCGCCAGGACAGGCCCTAGGCACAGGGGCGCCGGGCGCACCGCTGCCGCCCGCCAGCGGGCCGCACCAAGCGTTCCACCATGTTTTCGCAGGGTCGGTGGGGGCGCAGCAGGGCATGTGCCGGACGTTGATGAGGCTCCTTTGTCAGGCGTAGCTGTCACGGACCAGTTTGGTTGAGCAGCTCCGGTCCGCCCGCTGGTGCTGGATGGTGTGGGTCAGCGGTGGGCGTCTTGCCATGCGGAGAAGATGGCGGCGGGGATCCGGCCGCGGTCGGGGACGTCGTAGCCGTTGGCGCGGGCCCAGGCGCGGATCGCATGGGAGTCCGTGGCGGTGCCGGGGCGGGTTGTTGTGACGGTCTGGGGGCTCTGGGCGGGCCTGCGTGCGGCAGCCGGTGTGAAGGCAGTGCCCTGGGAGAGGAGGCCGTTCGGGAACAGGGGGACGCTGGTCTGCCCGCTGAGCACGCTGAGGAGGAACTCGGTGAGCGTTCCGTCGAAGGGGAACCACCGGGGGCCGCGGGCCTCGTTGACGGTGATGGTCCACTCTTGCGGGGCGCAAGTGGCCGGGCGGTGCCAGAAGACGTACTCGCCGTTGTCGCTCACCGCGATGGGGAACAGTTCTGCCGGAGCGTGAGGAACAGGGCGGCCCTGGTCGCGGTCACGTTGCAGTTGTTCCTGGACGGCAGTTGTCATGGGGCCGGGCAGGCTGATCCAGTCAGTGGCGCCCAGCGGGTGGCGCACGCTGAGGAAGTTGCAGAAGGAGCCCGGCCCGTAGGCGGCGGCAAGCTGCTTGTAGTCGGTGGGCAGGGTGAATCCGAGAGCGTCTTCGGTGTCCTGCCAGTCGACAGTGGGGGGAGCGGCCGGCGGGGGCGAGAGGCGGGCGAGGTCGTTGAGAGTGGTCACAGGAGTCCTCGGCGGTGGCGTTGCTGCTGTTCGTGGGCTGGGTTGTCCAACATAACGTCCAGGGAGAAGCCCCGGTTTCCGTAGGCTTCCAGCTGAATGGACTTGGGGACGGAATCTTTCTCGTCATCGGTGTATTCGAGGTAGACGTTGTACTCGATGACTTCGCCCTTCTTGGCGGCGTCGTAGATGTCCTGCTCCCAGTCACGCATGTCGGGGCTGTTGGTCGGGTTCTGGGTGATGGTGAACAGGTTGTCGAGGGTGTCGCCGGAGCCGCCGAGCATGCGGGCCAGCATGTGGCCGCGGGCCTGGTTGTAGTCACCGCCGAGGAAGCCGGGCGGGCGCAGAGATGAGTTGGCTTCGGTCCCCTCGTCGAGCATGTCGCGGGTGATGACCGCGTTCATTTCGTAAGGGCGGTCGTGTTCGGCTGGGGTGAAGGAGACGCGCCGTCCCCAGGTGGGGTCGTTGTCGCAGCCGGCCAGGCCGAGCGGGTCGGCGTGCGCATCCATTGGGGCAAGGACAGCAGCTGGTACACCTTCGACCTGCAGACCTCAAGGGACGGCAGCACCTGGGACACGGCGCTCTCCGACCTGACCCGAAGCGGTCAGTACACCCTTCCCGAGGACTTCGCAGCGCCGAACGTACGCCAGATACGCATCACCGTCACCCAGGTCAGCGGCGGGGGCGCGCAGAGCGTCGCGGGCATCGCGGAGGTGATCCTTTACGGGGAACCGGCCTGAGAAGAGCCCCGCTCCACCAGCCCGGAGGACTGGGTGACCAGGACGACGTCGGCGAGATTGCCTCCGCGTACCGGCTGGATCCCGAAGACGTGTTACGGGAGGGGAAACGGCGGTGCTGGCTGAGGAGCAGCGGGAGGCGCTTCTGCGTCTCGTGGAGCGCAGGGGAGCAGCTTGTGCATGACGGAGGGTAACGGCTAGGTCAGGTTGCCGGGAGCGCAACGGCGCCGCCAGGCAACCGACTTGAAGCTCTAGAGATCTTCAATGGCTGAGGTTACGGCGGTTGGAAGTCGAGGCCGGTCTTGGCGATGAGCCCCTCGATGAGGCCGGGTCGGTACTGCATCCGTTTGAGCCGGGTCTTCACCAACGCGGTGAGCTGGTCGAGGCTGTGTTTGGTGAGGTTGGCCAGGGACCGTTTCAGGTGAGACCACACGCCTTCGACCGGGTTGAACTCCGGAGCGTATGCCGGGAGTTGGTAGACGGTCAGCCATAATCGGGCATCGATCAGCTCGCGCATGGTGTGGCTGACATGCGTGTTCAGATTGTCCCAGACCAGGACGATCGGGCCGCCGAGCTGCTGGTGCGCGGCATCCAGCAGGCGGGCATAGTCGGTCTCGGTGAAGCCCTTGCGTCGGCCTTTCGCGGGGCCGCGGTCGAGGTGGATGCGATAGATCAGCCGGGACCGGTGGCCAGACTTGGTGCAGATCAGCGCGGCCATGGACACCCGCTTGGTGCCCGCGGCGGTGACCTGCACGACGGGTGTGTTCCCGCGTCGGCCCCAGGTGCGGCCTTTGGGCGGCCTCAGCCCCTGGCCGGCTTCGTCCTCGAAGCACAGCCAGGCGCCCAGGTCCGCCGCCGTCTTTTTATGACGGGCCACTGCTCGTCCTTCCACGCGGCGATCTCCTCCTCGTCGCGCTCGGTGGCCTTGCGGGAGGGGACTTGCACGCTCCAGCCGATGCGGTGCAGCAGCAGATCCATCCCGGCCAGGGTGTACTCCACCCTGAACCGGCGGTGCACGACCTCGGCGATCCTCGCCAGAGTCCAGCACTGGTCGCTCCAGCCCGCAGCGGCCGGACCAGCATCCAACACCGCCTCCAGCAAACGCAGTTGACTTGTATCGAGTCTGCAGCGGGCGCCGCCGGGGCCCTTGGAGACCAGGGCCTGACGCCCGCCCGCAGCCAACGCCCGCCGCCAGCGGTTCGCCGACATCCGCGTCACTCTGAACTGCAGGGCCACCTCTCGGTCACTGGCACCTGCCTCGATCAGATCAGCGGCCGCCAACCGGACCTGCTCACGCCGAACCCGCTCCTCAGCCGTCAGCCCTCCGCCATCGGGATACCTCATCCCTCCGGCATAGCGCAGCCCGCGCCAGCCGTCACGATCCCACGTAACCCAGACCCTTAAAGATCTCTAGAAGAACCCAAGTTTTTTCGGGCTGCATGAAACAAGAACGTTCCTCGTCTGCTGGTGGTACAAGCCCGACTGGCTCTGTTCACGAGAACGCCTCGTGAAGAAGGCCACCCAAGGGCAGCACGGCGCGGGGAATCGGAGACGCACCAATTCGCACCTCCACCAGCGCATGCCGAGTTGGTTGAGGTCTGCGCGTCGTTGTGTGGTGAGTTTGTCGGCTCGGCGGAGGGTGTTCGCCAAGAACATGCCCAGCGCGACAGGAACACCGTCCGCGTCTCGCTCGGCGCCCGCTGCGCAGCGTGTCGATAGCCGCCAGCTCAATCGCCATGCACCACGCCGAGGTCGTGACGCATAGTGGTTCTCATGGTTCGGAGCAAGTCCCAGACCTCGTACTGGGCCTGGGCCGCAGTCTCCATCGTTTCGCCTGGTTCGGGGGCACCGCGTTCGAGGCGCTTGACCTGGCCGTAGACCTTGTTCAGGGCTTGGTTGACGACGCTCGCTCGCATGAGTACCTCTTCGGGGGCGATCATCTGCGCTTCGGAATATCGATCCCGGTGCGCGTTCTTCGCTTCGTCGAGTGCGTCGCTGTCGGCGTCCTCCACGCCGCGTTCCCTCATGACGTGCAGGTGGCGGTTGAGTGCTGTGGTGAACTGCCGTGCATCTCGGTTGAGTTCCACATAGCAGGTGCGTCGGAGTGTACGGTTTTCGCGGATCTCATCGTGATCACGAACGAGCTCTATTTCCCGACGCTTCGCTCGTTCGGAGCCGCGTTGGGTGAGTAGTGATCCTCCCAGGGTTCCTGCGACGCCTGTCACCGCGATGATCACTGAGCTGAGATCCACCAACGCACTCCGTGTACTTCTTCGGCCTCGTGCCCGCTGCACATGGCCCAGGCCGTCAAGTTTGCCGTTCCTCGGTGCGCCGGGGTTTGGCGCGCCCCTCTTGTAGTGGGCAGGGCGGCTGTACGCCTCGCTGGTGGCAAGGACTCTGCCCACGTCATGACGGGTGGCCGGGCGGCGGTTCTTCGAGCCCGGCGGCCTGCCCTAGGCCGGGCCGGGATGGTTTCGGTGCACCGGCTGGGGCCCAGGTCTTCGCCGGCCAGCCGGGCACCATCTGGTGCTTGCCCTCACCCCGGCCGAGCGTGTGGCATACGGTGTAGGTTCCGCCACGTCCTCCGCCTTCAGCGTGACACTCTGCGAGGCGGACCTGAAGGGTGTTTCCCAGCAGATCCAGCCGCGTGAGGCCGGGTGACCACCGTCCATGCTGTCGCTGCGGCGAGCAGCACGCCGATTGCGCTGTAGCCGGCGATTGCGAGTGCCCGCTCTCTTGTCATAGACACAGCATGCCGATGCCCTGTCTGCCCTGGAGGTCAGTCGCCTAACCCGACCGATCCTCGATCCTCATTGCTCCCAGGTGCGGTCACCACTCAGCGTTGTTGCTGACGTATGTGACGGCGCCATCCTCTGGCCTGTGAACGACGTCGTATCCGCGGCGTGCAGTCAAAGCCAGACACGAAAAGAGCTGGCGGCCACCTGGCCGAAGGGGGTCGGCTGAGACGTCGGCCGCTGCGGTGATCCTGGACTGGGAAGGGCACGGCTCGCACCGGCCGCTTCAGCACGCAGGTGCACAACCGGCCTTGTGGCTGTGGCGAGAGGCTTTGGACGCAAGAGCGGCGCGCTTGGGGCCGGGCCGTGAGAGTGCCATGCCGCGACGCCGTTTCCGCCCCAGGCGCGGACCCAGACGCTCGGCAGGCCGAGAAAATCGCAACTTGCGTGGCCCGCTGGAGTGCAGGAGGATCCGCTTGTCGAGTCAACCCTCTTACGCAGCTCGGGTGATACCTCGACCTCGCCTTGAGGCACCGAGCCTGGTGGGCGGGTTGCGTCCTGGGAAGTGGTGTACGGGTTGGACCTGATCCGGGGGTTTGCTCCGGTATCGGGATGGTGCCCGCATAGATGAACGGCCACAGGCGGACGACCGAGCCGATGGAGCCGGAGACGGGCGGTCGGTGAGATAGCCGCCAGGGGTCGAGCCACAGGCACTATGGATCACACGCCATCTCCCAGCAACGCAAAGGCCTCAGCATGAACTTCGCCGTGACACCGGACGAGGTACGCACCGTGTTCGGCTTGTCAGGTCTCGTCTTCTTCCCCCGCTACAACGCAACGCACAACCGGATGAACGACCGAACTGCGTTCCTCCTGAGCAGCGTCGGGCTTCCTGACACCGAGTGGTTCATGTCCAAGGCAAGCCTCAGCGCAACCGACTCCATCAACGTCGCCCAGTGGTACAGCGACCGAGGAACAGTCCCCAAGGAGTGCCACGACTGGCTCGTGCTGGGCCTCTTCGCCGACACCACTCTCGCGCTCGCCCCGGACACCGGGATGGTCTACGCGCTGGGCGACGGAGAAGACGAGTTGGTCTGTACGCCGATTCACCGAAACGTCGAATCCCTCATTTACGCACTGACCAAGTTCGAGGCCCTCCGACAGGATCTTGAGAACACCGGCGACGACGACGTAGAGGAGCGCGTCGACGGACTGCGGGCCAAGATCTCCGAGCTCGACCCGCTCCCATTCGAAGACGAGGACTCTCAGTGGAACCTCGCCTTCGAAGAGGTCATCGACGGAATCTGGTAGAGCGCACCGGGTCAGCCGGCGGGGGAGAGGTCGCATCGCCGCGCCCCACGCCTGGTCGCCCGCCACCGCGTACGGCTTTCGGGAAATGAGCCCGCCCCCTGCCCAGATGCAGCCCGCTGGAGCCGTCGTGGCCTCGGTCTCCGTCAGTAACGCGAGTGCACGCGCAGGGCCGTTGCCCGCGGCGTCGGCACCTGGCTGCACGGGTCGGGCTCCATCGGCGCCTAAATCCCAAGCTGGGCAGTCTTGCTAAGGCTTGTCCCGTAGTGATCTCTGGGTCGATCGGGAGAGGATCGGGCGGAGTGCGGGACTGCTCGTGTATCCGGCGACGCGAGATTGTGCCGTCGGGCGATGCCGGGCATGGCGTGGAGCGGTGCCTGGCGCCGTTCTGGCCGGTGTGAGCGTTGGCTGACCGGAGCTCCGATGGAAGCGCGGTGGCCTGGTTGTCGAGGGTCGGCCCTATTACGGCTTGGCGCTCGTGGTCCTACATTTCCCGGGCGGGGCGGAATTGATGCTGCTCCAGCGGGAACTCGTCCCAGAGAATCTGCGATCGGGCCTCGCCGCTCAGGACGGCGGTGAGGAACTGGGTCACGGTCATGTCGTAGCGTTCCCAGTCTTCCCCGGACTCGTCGTTGATCAGGATCGGGCGACTGTCGGGAGTGTCGCCGGGCTGGACGAGCCAGTACAGGTATTCGCCGTTGTCGGTGGTGGCCCAGCAGACCAGGCGGTTGCCTTCGGTGTCCATCTCGGCGGGCTTGTCCTCGTACTGCCACAGCGCGTCGTTGGCTTCTTCGCGCTCTGCGGAGATTTTGAGCTGGTCGTATACGTCGTTGGCGCAGCCCGGTTCCAGGAGCAGCAGGTAGCCGTCGACGAAGCCGCCTGCGTAGGTGGTGATGAGCTCTTTGTAGTCTGCGGGCAGCGCTGTGCCCAGGGTGGCTTCGGCGGCGTCCCAGTCGGGCGTCTGGGTGGGTGCGGAGGGCCGGGGCAGGATTTCGGTGAGCCGGTTCAGTTCGGGACTCATCTCGCGGATGGTTCCTTTCGTCAGTGCTTGCGGTTCCAGATGGTGACGCTGTTGGTCCCGCCGCTGTCGCTGCCGTGCGGGTGCATGGTGAAGCCCTTGTTGCCGTGGGCCTCGATGGTCACGCCGAGGGGAATCTTCGCATTACCGTCGGCGTAGATGGGCTTCACGCTGTACTGGATGATCTCGTCGTTGTCCCGGACCGCGTTGCGGACCTGGAGTTCGACTTGGCGCATCACGGGCGAGTTGGCGTAGCTGTGCATCGTGACGAAGTTGCGCGGGTCCTTGTTGGATCCGCCGATCATCGCGGCGAGCAGATGCGCCCGGTTGTAGCCCTTACCGGACTCCCAGCCGGCAGGGTCGACCTTGGGGCCAGTCTTCCCACCCAGCATGTCGCGGGTGATGGTGGCGTGCATCGACGTGGCCCGGTTGTGCGGGCCGAGGTCGCCGTACTGGACCCGGTCGCCCCAGGTGACGTCGGCCTCGTCGCACGGCTTGAGGCCCAGCGGGTCGCTCAGGGAATGCGGGTTTTCGACGTACGCGACGGGGTTGGGGGCAGGCAGCAGCCCCAGCGGGTCCTGGGTGAGGTAGCGGGCGGACTCCGGGTCGTAATGACGGAAGTAGTTGTAGTGCAGCCCCGTCTCGAGGTCGTAGTACTGGCCGGGAAACCGCAGCGGGGTGTACGCGGTGGCGCCCTTGTTCCAGGTGGTGGCGCCCCAGAGCGTGGCGCGGTTGCGCCAGGCGATGATGCCCGTTTCGTCCACGAGCTCGGTCGGGGTGCCGATCTGGTCGGTGACGATCGCGAAGAACCGCTGGTCGATGGCGTCCTGGGGCGCAGTGGCGAGTGACTTGGTTTCGGTCTGGGCGATCGGGACGCGGCCGTCGTGATCCCACGTGAGCGTGATCAGCTCGGGCGAGCCGCTGCTGTGCACCCTCTGCTCGCACAGCGTGGCTCCGTCCCAGGTGAACGTGGTGCGCTCGGTGACGGTCCTCCCGTCGGCGGCCATGCGCAGCTTCGTGGTGCGCCGGCCCAGTCCGTCGTAGGTGTACTGCCAGCGGGTGCCTTCCGGAGTGGTGACGGCGCTCAGCTGGTCGTCGGCGTTCCATTCGTAGCGCCAGGTGTCCGGCTTGCGGGACAGTCGGGTTTTCTGCCGCACCACGATGCGGCCGAGCGCGTCGTGCTCGTAGCGGACGCTCCCGGCGCGGGTGATCCGGGTGCCGGTGTAGGCACGCTCGCCGATGGCGTCGGGGCCCGCATGCCGGGTGGGCCAGGACGCCGCCGTCTGGTTCCCCATGGCGTCATAGGCGTACGTCTCGCTCCAGTTCGCGGCGCGGACTGCGGTGACGCGCCCGGCCGCGTCGAGATCGAAGCGCCGGGGCCCGGAGTGGAGGTCGTCGATGCCAGTGAGCTGACCGTCGGCCCGGTGGGAATACGTCCTGCGGTGCACGAGCCGCTGCTCGAGGCCCGCGGACACGGCCTGGCCCACGAGCCGCCCCGCCAGGTTGTAGCTGCTGGTCAATGTGGCGAACTCGCCGATGCGGCGTACGACTTCCCGCCCTGCAGCATCGTAGGTGAAGTCGATGGCGCGCCCGGACACGCTCATGCGCGCGGTGCCCTCGTCCGCGCCCTGCGTCCACGTGGTGACGGCTCCCGACGGGGTGGTCCGGCTGCGGCGCCGCCCGGCACGGTCGTGTGTGAACCGCAGCGCGGCGCCGTCCACGCTCTGCGCGGCCAGGCGTCCCGCGCTGTCGTATGTGAAGTCCAGGACGTGGTCCCGGGTGATGGCGCGGGTCATCCGGGACGCCACGTCGTAGTGGTACTGCGTGTGTTCACCGTCTGCGTTCTTGCTGCTGACCCGGCCGGCCGCGTCGAAGGTGTACGCGACGGTCGTGCCCGCGGCGTTCGTGCGGGAGACGGGCTGGCCCGCCGCGTCATAGGCGTAGCGGGACGTGAGGCCGTCGAAATCGGTCTCGCAGATCAGCTGCCCGGCCGGGTCGTAGAGGTAACTCCACGTCAAACCAAGCGAGTTGGTGACATGGGTGAGGCGCTGCTCGGTGTCGTAGCGGAAGGTGTGCGTTGCCCCGTCGGGCGCAACGCGCGAGGCGGGCAGGTCAAAGGGCCCGTAGCTGTAGCGTGTGATGCCGCCGACCGGATCGGTGTGGCTGGTGCAGTTGCCCTCCCCGTCCCAGGCCCACGACTGGGTGGCTCCGTCGGCTGCGCAACGGCGCAGCATCCGCCCTTCCGCGTCCCACCACGTCGTGGAGAGCTCCCCGAGCGGGTCGACGAGTTCGACGAGACGGCCGAACGCGTCGTAGCGGGAGCGACTCGTCGCACCCCTCGCGTCGGTGACCTCGGTGGGCAGACCGGCCGGATTCGCCAGGACGCTCACACGGCCTCCGGCCGCGTCAGTGGCCTGCGCCACCGCTCCGTTGGAGTGGTGAGTGAAACGCAGCGCGGCGCCGTCCGGGAAGACCTGAGCGGTTCGATTGCCGCGGGCGTCGAACTCCTGGCGGATGCGGGCGCCGTCGGGGCCGATCAGTTCCACCGGCAGGTGCAGCTCGTTGTAGCCGATCTTGGTCGTCGCCCCGTCGGGTGTGGTGACCTGCACCAGGTCGCCTGCGTCGTCATACTCCCAGCGAGTGGTGCGATCGAGCGGATCGGTGCGGGTCAGGAGACGGTCGTGGTGGTCCCAGGTCTGGGTGGTGATGTGGCCGAGCGGGTCGGTGATCGCGATGATCTGGCCGTGCCGGTTGGCGCGGTAGACCGTGACATGACCGAGGGAGTCGGTATACGTGGCGGTGGTGGCGCCGTCCGCGTCAGGGCCCCCGTAGGTGAGGCGAGCGTCCAGGATCCCGTCTGTGCCCCGGGTGGCGACGACTCGGTGCTGGCCGTCGTACGCATACGAGTACGCGGTGTCATTGCTGTCGCGCCAGTGGGTTATTCGATGGTCGGCGTCGTAGCCCAGGTGCAGGGGCGCGTCGACAGCGTTGCGGACCTCGGTGAGATCCCCCGCGTCGTCGTAGCAAAAGGCCCGTACGCGAACCGGCCCGTCATCGGTGAGCATCGACAGGGCCGTGACGCGACCCTGGTCGGAGTCGACCTGCACACGGTAGCCGCCGCTGTGGGTGACAGTCAGGGGGACATCGTGCTCGTCGCGCTCCACAGTGACCGCGTTGCCGTTACGGTCCTCAACACAAACCAGCCACCACACGCCGCCCTGCGCCGTGGCGCGTTCGAAGTGCCGGATCAGCCCGGAGCGCGGGTCCTGCACGGTCAAAACGTAGCTGGCGTCGCGCGTCACGTAGGCGAGCGGCAAAGGCTCTCCCTGGGCCGGATCTACCCAGTCACCAGGCAGGTCAGGCAGGCGCGGATAAGCAAGCGCGGAGCCATCCTCCCGATACCACCACAATCCGCCCAACGACTCATCCTCTTCAAGGCGTTCGTCGAGTGTGGAGGCCCATGACGGACCAAAGGAGCGTCCCGCGGCGTAGCCGGACAGATACGTGCGGCGCAGAGACAAGGGCAAAACGCCGGGCAGGTCGATGTCGGTCTGGGCGAGGATCATCTGTCCGGTGGCCATATCGACCGGGTCGCCGCAGGTGAACTTGTTCTTCAACGAGCGAGCCTGCTGGGCCAGTTGGGCGGAGGCCAACTTCAGCCTGTCGCGCAGGTTCTTGCCGCGGCCGCCATACCCGCCCGACTGGCCGTCGCCGTCCTCACCGCGGGCCTTCTTCCCGCCCTCGATGGCATTGACCTTGTCGCGGACGTCGTGATCCTTGCCCTTGTGGGTTTGCGAAGCACCCTTGACCCGCTCCGGCACGGTCTCGGTGATGTGCGTGCTGATCTTCTTCAGGGCTTTCTCGGAGCCCTTGATCGCGCCGTGCAGCACGCTGTCGAAGGCCTTCGTGAAGGGATCGCGGCCCTTGCTGCGGCCGAACGCGCCCTTGACCCGGCCCAGCGGGTCCGAGGCAGCCGTATGCATCTCGCTGCCGTGCCGCGAGACCTTGCCCGCGCCGTCTTCGAACTCGACGTGATTGATACGGGTGACCTTGCCCGAGCCAGCGCCGGCATCGCCGGCCGAGTCAAGATGCATTCCGCCCTTGCCGCCGTGCCCGCCGCCACCACCCCCGTTGGCCGGCGGCATGTGGAACGCGCCGTCGGCCAGGTCCAGGACCATGTCCTCGACCATCGCCTCCAGCTTCGCGTTGACCGGCTCGGTCAGCTTCGCGATCACCTCGTCGACGATCCGGTCGACCGCTTCGTCGATGATCCGCTTGACCACCTGACGCATCGCCTGGATCTCGGCCGCACCGAGAATCGCCGACAGACCGCCCGTCACCCAGGCGAGGCCGATCGACAGGCCCACCGAACCTGCCATGATGGCGAGTTCGGCCTCCGCCTTGTGCTTCATCCACTCGATGATCTCGGCGAGCACGTCACAGGCGTCCGCGAACAGCCGGGCCAGCTCCGGGAGTTTTTCCAGGTGACTGGTCTTGATCTGGTTCCAGTGCTTCTCCATGGAGTCGACGGCCCAGCCCTCGGAGGAGGACAGGATCCGGGAGAACGCCTTGTGCGCGTCGCCGCCGTGGCCCTCGAACTTCTCCGCGAACTCCCGCATGGTGGTGGCCATTTCGCGGTAGTCGTCCTCATCCACGTTCGGGAAATTGATCCCGATGAAGTCCAGAATCTCGTCCAGCCAGCCCGGAATCGTGTAACCCATGCCCCTACTTCCCCCGTGTCCCAACGCCCGCTCGCGGGCGCGACGTTGCCCCGTATGTGATCAAGAACCCTAGTGGACGGCAGTGACGCAGGTGAAGGCAGCAAGCTGGCCGTTTGGGACATGCACCACACCGCCAAGCTTCGCGGTCAGGGCAGCGGGGGACCAGCGCATGACGTGCACGGCGTAGGAATTGTCCGGTGCGAAGGCCGCCGTCGGCCGGGCCACGGTCACCGCGGACGGCGGCTACCGGGGCACCGGCCTGCTCATCCCGCACCGCCGCGAACGCGGCCAGACCGAACTGCCTGCATGGAACGAGGAACACCACACCTCCCACCGCACGGTCCAAGCCCGCGTCGAGCACGTCTACGCGCGGATGAAGACCCGGAAGATCCTTCGCGACTGCCGTCTGAAGGGCGACGACGTTCACACCGCGATGCTCGGCATCGCCCACCGGCACAACCTCGCCCTCACGAGAGAGCTCCCGCCCCATCAAAGACCTTGGCGTGCGTGACGCCGGAACTGCGCCCTCCACGCGAAGGGCAGCCTCCGGGTGCAACGGGGCCAGTGAGGGCCGATCCTGGTGGCAGGGCCATGTCGGCCCCGCCCGGCGGCGAACCGACGGCTGACTGCCGCCGTGCCGGAGAAGTGAGGGATACCCGCAGAAAGGATGACGGGACCATGGCGAACAATCTCGTTGGCAAGTCACAACAGGACGAGATCTCCGGGGTCTACGGCGGAAACGACGTCAACGGCAACGGCGTGGTCGGGGAAACAAATGGCACAGGTCACGGAGTCTTTGGCCAGAGCGCAACGGGTCATGGAGTGGCCGGAAGGGCATGGGCTTTCGGCAAACTCGGGGTCTGGGGTTTTTTCACCGACAGCGAGGAAACCCCTCGAGATGGTGCGCACTTCGTCGTTCCCGCCTCTGCCGGTGTCAAGGGAACAACAGCCAATGAGGCTTCAGTTGGCACAGATCCTCAGCTCGGGCTGAAGACAGTATCGGGTGTCGTAGGAGAAGTAACTCTGCCGGGACCCGGGTTTGGATACGGAGTCCTCGGGCTGGGACACAACGACGAGGGTGTCGTCGGTTGGAGCGAAAAAGGAGCCGGCGGAAGTTTCGTCGGCTTGAAAGGCCCGGGGATCACTGCGAAGTCCGAGGAACGCGGACAGATCCAGCTCGTACCCAGAGAGGTTGCCTTCGGCGCAGACGCTCAAGGAAATCCCCGCCCGAAACTGCCGAAATTCGCAAAGGCCGGCGAGATGGCGATGGTCACCAACGAGGGCAAATGCAGTCTCTGGCTGTGCGTCAATTCCTGGCGGGCTGGCGGCGGCATAGTTCCGCAAACGGACGCCCGTTGGGCAGAAGTGAAGCTGGGTGCTGCGTTCAGCGGCGAGACGGGCTGACCGCGGGGCGGCGTTTCGCCTTGCGTAGAAGCAGCTGAGCGACAAGCCGCGGCTCACGGACCACCAACCAATGCCCCTACACCTCTTGATCCAGCACCAGCCGAGAATGCAACCATGGCCGAAGAAGAGCACAACCAGGCAGCAGACGCTCATTCCTGCCATGCGCGGCCGAGGTAACTCGGCCGCTGGACCTCGACAACACGGTCGGCCTGCCGCAAGACCGACGCGCGCGGCACCTGCCCCATGTGGTACGCAAGCCGCTACGCGAACGCCCCAGCCTGCCCGAAGAGTTCTTCGCCCCGTCGACAGCCACAACCATCTACGACCCGGCCCCCAGCTTCTGCCGCTGATTCGTCGAGCCGGCGCTCTACGCATTCGGACGCCGCCAGGTCATGACAGCACTGCTAGACGATGTGCGCAGGGATACGGGCGCACAGAGAGCGGGCCTGGTACTGCGCGCACGTGCCGCTGCGCGCGGACCGGTCACCACTCTACGTACCCGGTGGGAGTCGTGGCCCACGCTCGCATACGCGCTTTGGGCCTGGCCACGCTCGACGCCTGGACCCGAGTCCTCTCTGACACGCTGCGCTGGTAGCGCGCCATGGGGTTACTCGACAGCGACCCACTACCCGCACGCTATGCGAACTACCACACCGAGCCCGGGGAACCGGACAGGGGCCATAGGAAGTCGTCGACAGGGCCGGAAACCGATGGCTGCCTTCCTGTACGTCAGCATCGGCGAAGAACAGTCACTGGGGACCGAGTTCGAGCGCATCCATGAGCCTTTTCCCACCTCATCCCTGTACTGCTCATCGGCCTGCTGACGACTGAACCGGTCTGTAGCGGGGTCGTGACCAGCAGATCCGCAGTCTGTCCCGGCGGCCCAGACGCTTCGCCGAGCATGGTCAGCGGCGCTGACAGCCGGGTTAGCAGGGGCTTAGCCCTCCGGCAGCTCCCATGAGGCGAACCAGTGGGGGAACGGTCCGGCGGAGGGCGGGAAGGCGAACGGCGGGGTGCGGTCGGTGAGCAGGCGCAGCACGAACTCGCCGGTGCCGCAGTCGAAGCGCTGCCACTCACCGTCCAGGTACTGCACCAGAACCGGCCAGTCGTCGGGATCGGCCGGTCCGGTCAGCCAGTGGAAGGTCAGCTCCTGCTCGGAGGTCCCCCATATGAGCACGCCGCCGGCCGCGGGGTGGACCGGGTATGGCCGGTACAGGTCGGCGTACCGCGCCATGTCCTGGCCCCAGGAGACTAGATCCGTTCCCAGCGCACCCGGCACCAACAGGTCCAGGTACTCGTCGAAGCTGCCCGCGCCGAAGGCGTCGACGATGTCCTTGTAGTCACCGGGCAGCGCGGTGCCCAGCGCTGTCTCCGTCGCGGCCCAGTCGACGCCGCACCGATCGGGCTCCGTCCGCCCGGTGGCCTCCCGCAGCAACGCCACCCACTCGACCCCGGGCGGGCGGGTGAACGCGCGCCGGGCGAGGATCACGACGCGGCGCGGGCCATCGGCGGTGGCCGTCACGCCGTATCCGAACCAGTGCTCGGCCAGCACCCACCCGCGCAGCTCCAGCAGCCCGCCCTCCCCGCCGATGGGGAGCCCACCCTCCCCGCCCACCGGCGGACCGTCGGGCACCCCTGCCGCCCTACCCCCGACGACCCAGGCACGTACCGGCAGACCCGCCCCGTCAACCACGTCCGCAGCGACGCGCTCCAGCTCGGCCAGATCCTCCGCGTCACTGGGCACACAGACATGCCCTGCCCCATGAATGGGCAGCGGGCAGTGCAATTCGGGCGCGCGCCAGGCGTCGTTCAGACGGGCGCGCAGAGCTGAGGCGTCCACGCGGCCAAGTGAACAGCACGGCACTGACATTGAGCCTTCTCAACCTGCATCAGCAGTACGCCGTTGAGCTGACAACAGGATGAAGCCCCTGGTAGGTGGGTTTTCAGCCAAGATCACTAGTCTGTCAGGAGCTTCCGCGTGCTTGTCTACCCGTCGGTATCGACCTGTCCAGCCGCTCTCTGCAGCACCTATCCGGTCTCCTCGCAGGCCACCGTCGACGGATCGGCTCCCGCTGGCGTCGCCTGATCTGTGGCCGGCAGGCCGTGCTCGTCCTGGCCCACCTGCGCTGCGGCGACACCTACGCCCGCCTCGCAGCAGGTTTCCGCGTCGGAATCGCGACGGTCCACCGGTACATACGCGAGGCCGTGGACCTCCTGGCCGCTCTCGCGCCCACGCTGGAACAGGCCATAACGACGGTGCGGGAAGAAGGCGTACGTGATCCTCGACGGCACCGTACTGCTGATCGACCGCATCGCCGCCGACCTCCCGTACTTCTCGGGGAAGAAGAAGCACCACGGGATGAACGTGCAGGTCCTCGCGGATCCAGCCGGCCGCCTGATCTGGGCCTCGGACCCGCTGCCCGGAGCCGTGCACGATCTGACCGCGGCCCGGACCCACGGCATCCCCCCCCGGCTCTCGCCGCTGACGACGTCAAGTGCTGGGCTGACAGGGCGTATCAGGGCGCAGGCCCTGCTGTCTGCGTCCCGTTCCGGGGCAAGAACCTGCGCGGCTGGCGTCGTCGTCGCAACCGCGATCACGCCAAGATTCGCAGCCTCGGCGAACGCGCTATGGCCACCCTCAAATGCTGGCGCCTCCTGAGGAAGCTCCGCTGCAGCACCACCCGGATCACCGCCGTCGTCCGTGCCATCGTCGCACTCGGACTCGCCGCCTGATCACGATGGAAAAGGCTCCATGTCTGCCACCGGTTCGCGCGACGTGCCGGGTCTGCTATTGTTGATCTTGAGCTGACCGACGGAACTCCTGTCGGCACGCTATGCGTTGGTGGTCCAAGGAAAGACGTCCCGCTTCCTGCGGGGAGATGCAGGTGCAAGGCCTGCCCGGCGCTCCGTGAAGACCCCGTACCCACATCTGTGGTGCGGGGTCTTTTTCACGTCTGCTGCCCGCCCTGGGCCGGCGACGGGCTGGTCCAGGTGCCGTGGAGTTCGGGCGGCGGCGCTGTTACTCACTTTCGGGTGACGCCGGCCCGCTCGCCGAGCCGCCGGGCATGACGGATGCAGCGCGGCGGCCAGTAGCGGCAAGGGTCTGTGAGCTGCCGGACCATCAATTCGACACATAGGTCACATAGGTGGATGTTGCAGGCGACTGTCACGGCAGTGTGGGCATACGGCAACGCGTGCCGTGTTGGATCCGCGGCGAGTCGGCGGGGGAGCAGGGTGTGCGTGCGCGGCCGGCCGGCCGCCACCCGAACACCGCACCACTCCGGCTGCTCTTGGGGGGCTGCCGGGCGGGTGCCCGCATGATGCAGGGAGATCCTGTGACCGTATCCACGTCCGCTCGCCGTCTGACTGCTGCCGCGCTGACCGTCGCGGCTGGCACCGCGGTGATCGCGGTGCCGGCGTCCGCCGCCGACCACGGCGCACAGTGGCGGAGCGTCGAGATCAGCCGCGTGCAGTACGACTCCCCGGGATGGGACACCCGTTCCAACCGCTCCCTGAACCAGGAGTGGGTGGAGATCACCAACAACACCCGCCGCAGCGTGAACCTGGATGGCTGGACACTGGCGGACGAGGACGGCCACACCTACACCTTCGACCACTACCGCCTCGCCGGCCGTGCCACGGTCCGCGTCCACACCGGCATCGGCTACGACACCCGCCACGACGTCTACCAGAACCGCCGTACCTACGTGTGGGACAACCGCGTTGACACCGCGACCCTGCGCAACGACCGTGACCGCTTCGTCGACGACGCTTCCTGGGGCCGCCACCACTACCACCGCTAGAAGCACCTGAGCCGAACGCTGCGGAGGCCGTGGCCCCTGGCTGCGGCGGCCAGGACGACAAGCGTGGGGCGGACTGATGCTCGACAGCCCGCCCCACTTCACCCCTCTGGGCGCGCTCTGCACTGACAGGCATCGCCGTGGGCGGGTGCTGAACTTCGTACGGAGATGTACGAGCGCTAACTGATGGCCTCAAACGGGCAAGGCCGCGGCACCCGTGTCGAGTTCCACCCCCTCAACCAGTCTCAGGTCCCCGTCCCTGCCAGCGTGACGTTTCCTTCCGCACCCTCAACGTGCGCCAGTGGGACCGGATGGTCGACGCATGGGCCGCTGATGACGACGAGGCCATTGACGAGGCCTGGTTCGACGGCATCACCGTCGACCTCGGATCCGACTACGGCGCCTACGAGTACGTCATGAACATCGGCTTCGCCGCCTGATCAAGGTCTGTCAGAACTTCACCGCACCGTCGGCTTCGACGCAGCATCTGGGCAAGGGCGGACACGTTCAGCAGGGAGCGGATTCTGCGTGTCTCGCCGCCTCCAATCGCGGAGATACTCATCCCTGCTTCGTGCAGGGCACGGAAACGGCAGAGCCATCCATGCTCCGAGTGCGAAATCATCGAGACCGGCCCCCTTCGCCTCCTGCCAACTCGCGCGATGGCTGTCCCGCGACCACTGGACCTACTCGCGTGATCGTTACGACACGCCCGTGATCAACCCGAACAAGTGCGTTAATGAGCCTGCACCTGCTTCTGCAGACCAGCTTGGATATGGAGGGCCCGCTCTGGGCGCCACACTGAAGTCGCCGGAGGGCAAACGATAATCCTCAGGTAAACGGGTAAGTTCCCCCTCCTGAAACATGCCGCCTGCCCTCAAGCACACACGGGGCAGAAGACGGACGCTACAAAGGAGACCGCATGGAGCGAACCAAGCACGTCAGCAGTGACGGGCGTCGCCGTGTCGATGCCCTCGGCCCGTCTGTGATTCCCGGTTGGGATCTCGTCTACGACCACCCCAAGGACGGTGCCCAGGTCATCCGCCGGGAAGAGAGCACCTACGCCTTGGCCTGCACGGTGCACCGGCACGCCAAGGCGCTGTCCACGCAGAACGAGGAACGCCCGTGGCGCGAGCGTGGCGGCTGGTGCCCGGGATGCGTGGCCGGACTGCCCCCGGTATCTGGAGAGACGGCCTGACCCACCGGCCTGGAAAGGGGGCGCACGTCGAGTGACTTCGCCGACCTTGTACTTGTGCCGCTGCCTTCCTTTGCCGAGTGGACGCCGTCGTGCCGAGGTTGACCTTCGCATACAAGTTGATGTGGTTTCTGCTTGTGCCGGCGGCGGGGGATGGTGAGTTCAACAGCGCGCGGGGAACCAGTGATTGTGCAGGGACGTCCTCATCTGCTAGTGAAAGGCGTCCGGTGCTGTTGAGGGGGCGGATGAGTATGTCGTGGCGTAGGAAGATCATCGTTGTGGTGGTCGCGGTCGTGCTGACGGTATCGACGCCGTTCTTCTGGCTGCTCAACAACCCGGACACCGGCCAACTGGTTGCCGCTTCGGTCCAATGCGCCACCGGTGTCGCCGCCCTGGTGTGGGCACTCATGCAGTCCCCGGCCACCCCGGAGCCGGGGGTCGCAGCGGTTGATACCGGCAAGGCCAAGGCCACAGGTGGAGGCCGGGCGGCCACCGGCGTGCAACGCCCGCAGCAGGGTGGGAGCGGGCCTGTTAGGGCGGAGCGAACCGGGGACGCGACCGCAGATGGTCCCGGCAGCAGCGCGAACACGGGAGTCGACTTCAGCTGACCCGGCCGGGACGGTTACAGCATGTGGGAGGAACAGCGTCCAATGATGAGATGGCCCAACCGTCGCCCCGGCCCGGACGATGCCCCTGGCGCTGGTCCTGGGGACGCCGGCGCAACGCCTGAGCCGTCCGTTCCTTCTGCCGCGGACGCCGGCAATGCCGCAACTCGCCACGGCACCACGGCGGTATCCGGCTACGCCAGACCTGGCGCACACACTGTCGGCCCGGTACATGTGAGTTATACGGGAGCCGCCACTGCCAGCGAGGGCGGGCTGGCCAACACCGGATACCTGGCGATCGAAGATTTCACTCTCGTGCAGCAGGCGGCCCCGCGCACACCGGCCGCCTGGCCGCACCAGGTCGGCGTGCTCCCACCGCGCGCCCTTTCCTTTCAGCACCGGTTAGAGGCCGACCAGTTGCGGGCCGCCGCCGACGGGTTGAACACGCAAGTACTAACTGGGACCGGCGGGGTAGGCAAGACGCAGCTGGCTGCCGACCACGCCCGCACGGCCCTGCGCAGGGGCGAGGTTGACGTACTGGTGTGGATCAGCGCGAGAAACCGCTCAGCGATCACGGCCGGTTACGCGCAGGCCGGTGTGGAGATCCTTGCAGCCGACCCCCGCGACCCCGAGCAGGCCGCGCGGACGTTCCTGGCCTGGCTGGAACCCAAAGCCGAACAGAAGCCGTGCCGGTGGCTGATCGTCCTCGACGACGTCACAGACCCCGCCGACATGATCGGCTGGTGGCCGCCCACCAGTCCGCGCGGCCATGTCCTGGTCACCACGCGCCGCCGCGAGGCCGCCCTGACCGGGACAGGCCGACGCCTGGTCACCGTGGGCCTGTTCACCCCCCAAGAATCCGCCGCTTATGTCACCGCCGTACTCGCCGCACACGACTGTCACGAGCCAACCGACCAAATCAACAGCCTCGCCGCCGACCTGGGACACCTGCCGCTCGCCCTGGCACAGGCCGCGGCCTACATCATCGACGCGGACCTGACCTGCGCCTCCTACCAGCAGATGCTGGCCAACCGGATCAGGAAGCTGGCCGACCTGCTCCCCGAGCCCGGCGTACTGCCTGATGGTCAGGCCGCCACTGTGTCCGCTACCTGGTCCCTGTCCGTCGAACGCGCCAACCAGCTCCGCCCGGTGGGCCTGGCCAGCCCCATGCTCCAACTGGCCGCTTTCCTCGACCCCAACGGCATCCCCCTCACGGTGCTCACCAGCCAGCCCGCCCTCGCGCATGCTGCCGAGCACCGCACGGGCACCGACACAGGCGGCATCCACCGGCCGGCCTTGATCTCGGCCGAGGACGCCGTGCTCGCGCTCAGGGTTCTGCGCCGGCTCAGTCTCATCGACCACACGCCCGATACTCCCCACCGGGCTGTGCGCGTTCACCAGCTCATCCAGCGCGCCACCCGCGACGCCCTCACCCCCGACCAGCACGACCGGCTTGCCCGCACCGCCGCCGACTCCCTTACTACCGCCTGGCCTGCCATCGGACGAGACATCGACCTAGCCCAGGCCCTGCGCGCCAACGCCACCGCGCTCGCCCTCACCGCCGAAGACGCCCTCCACCTACCCGACGCCCACCCGGTGCTCTTCCGTACCGGTGAAAGCTTTGGTGAAGCAGGCCAGTTCACCGCAGCCACAGCCCACTACCACCGCCTGGCCGAGACCACTGGCCACCACCTGGGCCCCTATCACCCCGACACCCTGACCGCTCGAAACGACCTCGCCGGCTGGCGGGGTGCGGCCGGGGACGCGGCCGGCGCCGCAGCTGCGCTAGAGGAGCTGTTGGCCGACCGGGCTCGGGTGCTGGGCCCCAACCACTCCCAGACCCTTTCCACCCGCCGCCACCTCGCCGGCTGGCGGGGTGCGGCCGGGGACGCGGCCGGCGCCGCAGCTGCGCTTGACGAACTGCTGGCCCTCGTGGTGCGGATTCTGGGCCCTGACCACCCCGATACTCTGGCCGTGCGCGGCAACCTTGCTTATTGGCGGGGTGAGGCGGGGGACGCGGCAGGCGCCGCAGCCGCGTTCGGGGATCTACTGCCTGACTTGGTGCGGGTGCAGGGCCCCGGCCACCTCAATACTCTGGCCGTGCGCGGCAACCTTGCTTATTGGCGGGGTGAGGCGGGGGACGCGGCGGGCGCCGCAGCTGCGCTCGGGGATCTACTGCCTGACTTGGTGCGGGTGCAGGGCCCCGGCCACCTCAATACTCTGGCCGTGCGCGGCAACCTTGCTTATTGGCGGGGTGAGGCGGGGGACGCGGCGGGCGCCGCAGCCGCGTTCGAGGAACTACTAGCCGACCGCGCGCGGCTCCTGGGCCCCTACCACCTCCACACTCTTGCAGCCCAAGGCAACCTCGCCTATTGGCGGGGTGCAGCCGGGGACGCGGTCGGCGCCGTAGCCGCGTACGAGAAACAGCTGGCCGACCGGGTACGAGTCCTGGGCCTGAGCCACCCCGACACCCTGACCACTCGCCGCAACCTCGCCCACTGGCGGAATGAGGCTCAGAATGCGGCCGCGTCCGAGGAGCTGCAGGCGGACCGGTTTCGGGTGCAGGACCCCCACTTCGTCTACGAGACCATCGGCTACATGAAATCCGCGCCGCTGGATCGGGGTAACGGTGTGCCCAAGCTCGAGAGGCTGTTGGCTAGCCGCATGCGGGAACTGGGCCCAGATCACCCCGACACCCTCACTGCTCGCAATGACCTGGCCCGCTGGCGGGGTGAGGTGGGGGATGCGGCCGGCGCTGCGACCTTGTACGAGGAACTGTTGGCCTGCCGCATGCGGGCGCTGGGCCCAGATCACCCCGACACCCTCACTGCTCGCAATGACCTTGCCCGCTGGCGGGGTGAGGCGGGGGATGCGGCCGGTGCTGTAGCCGCGTTTGAGGAACTGTTGGCTATCCGCATGCGGGCGCTGGGCCGAGATCACCGTGACACTCTGATCGCCCGCAACGACCTCGCCCACTGGCGGGGCAAGGTGGGGGATGCGGCTGGCGCCGTAGCCGAGTTCGAGGAATTGCTGCCCGGCCTGGTACGAGTGCAGGGCCCGGATAACCCACACACCCTGGCTGCTCGCAATGACCTTGCCCACTGGCGGGGTGAGGTGGGGGATGCGGCCGGTGCTGTAGCCGCGTTTGAGGAACTTCTGCCTGATCTGCTGCGAGTGCAGGGTGCCGACCACCGTCACACACTGACCGCCCGCAACAACCTTGCCCACTGGCGGGGTGAGGCGGGGGACGCGGCCGGTGCTGTAGCCCAGTACTTGCAGTTGTTGCCTGAACTAGTACGAGTGCAGCGCCCTCACCGCTCCGCCACCCTGACAGTCCGCCGCAACTCGCAGGTTGAAGCGGGGGATGCGCTCGGTGCCGTAGCCGAGTTCGAGGAATTGCTGCCTGACTTGGTGCGAGTGCAGGGCCCAGACCACCTCCACGCCCTGGCTGCTCGCAATGACCTTGCCCACTGGCGGGGTGAGGCGGGTGATGCGGCCGGTGCTGTAGCCGCGTTTGAGGAATTGCTGCCTGACTTGGTGCGAGTGCAGGGTGCCGACCACCGTCACACACTGACCGCCCGCAACAACCTTGCCCACTGGCGGGGTGAGGCGGGTGATGCGGCCGGTGCTGTAGCCGCGTTTGAGGAACTGCTGCCTGACTTGGTGCGAGTGCAGGGTGCCGACCACCGTCACACACTGACCGCCCGCAACAACCTTGCCCACTGGCGGGGTGAGGCGGGTGATGCGGCCGGTGCTGTAGCCGCGTTTGAGGAACTACTGCCTGACTTGGTACGAGTGCAGGGCCCTAGCCACGGCCACGCCCTGACCGCCCGCAACGACCTCGCCCACTGGCGGAGTAAAGCCGGAGATGCAGTCGGTGCCGTATCCGAGTTCGAGGAACTACTGCCTGACCTGGCACGAAGGCTGGGTCCCCGCAACGAAGCCACCCTGACCAATAGCCACCCGCAACAACCTCGCCCATGGGCGTGGTGAGGCAGGGACGCGCCAGCGCCGAGGCCGCGCAGGAGAAGTTGCTCTTCGACCGCGCACTGCGACTCGCATCGCGCCGCGCCCCTCTGTCGGGTCTTGGGCCGACCTAGCAGAGGCAAGCCCATTACCTGCCGGTTCTGCGGGCGAGGCCGGACTTGATCTTCCCCTCGTAGCGTAGAGACTTTGACTGGCAGGGGAAGTTGGGAGCCATGGCGGGCAAGAGACGGGAGTTCGATGCAGAGTTCGTGGGGGCAAATGGCAATGGCCTGTACACAGTTCGCCCATACCTGGGGGCTCCTGGCCGCCGGCGCCCTCCCTGCGGGAACGGTGGAAGGCCATCGCCCCAGAACTGGCCGGGCACGTCACCGGCGTCGCCTACGACCCGGACCCTTCTTTGTGTTTGCTGCTTTCGGGCCAGTCCTCGGCCGTGTTGACGCTGTGGGCCGAAGTGCCGCCGATGGGTGCATCGGGGACCTGTTGCGGCCGACCGTCCTGCGTTCGGGCGTCATGCTGGCGTCGGTCGGGAGCCCGCACGATGCCCCGCTCGCCGGTAGGGAAGTTGAGCGGGGCGTAGTAGTCGGCGCGGTCGACTTTCGGTGCTGAGTGTCTTGAGCGTTTGCGTCAGGTCCGTTCTGCGACTGGGGCGGGGATTCCCGCTTGGCGGGTGCCCCAGTGTGTGGTGCGGGCCTGGGTGAGGGCCCAGTACATCGCGGGACGGACGATGAACAGGTTGAGTAGCGTGACCAGTGGGGTGAGGAAGAGCCAGGCGGCGATCTTTTGCCTGGCTGTCAACTCGGGTCGCAGCGCTGCGTACATGCCGGTCTGTGCGTAGGTCATGATGAGCCAGTACCCGAGACCTTGAACGAACACCATCTTGTCATCGGTGTGGTACGGCAGCACGAAGAGGACCCACACGTACAGGATGGGCATGGTCGCCGTGACGACGAGGCCGTAGAGGCGGAAGAACAGGGGTGCCGCGGAGAAGTGGGTCAGCTCCCACCCGACGTAGCGCCAGTACGACTTGAACCATCTCACTCGCTGGGTGAAGAGTTCGTTGAGGTCGGTGGGCATCTTGCTGTAGACCCAGGCCTCGTTGACCGCTACGACCTGGCCGCGCTGGAGTGCGTAGTGGGTCAGTCGCCGGTCGTCTCCCGCCGTTCCGGAATTTACGTAGTCTTCGAGGTTGTCCAGGACCAACTCCTTGCGGTAGACCGCGAGGATGCCGGAGGTGGGGGCAACTGCCCCGACCTGTGAGCGGGCCATCCGGGTGACCAGGCACCAGGTGACGATCTCGACGTCGATGACGCGTGTGAGCAGGTTGTGGGCGTAGTTGGAGACCAGTGTGAGCCCAGTGCATGCCTGCACGCGAGCGTCCGACATGGCTTTGAGGCAGTGCCACAGGCCCATGCGGTGCACGACGGAATCCGAGTCGACCGTCATGATGAGGTCGTACGTCGAGGGGTCGACCAGGCGCAGCACGTGAGCCTGCGCCTCGCGCTTGCCACCGTTGTCCTGACGATGCCAGGTGACCAAGGGATGCTCGAAGGGGGCCACCGGAATCTTGGACCCGTCGTCGACCACGTGGATGGCATCGGGCGGGCGTACCTGATTGATCAGCGCCCACACTGTCTTGTAGAGGGCCTCAGGCGGCTCGTTGTAGGCCGGGACGATGGCCAGTACGCGCGCCTCTTGCGCCGGCAGGTGGGTGAAGCTCCTGCCTTTCACCACGGCGGCCAGTGAGTAGATCAAGACGGCCGTTATGAGGCAGTAGAAGACCAGAGCGGTTCCCCAGGGCTGCGTGCTCCACAAGAGGTGGTAGACGAGGGTCCAGGCGGTGGCCGCCGCGGCGGCGGCCACACAGACCCAGGTCTGCCACGGAGCGTGTAGGCCCCGCTTGGACCTGCGGTGTCCGCTGGGCATGTCAGACGTCCTGCTTGTGCCGAGTCACGGCCCGGTAGGTGAAGGCACCGACCAGGACGAGGCCTACCGCGACGGCGAGTATCCAGTTCAGCGTGATACTCACACCGAACAGCGTGAGAGCGCCTACTCCGGTTCTGGCGAGTGCTCCGTCGTCGTAACCCATGGCAGTTCTTCCTTTCTGCGGCGCAATGAAGCCGCGTGATGGCTGTAGTGGCGGTAGCTGTTGACTGGCACGGGTGCCGGCGTGAATTTCTGTCCGTGCTGCCGTGTCACCGCTGCGGTTCGTCTGGGCTCTAGAGCCGTTCGATGTGCTGGGCGCGTGTCATGGCGCCGCGGGTGTCGAGCACGTAGGCGGCCTCGGCGGCGAGTTGCGTGAGGTCGAATTCGCCGTGTGGGGTGAGCAGGAGGACGGCGTCGAAGTCGGCAACGCTCGTGCCGTTTCCCGCGGATGCGAAGGGGATGTCCCGCAGGCCGCCTTCGGTCAGGTAGGGGTCGACGACGGTGACATCGGCGCCCATGGCGCGCAGCCGGTCGATGACCTGGATGGCCGGTGACTGGCGGGCGTCGGACGTGCCGGGCTTGTAGGCGGCGCCGAGGGCGAGGATGCGGGCCCCGTGCACGCTGCGGCAGAAGCGGCGGTTGAGGGCGTCCTGCAGGCGGCGCACCACGTAGTCGGGCTGGCTTTCGTTGATGTCCTGCGCGAGCTCGACGAGCCTGAAGGTCTGCCCGTGCTGCGTTTTGACGTGATGGCTGAGGTAGACGGGGTCGATGGGCAGGCAGTGTCCGCCGACGCCGGGGCCGGGCAGGAACTTGGTGAACCCGAACGGCTTGGTCGCGGCCAGCTCCAGGGTGTGCCAGACGTCCACGCCGAGGGTGTGTGCCATCCGGGAGAGTTCGTTGACCAGCGCGATGTTGACGTGCCGGTAGGTGTTCTCGAACACCTTGGCCAGTTCGGCCTCTTCCAGACCGGAGGCCGGCACGGTGACGTCGGTGACGGAGTCGTAGAAGGCCTTCACGCGGCGCAGGCAGGCCTGTGTGAGACCAGCGACGATCTTGGGCGTGTTCTCCAGGCGCCAGAGCGTGTTGCCGGGGTCGATGCGCTCGGGGCTGAACCCGACATGGAAGTCGCGGCCGGCGATGAGGCCCGAGCCCTCCTCCAGCAGCGGGACGAGCACGTCGCGGGTGGTACCGGGGTGCGTGGTCGACTCCAGTACCACGGTGGCGCCCGGCTCCAGCCACCTGGCCAGAGTGCGGCCGGCCTCGCGCACACAGCTGAGGTCGGGGGCACGGTCGGTCAGCGGTGTCGGCACGGTGATGACGGCGACGTCGAAACCCTTGAGATCCTTCGGATCCGAGGTCGGGGTGTAGAACCCCGACTGCAGCACGTCCTGCAGACGAGTCGAGTCGATGTCCTCGATGTAGGACGAGCCGGAGGCCAGCCGCTCGCAGCGGTTTTGGTCGGGTTCGTAGCCGGTCACGGTGTAGCCGGCCTCGGCGGCCTGCAGGGCCAGAGGCAGGCCGACATAGCCCTGCCCTAGTACGCAGATGTGCATGGTGGTGTCCTCCCCTTGGTCCGGCTCGCAGGCGTGCGGGTCTGGCGCAGGAAACTCTCCAGGCCGAGCCGCAGGCAGCCGGGGTCTTCGTTGCAGGCGGGTATCAGGATCGGGACGTGCAGCGCGGCCAGCCGGCGACGGGCGCGGCCGGTCAGGTGCGGTACCCGCTCGAGGTGGTACATGAAGGTCTGCAGCAGGAACACCAGGAACACCAGGAACACCAGGAACAGGCTGATCCCGACCACGGTGAGACGGCTGCGCCTCTCGGCATCGGTGGCGAAGGCGACCGCTGCGTGGTGTGTGACCCACGCGGCGGTCGGCAGAACAACGATGATGCCCATGACGACGGTCGCAGGCCGGTGCTGATGGGCGCTCGGCACCGGTCCGCTGCGCTGACGGCGACTCACGTGCCGTGCCGCGCTGGGGACGTGGATGTGGCCTCGCCGGCGGCGAGCGTGAGACGGAAGCCGAAACGAATGCACAGCAGACCCGAGCAGAGCAGGCGCGCCGCGGTGGCGAGCACCCGGCCGCCGATCGGATGGCTGATGCCACCGATCACCAGAACCGGAGTCTGCGTCTGCGCAAGCTGAGCGTGTCCAGGCATACGTATATCCCCCCGTGGGAAAGGCCGTTGGATGGAAAAAATGATAGGAGCAACTGTGGAGGTTCCGTGCAGTCCTTGAACTTTGAAAGAGCTTTCTATGCCCACCGGAGGGGCACCCTCCGGTACGGCCACGGAGAGTAATGCCAGGTCAGTGACGCATAAGCATGATCGAATCCCGTGACACAACTGCGACAATCAATTTCCGGCACCCGCGCCCAACGGCCTCTCACGTCACACCTGTCACACCGTCAAGCGCCGCTCACCCTGCAACCGTTGGCCAACGATCGCCCCGATCCATGGCCAACGGTCAATTAAATTCAATGAAGAAGCGGAATATAAAACCGGGGCCGCAGCACGACACTTGGCCGGCACGAGGGCACAAGTAATCGCCACCTGCGATGCGTTCAAGCCACAGAAGGCGAAGGGTTTACGCCAGCAATGCACCAGTCCCATTTCCACGCACTGGCCGGCAGGGTCCGGGGGCCTGTCCCTTCGGTCGCGACCGCCGAATGGGCGCCCGGAGCAGACAGCAGAGAGCCCTGTCCACCGAGCCCGGACCGTGCCCCGCCAGAGGGCGGCCCCGCCTTGCGGATGGGACGCTGCGCCACCGACGGCACGCCGCCCGCGGCGCCCACACCCGACCGTATGGCCGCCCGATCACCAGTGCCCGCCGGGCTGCTCCAGCCGCCGGTCCTCTTTCGGACCGCGTTTGGGATCTCAGCGCGCAACGCCACGTGATCGGAAACCTGGTTGACCTGTGGTGAATGATGAGGACGTGATCTCCAAGGAACGCGCCGTCGAACTCGTCGAGTCGCTGTTGGCCGCAGAGCGGCTGACATGGGCGGGGCCGGTCCGTGAGCTGGTGGTCTGCGACGTGGAGGAGCACGCGGTCGGCTGGCTCGTCTTTTGGAACTCGGCGCAGTATGCCCGCACCCGTGATCCGCGCGACAACCTCGTTGGCGGTGGCCCTTACCTGGTGGACCGGTACGACGGGAGCATCCACCACGTCCCCGCCACCACGTGGATAGCCGAGGAGTGGCAGGAGCTCTACCTCCGGCAGATCAAGGGCGTCAGGGCGCCTGACCCGCTGGCCGCCTCTGTCCGCGCACTCGTGCACTCCGCCGGGGTGGTGGCCGCGATGAGCCATCTCCGAAAGCAAGCCCCGCGCTTGAGCCTGCAGGAGGCAAAGACCTACGTCATGGCCGTCCGGGACGGAGCCGAGCCGTCGGAACAGCTGGCGAACCTCACTCGGGACGAGGAGAACTGTCCGCCTCTGGCCATCGAAACGCTGGCCGGCCCGGACCAGTAGCAGTCAGGTCGAGGGCAAAAGACGTCGAGCAGAACATGCCCCTCGATCATCAGGCCGCCAGGGGCCACAGCCCATCCTCCGAGCGCGCCTTGCGACGCACGGCTCCCTGCCCACCAGGGGGCCGTCGCCGTTTCAGCGGCAGCCACGCCGTCGTCCACTCCGTGAGACGAGGAAGCGGTGATGGCTGACAGATTCGTATCGCCAGTGCCGGTCGGGCCCGCCGGCCTGAGCTGCAGAGCCCAGAGGTTTGTCGAGGTCGATGGCATCCGCGTCCACCGGCAGGACATCCGGCGACATCGCGACGCGTGGGTCGAGCAGGGGATCCCTGCCGCGGAGATCGACCGGGCGGCAGCCTTCCAGGACCGCTGGGGCGGCCTTGCCCTGCCGCCAGCCCCGTTCTACGAAGGCGGCCCGCGCATCCTGGACGCCGACTGTCCCGAAGGGTCGGAAACCGAGGGATGGTCGTTCCAAGCGGGGAGCTGCCGGGTATCCATGGCCTACGGATTCTGGGTCGGTCCCGACGGAGCATTCGGGATTGACGCCTACCGCTGGACGCCCCTTCACGCGAGCACGGACGGATGGGTGGAGTCTTTGGCGCTTGCCGACCATGCTCGTCACTGGGCCAAGACCGTCACAAGGATCAAAGGGAAGGCCGTCGAGTCGTTGGACCTCAGCGGCTACGCGCCGGTGCCCGAGGTGGAGGGCGTGATGGACACCTGGTGGCGGGGGAGGAACTCGCTCATCGCCCTGTACCGAGGCGAGGCTGTGGGCCTTGACGCTCCGCAATGCCTCGAAGCTCACGTCTACAGCGGCCTCGACGGATAGTGGGGACTCCGCGGGGGCTGACTCGCAGGCGCCGGAACTGAGCACGTAGTTGGCCGGACGGGCCCACTACGTGCTCAGTCACAGCAGCGATAGTTGGCCACGAGGCAGGAACTGGCGAGCAACAACCACACGTCCTACCCGGACGAGCCCCAAAACCGGCAAGATCAGCGGAGCCGCCACGCGATGAGCACACCTCAATCCCCTCTGTCCCGGGCGCCTTCCTGGCTGTACTGCGCACACGGCGCTGACCCCGTCACCGACCCCGTCGGCTGCCGAGGCATCCACGTCCCTGGCCACACCGTATGCCTGGCTCATCTGACGGACATCGACCGCGACGCCTACTTGGCTGGCCTGGCCTCCGGCACCGACATCGACCACCGCGGTACGCCCTTCACCCGGCTCCTCCTGAGTGCCCTTCTCGACGCCCTCCGCGACCCCGCCACCGGACACCCCCGCCTTGGCGTAGCCCGATTCGATTCGGCAACGTTCGAGAGCAACGTCCACTTCGATTCGGCAACCTTCACAGGCTTGGCCGTTTTCAACCGCGCGACCTTCGAGGACTCCGCCTGGTTCCCCTCGGTGACCTTCGAGGACTCCGCCTGGTTCTCCTCAGCGACCTTCCAGAGCGCCGCAGGGTTCGGGTCGGCGACCTTCAAGGACATCGTCGCGTTCGATTCGGCAACGTTCCAGGCCGACGCCCAGTTCGATTCAGGAACCTTCGAGAGCGACGCCCGGTTCGAATCGGCGACCTTCGAAAGCAGCGCCTGGTTCCAGTCGTCGACCTTCAAGGGCGCCGCCCGGTTCCAGTCGGCGACCTTCGAAAGCAGCGCCTGGTTCGAGTCGGCAACCTTCGAGAACGTCGCCCGTTTCGAGTCGGCAACCTTCAAGAGGGTCACCGGGTTCCCCTCGGCGGCCTTCGAGAACGTCGCCGGGTTCGGGTCGGCGACCTTCGAAGACGTCGTCGGGTTCGAGTCGGCAACCTTCGAGGTCGACGCCCAGTTCGATTCAGCAACCTTTGGGAACGTCGCCGGGTTCGAGTCGGCAACCTTCAACGACAGCGCCTGGTTTCGGTCGGCAACCTTCAAGGGCGCCGCCCGGCTCCAGTCGTCGACCTTCAAGGGCGCCGCCCGTTTCGAGTCGGCGACCTTCGAGCGCAGGGCCGGGTTCGATTCGGCGACCTTCCAGGGCGAGGCCGGGTTCGATTCGGCGACCTTCCAGGGCGGCGCATGGTTTCGGTCGGCGACCTTCGAGTCCGAGGCCGGGTTCGAGTCGACGGCGTTCAAGCGCGCCTGGTTCGGGTCGGCGACCTTCAAGCGCAGGGCCGGGTTCGGGACAGCGACCTTCGAGGGCAGCGCCAGGTTCGAGTCGGTGACCTTCGAGGACGACGCCTGGTTCGGGGCAGCGACCTTCAAGAGTCCGGTTGACCTTGGGCCGTTTGCGTGTGCCGGAACGGTGTCGTTGGCTGGTGCGGTGTTCGACGGTCCGATGACCTTGTCGTGCGTGGCACAGCGGGTGGAGTGCCGGCGAACCCGTTGGATGTCGACAGCCGAACTACGGCTGCGCTACACAACGGTGGACTTCGCCCATGCCGTCTTCGAGTACCCCCTCACGATCGCCGCGGAGTCCTCCCCCTTCGTGCTCTCCGACGGGCGGCCAGTGACAGAACAGGCTTTTGCCGGCGGGCCTGACGCGACGGTGCGGATGGCCTCGATGCGTGGGGTGGACGCGGCCCATCTGGTCCTCGCCGACGTCGATCTGTCGGGATGCCTGTTCACCGGGACCGTGCACCTGGACCAGATACGGCTGGAGGGCGCATGCACCTTCGGCACGGTCCCGCCCGCAATGCATTGGCGGGGCTGGCGTCCGATCCGGTTCACCCAACGCCGCACCCTCGCCGAAGAACACCACTGGCGCGCGAGCCAACCGGGGGCCGTCCCGGGCTGGAACGTGGCCGTGTACGGCGCCGGGCGCGTCGGGCCGTTGCAATTGGCGCCGGTGTACCGCGCGCTTCGCAAAGCGTTCGAGGATGGCAAGCACGAGCCTGGGGCCGCCGACTTCTATTACGGGGAAATGGAGATGCGCCGCCACGCCGACGACATACCCCGAAGCGAGCGGGGTCTTCTGACTGCCTACTGGGCGCTGTCTGGCTACGGCATGCGCGCTTCCCGGGCGCTGGCGTGGCTCGGCGCCGCCATGCTCGTCACCATCGTGCTGCTGATGGGCCTCGGTCTTCCGAAGGACGCCCCGAAGCAGGCAGCGACCGGCACCGTCCCGGCCGGCGGCGGCACCGTCACCTTCGAGATCGACAAGGCAGATCCCCAGAACCCCACCGGCGACAGGTTCACCGGCGAGCGCTTCGAACAGGCCCTGGACGTCACCCTCAACTCAGTGGTGTTCCGCTCTGCCGACCAGGACCTGACCACTTCCGGCACCTACATCGAGATGGCGTCCCGTGTGACCGAGCCCGTCCTTCTGGGCCTTGCCGTCCTGGCCGTCCGCAACCGTGTCAAACGCTGACTCGACGAACAGAAGAACCCCTACCCGCATGCTCGGCGACGAGTCGCTGCGCGGGCACCGCCCGCGCAGCCTAGGCCAACGCGCACCCGCGGCTCGGCCGCCACAGGCTGGCCAGGTGGAGTACCCCGTTGCTGTGGCCCTCGCCGAGGCCGTGCCGACGCTGCCTCGCGGCAAGGGCTGGTGGTACGAGATCAAGTTCGACGGGCACCGCACCGTCCTGTGGCGTGATGCAGAGACCGTCCGGCTACAGGCCCGGTCCGGGCGGACGGTCACCTCCGCGTGGATGGATCTGGCCGTGGCCGGCCTGACCTCGCTGCGCCCAGGGACGGTCCTGGACGGGGAGGCGGTGATCTACAGCGAAGGGAGGGGCGACTTCGCGGCCGCGCAGTCCCGCGCGGCCTCCGGTCCGGTCCGCGCCCGCGAGCTCGCCGCGGTGCTCCCCGCCTCATACCGTGTGGGATCTCCTCGCCCACCCCGAGCTTGTTCGCCGAGCCGAAGACTTCGTCCCGGTTCGACCGGCCGGCGGTCGTTTCGATGCTCTCGCCGTCGGAGGTGCCCCCGCGGTCTTCGCCGCGCGAAATTCCTTGTTCTCTTCGACCAGATCCTGTGCGACGCCGGCATCCAGAGTGTGCTCACCGACGTCCGGATACCACGCATGAACGCCATCATTGAGCGCTGGGTCCACCTGCCGCCACGAACTCCTGGACCGCGCCTTGATCTGGGACGAGCACCGGCGGCGCCACTGCGCGTGGTCCCCGAACTGATCACCGACCCCGGACAAATCTCCCGTCTCGGCATACGCCGCCGGCACCGGCTCGGCGCGGAGTGATCCGCGAGTACCGGAACGCGGCCTGACCTGGGCGGCCGCAATGCCGCACTTGGGGAACGTCACGTCGTCGACCAGTCACACCTCAGGGGCGATCGCCGGTTGCGCTGTACTGCACCCGCCACCACCTCGGCACCGTCGGCGTGGGCGTGGGCCGCGAGCGTCGCCATGCAGTCACCGACCGGCGGTATCACCGGGTCGAGGAGGGTGTGGCGGTACCGACGGGCGCCCGCGTCCCGGTCCAGCAGACGCTCTGGGGCGACGGTCTTGTCGTCGAGTGCGAAGGTCCTTACGGCGCGGGGCGCTTCGGGGTCCGTGTCGTCCTCGATGGTCACGGCGGCAGATGCGGGTGCCAGTCGGCGAAACCGCCGAAGTCAGCGTTGACCGCCTGCACCTGGTCGGGATTGGCCGCGTGCACGGTGAAACGCTCAAGCGTCCGGTCGTTCATGGACGTCTCCTCGATGTGTGTCGTCACCAGGTCCGGTCACCGCGCAGGACGGCGTCGGCACCGCCGTCGACAAAGATGACCTGCCCGGTCACATGGGTGTTCTCGGGAGAGGTCAGCCAGGCGATCAGCGGCGCGATCTGCTCGGGCCGGGCATGGCCATGCAGCGGCATCGGCACGCTCTGCTCGACGACCCCTCGCATCTCGGGGTCGTCGAGCAGGGGCTGGGTCATCGGCGTGATGATCACGCCCGGGCCGACGGCGTTGAGCGGTATGCCCGTACCAGCCCAGTCCTCGGTGATCGCGGAGCGGCGGACCCAGCGGGAGATCGCGGCCTTGGAGGAGGAGTAGACGAGGTGCCCCTCACCACCATCGACGGCCGTCTGGGAGGCGGCCACAGCCGCCTCTTCGTCGCCGGCGAGCGCGGCGTCCACGATCGCGGAGTCGGTCGGGTGCACCGAGTCGATCGAGCCGACAGCGAGGGCCCGCGGATCGGTGCCGGCGGCCAGTAGGGGGCGCAGGCCCTGGAGCGTGGCCACGGCGCCGAAGTGGTTGACCTTGATGGTGAGCGGGTCGAAGCGCGCGATTCCCGCGCAGGCGACGACGCCATCGAGGCGGCCACCGGTCAACTCGCGGGCTTGGGCCACGAGTTCGACCCGGCCTTCGGCCGACGACAGGTCTGCGCAGATGTCGCTGTTCTTGAGGTCCGCGCCGATGACGGTGTGCCCCTGCGAACGCAGGAGGTCCGTGGTGGCCTTGCCGATGCCGGAGGCCGCTCCGGTGACGAGATAGGTACGGGACATGGTGTGCTCCTTTGGGAAAGGTGTGAGGCGTCCGGGCCCTTTGCGCCCCCATCAACTGCTGTATGACGGCGGACGACAGGCCGACCTTGTGCCCTCCCATCTCCGCCCCGCAGGCGCTGTGGTGCGAGATGTTGAGGAGGGGATCTCGTACGCGTCCTCGGTACAGATCTCCGGAAGGGCTTGGGGCCGCAGACCGCCTCTCTGCAAGTCCGTGAACATCGGGTCCTCTGCGGGGCGTTGAGATGTTCCGGGAGCGTAAGCGGGGTCCTCTTCGAGGGGGAGCCTGGATTCCCGCTGGCTGGGAAGGGCACGGCACCCCATGAGAGGTAGGCCGAACCTCGTGGGAACTTTTCAATCACTGATTGAAAAGTCTTGCGCAGTGTGCTGCCATGTCGTGCCATGGCCACCGACACGACCCGGACCCGACTGCTCGACGCCGCCGAGCGACTCTTCCTCGAGCACGGGTACGAGCGCGTCTCGGTGCGTGCCGTCAACGCCGCCGCGGGCATGAACCCCGCCGCGCTCCACTACCACTTCGGCTCCAAGGAGGGCTTGGTCGTGGCCCTGTTGCAGAGCCGGCTCGGTCCGCTCTGGGCGGACCGCCTGGCCCAGCTGACGCAGCGTCGGGACACCGGCTGGACCCCTGGTGTGGCCGAACTCGTCGACGCGGTCGTCCGCCCCCTGGACGAGCTCGCCGCCCACCCCGAGGGGCGCATGCTGCTGCACCTGCTGGCCCGCGTGGTGCTGCGCAACCGCGACCTGCCCTGGGACGAGCCGTGGTTCCGTCACGATCCCTGGTGCGAGCTGCTGTCCGCCGCCCGCCCGGACCTGACGGCGCAGGAGGTCCAGGACCGCTGGCGCCTGGCCTTCGACCTGCTGCTCCAGCTGTACGGAGAACCCGCCGCCGATGCCGGCAGGCTCGGCACGACCCCGGTCCCACCGCCCGCCACAGTGATCGCCTTCGTCACGGCAGGCCTCAACACCCCTTCCATACAGGCGTACGGAGGATGACCCATGACCATCCCGGTATCCCGTGACATCCCTGACGTCCTCGGCCCGGCGAAGCTCGGCCCGATCACCCTGCGCAACCGCATCATCAAGGCCGCGACGTTCGAGGGCGCCACACCTGACGCCGTCGTCAGCGACCGGCTCATCGAGTACCACCGACGGCCCGCCGCGGGCGGTGTGGGGATGACCACCGTCGCGTACCTGGCGGTCGCGCCCGAGGGGCGCACCGAGCGCCGCCAGATCTGGATGCGCCCCGAAGCGATCCCGGGCCTGCGGCGCCTCACCGACGCCGTGCATGCCGAGGGCGCGGCGATCTCGGCCCAGATCGGCCACGCTGGGCCCGTCGCCGACGCCAAATCCAACGGGCAGCCCGCGCTCGCACCCGGCCGCCTGTTCAACCCCATCAGCATGAAGATGACCCGGGCCGCGACCGAGGCGGACGTCGGGCGGATCACACGCGCGCACGGCGATGCGGCACGGATCGCCGTCGAGGCGGGCTTCGACGCAGTGGAGATCCACCTCGGACACAACTACTTCGCCAGCTCGTTCCTCAGTCCGAAGATCAACAAGCGCCGGGACCGGTACGGCGGCAGCCTCGCCAACCGGGCGAGGGTCGCACGTGGCATGGCCCGCGCGGTGCGTGAGGCGGTTGGTGACCGCCTCGCGGTCACCGCCAAGCTCAACATGGACGATGGCGTGCCCGGCGGCATCTGGCTGGACGAGAGCCTCCAGGTCGCTCAGTGGCTTCAGGAAGATGGCAGGCTCGACGCGTTGGAGCTGACCGCGGGCAGCTCGCTGCTGAACCCGATGTACCTCTTCCGAGGCGAGGCGCCGATCCCCGAGTTCGCCGCGACGTTCCCACAACCGCAGCGGCTCGGTGTGCAACTCATCGGGAAGAAGTTCCTCATCGGCTATCCGTACCGGGAGGCGTTCTTGCTGGAGTCGGCGCGGCAGTTCCGCGCCGCGCTGGACCTCCCACTGATCCTTCTCGGTGGCATCACTACCCGGGACACCATGGACACGGCGATGGCGGAGGGTTTCGAGTTCGTGGCGATGGGCCGGGCGCTGCTGCGCGAGCCGGACCTCATCCGACGAATTGAGCAGGACCGGGCGACAAAGTCGCTGTGCATCCACTGCAACCGCTGCATGCCGACGATCTACTCCGGCACGCGATGCGTCCTGGTCGAGCCCGCGTCAGGCGCGCTTGCCCTACCCGACCGCACCGGTCGTCCGTAGGCGCGCACTGACGGTCACAAGGACCCGGGCCGCCCTGTATTGAGCACGAGCGTTGTTGACGTCCCCGGATCTTGCTGAACAGCGAAGGCCTCCGCTGTGGTGGAGCTGCCCAGGGAGCGGAAGGCCGAAGCGATGGCGTACCTGCCCGCACCGTCCCCCGTCCCTGAGCCGGCCCCTGAGGTGCTGCTGGACGCGATCGACGACGAACTCGAAAGCATCGCTCACGACGGGGCCGGCCGTAGAGATGCTGGGAGTCGAGGACGTCTGACCGATGGGCATGTCTTCGCCTCCGAGCGCGCCACGAAGCTGGAGACCGCCGACGCCAACAAGCAGCGCCCGCTGTGGGCCTCCACCGGCGTCAAGGACCCCGCGTACAAAGACACCCTGTACGTCGACGAGCTGGTCGCGCCCGGCACGGTCAACACGATGCCGGAGGGCACCCTGAAGGCGACCGCCGACCACGGCGAGATCACCGGCGACACCATCACGGGCGGCTACGAGCAGGCCCGCGTCGTGCTGGCGGCCGTCGACGCGCTCGGCATCTCGCTCGACGAGGTCACCCAGCAGCTCGAGGACGAGGCCGTCGACAAGTTCGAGATCGCCTGGAACGACCTGCTCACGTCGACTGAAGAGGCGATGGGGCGTGTGGGAGGAGCTGCGAGGCACTGATCCCCGAAGGCCGCGCTTGTGCCTCGTGAGACATGCCTCAATCTGAAGAACGCGGGCTGGTGTGTCCGAGACAGCGCGGGGCTGGCGCCAGCGGGTGCGGGTGCGGGTGCGGGTGCGGGTGCGGAGGCGGTGGTGGGTCCTGTCTGAAGAAGTCGAGTGCGGCCTGCGGGCCGTGATCGCGGCGCGCAGGCCGCACTCGTCCAGGTCCCAGACCTTCTCGCGCGCCGTGTTCGTTGGGGGCCGAGGCCGGAGCCTGACCGCGCGGCGGGCGGCCGGGTTCAGTCGGGCAAGCCGCCCAGGAAGTCGAGCAGTGCCGCGTTCACTTCGGCCGGGCGTTCTTGTTGGGTCCAGTGGCCGCAGCCGGGGAGGGTGACGGTGGGGTGGAGTGTCGGGTTCAGCTGCTGGAGTGCGGGCAGGAGCTGGTCCATGCCGGGGAAGACGCCCACCAGGTCGCGGTCGCCTACGACGTAGAGTGCGGGGACCTGGATCGGGAGGGCATCCCAGGCCGCACCCAGCTCCCAGTTGCGGTCGATGTTGCGGTACAGGTTCAGACCGCCGGTGAAGCCGTTGTGCCGGTACTCCTCGGTGAACACCGCGATGTCGTCCTCGGTCAGCCAGGCCGGCAGTTCCTTCGGCTCGGCGAGGGTCTCCAGGAAGGTGCTGCCCGGGGGCACGAGGGGCTGCGGGGGCGGGTCAGTCTGAGGGTTGTCGCCGCTTGCTCCGTAGAGAAAGCGGCGGAAGGTGTTCTCCGGGGCCTCGGCGAACTCGGCGTCGGCCACGCCCGGTTGGCAGAAGTAGTTCTGGTAGAAGCGGCCGTCGAACATCTTTGACAGCGCGGTGAGCGGCGGAGTGTCCCCGGCGTCCGGCGCCGGCGGCGGCACGCTCAGGCCTACGACGCCGCGCACCAGGTCCGGGCGCAGCTGCGCGGTGAGCCAGGCGACGGGGGCGCCCCAGTCGTGGCCGACCACGGCGAAGCGCTCGCGGTCCAACTGCCGTACCAGTGAGACGACATCGCCGACGAGGTTCGGCAGCGTGTACGCCTCGACGAGCGCCGGCGCGTCGCTGCGGGCGAAGCCGCGCTGGTCCGGGGCGACGGCGCGGTAGCCGGCCGCGGCGAGCGCGGTGAGCTGGTGGCGCCAGGAGTACCAGCACTCCGGGAAGCCGTGCAGCAGCACCACCAGCGGAGCGTCCTCGTCGCCCGCAGCCGCGTAATGCAGGGTCAGGCCCTTGACCTTAATGCTGTGATGCTCCACGCCCTCGATGTGCGCCGCCACGGCCCCTCCTTGGATCGTGCTCCGTCAACTTCCGTCAGACTAGGCCCATGTGACGCGCGGAACGCTGAGCGATTTCCATCCTCATGTTGAGGCGTAGTGGAGGTCGAGGACAGCCTTCACGATGTGCGTGATGCGGGTGGTGCTGCAGCGGAGTTTTCGAAGTAGGCGCCAGCCCTTCATTTCGTGCTGTCGGGCGGCGGCCAGATCGTGGGTCGAGCCGGGCAAGGGCCGGTGAGGCCCAGAGCAGGCGGCCCACCACGTCCAGCCGGCCGCCACGCAGATGGGTCTCCTTGGGGGAGCGAATGGAGAAGTGCGACAACGGCGGTGCCCGTCGGCGTGTGGCCGACGGGCACCGACCGTTGGGACGGGGTGTCACTGTCACTGCCAGGCGACGATGACCCGGTTCAGGGGGGTGTCGATGACGAACCGGCCGGGGCGCTCCTCGAGGGCGGGGGCGTGGAGGGACTGCAGCTCGAAGGTGGCTTCTAGGCCGCGGTAGTCGCGGTCCCAGGTGCGGATGGCGTCGGCGACCTTCGCGGCCAGCTCGTCACTGCCGGGTCCGTGGCCGATGACGCCGAACTCCCACAACGTGCCGCCCTCGGGCGTCTTCTGGTCGGACAGGCGGCGGGCGAGATAGGTGACGGCGCCCCGATCCACGGCCGCGGTCGACGAGGGGTAGGGGTCCTGCGTCAACAATGTGCCCTTGGCGGCCTGCGGGAACAGCATGCGGACCAGGCCGGACGGCAGGCTGCAGGACACGAACAGCTCCATCCACTCCGGCGATTCCATGGAGTGGACCGTCATGCCGGTCCACTCCTCGCTGCGCGGCTGCTCCAGCACGTTGGTCAGGGCGTCGGCATCGATGTTCTGGCCCGCAGGCGCGTGGAGCCGCACGGTGCCGTCCGCGGCAAGCGGGATGTCACGCCGATCGTCGTCGGCGATGCCTCGGCGCAGCGGAACGAAGGTGTTCATTGCGCTGCCGCGAGACACCCAACGGCCCCCGTGCTGCTCGTAGACGATGGAACGCGAGACGCTGCCGTTGAGCCTCTGCGGGGTGACGAGCCGGCCGCCGGGGGCGAGTTGTTCGAGCCAGGCATCAGGGACGCCGTGCGCGCCGACGGTGGCGATGATCCGGTCGTACGGTGCCCCCTCGGTGTGGCCGAGGGCTCCGTCGCCGGTCAGCACGTCGACGTTGGTGAAGCCGGTGGCGGCGAGGCGGGCGCGGGCGCCCTCGGCCAGGTCGTCATCGACGTCGATGGTTGTCACGTGTCCGTCGGGGCCGACGAGGTGGGCGATGAGGGCGGCGTTGTATCCGGTGCCGGCACCGAGTTCGAGGATGCGCTCACCGGGCTGGGCCTGGAGCTGGTCCAGCATGAGGGCGACAATGTCGGGCTGGGAGGCGCAGGAGACCGGGACCCCGTCGGTGTCGTACTTGATGTCGACGGTCGCGTTCGCGTAGGCGTCGGTCAGCGGCGCGTCGGGGACGAACCGGTGCCGGGGCACGGTGCGCAGGGCGGTCTCGACCGCTGGGGTGCGGGCGTGGCCATCGGCCTGGATCTTGTCGACAAGGGCGTTGCGGAGCCGTTCAGCCTCGGCCTCGGACGCGGTGAGCGTGTCGGTGTTCACCGCGATGACGCTATCGGCGACACAGCCGTTCGCCGCCGTGGACGCGGTGTTGTCACTCGAACCCATGACGCCCTCGCGCGCGGCGTGCCGGCGCCAGGGGCTGTCCGATAGGTCGTGCAACGGCGTTCATGGAGGCGGAGTCGTCCCCGGCAGCCTCGGGACGGTTAGATGCTCAGGTGGTGAACTGGGCACAGATGTACGACTGCTACGGGGACGTCGATCGCGTCCCCGAGCTTTTGGCGCGGGCCGAGCGCGAGGACGACGCAGAGGCGTGGGATGAGCTGGGTTACCGGCTGGTCCTCGAGTGCGATTTGGTGTTCCCCGCCAGTTTCGCCGCACTGCCGCGTCTGGTGCGTCTGGCGTCGCGGAGCGCGCGGGCGCGCGGGCTGGCCGGGACGATCGTCCGGTGCGCGGCAGGGAGCCACGGCTGCGACGACCTGCTGGCGGGCTGTGCCGAAGCGATCGCGGAGTTCCGTGAGCTGCTGGATCGGCACCTGCGGTCACGGCCGGACGACTACCTCGCGACCTTCCGCAACTCGATCGCGGCCGAAGGGCAATACCACTGGAGTGCGGTCCTGGGGGACTTCACGGACGACTTCTACCAGGTCGCCTGCCCTCACTGCGCTGCAGAGGTGACGATCGCCATCGGCGGCTACGGACGCTATTCAGCGATCCGGGACTGGAACCTGGGCGACGTGGACCGACGCGACCTGAGGCCGGCGTCCCCCGAGGGGCTCTCCGGCATCGGTCGTTGGATGCACCAGACCGCCGTCCGTGATGGGGAAGTTGTGCTCGCCGACGGAATCACCCATCTCTTCGGCCAGGCGGAATGCCCACGCTGTGCCAGCGTCTTCAACATCGCGGATGAGTACGCGTCTTCCAATCGCCCACTCATGTGAGCGGTCTACCGGGAGCGAGCGGATCTGTCTCAAGTGCAGAGCCACAGCAGGATCGAGGCGACCACGACAGTGCCATGGAATACGTATGCCGTTCTTCCAGCACGGGAATCGACTGTGGGGCGTCACCCCACTGGCCAGGCGTGATGTCGAAGGTGAGCGGGAGGCGCCCGCCCTCACCAACCAAATGAATCTTGCAGGTCAGCCCGCCCCTTGAACGCCCCAGTGCTTCGTCCGGCCGATGCCGAGAGGGCCTGCTGCGCCTGCCGTGAAAGGCCAGTCGGCCGTTACGGTGGGACATGCAGGCCTCCGTGCGGTGCAGTTTCGACCTCCACCACACACGGAGGCCTTCGCCTTCTTCAAGGCCCGCGCGTGTCAACAACGCTCATGCTCAATACACCTAGGCCCAGCCGTGTTCTGTCAGGCCACCGTCATCGTTGAGGTAGCCGAGGAGGCCTTCCTTCGGATACTCGATGAGGTCCTCGGGAAGTTCGTGAACCCGGAACCACTCCAGAGCCATGCACTTGTCTGGTTCCTGGTTGACTGGCTTGCCGCTCCACTGGGTGGCCTCGAAGAAGAACCCGATCCGCTGCACGGTGGTCTCCTGGTGGTGGTGGACGACGTGCACCAGGCGCAGATGGCCCGGGTCGACGATGACGCCGGTTTCTTCGCGCAGCTCCCGTGCGGCGCCCAGACGCAGGGGCTCGCCCTGATCGAGCTTGCCCGACGGCAGGTGCCAACGGCCGTGGCCGTAGGGGCCGCCGCGCTGGGAGAAGAGCAGCTGGTCGCCGTCGCGGAGGATGACATGGGTGTCGATCACGGGTTGTGCGACTTCCGGGTTCATGTTCCCTGGGGGTTGTTGAGGTCGGAGACAATGCCGACGCTACTGACGGCTCGGGGGAGTGCGTCGGCGATTGCGGATTCGACGTCCGATAGGGGTGGCATCGCTGGTATCGAGGACCAGTTCATGCGACAAGGAGAGGCGCATCGTCGCCGAGCTTCGTTAGCCCTCTATGGCCAGGCGGCTGCCCGGCCATAGAGGGCAGCCTTGTGTTCATGCCTTGAGGGCCGCGACCTCGCGTGCTCGGGTTGCCAGCTCCTGGACGGGGCGGGTTGCCGAGTGCCG
>NZ_JBHJYS010000040.1:0-58460 GCF_042270245.1 Streptomyces sp. NPDC055955
GAAAACCCCCGTGACGGGATGAGAATCCTGTCACGGGGGTTTTCTGCGTTTAGGGGGCCGGTACCGGGCCGGCCCGTCCCGTTCGGGGTTCCGTTTTCCGGCCGGACCCCTTTCAGAGCCCGGCCGAATATTGCGCGGGAGTACGGTCAGGAGTTCAGGCCGCGGAGGACCAGATCCGTGAGCGCTCTGAACTCCTCGTCAATGCCGGCCTTCTCCCACTCACCCGCGTACGCCGGATCGTGGAAACGGTTCGTCGCGTCGAATACCGCGCGGGCCGTCAGGGCGGGGTCGGGGTGAGGAAGGCTGAACTGCCCCTTGGTGATGCCGTCTTGAATGATGTGGTCGAGCTGCATGATCAGCTCACCGACATGGAGTTCGACCACCCGGCTGTTCTCACTGATCAGTACCTGGTACGTGGCGAAGAGCTGCGGATCGTCGCCCGCCTTGCGGCGCTTGGCGGCGAACAGCGTCGCGAGCCATTGGCGCAACATGGCGGGTGCCGTCAGCGAGCCGTCTGTCATGAGCAGTTGGAGCTCGTTCGTGGTGCGGTCGAGCCAGCGCTTCGTGACCGCCTCGCGCAACTGTGCCTTCGTGCCGAAGTGCCGGTAGACGCTGCCGTGACTGACGCCGAGCGCGCGGGCCACGTCGACGACGTTCGCCTTGGCGGGGCCGTGCCGGCGCAGTACCTCCTCGGTCGCCTCGAGGATGCGCTCGGTGGTCAGGGTCTCGGTTGCCATGATGCCGACCGTACCGGGCGGTGATCAGCGCTCGCTGTCGAGGTGTGCCATCTGTGCCTCGGGATAGCGGTCACCCGCGGCGGCACCGGCCGGGATGGCCTCCTCGATCGCGGCCAGGTCCGCCGCGTCCAGGTTGATGTCGAGAGCGCCGAGTGCTTCCGTCAGCCGGTCCCTGCGACGGGCGCCGACCAGGGGCACGATGTCGTCGCCGCGGCTGAGCACCCAGGCGATGGCGACCTGCGCGACGCTGGCGCCCTTCTGTTCGGCGATCTTGCGCAGCGACTCGACGAGGTCGAGGTTGTGCTGGAGGTTCTCGCCCTGAAAGCGCGGGCTCATCCCGCGGAAGTCGTTGGCGGCGAGCTTGCGGTCCCGGCCGAAGTGTCCGGAGATCAGGCCGCGCGACAGGACCCCGTACGCCGTGATGCCGATGCCGAGCTCGCGGGTGACCGGCAGGATCGCGTCCTCGATGCCGCGGGAGATCAGGGAGTACTCGATCTGCAGATCGGAGATGGGGGCGGTGGCGGCGGCCCGCCGGATCGTGTCGGCGCCGACCTCGCTCAGACCGATGTGCCTGACGTGTCCCTTCTCGACGAGCTCGGCGATGGCGCCGATGGTCTCCTCGATCGGTACGCCGGGGTCGACACGGGCGATCCGGTATACGTCGATGTGGTCGACGCCGAGGCGCTGGAGCGAGTACGCGGCGAAGTTCTTCACTGCGGCAGGCCGGCCGTCGTAGCCGGACCAGCCGCCGTCCGGGTCTCGCAGAGCGCCGAACTTCACGCTGGTCAGCGCCTTCTCGCGGTGTGTGGTGGGTGCGGTGCGCAGGGCCTCCCCGATGAGCATCTCGTTGTGCCCCATCGCGTAGAAGTCCCCGGTGTCGAGCAGGGTGATGCCGGCGTCGAGGGCTGCGTGGATGGTGGCGATGGACTCGCCTCGGTCGGCCTCGCCGTAGAGCGCGGACATTCCCATGCAGCCGAGCCCGATGGCGGAGACCTCGGGACCGGTGGAGCCTAGAGGGCGGGGGTGGAGGGTGGGGGAGGTGGGGGACATCAGGCGCTCCTTAGGGCGGTGCCGCCAGTTGATGGTTCTGGGTCTCCCTGTCCACGATGACATGACAGCTGACAGATTTCAATATCTGTCAGCTGTCATCCGTCATCTGTTATCCGTCACCTGTCACCTGTCACCTGTCACTTGTTATCCGTCACCTGTCATGCGCGGGGTGGGAGCGAGTGTGCCGGTCCGTTTCGTTTGTTTCGTTTCCGGCCGGCCCATGGCTGGCTTCGTTCAGCCCCGGTCGCCCCGGTCGCCCCGGTCGCCCCGGTCGCCCCGGTCGCCCCGGTCGCCCCGGTCGCCCCGGTCGCCCCGGTCGCCCCGGTCGCCCCGGTCGTCGCGGGTGGTCCAGGTCGGTGCCGGGTTCAGCTCACCGTCCGTGGCAGTCTCAGGCTCAGTGCTGTTGTCAGGGCTATGCCCGCCAGTTGCACCAGCAGGGTGATCACCAGTGCGTCTCGCATGCCCAGGCTCGTGGACAGGGTGAGGAAGAGGGAGCCGAGTGTGGCTACGCCGAGGGCCAGGGCCGACTGCTGAGTGGTGATCATGACGCCGCTGCCCACTCCCGCCCGCGTCGCCGGTACCTCGGAGAGGATGAGCCGGAAGAGTATGGGGAGTTGGAGCGCCTGGCCCGCGCCCGCGAGTGCGGCGCCCGGCATCAGTTCGAGGACGCCCAGGTCGGGCCAGGTCCGCCAGGCGGTGAGGGCGATGAGGGCGACGCCGAGCCCCTGGATCATGCCTCCCGCGGTGACGATCCGGGTTCCGTACCGGGCGATGAGGCGCGGGCCCGCGAGGGATACGGCGAAGAAGACCGCGGCCATCGGTGCGAGAGCCAGGCCTGCCGGGACGGGGCCGAGGTGTTCGCCCCGTTGGAGCGCCACCGCGATCACGAACATGAAGCCGCTGAACCCGATGGAGAACGGCACGACCATGATCAGGCCGCGGCGCAGTGAGACGAGGGCGAAGAGGCTGGGTGGGACCAGCGGGGTGCGGCCGTGCCGGTCTGCCCGGCGTTCCACCTGGTAGAAGGCGTACGCGATGAAGGGGAAGGCCGCGAGCGAGAGCCATGTCCACAGGGGCCAGCCGGCGGCCCTCCCCTCGGTCAGCGGTGCGAGGAGCGTGAGCAGGGACGCGGCGAGGAGTACCGTGCCGGGGCCGTCGACCGGTTCGGGGCGCGGGGAGCGGGTCTCGGGGACGGCGCGGGCTGCCAGGAAGAGGCCGACGATGACGACGGGTACGTTCACCAGGAACACCGAGCGCCAGCCGGTCCCGAAGACGTCCGCTGCGACCAGGACGCCGCCCAGGATCTGGCCGACGACCATGGACAGGCCCGCCGTGGCCCCGTACAGGCCCATGGCCTTCGCGCGGCGCCGGCCCGTCGTCGTCGACTGGATGGTGGCGAGGACCTGCGGGAGCATCGCGGCCGATGCGGCGCCCTGCGCGACGCGCGCGGCCACGAGGGTCCAGGCGTCGGGGGCGAGGCCGCAGGCCAGCGAGGTCAGGCCGAAGGCGATCATGCCGCCGAGGAACAGCCTGCGCCGGCCGAAGAGGTCGCCGAGCCGTCCGCCGAGTACGAGCAGGACGGCGTACGCGAGTCCGTAGCCCGCGACGACGAGTTCGAGGAGTGCCTCGCCCGCGGCCAGGTCGTGGCCGATGGTGGGCAGGGCGACGTTGACGATGAAGAAGTCGATGAGGGGGAGCGCCGCGCCGACGAGCACGGTGAAGAGCCCGAGTCCGCCGAGTGCCGGTGGGGCCGTGGCGGTGCGGGCTGTGGTGGAGACAGAGAGGGAACGGGTCCCGGTTCCGGTCATGGGTACCAGCGTCGTCCGGTGCTCAGACTGGTACCAGAGTGTTCTTATCCTGGTAGAAGGACTACCTGGAAACAGGCTCAGTGGCGCGGCACGCTGGAGGCATGACCACGATGGCGCGGACGACGAAGACGACGAAGACGACTGCGGCACAGGCAAGGGCAAAGTCACAGGCACCGGCGGAGACCCTGATGCAGGGGCAGGGGCAGGGGCAGGGGCAGGGGCAGGGGCAGGCCGGTGGGGTTCCGCGTGAGTCGCCCAAGCGGGAGTCCGAGATCCGGCGGCATGAGCTCGCCGACTTCCTGCGCAGCCGCCGCGCCCGCATCACCCCCGAGCAGGTCGGGCTGCCGCGTGGCCGGCGCCGCCGTACCCCCGGGCTGCGGCGTGAGGAGATCGCGCAGCTGTCCGCGGTCGGGGTCACCTGGTACACGTGGCTCGAGCAGGCGCGGGACATTCAGGTGTCGGTGCAGGTCCTGGACGCGCTGGCCCGCACGCTGCTCCTCGACGCGAGTGAGCGCGCGCATCTCTTCCAGCTCGCGGGGGCCGTCGATCCGTCGCCCGCGGCGAGCTGCCAGACGGTCACGCCGGCGCTGCGGCTGATGCTGGAGAAGCTGGAGCCGCTGCCCGCGTGCATCCAGAACAGCCGGTACGACATCCTCGCGTACAACCGCACGTACGGGCGGCTGCTGTGCGACCTGGACACGGTGGCGCCCGAGGACCGTAACTGCATGGTGCTGATCTGCACGAACGAGCAGTGGCGGAAGTCGTTCGTGTTCCTGGAGGACACCATCCGTCTGATGGCGGCCAAGTTCCGCGGGTCGATGGCCGGTCATCTGGGCGAGCCCGCCTGGGAGTTGCTGCTCAAGCGGCTCGAGGACGAGTCGCCGGAGTTCCGTGAGGCGTGGCGGCTGCACGAGGTGGTGGGGACGCGCAGCAAGACGAAGTACTTCCGCAACGCGCACGTCGGGCCGCTGTCCCTGGTCCACACCGATCTGTGGCTCGGTCCGGACCAGGGTGCCCGTCTGGTGACGTACACGCCCGCCGACGAGGAGTCCCGGGAGCGACTCGACCGGCTCCAGGAGCTGGCGCTTGCCGTGGCCTCCTGAACGTTCCGGCTGTTCGGGGCAGCGGGCGGGCGCCAGGCCGGCCAGGAGTGCGGCGACGCCGCAGCCCACGAGGATCCTTCAGACCGCGTGGGCCGGCGGCGGCCGCTTCAGGAGCTGGCGCCCGCCGTGGCCTCCTGAATTTCCGGCTGTTCCAGGCAGAGGGCGGTGCGCTGGGCGGTGGCGCGTGCCCAGCGGCCGCTGGTGAGGAGGCCGACCAGGAGTACGGCGACGCCGCAGCCCACGATGATCCACCAGCCGCCGCGGCTCGCGTCGACGAACGTGGTCGCGTACGAGGACGTGCCGACGCCCGCTGCGACGCCCGACGCGATGCCCGAGGCGAGGACCGCGCCGATGACGGCGACGCCGAGGGTCTGGCCGATCTGCCGGCTGGTGGAGGCGACCGCGGCGGCGACGCCGGCCTGCGCGCGGGGCATGCCCGAGACGGCGGTGTTGGTGATGGGGGCGTTGACGAAGCCGAAGCCGAGGCCGAACAGGACGTAGCCGATGAAGCGGGTCACGTTCGACGTCTCCGCCTCGAACGCGGCGAACAGGACGCCGCTCGCCGTCATCGCGATGCCCGCGACGAGCAGTGGGACCCTGGGGCCGCGGCTGCCGACGATGCGGCCGGAGACCGGGGCGCACACCAGGGTCATGGCTGCCATCGGCAGCATCCACAGGCCGGCGTCGAGGGCGTCGAGGCCGCGTACGTTCTGCAGGTAGAGCGTCGACAGGAACAGGAAGCCGCCGAGCGAGGCGAACGCGCTGATCGCGATCACCGTGGCGCCGCTGAAGGGTGCCGAGCGGAAGAAGCGCAGGTCGATGAGGGGTTCGGTGCGGCGGGGCTCGTAGGCGATCAGACCGGCGAGTGCCGCGAGGGCGAGCAGCGTGAACGTACCGATGACCGGGGACGTCCAGCCCGCGGCGGGGGCCTCGATGATCGCGTAGGTGAGGGAGCCGAGGAGCGTCATGACGAGGAGCTGGCCGACCGGATCGGGGCGGCGCGGCTTGGGGGCGCGGGACTCGGGGACGTAGCGCATGGTCAGCAGGAGGGCGGCGAGGCCCACCGGCAGGTTGATCCAGAAGATGGAACGCCAGCCGACCGAGTCGACGAGGACGCCGCCCACGATGGGGCCGGCGGCCATGGAGATGCCGACGACGCCGCCCCAGACGCCGATGGCCCGGGCGCGTTCGCGGGGTTCGGTGAACGTGTTGGTGATGATCGACATGGCGACGGGGTTGAGCATCGAGCCGCCTACCGCCTGGACCATGCGGAACGCGATGAGGGACTCCAGGTTGGGCGCCACGGAACACAGCACCGAGCCCACGGTGAAGATCACCAGGCCGGCTTTGAATATCCGGCGGCGTCCGATCCGGTCGGCCGTCGAGCCCGCCAGCATCAGGAGCGAGGCGAGGACCAGCGTGTACGCGTCGATGGTCCACTGCATGCCGGAGACGCTCGCGCCGAACTCCTTCTGCATGCTCGGCAGCGCGACGTTCAGGACGGTGTTGTCGAGGCTGACGATCAACAGGCTCATGCAGCAGATCGCGAGGACGAGCATCCGCCGGCGGTGGGTCAGTGGAGGGGGCATGCAATCGACGGTAGCCCGACCGCGGGCGGGGCCGCCCGCCAGGTGGGGGACAATGGAGAACCGTCCCTGCCCGCCGCCCACGTTTTCGGAGAGCCCGCCCGATGTCCCAGCAGCTCACCATCGGTCCGCACCTCGTGCAGCCGCCCGTGGTCCTCGCGCCCATGGCCGGGATCACGAACGCGCCCTTCCGCACCCTGTGCCGGGAGTATTCCGGCGGCAAGGGTCTCTTCGTGAGCGAGATGATCACGACGCGGGCGCTGGTCGAGCGCAACGAGAAGACCATGCAGCTCATCCGTTTCGACGCGAGTGAGCAGCCCCGTTCGATCCAGCTGTACGGCGTCGATCCGGCGACGGTCGGTAAGGCCGTCCGGATGATCGCCGAAGAGGATCTCGCGGACCACATCGACCTGAACTTCGGCTGTCCGGTCCCGAAGGTGACGCGCAAGGGCGGTGGCTCCGCGCTCCCGTACAAGCGGAATCTGCTGCGGGCCATCCTGAAGGAGGCCGTCAGCGGGGCCGGGGACCTGCCGGTCACGATGAAGATGCGCAAGGGCATCGACGACGACCACATCACGTTCCTCGACGCGGGCCGGATCGCGGTCGAGGAGGGCGTCACGGCGATCGCCCTGCACGGGCGCACCGCCGCACAGCACTACGGCGGTACCGCCGACTGGGACGCCATCGCGCGTCTGAAGGAGCACGTCCCGGAGATCCCCGTTCTCGGCAACGGCGACATCTGGTGCGCCGACGACGCGATGCGGATGATGCGCGAGACCGGCTGCGACGGTGTCGTGGTGGGGCGTGGGTGTCTGGGCCGGCCGTGGCTCTTCGGGGATCTCGTCGCCGCCTTCGAGGGCACGGGCGCGCCCGCCGCGCCGGACCTGCGCAAGGTCGCCGAGGCGATGGTGCGGCACGCGGGGCTGCTCGGCGAGTGGATCGGCGACGAGGCACGCGGTGTCATCGACTTCCGTAAGCACGTGGCCTGGTACCTGAAGGGCTTCTCGGTCGGCTCCGAGATGCGCAAACGGCTCGCCGTGACGTCGTCGCTCGCCGAGCTGCGCGCGGGCCTCGACGAGCTGGACCTCGACCAGGCGTGGCCCGTGGGCGCGGACGGGCCTCGCGGCCGTACGTCCGGCAACAACCGCGTGGTGCTGCCGGACGGCTGGCTCAAGGACCCGTGGGACTGCGCGGGCGTCAGTGAGGACGCGGAGCTGGACACGTCCGGGGGGTGACCGGTCGCGGGGGAAGTTGATCTTCCCCGCTCCGTCTCGTTTCGCTCCTTCTCTTCCTGGGACCGGGGGCTCTGTTGCTGCCCCCCGGGCCATCGGAACTCCGGTCGCCCGCAGGCCCGCAGGTCCAAAGGTTCAAAGGTTCAAAGGCGCGACACCGAAGGACCTAAAAGACCGCCGTGAGCAGCGCGAGCGGCGCTGCCGCCGAGCGTGACTCGCGCTCGCACGCGTGCGGGTAGGGGACAGGCGTCGGGTACGCCTCCCGCGCGTACCCGGCGAGCACCTCGGGCAGCCGGTGGCCGGAGGCCGCGGCCGCCTCCACCAGTGCGTGCGCCACCGTCCGTGCCTCGTCGTGCAGCCCGTAGCGGGCGAGCCCGAGCGCGATCAGGGCGTTGTCGTGCGGCCACACCGAACCCCGGTGGTAGGAGAGCGGGTGGTACGCGGCCTGACCGGCAGCGAGCGTGCGCACCCCCCAGCCGGAGAAGAAGTCGGGCTCCAGGAGACGCCGGCCGACCGCCTCCCCGTACTCCTTGTCGAGCAGGCCCGACCACAGGAGGTGGCCCGCGTCGGACGCCAGCGCGTCGACGTGCCGCCCGTCGCCGTCCAGGGCGAGCGCCGGGAACGCGCGGTCCGCCATCCAGAAGTCCCGCTGGAAACGGTCCCGCAGATCGGTCGCCGCCTGCTCCAGGAGGTCCGCGTACACCGGGTCGTCCCAGGCCGTGCGGGCGAGCGCGGCGGTGCGGCGCAGGGCGTCGTAGGCGTAGCCCTGGGCGCCCGCCGCCGTCACGGGTCCTGTGGGGCGAGTGCCGTCGGCCGAACAGATGGCGCCCGGCGAGTCCTTCCAGTTCTGGTTGGCGAGGCCGCCGCGGTCGGCGCGGTAGACGAGGTAGCCGCGTGCGGTGAGGCCGCCGTGGTCGAGCATCCAGCTGACGGCGGCCCGGGCGTGCGGTTCGAGGCGGCGGGCCGTCGCCATGTCGCCGGTCCGCTCGGTGTACGCGCCGAGCAGGACGAGGAACAGGGGCGTCGCGTCGACCGAGCCGTAGTAGCGGGCGAACGGGACCTGTCCGAAGTGCGCCAGCTCGCCGTGCCGCACCTCGTGGACGATCTTGCCGGGCTGGGCGACGGCGTCCTCCGTGGACTCCGTGGCCTGCGTCGCGGCGAGCACCGGGAGTGTCGCGGCGGCCAGACCCGGCCGGTACGGGAGGGCGAACAGCGAGGTCAGGAGCGCGTCGCGGCCGAGCAGCGTGAGGAACCAGGGGACGCCCGCGCCCGGCACGCTCAGCCGCTCGCCGTCCGGGCCGGTGGCCGGCACCTGGAGCACGGCCAGGTCGGCCAGGCCCCTGGTGCACGCCGCGGCGAGAGCGGGCCAGGCGTCGGGAAGCGCGACGTCCCGCGTGAACTCCTCGGTGCGCGCGGCGAGTTCGGCCGCCGCGTCGGCGGGGGACGCGGGGACCGGGGTGGTGGGCGTGCCGTGCGGGCGGGCCGCGACGCGCAGGCTCAGGTCGGCCGTGCCGTGCCCGGCCAGTTCGAGGGCCCAGACGAGGCGGCGGGCGCCGGTGCCGGTCTCCTCGACGGCGTCGGGCGCGGGTTCGGCGGTCACCGTGGTCGACGAGCGCCACTCGCCCCGCCGGTAGCCGAAGCGGACGCCGTCCTCCAGCGCGGCCCGGGAGCGGACGGCGCCGGTCTTCGTGTAGGTGCGGTGGTCGGCGCGCAGCTCGAACTGGTCGCTGAAGTCGGCGTCGACGGTCAGCGCGAGCCGTACCGTCGTCGGCGCCGGGCGGTTGGAGACGACCCGCAGGGTTTCGACGAACGCGCTGTCCGCCACGGCCTGTTCGCGGAAGAGCGTGTACGCGGGCGGCTCCAGACGGCCGCCGCGCGGCACGAGCACACAGCGCACCACGCCCTCGCCGACGGTCCGCCCGGCTGTGTCCCCGCCCGGCGGTCCGGCGGGTGTGAGGACCTCGGGTGCGGCGCCGTCCGCGGTGAGCTGCCAGCGGCTGAGGTGCCGGCCGTCGCGCACGAACAGGCCGTCCGGCGAGCCGGACCCGCGTACGCCGCTGATGTCACCGCTCGGGCCGATCGCCGCGAACGTGGCTCCCCGCACGAGCAGTTGACGCTGTCGGTCCGTCATCCCCAGGTCCCTCCCTCGTGCCGCTCCTGCGGCTCCTGCAGCAGATCCAGGGCGAGCGCGGCGCTCCAGGCGAAGCCGCGCGCGCCGCAGCCGCGTCCCGTGTACGGATCCACGTACTCGGCGAAGGCCGTGTCGAGCGCGGTGCCGAGCAGCGCGGTGCGCAGGCGCTCGGCCTCCGCGTGCTCGCCGTGCAGGCGCAGGCCGCGCTCGATCAGCCAGTTCGTGTTGAACCAGGCCGGTCCGCGCCAGTAGCGGCGCGGGTCGAAGGCCGGTCCCGTCAGGTCGTAACTCGGTACGAGCCGCACCGCCGTGCCGAGGCCGAAGCGGGGGCCGCGGGCGGTGCGCAGCAGGCCGGAGGCCACGTGCCGGGGGAGCGTGGGCAGGATGAGCGGGATCAGGCCCGAGACGCCGTACTCCGGGATCAGGGCCGGGGGCGGTGTCTGCCTGGTGGTCGTCCGGGGCGTGTCGTGTCCTGGTGCGCGGGGTGTGGGGTGGCTGTCGGTCACGCGCAGGTCGCGGCAGAAGAACATGCCCGTCGCCGGGTCCCACAGGCGTTCGACCAGCGCTGCCGTGAGGCGTTCGGCGCGGTCGTGGCGGGCCGTGCCCGTGGCGCCGAGTTCGCAGGCGATGCGGGCGAGGGCGTGTTCGGAGGCGATCAGGAGGGCGTTGAAGGAGGGGTCCTCGACGGCGAACTCGCCCTGTCCGTCGGCGTATCGGCGGTCCCGGTAGTCCGTCGCGAGGCGTACGTACCGGCCGTAGTCGAGGTCGGTGGGCCGGTCGTCGGGCGCGCCGTGCTCCAGGTCGGCGCGGCGGAACGCGCGCGCGGGCGCCGGGGCGATCCGGTTCAGCGGGGCGTCCCAGCAGGGGCTGTTGTCCATGCCCTGCTCCCAGGGGTGGATCACCGCGGCGAGGCCGCCGCCGCCGAGGTCCCTGCGGTGCAGAAGATAGCGGTGCCAGGCCGCGAGCTTCGGATGGATGCGGGCAAGGAACGAGCGGGACCGGGACAGCCCGGGGTCGGCGCGGTGCACGAGCCACGCGGCCAGCGCGTGGACCGGCGGCTGCACGATGCCGGAGGTCTGCACGGCGCGCGGCGCGCCGGCCGCCCGGCCCGACGTGGAGGAGCGCCAGAAGTCGGGGCTGGGAAAGTAGGCGTCGAGAGGGACGGAGGGGTTGAACACGATGTGCGGCACCCGGCCGTCGCCCCACTGGGCGGCGAACAGCGTCTCCAGCTCCAACTGGGCCCGCAGGGGGGACACATGGCGCAATCCGACGGCGACGAACGCGGAGTCCCATGACCACTGGTGCGGATAGAGCGTGCGGGAGGGGACCGTGGATGCGCCCGTCCAGTTGGTCTCCAGGACGCGCGCGGCCCGCTCGTGCAGCGCGGCCCGCTCGCGCGGGGGAGCGGCGGCTACGGAGGCGCGGCTCGGCGCCGCACCGGTCCGCCGGGTCGTGCGGTCCACACCAACTCCCACGGTCTGTCAGTTAAGCCGTATCCAGCCTAGAGTTACGTCTACTTAACCAGCAAAACCCAATATGTAACGCGCAGTTGACGAACGCAAGGGGTGCGAATGGCCGGGGACCGGACGAGAGAGCGGCCGCGGAGCCAGGTGAGCGCCGGAGACCTGCTTCACCTCGTGCGCAGCGGCCGGGCGGTCACGCGCGGCGCGCTCCAGGAGGCCACCGGGCTCTCCAGGGCCACCGTCGGCCAGCGCCTCGACCGGCTCTTCCGGGCGGGCTGGCTGCGTGAGGGCGCGGGCGGTCCCGCAGGGTCTCCGACGGGCGGGCGGCCCTCCCTGCGCCTGGAGTTCGACGACGCCCACGCGGTCGTGCTCGCCGTCTCCCTCGACACCCGGCACGCGCGCGCCGCCGTCCTCACCCTCACCGGCGAGCTGCTCGCCGAGCGCTCGGGCGCCCTCTGCGTCGACGAGGGACCGGAGCGGGTGCTCGCCGCGCTCGGCGGCTGGTTCGCCGGGCTCCTGAAGGAGGCGGGCCGGAGCGCGGACGCGGTGTGCGGCATCGGGCTCGGGGTGCCGGGTCCCGTCGACACCGTCACGGGCCGCGTCGTGCAGCCGCCGATCATGCCGGGCTGGGACGGCTACGACATCAGGGGCCGCCTGGGCCGCGCCTTCGCCGAGCAGGCGGGCGGCGCGGGGGGATCGGCTGACGCGGCCGGTGTCCCGGTCCTCGTCGACAACGACGCCAATCTGATGGCCTACGGCGAGCAGCGCACCGGTCACCCGGACTGCGCGGCCTTCGCCCTCGTCAAGGTGTCCACCGGCATCGGCGCGGGCGTCGTCGTCGACGGCCGGATCTACCGGGGCGTCGACGGGGGAGCGGGCGACATAGGGCACATCCGGGTGCCCGAGGGCGCGGGCACCCTGTGCCGGTGCGGCTCGTACGGGTGCCTGGCCGCGGTGGCCAGCGGGCGCGCCCTTGCGCGGCGGCTCACGGAGGCCGGGGTGCCGGCGGAGTCGGGATCGGATGTGCGGGAGCTGCTCGCCGAGGGGCACCCCGAAGCGGTGCGCCTGGCACGGGAGGCCGGGCGGAGCGTGGGCGAGGTCCTGGCGACGGTGGTGACGCTGCTCAACCCGGGGGTCCTGATGATCGCGGGGGATCTGGCCGGAACTCCCTTCCTCACGGGCGTACGCGAACTGCTCTACCAGCGGGCCCTGCCGCGCTCCACCGCTCATCTGGACGTGGTCACCGCGCGGCTCGGTGAGCGCTCTGCCCTGGTCGGGGCGGGTGCGCTCGTCGTGGAGCACCTCTACGCGCCGGACCGGGCGGAGGAGCGGCTCGCGGCGCTCGGCCTGTGAACGCCCGTTTTCCGTCCGGATGCTGACATCGAAGGGCCCGGAAACGGCGTGATTCTCGCCACCCCTGATAGGGGTAGCGCTCAGATGAGCATGTTGAGGCCGGCTGTACATCTCTAAGGCATGGCACTGAGTGCCACCGCTCGATCATTTACGACTTGAACTCACATGAGTGTTGATCGCGCTCACCTGAGCGATATTCGGGGTCTACGGGGGTTGTGTGTTCAGGAAATGAACACAAGCCCTCGCGTGTCGCCGCTCCTTAGTTACTTTCGATCTAGCGGCGGACGGGTGGTTACGGCCGCATGACGCACAAGTGGACGTACCCAGATGCCTTCGATCTGGGTATGTTCCTCGCCGTCAGGGCAGCCACCGAGTCATCGAGGAGTCGAGACCCGTGTCGGAAAACAAAGATCCCCACGTAGTGAAGTTCGTTTACGACTTCACCGAGGGAAACAAGGACCTCAAGGACCTCCTGGGCGGGAAGGGCGCGAACCTCGCCGAGATGACCAATCTCGGTCTGCCGGTTCCTCCCGGGTTCGTCATCACCACGGAGGCCTGCAAGGTCTACCTCGACAGTGGCGATGAGCCGGTGGCACTGCGTGACGAGGTGAGTGCGCACCTCGACGCCCTCGAGCAGAAGATGGGCAAGAAGCTCGGCCAGGCCGACAACCCCCTTCTGGTGTCGGTCCGTTCGGGCGCGAAGTTCTCCATGCCCGGCATGATGGACACCGTCCTCAACATCGGACTCTCCGACAAGTCCGTCCTCGGCCTCGTCAAGCAGTCCGGCGACGAGCGGTTCGCCTGGGACTCCTACCGGCGCCTCATCCAGATGTTCGGCAAGACCGTCCTGGACGTCGACGGAGAGCTCTTCGAGGACGCCCTCGACAAGGCCAAGGCCGCCAAGAAGGTCACGGTCGACACCGACCTCGACGCCTCCGACCTCAAGAAGCTGGTCACCCGCTTCAAGAAGATCGTGAAGACCGAGGCCGGCCGGGACTTCCCGCAGGACCCGCGCGAGCAGATGGACCTCGCCATCCACGCGGTCTTCGACTCCTGGAACACCGACCGCGCCAAGCTCTACCGCCGCCAGGAGCGCATCCCCGGCAACCTCGGCACCGCGGTCAACATCTGTTCCATGGTCTTCGGCAACCTCGGCCCCGACTCCGGCACCGGCGTCGCCTTCACCCGCGACCCCGCCTCCGGCCACCAGGGCGTGTACGGCGACTACCTCCAGAACGCGCAGGGCGAGGACGTCGTCGCGGGTATCCGCAACACCGTGCCGCTCGCCGAGCTCGAGTCGATCGACAAGAAGTCGTACGACCAGCTCATGCAGATCATGGAGACGCTCGAGACCCACTACAGGGATCTCTGCGACATCGAGTTCACGATCGAGCGCGGCCAGCTGTGGATGCTGCAGACCCGCGTCGGCAAGCGCACCGCCGGTGCCGCCTTCCGCATCGCGACGCAGCTCGTCGACCAGGGCCTCATCGACGAGGCCGAGGCGCTCCAGCGCGTCACGGGCGCCCAGCTCGCGCAGCTGATGTTCCCGCGCTTCGACGAGAACGCGAAGGTCCAGAAGATCGGCCGCGGCATCGCCGCCTCGCCGGGCGCCGCGGTCGGCAAGGCCGTCTTCGACTCGTACACCGCCGTCAAGTGGTCGCGTTCGGGCGAGAAGGTCATCCTGATCCGCCGCGAGACCAACCCCGACGACCTCGACGGCATGATCGCCGCCGAGGGCATCCTCACCTCGCGCGGCGGCAAGACGTCGCACGCCGCCGTCGTCGCCCGCGGCATGGGCAAGACCTGTGTCTGCGGCGCCGAGGACCTCGAGGTCGACACCAAGCGCCGCCGGATGACGGTCGGCGGGCAGGTCATCGAGGAGGGCGACGTCGTCTCCATCGACGGCTCCACCGGCAAGGTCTACCTCGGTGAGGTGCCGGTCGTCCCGTCCCCGGTCGTCGAGTACTTCGAGGGCCGCATGCACGCCGGCGCCGACGACGCCGACGAGCTCGTCGGCGCCGTGCACCGGATCATGGCGTACGCGGACCGCGTCCGCCGGCTGCGGGTGCGCGCCAACGCGGACAACGCCGAGGACGCGCTGCGTGCCCGCCGCTTCGGCGCGCAGGGCATCGGCCTGTGCCGCACCGAGCACATGTTCCTCGGCGAGCGCCGCGAGATGGTCGAGCACCTGATCCTCGCCGACACGGACGCGGAGCGCGAGGAGGCCCTGAAGGAGCTCCTTCCGCTCCAGAAGAAGGACTTCGTCGAGCTGTTCGAGGCGATGGACGGGCTCCCGGTGACGGTGCGCCTGCTCGACCCGCCGCTGCACGAGTTCCTGCCCGACATCACCGAGCTGTCGGTGCGCGTCGCGCTCGCCGAGTCCCGCCAGGACTCCAACGAGAACGACCTGCGCCTGCTGCAGGCCGTGCACCGTCTGCACGAGCAGAACCCGATGCTGGGTCTGCGCGGTGTCCGTCTCGGCCTCGTGATCCCGGGCCTGTTCGCCATGCAGGTACGGGCCATCGCCGAGGCCGCCGCGGAGCGCAAGAACGCCAAGGGTGACCCGCGCGCCGAGATCATGATTCCGCTCGTCGGCACCGTCCAGGAGCTGGAGATCGTCCGCGAGGAGGCCGAGCAGGTCATCGCCGAGGTGCAGGAGCAGACCGGCGTCGAGCTGAAGCTGGCGCTCGGCACGATGATCGAGCTGCCGCGCGCCGCGCTGACGGCCGGCCAGATCGCCGAGGCCGCGGAGTTCTTCTCCTTCGGCACGAACGACCTGACGCAGACCGTCTGGGGCTTCTCCCGTGACGACGTGGAGGCCTCGTTCTTCACCGCGTACCTGGAGAAGGGCATCTTCGGGGTCTCGCCGTTCGAGACCATCGACAAGGACGGCGTCGGCAGCCTCGTGCGCAACGCCGTGGAGGCCGGCCGCGCCACGCGGCCCGACCTCAAGCTCGGCGTCTGCGGCGAGCACGGCGGTGACCCGGAGTCGGTCCACTTCTTCCACGAGGTCGGCCTGGACTACGTCTCCTGCTCGCCGTTCCGTATCCCGGTCGCCCGCCTCGAGGCCGGCCGCGCCGCGTCGACGTCGACGGGCAGCGACCACCGGTAGGAACCGGTCCGCAAGACTCCGGAGCCGTTGTCTGGGTGCCCGACCCTCACGAAAGGCAGCGGCTCCGGTGCACCGAAGGAGAGGGCGGTACCCCTTGTGCGGGGGGTGCCGCCCTTTCGTGTGCGTGGGGCCGCTCTTGGGGGTTCTGTGATGTCCGTTCCCTTGTGAGGCCCAGGAGGCAAGTGGTGTAGTCCACTTCATGCCTCCGAGTAACGGTACGACTTCACCGCGTCTGTCACGCCGCTCGTTCGTCACCGCCCTCGCGGTGACCTCGGCAGCCACCGCCCTGCCGATCGGGCTCGCTCCCGCCGACGCGCGGGCCGCCGGCAGGAGCGCGGTCAACGAGCGCCCCGTCGTCATCCCCGCCCTCCAGGCCTGGGCCGGATCCACGGGACGGTACCGCCTCGCAGCAGGCACACCGATCGTCGTGCAGACCGCCGATCCGGGTGGGCTCCTCCCGCTTGCCCGGCAGTTCGCCGACGAGATCGAAGAGGTCACCGGCATCAGGCCCGGCGCGCCCCGGGCCGACCACGGAGTGCGGGGCGGCCTGCGGCTCGTCCTCGACCCGGCCGACCGGCACGCGCCGGGCGGCGACCGGTACGCCGAGGAGGGCTACACCCTCGCCGTCACCGCATCCGCCGTCACGGTCACCGCGCCCACCCGCACCGGCCTCTACTACGGCACCCGCTCGGTCCTGCAGATCCTCCTGCGTTCCGACGGGCGCCGGGAACTGCCGACCGGCACCGCCCACGACTGGCCCGACTACCGGCTGCGCGGCTTCATGCTGGACGTGGGCCGCCGCTACTTCACCCCGGGCTTCGTCCGCGACCAGCTGCGCCTGATGGGCTGGTTCAAGCTCAACGACCTGCAGCTGCATCTGAACGACAACGAGATCAGCCCGGCCGGCGGCGACTGGTCCAAGGCCTACGACGCGTTCCGGCTGCGCAGCGAAAAGCCCGAATGGGCCGGGCTCGCCGCGTCCGACGGCTCGTACTCGCGGGAGGACTGGGACTCCTTCGAGGACACCGCGGCCGCCCACGCCGTCCAGCTCACCCCCGAGATCGACGCGCCCGCACACGCGCGCTCCTTCGTGCGCTTTTGCCCCGAACTCGGCCTGAAGGGCGGCAACTCCGACCATCTCGATCTGGCCAAGCCGGAGACGACGGCCTTCATGAAGAAGGTCTTCGACGAGTTCGCGCCCTGGTTCCGCAGCCCCGAGGTCCACTACGGCGCCGACGAGTACACCGGCCCCGAGGAGCAGTACCGCGGCTACTTCAACGCCATGGCCGCCCACCTGCGCACCCTCGGCAAACACCCCCGCGCCTGGGGCAGCCTGACCGAGATGGCGCCCTCCGGCACGTCCGGCTACGACCGTGACGTCACCATCCACAGCTGGAACAACGGCTGGTACGGCCCCAAGGCGGCCACGGCCGACGGCTACGAGATCGTCAACACGAACGACGGGCTCCTCTACATCGTCCCGTTCGCCACCTACTACCACCCGCTCGGCCTCGACGGCCCCTCCCTCTACGAGACCTGGGCCCCGCACGTCTTCCCCGGCGGCCAGAGCCTCCAGCCGCACGACCCGAAGCTGCGCGGCGCCATGTCCGCCGTGTGGAACGACCTCGTGCACGCCACGTACACCCAGCAGGCCGTGCACGGTCTGGTCGAGAAGACCTTCGGGACGCTCGCTCAGAAGATGTGGAGCGGGTCCGGAGCGGGCCTGAGCTACCGGGACTTCACCGCCGAGCTGCGGCGCGGGATCGCCGGACCCGGGCTCACCACCCTCACGCCCACCCTCGCCGAACCCGACCAGATCTCGCTGGACGCGCCGGCCACCGCCTCTTCCACGGCCGCGGGATCCCGCCCCGCGTACGCCACCGACGGCAGCCCCGTCACCCGGTGGACCAGCGGCCGCGAGCGCGCTCCCTGGCTGGCCGTCGACCTCGGGCGGAGCCGGCCCGTACAGCGTGTGCGCGTCGAGTGGGGGCAGGAACACGGCACCGCGTACGCGGTCGAGGTCTCCGACGACGGCGCCGCGTGGCGCACCGTCGCCGAGCGCACCGGCCGCGTCCGAGCCGGCTGGGACGAACTCGGCTTCCCGGCGACCACCGCCCGCCATGTACGCCTGCGCGGCCGGGAGCACGCGAGCGCGCGGTACTCGGTGTGGAGCCTCCAGGTGTACGACATCCCCGACCTGGCGCTGGGCCGCCCCACCACCGCGTCGTCCGCCGAGACGGCCACGCTCACCGCCCCCAACGCCACCGACGGGGACCCGGGCACCCGCTGGGCGTCGCAGTACACGGACGGCGAGTGGATCGAGGTCGATCTGGAACAGACGCGGACCGTGCGGCGGATCGTCCTCGACTGGGAGACGGCCGCCGGACGGGACTACGACCTCCAGGTCTCCGACGACGCCACGGGCTCGTCCTGGAGCACCGTCGTCGAGCGCCGCGGCCGCACCACGGCCGGCGTGGACACGGTCGACCTCGACGCCGTGGAGGCGCGGCGCGTACGGATGCTGGGCGTGAAGCGGCAGACGACGTACGGGTACTCGCTCTACCGGTTCGAAGTGCGGGGCTGAGCAGGGACGAAGGGGTACGGGGAAACAGGGGTGCGGGGTTCCGCATCTACTGGCCGGTAAGTACAGTCGGGCACCCCCGTACCCCCTCGTCCAGGGAGCACAGCCATGACCGGCTGGAACGCGAGCGACATCCCCGACCAGAGCGGCCGCACGGCCGTGGTCACCGGAGCCAACAGCGGCATCGGCTACATCACGGCACGCGAGCTGGCCCGCAAGGGCGCCCGCGTCGTCCTCGCCTGCCGCAGCGAGGCGCGGGGCACGGCGGCACTGGAGCGGCTGCGCGCCGAAGTGCCGCGCGCACAGGCCGAGTTCGGGCAGCTCGACCTGGGCGACCTGTCGTCCGTGCGGAAGTTCGCCGGGTCCCACGGCAGCGGCGAGCGGCTCGACCTGCTGATCAACAACGCGGGCGTGATGGCACTGCCCCAGGGGCGGACCGCCGACGGTTTCGAGACGCAGTTCGGCGTCAACCACCTCGGTCACTTCGCGCTGACCGGCCTGCTCCTGCCCCGGCTCCTCGACACACCCGGAGCCCGCGTCGTCAGCGTCTCCAGCGGCTTCCACGCCCTCGCCGACGTCGACATCGCGGACCTCAACAGCGAGCGCCGCTACCGGCGCTGGATCGCGTACGGCCGCTCCAAGACGGCGAACCTGCTGTTCATCCACGAGCTGGCGCGCAAGCTGGCGGCGCGCGGGTCCGAGGTCGTCGCGGCGTCCGCGCACCCCGGGTACGCCTCCACCAACCTTGCGACGCAGGGCGTGCGCATGGAGGGCCGCAAGGCCGTCGAGCGGGTCATCGAGCTGGGCAACCGGGTCATCGCCCAGTCCGCCGATGCCGGCGCGCTGCCCACGCTGTACGCGGCGACGGCTCCCGGGGTGCTCCCGGACTCGTTCACCGGCCCGTCCCTGATGATGTGGCGCGGGGCGCCCGCGAAGTCGTGGCGGGCCCGGCGGACCCTCGACGACGCGGCGGGGGAGCGGCTGTGGGCGGCGTCGGAACAGCTGACGGGCGTGACGCTCTAGAGCACGCTCCAGGGAGTACTTCAAGCCGCCGGACCGGCCGGTCAGGCCGACCGGCTAGTCGAGTTCGGAGGCCTCGAAGACCGCGCGGGCCGCGTCGCCGTCGATGCGGGCCGCGAGGCGGTCGATGACCGGGACACCGCAGCGGAGCAGTCCGCTCGCGCGGGCCCGCCCCGCGCCCGTCTCCAGGCGGTGCCACAGGACGGGGTTGTCGGTGAGCACCTGCGGGTCCAGCTCCACACGGCCGCCGAGCGCGTCGCGCAGCACGAGCCGCGGCGTCACCCCGTCGCTGTGGCGCACCGACGTCAGCAGGTCCGTGCAGACCCGCCGCGTGCCCCAGACGCCGCGCACGGCGAGCCAGCCCGGGCCCGCGCTGACCAGCGGCGGATGCAGCACGGCGTGCAGCAGCGCCGAGAGCCCCGCCCACAGCCCGACCCGCGCCGCGCTCAGTGTGCCGTTCGCCGTGTCGATCACCAGGATCAGGCAGAACAGAGCGAGCGCGCAGAACACCGCCGCCCGCAGATCGGCGGCCCACCGCCGGTCCCGCACCACCGCGTCCTGCGCGGCCGGCGCCGCCGCCCGCCCGCGGGATCCCGCCCTCGTATCGCGTCCCATGCAGCGCACCGTAAGCCCGTGCGGCGCCCCAGGTCAGCACTCTTGACGCGTCGCTGATCCGCCCGCCCCGGACGTTGACACCGTGCTGACGGGGAAGGCCGACATACGGCCGTAGTCCCTCTGTCGTAATCCCACCGCATGGTTGATCGTTGGGCCGTCAGAATCCGTGGACGCCGAAAGAAGCGGGCGTACGAACAGCAGGGGGACGATCGATGACCATCAGCCGCAGGGGACTGCTCGGGACCGGCGCCGCGCTGGGGCTGCTCACCGCGTGCGGCTCCAACACCGGCCGGGACGACGGGGGCTCGGGCGGCGGGCCGGAGCTTTCGCAGTGGTACCACCAGTACGGCGAGCAGGGCACCGAGAAGGCCGTGAAGAAGTACGCCGCCGCGTACGACAAGGCGCACGTCACCGTCCAGTGGCGGCCCGGCAACTACGACGAGCAGACCGCCGCCGCCCTCCTCACCGACTCGGGCCCCGATGTCTTCGAAGTCGACGGGCCCACTCTCGACCAGATCCAGGGCAAGCAGATCGCCGACCTCACCGGCCTGTTCGACGGGGTCAGGGACGACTTCAACCCGGCGGTCCTCGCGCCGAAGACGTACGACGGCAGGATCTGGGCGATCCCGCAGGTCATCGACATGCAGATGCTCTACTACCGCAAGAGCCTGCTCGCCGACGCGGGCGTCGAGCCGCCGAGGACGCTCGACGAGCTCGTGGACACCGCGAAGAAGCTCACCTCGAAGAAGACCAAGGGCCTCTTCCTCGGCAACGACGGCGGCGCGGGCGTCCTCGGCGGCACGCCCCTGTACGCGGCCGGCCTCGAACTCGTCACCGAGGACGGCGAGGTCGGCTTCGACGACCCGGCCGCCGCCCGCGCCCTCGGCAAGATCCACCAGCTGTACGCCGACAGATCACTGCTCCTGGGCGCGCCCTCCGACTGGTCCGACCCGTCGGCGTTCGTCCAGGGCCTGACCGCCATGCAGTGGTCGGGCCTGTGGGCGCTGCCCACCGTGCAGAAGGAACTCGGCGACGACTTCGGCGTGCTGCCCTTCCCGAAGGACGGCGCGGGCGAGCCGTCGGTGCCGGTCGGCGCGTACGGGGCGGCGGTCTCCACCCGGGGCAGGCACCAGCAGGCCGCGAAGGACTACCTCAAGTGGCTGTGGATCGACCGCACCGAGTACCAGGAGGACTTCGCCCTCTCGTACGGCTTCCACATCCCGGCCCGGATCTCGCTGGCGAAGAAGGCAGGGAAGCTCAGGAAGGGCGCGGCGGCCGACGCCGTCCGCTTCACGACCGACCACGGCTACGCCCAGCCCCTGCGCTGGACACCAGCGAGCCGGACCGCGTACCAGGACGCCCTCAGCCGCATCATCAAGGGCGGCGCGAGCCCGGACCGCGAGCTGAGGAAGGTCGTGCGGAAGGTGTCGGCCGAGCTCGACCGCGTGAAGAAGAAGTGAGCCTGCGGCAAGAGGGCCGCCTCCGGGCGATCCCTCGGCAGAGAGGCCGGCAGGGCGGCACGGCACGAAGGTGGGCCGGCGTCCAGAACCGCACCCTCTGGTTCTGGATCTTCGTCGGGCCCTTTCTCCTCGGCCTCGGCGTCTTCACGTACGTCCCGCTCGGCTGGAGCGTCTACCTCAGCTTCTTCGACGCCCACAACACCGTCACCCCGAGCGACTTCGTCGGTCTCGGCAACTACACGGCGATGCTGAAGAACGAGGCGTTCACCGACAGCCTGTGGACGTTCCTCGTCTTCTCGCTCTTCATCGTGCCCGCGACCTACGCGCTGTCGCTCGCCCTCGCCCTCATGGTGAACCGCCAGCGCCGCGCCCAGGCGTTCTTCCGCTCGGTCTTCTTCCTGCCCGCCGCCTGCAGTTACGTGGTGGCCGCCCTGATCTGGAAGATGTCGATCTTCAACGGGGTGCGGTTCGGGCTCGCCAACACCGTCCTCGGCTGGTTCGGCGTCGACCAGATCGCCTGGCTGTCGACGACCGACCCGCCCTGGTACTGGGCCGTCATCGTCACCGTACGGCTCTGGCTCCAGGCCGGCTTCTACATGGTGCTGTTCCTCGCGGGGCTCCAGCGCATCAGCCCCACCCTCTACGAGGCGGCGGCGGTCGACGGGGCGCGGCCCGGCTGGCAGGTCTTCCGGCACATCACGTTCCCGCAGTTGCGGGCCACCTCCGTGGCGGTCGTCCTGCTCCTCGTCATCAACGCCTTCCAGGCCTTCGACGAGTTCTACAACCTGCTCTCGGACGCCCGCGGCTATCCGCCGTACGCCAGGCCCCCGCTCGTCTACCTCTACTACACGGCGCTCGGCCAGGGGCAGAACCTCGGGCTCGGCAGCGCGGGCGCGGTGCTGCTCGCACTGATCATCGCGGTGGTGACGGTGGGTCAGGCCAAGTGGTTCGGCCTGGGCCGGAAGGAGGCGCAGTGAGGGACGACTCCCGGGTCAGGGCGGGCCGCGCCCTGCGCCTCGCCCTGCTGATCGCGCTCGCGCTCCTGTTCCTGATCCCCTTCTACCTCCTTGTGCGCAACGGGCTCTCCGCCGAGAGCGACATCACCTCGCCCGAGTGGACGTTCTTCCCGTCCTCGCTGCGCTGGGGGAACGTGAGCGAACTCTTCGGCGACACGTCCGTCCCCTACGCCCGCTCCCTGCTCAACTCCGCGCTCATCGCCGTCGCGACGACGCTCGGCACCCTCCTCCTCGCCTCGCTCGCCGGGTACGGCCTGGCCCGCATCCCGTACCGGCACGCGAACAAGGTCTTCTACGCGATCCTCGGCACCCTGATGGTCCCGGCCGCGGTCACCTTCGTGCCCAGCTTCGTGCTCGTCTCGTCGCTGGGCTGGATCTCGACACTGCGCGGACTGATCGTCCCGACCCTGTTCTCCGCGTTCGCCTGCTTCGTCTTCCGCCAGTATTTCCTCGGGTTTCCCGGGGAGCTGGAGGACGCGGCGCGCGTCGACGGGCTCGGCCACTGGCGTACGTACTGGCGGGTGGTCGTGCCCAACTCACGGCCCGTCTTCGCGGCCGTCGGCACGATCGTCTTCATCGGCGCGTGGAACTCCTTCCTGTGGCCCCTGGTCATCGGCCAGGACCGCGACGCATGGACCGTCCAGGTGGCTCTCTCGTCGTTCACCACGTCCCAAGTGGTGCGACTGCACGAGCTGTTCATCGCCGCGGCCGTGTCGATCGTGCCGCTGCTCGTGGTGTTCCTGTTCTTCCAGCGATGGATCGTGGCGGGGGTGGAGCGTTCGGGCATCGACGACTGACCCACCCCCGTCTCTCCGCGCGTCACGCCGAGGCGCCGCCGTCGATCACCAGGTCGGCGCCGGCCACGGACGCGGCGTCCTCGGACGCCCGGTACAGCACGGCGGCGGCCGCCTCGTCCACCGCCGCGACCCGGCCGAGCGGGACATCCTCGGAGTGGATCAGGCGACGCTCGGCGTGGTCTGCACGGCGTACGTGGCGACCGCGTGCGCCTCGTCGTCGAGGCATGCGCCGCTCTCCAGGTCGAAGCGCTGCTTGAGCAGCGGCGACGCGACGAACGGGCGGCCCTCGGCCGAGCCGATCAGGCCGCGCGAGAGGACGGCGGCGCCCGTGAACGGGTCGCGGTTGCCGACCGCGTAGAGGCGGCCCCCGCGGTCCAGGAACACGGCGGCCTGCCGGCCGTCGGGGAGCAGCGCCGCGACCCCGCGGCCCGGGGTCAGCCGGGACAGTTCACAGACCGTGAACCAGGCGTCCTCCAGCCGGAGTTGCACCATCACGGCGGTCTTCTCGGGAGCGACGGTCATGACGTCACCGATCCTTCCAGGGGGCGGGAGCCGATGGACAGCAGGGGCAGGTCGGGCTTGATCTGGTCGCGCTCCGGGACGAACCGCACCAGCGGGTCCGGCGCGTCGGGCGCGTTCACGAAGGACACGAAGCGCTCCAGGCGCTCCGGGTCGTTGATGGTGTCCGCCCACTCGTCGCGGTAGTGCGCGACGTGGTCGGCCATCAGGGCCTCCAGCTCGTCACAGAGGCCGAGGGAGTCGTGCACGACGACGTCCCGGACGTGGTCGAGGCCGCCCTCGATCCGCTCCAGCCAGCCCGCCGTCCGCTCCAGACGGTCGGCCGTGCGGATGTAGAACATCAGGAACCGGTCGATCAGCCGGATCAGCTCGGCGTCGGACAGGTCCTGCGCGAGGAGGTCCGCGTGGCGCGGGGTCGCGCCGCCGTTGCCGCCCACGTACAGGTTCCAGCCGTTGGCCGTGGCGATCACCCCGAAGTCCTTCGACTGGGCCTCCGCGCACTCGCGACCACAGCCCGACACCGCCGACTTCAGCTTGTGCGGCGCCCGCAGCCCCCGGTAGCGCAGCTCCAGGTCGATCGCCATGCGCACCGAGTCCTGGACGCCGTAGCGGCACCATGTCTGACCCACGCACGACTTCACCGTCCGCAGCGCCTTGCCGTACGCGTGGCCCGACTCGAAACCGGCGTCCACCAGCCGCGCCCAGATCAGCGGCAGTTGCTCGACCCGCGCGCCGAACAGGTCGATCCGCTGGCCCCCGGTGATCTTTGTGTAGAGGCCGAAGTCGCGCGCCACCTCACCGATCACGATCAGCTTCTCCGGGGTGACCTCACCGCCGGGGATGCGCGGCACGACCGAATAGGAGCCGTTCTTCTGGAGGTTGGCGAGGAAGTGGTCGTTCGTGTCCTGGAGCGCCGCCTGCTCGCCGTCGAGGACATGGCCCTCGGCGCCGATCGTCGGGGCGAGCGAGGCGATGATCGAGCCGACGGCCGGCTTGCACACCTCGCACCCCTCGCCGCCGCGCGCGCCGTCCCGCCCGTGCGCGTCGAGCAGCTCCGCGTACGACGCGATCCGCTTGACCCGGACGATCTCGTACAGCTCGGCGCGGGTGTGCGGGAAGCAGCCGCACAGGCCCTTGTCGCCGCTCTGCGGGAGGAGCCGGCCGATCAGCTTCACGCAACTGCCGCAGCCCGTTCCGGCCTTGGTGCACTTCTTCACCTCGGGCAGCGTGGCGTGCGCCTGGATCGCGTCCTTCGTGACGTTGTGGCAGGAGCAGATCACCGAGTCGCCGGGGAGCGCCTCCGGGCCGAGCGCCACCGGCGCCCCCGCACCGGCGGGCAGCACCAGCTGCTCGGGCGCCACGGGCGGCACCGAACCGGTCAGCGCGCGCAGCGTCCCGTACGCCTCCGCGTCCCCGACCAGGATCCCGCCGAGCAGCTCCCCCTCCGGGCCGACGACGAGCTTCTTGTACGTGCCCGAGCGTGAGTCCGAGTAGACGACGTCGAGGCAGCCGTCTGCCGTGCCGTGCGCGTCGCCGAACGACGCCACGTCCACGCCGAGCAGCTTCAGCTTCGTCGACAGATCGGCACCGGTGAACCGCCCGTCCTGCGAGGCGATCGAGGCGGCCACCGTCTGCGCCATCTCGTAGCCCGGCGCGACCAGGCCGTACACGCGGCCGTCCACGGCCTGCGCGCACTCGCCGATCGCGTAGACGGCCGGGTCGCTGGTGCGGCACCGCTCGTCGACGGTGATGCCGCCGCGCTCGCCGACCGTGAGCCCCATGTCGCGGGCGAGCCGGTCGCGCGGCCGGACGCCCGCCGAGAACACCACCAGGCCCGTCGCCAGCTCCGAGCCGTCCGACAGCTTCATGGCGCGCACCGCGCCGTCCTCGTCGCCGGTCAGGATCTCCTGCGTGCCGACGCCCGTGTGGACGCTCAGGCCCATGCCCGTGATGGTGCGCAGGAGGGCCGCGCCGCCGCCCTCGTCGACCTGCACCGGCATCAGGCGCGGCGCGAACTCCACGACGTGCGTGTCGAGGCCGAGACCGCGCAGGGCGCCGGCCGCCTCCAGGCCGAGCAGCCCGCCGCCCACCACCGCGCCGGTCGTGGCGCGCCGCTTCGCGTACTCCTCGATCGCGAGCAGGTCCTCGATCGTGCGGTACACGAAACAGCCCGTCGCGTCCTTGCCGGGCACGGGCGGCACGAACGGGTAGGAGCCGGTCGCGAGGACGAGGGTGTCGTACGTGACCTGGAGACCCGAGCGCGCCGTGACCGTCCGCGTCGGGCGGTCGATGTGCTCGGCCGGGTCCCCGAGGTACAGCTCGATGCCGTGCCGGGCGATGAAGGCGGCGTCCGTGAGGGAGAGCTCGTCCGGGGTGCGGCCGGAGAAGTACGAGGTGAGCTGGACCCGGTCGTAGGCGGGGCGCGGCTCCTCGCACAGCACGACGACGCGGTGCGTGTCCGTGAGACCGCGTTCGGCCAGGGCCTCCAGGAAGCGCTGGCCGACCATGCCGTGGCCGACGAGTACGAGTGTGGGCATGGTGGGCATCTCAGAGGCCTCCGTCGTGAGTGAGCAGGTGGAGCAGGGGTGCGCCGTCGTCGGGCAGCGGGTCGTCGGCCTCCCAGGCCCGGGCGAGCGCCCCGACCGTGCCGAGCTCGCCGACCAGGACCCCGCCGACGAGCCGGTCACCGCGGACGACGACCTTGCGGTACGTGCCGCGGGTGGCGTCGGCGAGCTGCACGACGTCGTCACCGGGCAGCGCCTCGGGCTCGCCGAACGCGGCGAGGTCGAGCGGCCCGGCCTCGTGCGGCAGGGTCAGCCGGGTGAGGGTGCGGGTGCCCGCGTAGGGGCGCCGCCGCCCGGACAGCAGGTTCTCGGCGAGCGCGTCGGCCTGTTCGACGGCCGGGGTCGCGAGCCCGTAGACGCGGCCCGCGTGCTGGGCGCAGTCCCCGATCGCGCGGACGCGGAGGTCCGACGTGCGCAGCTCGTCGTCGACGACGATCCCCTCGCGTACGTCGAGCCCGGCCGCCGCCGCGAGACCGGTCCGGGGGCGCACCCCGCACGCGAGGACCGTCAGATCCGTGCCGAGGACATAGCCGTCGGCGAGCTCGACGCGGCGGACCGCCCCGTCGACGACGCCCACGCCCCGTACCCGGCACTGCGTGTGCACCTCCACGCCGAGCGCGGTGAGGTGCTCGTGCACCAGGTGCGAGGACCGGGGGTCGAGCTGGCGCTCCATCAGGCGCTCGGACTGCTGTGTGAGCACCACCTGGGCGCCGCGAAGGGCGAGCGCACGCGCCGCGGACACTCCCAGGAGCCCGCCGCCGACGACGACGGCGCGCACACCGGGAGCCACCGCCCGCGACAGGGCCAGGCAGTCGTCCATGGTGCGGAAGGCGTGCACCCCGCCGGGAAGCTCCGCCGCGCCCGGCGCGAACAGGCCGCGCAGCGGCGGCAGGACCGGGTTCGATCCGGTGGCGAGCACGAGGGTGTCGTACGGGACGTCGGAGCCGTCCTCGCAGCGCACCACGCGCTCGGCGCGGTCGATGCGGACGGCGCGGGTCCGCAGGTGGGTCCCGGTGTGGCGGGGCAGCGCGATGACGTCGGCGCCGTAGCTGCCCGCGAGGACCTCGGCGAGCAGCACCCTGTTGTACGGGGCGTGCGTCTCCTCGCCGATGAGTACGGCGGCCGAGCCCAGGCGCCGGGCGAGCCGGGTACCGGCGAGGCCGGTGCCGATCACCACCACGTGCCCGGTGTCCGTCGAAAAGGTCATGCACAGCAGCCTGCGGGGCCGGTGTTACCCGGCCGCATCCCTCCCGTTTCCCACGGGGAACGCTGCGCTCAGCGCGCGAGGGGCGCCGGTGTGAGGGCTCAGCGGCTGCCTGTCAGATGCGCGAACACCACGACGTTGCCCCGGTAGCCGGTTTGTTTCGAGTAGCCGCCGCCACAGGTGATGACGCGCAGCTCGGGCCGGTCCGCGGCGCCGTACACCTTCTGGTCGGGGAAGGCGGCGGCGTCGTAGACCTCGACGGCGTCGACGGTGAACACGGCGACGGAGCCGTCGCGGCGGTCGACCTCGATGGTGCGGCCCTTGGCGAGAGCGCCCAGGTCGTAGAAGACGGCGGGACCGTCGGCGTTGTCGACGTGGCCGGCCACGACCGCCGTGCCGCGGACGCCGGGCGCGGTCCCGGCCTCGTACCAGCCCGCCAGGTTCTTCTCCCGCGGCGGCGGGACGTCAAGGCTGCCCTGCGGGGTCAGGCCGAGTCCCATGAGCGGTGCGTCCACCCGGATCGAGGGGATACGTATGCGGTCGGGCGGAGAGGGGGAGAGGGGGGCCGCGCCGGGCGGCTCGTGGGCGGTGCCGGGGTGCGCGGACGCGGCCTGCGCGGCGGACGGCTGCGGTGGTCCGTGCGTCTCGGTGCCCTGGTGAAGCAGCCAGGCGCCCATACACAGGGCGAGAGCGGTGACCGCGGCTATGAGTCCGCTGCGGACTCTTCGGCGGGGCGCCTGCGGCATCGGTTTCTCCAGGTCGAAAGCGGGTGGGGGTTCGCCTTCCTCCCCCGGCCGCGCGAGGGGGCGCGGCCGGGGGAGGAGAGGACAAGCGGTACCAGGGGGCCGGAGGGACAGCGGAGGTCGTCCGTCCGGCCCCCGTCAGATTCCTTCGCCTCTCGCCCGGCGATGCAGGAGCCAGGTACCGCCCGCGGCGGCGACGGCAAGCGCTGCCACTCCCGCCGCGGTCTTCACGGGGTCGGTGCCGAGCGCGCCGCCGACCCCTGTCTTCACATGGCCCTTCGGAGGGACCTGGTCCGAGGAGGAGGCGAGCGAGACGATCAGATCGCCCGTCACCTGCCCCCCGCCGGAGCACTTCGCGACGATCTCGTACGTGCCGGGCTGCGCCGACGGAGGCACCCGGAACCGCCCCTCGGCGTCCTTCGCGTGCGTGCCCGGGGCGAGCATGAAGGAGTCCGCGCCGACCGAGCTCGCGTCCCCGGCGGCGCTGCGGGACGCACCGCACGCGGTGGTGTTGACGGTGACCGTGGCGCCCGCGGTGGCGTTCGCCGGATACACCTCGAGGCCGCCCGAGCCGGCGTGCGCGGGCGCGGCGGTCAGTGCCGCGGCGGCCGCGGCGAGCGCGGCAGCGGACAGCAGGCGGGATGTGCGCATCGTGTCGTGCTCCTCCGAGGGGGCACGGCCCGCGGCACCCCCAAGTGCCGCTGCGTCGGTCACGCCCCTGCCCTACCGAGGTAAGTGGCACTCGCCTCGGAACGCCTCCTGATGCACCATCAGAAAACTGGTGAAAGGACGTCATCTGACACCCAGGCAGGAACATTCCAGCAGGTCACCGCTGTGCCGAAGAAAAGAACCCGCAGGGAGGGCCGGCGCCGGTGAACGGGTGACCGTACCCACGCGGCGCCCGCTTGACCTCAACCGGACTTCAGGTATGAGGCTTGCCGCATGAACACCACAGCCGCACCGTCCGCCGCCCCCGTTTCCGCCCCCACCGAGGCCCCCGAAGAGACCCCCGTCCGGGTCGCCGTCGTCATCGGCAGCAACCGCGAGGGCCGCTTCGGCCCCGTCGTCGCCGACTGGCTCGCGTCCCTGCTCGGGGAGCGCCCCGATTTCGCCGTCGACGTGATCGACGTGGCCGCCGTCGACCTGCCCACCGCGCTCTCCCATGACCCGTCCGCCGAGGTGCGCGCCCAGCTGGCCGAGGTCACCCCGAAGCTCGCCGCGGCCGACGCCTTCGTCGTCCTCACGCCCGAGTACAACCACTCCTACCCGGCATCCCTCAAGAACGTCATCGACTGGCACCACGCCGAATGGCAGGCCAAGCCCGTCGGCTTCGTCTCCTACGGCGGGATCTCCGGCGGCCTGCGCGCGGTCGAGCACCTGCGCACCGTCTTCGCCGAACTGCACGCGGTCACGGTCAGGGACACCGTCTCCTTCGCCCACGCGGGCAGCCACTTCGACGCGTCCGGCGCCCACCGCGACCCCGAGGCGCCGGCCGCCGCGGCGAAGTCGATGCTCGACCAGCTGGCGTGGTGGGCGAAGGCGCTGCGGGAGGCGAAGGAGGTGCGCCCGTACGGAAGTTGAGGCCGAACGGACGAGGGTCCCCGCGGCCGTCGGCGGCGGGGACCCTCGTTGACGCAGGTGCGATGTCAGCCCACGGACACGGCCGACCAGGTCGCCGCCACGGCGGCGTACTCGGCGCTGCCGGCCCCGTACAGGTCCTTCGCCGCGCTGAGCGTCGCCGTGCGGGCGCCCGCGTAGTTCGTCGAGGACGTCATGTAGACGGTCAGGGCCCGGTACCAGATCTTGCCGAGCTTGTCCTTGCCGATGCCGCTCAGCGTCGAGCCGTTGCACGTCGGGCTGTTGTGCTGGACACCGCCGATGACCTTCGGCCCGCTGCCCTCGGCGAGCAGGTACGCGAAGTGGTTGGCGACCCCGGACGAGTAGTGCACGTCGAGGTTGCCGACCGACGAGCTCCAGCAGTCCGCGGAGTTGCCGTCCTTGCTGGGCTTGTCCATGAAGCGCAGCGCCGGCTGACCGAAGCCGGGCTTCACGATCTTCTCGCCGATGAGCCAGTCGCCCGGGTCGGACGCGTTGTTCGCGTAGAACTCGACGAGCGTGCCGAAGATGTCGGACGTCGCCTCGTTCAGGCCGCCGGACTCGCCCGAGTAGGTGAGCCCCGCCGTCTTCGACGTGACACCGTGCGACATCTCGTGCCCGGCGACGTCGAGCGCCACGAGCGGCCCGAACGTCGAGCCGTCACCGTCGCCGTACGTCATGCAGAAGCAGGTGTCGTCCCAGAAGGCGTTGTTGTAGTTGCTGCCGTAGTGGACGCGGTTGTACGAGCCCTTGCCGTCGCCGCCGATGCCGTTGCGGCCGTGGACGTTCTTGTAGTAGTCCCACGTCGTGTCGGTCCCGTACTGGGCGTCCACGGCGGCCGACGAACGGTCGGCGTTCGCGCCGGTGCCCCAGTGGTTGTCGGCGTCGGTGAACACCACCGCGGGAGCGCGACTCCAGCAGATGCTCAGGATGCAGCCGTCGGTCTTGTTCTGCGCGTCACCCGAGTAGGTGCCGCCGCGCGTCGCGTCCTTGAGCTGGTACGTCGACCCCGACTGGGTCGTCTCCAGCGGCACCGTGCCCGAGTAGAGGGACTTCCCGTCGCCGGTCGCGGTCTCGATGCTGTCCCAGGCGTCGATCTGCTTGCCGGTGGTGGCGTCGGTGAGGACGACACGGGCGACCGGGTTGCCGAGCGAGTCCTTGCCGGCCGCGTCGGTGCGCCAGGCCAGCTTCGGCGCGCCGTGCAGCGCGTCCACGACGAGCGTGGGCCTGGCGACGACCTTGCGCAGGAGCTCGCCCGGGTTGGCGGCGCGCAGCGCGGCGGAGGCGAGGTCGGCGGCCTTCGGGGCGGGGAGCGCGGGCGTCACGCTCGGCACCGCGAGGTCGCCGCGGACCGCGCGGTTCGCCGAGCGGTAGCCGCCGTCGCGGTTCAGGTGGACGACGAAGTCGCCGCCGAGAACGGGGAGCTTGCGGAAGGTGCGGTCGTAGCGCACGTGCTGGGTGCCGTCCGGGTCGACGACGACGTCCCGCACGGAGGTGCCCTGAGCCGAGGTGAGCCCGAGGTCCCCGGCCACCGCGTGCAGTGCGGCCGCGGCGTTGCGGACGGCGTCGGCGCGGGTGGGCGGGGCGGTGTCGGCGCCCGCGGTGGGGGCGAGGGCGGCGGCCAGCAGGGTGGCGGCCGCCGTGGCTATGCCGGCGGTGGTGAGTCGCGATGTGGTCCGGGGAGGTCTCATCGGGCTCCTAGTGACGGTGCGCGGGCGCGCTGAGGGGGGTCACGCTGATGACGTCTCAGGTTTAAGGGTCCATGACATGTCATGTCCATAGCGCCTCTGTGGCGGAGCTGTGAATAGGTGTTCACGTGCAGAATCGGGAGCGCACGGCCCGCGAAAGGAACGGACATGAACGCACTGGCCCTGACGGTCCTCACCACGACCGACGACGAGACCAAGGCCCGCGCCCTGGCCGCGGGAGCGGTCGAAGCACGCCTGGCGGCCTGCGCGCAGATCGCGGGCCCGGTCACCTCGGTCTACCGCTGGCAGGGCAACACGGAGACCGCCCAGGAGTGGCAGGTGCTCCTCAAGACCACGGCCGGCGGCTACGAGGCCCTGGAGTCATGGCTGTTGGAGGCGCACGACTACGAGACGCCCGAGATCATCGCGACACCGGTGGTGCGGGGGAGCGCCGCGTACCTTGCGTGGATCGAGGGGGAGACGGGCGGAGTCTGAGCGCGGGAGTCGAACGGTGCGTGGCCGGAGTCGCGTGGACGCAGGGAAAGGTGACGGCCCGAGCGCTCCGGCGCCCGGGCCGTCACCGACTCACCGGTGCGCGACGTCACCGATGCGCGACCGACCTCACTTGCGCAACATCAGCGTGATCCCCGCCACGACCAGACCGAGGACCACGGCGGCGATCCCGTAGCCGAGACGGTGGGACCGAAGCCCCGGCAGGAAGCGGTCGACGGCGATGCGGCCGGGGCCGGTCAGCGCGAGCGCCACCGCGCCGAGGGCGATCAGGAGCTCGTACTCGATGCCCTGCGGCGCGAAGAATCCGCCGCCCCACTTCACGGCGATGGCGTTGACCAGGGTGCCGGCCACGGCCGCGGCGGCCAGCGGGGTGAGCAGGCCGAGCACGAGGCCGAGCCCGCCGAGCGTCTCGCTGAGCCCGGCGACAGCGGCGAACGCCTTCGGCGACGGGTAGCCGGAGGCGGCGAAGAACTGCCCGGTGCCGTCGATCCCGCCCCCGCCGAACCAGCCGAAGAGCTTCTGCGCGCCGTGCGCCGCCATGGTCAGGCCGAGGGCGAGGCGCAGTACGAGAAGACCGAGGTCATAGGCATGGGCGGGCGCGGCGGGGGTGGGGGTGCCGGGCGCGCGGAGCGGGCCGAGCTGGTTCGCGAGAGAGGTCACGTGGGGGTCTCCTGACGCGGAAATCGACATGCTTGAACTTTCAAGCTATGACCCCAAGCTAACCGCCCGGCCGTCATGTTTCAAACTTGAACCACATCGCCCGGGCGATCACCGGAGCCGGTGCCGGCCGCTTCGACCCGTACCGCGCACACCTTGAACTCCGGCATCCGGGACGTCGGATCGAGCGCGGGGTTGGTCAGGCTATTGGCGCGCCCGGCGCCTGGCCAGTGAAACGGCATGAACACCGTGTCGGGCCGGATGCCCGCGGTGATCCGGGCGGGCGCCTCGGCCCGCCCGCGCCGGGAGACGACGGCGACCGGCTCGCCCTCCGCCACCCCGATCCGCGCGGCGAGCCGCGGATGCAGCTCCACGAAGGGGCCGGGCGCGGCGGCGTTCAGCTCGGCCACGCGCCGGGTCTGCGCACCGGACTGGTACTGCGACACGACGCGCCCCGTCGTCAGATGGACCGGGAACTCGGCGTCCGGCTCCTCGGCGGCCGCACGATGCGAGACGGCCACGAACCGGGCCCGCCCGTCCTCGGTGGCGAACCGTTCCAGAAAGAGCCGGGGCGTCCCCGGATGTTCCTCGTCAGGACAGGGCCAGAACACCCCGTCCTCCTCGACGAGCCGCCGGTAGGAGATTCCCGCGTAATCAGCGGCTCCCCCCTCCGAGGCCCGCCGCAGCTCCTCGAAGACCTCCTCCGGATCAGCGGGGAACCCCTTCTCCACGCCCAGCCGCCCGGCCAGTTCACGCAGCACCTCCAGATCGCTCCTCACCCCTTCCGGAGGCGAGAGCGCCCGGCGCCGCAGCAGCACACGCCCCTCCAGACTGGTCACGGTCCCCGTCTCCTCGGCCCACTGGGTGACGGGAAGCACCACATCGGCAAGAGCGGCGGTCTCGGAAAGCACCACGTCGGCCACGGCCAGAAAGTCGAGCGACCGCAGCCTGCCCTCCACATGGGCGGCACGCGGAGCCGACACCACCGGATTCGACCCCATGACCAGCAGCGCCCGTACATCCCGCCCCAGCGCGTCGAGCAGCTCGTACGCGGAACGGCCGGGGCCGGGAAGGGAGTCGGGGTCCACGCCCCACACACCGGCCACATGCGCACGCGCCGCCGGGTCGGTCAGCTTGCGGTACCCGGGCAACTGGTCGGCCTTCTGCCCGTGCTCGCGCCCGCCCTGCCCGTTGCCCTGCCCGGTCAGGCACCCGTACCCGGAAAAGGGCCGCCCGGCGCGCCCGGTCGCCAGGCACAGGTTGATCCAGGCGCCCACGGTGTCGGTGCCCTTGGACTGCTGCTCGGGCCCGCGAGCGGTGAGCACCATGGCGGACTCGGGCTCGCAGAACATCCGCACGGCCTCGCGCAGTTGAGGCACGGCGACCCCGGTCACGCGCTCCACGTACTCGGGCCAGTGCGCCATCACGGTGGCCCGCGTGTCCTCCCAGCCCCGCGTCCGCGCGTGCACGAACTCCTCGTCGACCCGCCCCTCGGTCACCACCAGATGCAGCATCCCGAGGGCCAGGGCGAGATCGGTCCCGGGCCGGGGCGCGAGATGGAGGTCGGCGAGCTCGGCGGTGCGCGTACGGCGGGGGTCGATGACGACCAGCGTGCCGCCGTTCTCCCGCAGTTCGTTCAGATAGCGGACCGCGGGGGGCATGGTCTCGGCCATGTTCGACCCGACGAGGACCACGCATCCCGTACGCGGAATGTCCTCCAGGGGGAACGGCAGCCCGCGGTCGAGCCCGAACGCGGCGAGCTGCCCCGCGGCGGCGGACGACATGCAGAACCGACCGTTGTAGTCGATCTGGGAGGTCCCGAGCACGACCCGGGCGAACTTCCCGAGCCCGTACGCCTTCTCGTTGGTGAGCCCGCCCCCGCCGAAGACCCCGCACGCGTCCGGGCCATGAGCCGAACGCGTACGGGAAAGCCCCTCGGCGACCAGACCGAGCGCCTCGTCCCACGACGCCGGCTCCAGGGCGCCGCCCCTGCGGACCAGCGGCCCGGTCAGCCGCACGCCGGGGGCCAGCACGGCAGCGGCCGTACGCCCCTTGCCGCACAGGGCGCCCCGGTTGACGGGAAACCCGGCACGCTCCTCGACCCCGACAGCACCAGAGGCGGCAGGGACGAGATTCATCCCGCACTGGAGGGAGCAGTACGGGCAGTGGGTGGGCGTGACAGTGAGCATGGACCCACCTTGCGCGCACGCTGTTACGCGACAACCCACGCCCGATTACACGCAAGACACGACGCCCTCTTAACGCCACCGGCGTCCGGGTGAGAACAACGGCGGATCGGCCGCATGACGCCCGTGAGGGGCTGCCCGTACTGGTGGCGTGGTGAGAACAACGGCGGATCGGCCGCATGACGCCCGTGAGGGGCTGCCCGTACTGGCGGCGCGGTGAGAACAACGGCGGATCGGCCGCATGACGCCCGTGAGGGGCTGCCCGTACTGGCGGCGCGGTGAGAACAACGGCGGATCAGCCGCAAAACCGTCGCGAGGGGACGTGGGGGTGTGTCCGCCCGCAGCACGGAGGTGCAGGCGCCGGTCAAGACACACAGGGCGGAGGCGCCACGATGGCGAGGACGGACACACCCCCGCGGCCCCGCCCCACGTCACACGAGGCGAGGCGCCCGAAGCCCGCACCCTCAGAGCGACACCGAGCGAGACCGCACTCTCAGAGCGACGCCGCCCCCTCAGAGCAACGCTCAACGACGCCGCGTCCCCAGAGCGACGCCGAGCGGCGCCGCACCCTAGGAGCAACGCTCAACGACGCCGCGTCCCCAGAGCGACGCCGAGCGACGCCGCGCTCTCAGACCAACGCTCAGCGACGCCGCACCCTCAGAGCCTCCCGGACCCCGGGCTCCTTGTCCCCGAGGAACCGGGGATCGGGCCGGAACACGGCATCGACCACGGCCTTACCCGCCGCGAACACCTCGCGGGCCCCGCCGTAATACCAGGTCACGTCGTGCCGGTCGTCGACACCGACGCCGTACGACGAGACGCCCGCGGCCTCGCACAGGGCGACCGCACGCCGGATGTGGAATTCCTGGCTGATGAGTACGGCCCGGCCGACCCCGAAGATCTTCTTGGCCCGCACGCAGGAGTCCCAGGTGTCGAACCCGGCGTAGTCGCTGACGACAGCCTTGCCGGGCACCCCGTGCCGGGTCAGATAGGCACGCATCGCGTCGGGCTCGTCGTAGTCCTCGCGACTGTTGTCGCCCGTCACGAGAACCACCCGGATCCGCCCGTCACGGTAGAGCCGGGCCGCCGCGTCGAGCCGGTGGGCGAGATAGGGCGACGGCTCGCCCTCCCACAGCCCGGCCCCGAACACCACGGCGACATCGGTGCGGGGCGCATCGTCGACCGTACGCAGCCGGTCGCCGGTGACGACGAACAGCCATGTCGCCGGCAACAGCACCAGCACACACACGGCCATCGCACCCTGGACGAACCGCCGCCACCCCCGCCGCGTGCGCGGCAACCGGATCCGCACCACTGACCACCCCTGCTCGAAAACGTCGTCGCACGACTGGACGCACGTTTCCGCCGGCCGGTTCACCCGGCAAGCGGGGACCCCGACGCCTCACAGCCGCCCGAACACCCGGTGAGCCCAGGGGAAGCGACGCGTCACCGCCCCGCAACGACGCCGCAACCTCCCCCGGGCAGGATCGATTCATGACGGCGTCGAAACACCAGCGCGACGAGCCCACCGGCACGGCCCACCTCGACAGTACGGCGCAACTCATGACCAGGATCACCAGCCAGCTCGGCACCCAGCTCACCCACGTCCGGCTCGACGGCAGCCGCCGCACACCCCGGCAGGCACCACCCGCCCCGCCCACCCCACCGGCCCTGGTCGTCGTGGCGCACGGCAGCCGCGACCCGAGGGCGCTCGCCACGGTCCGGGCCCTGCTCGACAAGGTGCGCGAGGAACGCCCGGGGCTCCCCGTCCACCTCGGCCACATCGAGCTGAACGAACCGCTCCTGACCGACACCCTGGCGGGCCTGGCCCCCGGCCGGGCCGTCCTCGCCCCGCTGCTCCTGTCGCGCGGCTACCACGTCAAGCAGGACATCCCGGCGGCCCTGGCCACGGCCCCGCACCTGACGGCCCGCGTCGCCCCGCCGCTCGGCCCCCACCCGCTCCTGGTGGAAACGCTGTACGCCCGCCTGGTGGAGGCCGGCTGGGACCCGCGCCCCGACGCCCGCACGCGCAGGACCAGCGGCGTGGTCCTCGCGGCGGCGGGCTCCCGCGACCCCGACTCGGCCGTCGACACGGCCCGCACGGCCGCGCTCCTGGCCGAACGCCTGGGCGTCCCGGTCGTGCCCGCCTACGCGAGTGCCGCCGCCCCCACCGTCCCCGCCGCGCTGCGCGCCCTCGCCGTCAGGGGACGACACCGCGCCGCCGTCGCCGCGTACTTCACGGCGCCGGGCCGCTTCGCCACCCAGTGCGCGCAGGCCGCACCCTGGATAGCCGCCGCCCCGCTCGGCGCGCACGCGGCGATGGCCCGCCTGCTCCTGGACCGCTACGACGGGGCCCTCGCGTCCCCGTCGGCCGCCCCCATGCGGCGGCAACTCACGTCGGCCTGACCGTTTGTCACCGCATGCCCTTACTGTCAGTCCATGGAAGGCACGCACGAGACACCCGCAGCGAAACAGGAAACATCCACACCGAAGAACCCGACGGCCTCGACGGCCTCGACCGCCTCGACCGCTCCGACCCACGCCGTCGACCCGTCCGGCTATGACGCCGCCTCGGTGGAGCGCTGGGCACCCGAGCCCGACAAACGCCCCGGCCGCACCGCCTTCCAGCGCGACCGTGCCCGCGTCCTGCACTCCTCGGCGCTGCGCCGCCTCGCGGGCAAGACCCAGGTCGTCACCCCGGGCACGATGAACCGCGCCTGGGACGCCAGTCCCCGTACCCGGCTGACGCACTCCCTGGAATGCGCGCAGGTGGGCCGCGAGCTCGGCGCGGCACTCGGCTGCGACCCGGACCTCGTCGAGACGGCCTGCCTCTCGCACGACATGGGCCACCCGCCCTTCGGGCACAACGGCGAACAGGCGCTGAACGAGGTGGCGCAGGACTGCGGCGGCTTCGAGGGGAACGCGCAGTCGCTGCGCCTGCTGACGCGTATCGAACCCAAGCGCTTCGTCCACAGCGCCGACACGGACGAGCTGGTCAGCGTGGGACTGAACCTCACACGCGCCGCGCTCGACGCCGCGACGAAGTACCCGTGGCCCCGCGGCGGTCACCCCACCGACCCGGCCTCGCCCAAGTTCGGCGTGTACGAGGACGACCGCCCGGTGTTCGACTGGATCCGCAAGGAGTCACCCGCGCGCAGGACCTGTTTCGAGGCGCAGGTCATGGACTGGTCGGACGATGTCGCGTACTCGGTGCACGACCTGGAGGACGGGCTGCACGCCGGGCACCTCGACCCGAACATGCTGCACGCGGAGCCCGAGCGCCGTGACATCTACGCGGTCGCGATCGGCCGTTACGTACCGGGGGACACGGACCCCGAAGAACTCGCGGCGGCGCTCGACCGGCTCCTCGACCAGGAGTGGTGGCCGCACGGCTACGACGGCACGGCCGTCGCCCAGGCCCGCCTCAAGGACGCGACGAGCCAGCTCATCGGCCGCTTCTGCCTCGCCGCGGAGGGCGCCACCCGCGCCCGCCACGGCACGGGCCGCCTCACGCGCTACGAGGCCGAGCTGGTGGTGCCGCGCGAGGCCCGGTACGAATGCGCGGTCCTCAAGGCGGTCGCCGACCGGTACGTGATGCAGCGCCCGCAGCAGGAGCGGCTCCGCGCCGACCAGCGCGTCGTCGTGGCGGAGCTCGCCGAGGCGCTCACCCGCCGCGCGCCCGACGGCCTCGACCCGCAGTTCCGCGCCCTGTTCGACACGTCGGGCGACGACCGCGCCCGCAAGCGCGTGATCGTCGACCAGATCGCCTCCCTCACCGACGCCTCGGCCCGCGAGCTGCACGCGCGGCTCACCGGGCGCCGTTCATGAGGGTGTCGCCCAGGGGGGTGCGGCGGTGCACGTCGGTGTCGTCGCTCCGAGGCGAGTGGAGGAGACCCGCCGCTCGCGGGACCGCGGCGTGCCGGCCCGCGGCGGACGCGGTGAGCCGCAGCAGCCGTTCGAGGGCGTCGAGCGCCGGCGCCCGGGCCGGCCAGGTCGGTTGACGCACTGGCGGGGCCGCCGCGCCCCTGGTGCTCACCGCGAGGTCACCGTCAGGGCCTGCGGCGCGGACGCGGCCGTCCTCGGCTTCCACGACGGCGTCATCGGTGGTCGTCCTCGTCGCGAAACCGGCCATCACCACTGGGCGTGACGAAAAGATGCCCTGTTCGGGCCATGCCCCCTTCCCGCATCACGCTCCGTGCGGGACGCTCGCATTTGGCGCCATGGCAAAGAGGAGGCATCACGTGGTCGACGCGGATCAGACGTTCGTCATCGTCGGAGGCGGGCTCGCCGGAGCGAAAGCGGCCGAGACGCTGCGCTCCGAGGGTTTCAACGGCAGAGTGATCCTCATCGGGGACGAGGGAGATCATCCGTACGAACGCCCGCCCCTGTCCAAGGGCTATCTCCAGGGCAAGGAGGAACGGGACAGCGTCTTCGTCCACGAACCGGCCTGGTACGCACAGAACGACATCGAGCTGCACCTCGGCCAGACCGTCGTCGCGGTCGACCCGGCCGTGAAGAACGTGCGGCTCGGCGACGGCACGGTCGTCCACTACGACAAGCTGCTCCTGGTCACCGGCGCGGAGCCGCGCCGCATGGACATCCCGGGCACCGAGCTCGCCGGCGTGCACCACCTGCGCCGCATCGCCCACGCGGAGCGCCTCAGGGGTGTCCTCGCCTCCCTCGGCCGGGACAACGGCCACCTCGTGATCGCGGGCGCGGGCTGGATCGGCCTGGAGGTCGCCGCGGCGGCCCGCGAGTACGGCGCCGAGGTCACCGTCGTCGAGCCCGAGGCGACCCCGCTGCACGCGGTCCTCGGCCCCGAGATCGGCCAGATCTTCGCCGACCTGCACGCCGAGCACGGCGTCCGCTTCCACTTCGGGACCCGCCTCACCGGCATCACCGGCCAGGACGGCATGGTCCTCGCCGCCCTCACCGACGACGGCGACGAGCACCCGGCCCACGACGTGCTCGCCGCGATCGGCGCCGCCCCGCGCACCTCGCTCGCCGAATCCGCCGGGATCGAACTCGCCGACCGGTCGCACGGCGGCGGCATCGCCGTGGACGCCTCGCTGCGCACCTCCGACCCGGACATCTACGCGGCCGGTGACGTGGCGGCCGTGCAGCACCCCCTCTTCGGTACCCGGCTGCGCGTCGAGCACTGGGCCAACGCGCTCAACGGCGGCCCGGCCGCCGCGCGCGCCATGCTGGGCCAGGAGGTGACGTACGACCGTGTGCCGTACTTCTTCTCCGACCAGTACGACGTCGGCCTCGAGTACTTGGGCTGGGCGCCTCCGGGCTCGTACGACCAGGTCGTCATCCGCGGGGACGCGGGCAAGCGCCAGTTCATCGCGTTCTGGCTCAAGGACGGGCGGGTGCTCGCCGGGATGAACGTGAACGTGTGGGACGTCACGGAGACCATCCAGGCCCTGATCCGCAGCGGCGTCAGGCCCGGGGCGGACCGTCTGTCGGATCCGTCCGTCGCGCTCACGACGTTCCTCGAGGGGGAGGACGGGTGACGTGAGTGTCGGCGGGTCGCCGTAGAATCCTTGCGTGGCAGGCAGGATCAATGACGAGGACGTGAAGGCGGTCCGGGACGCGGTCCCGATCGACGCCGTGGTGTCCGAGTATCTGCAACTGCGCAACGCGGGCGGCGGGAACCTGAAGGGCCTGTGCCCCTTCCACGACGAGAAGTCGCCGTCCTTCCAGGTCAGCCCCAGCAAGGGCCTCTTCCATTGCTTCGGCTGCCAGGAGGGCGGCGACACCATCACGTTCGTGATGAAGGTCGACCACCTCTCCTTCTCCGAGGTCGTCGAGCGCCTCGCCGCGCAGGCGGGCATCACCCTGCGGTATGAGGAGGGCGGCTACAACCCCTCGCACCAGCGCGGTGAGCGCATCCGCCTGGTCGAGGCGCACAAGGTGGCCGCCCAGTTCTACGTGGACCAGCTGGAGAGCGCAGAGGCGGAGATCGGCCGCAAGTTCCTCGCCGAGCGCGGCTTCGACCAGGCCGCCGCCGCGCACTTCGGCGTCGGCTACAGCCCGGCCGGCTGGGACCACCTCACGCGTTTCCTGCGCGGCAAGGGCTTCACCGACAAGGAGCTCATCACCTCCGGGATCTCCCAGGAGGGCCGCCGCGGGCCCATCGACCGCTTCCGCGGCCGCCTCATGTGGCCCATCCGCGACATCGGCGGAGAGGTCGTCGGCTTCGGCGCCCGCCGCCTGCGCGAGGACGACAACGGCCCGAAGTACCTGAACACGCCCGAGACGCCGATCTACCGGAAGTCCCAGGTCCTCTACGGCATCGACCTCGCCAAGAAGGAGATCGCCAAGTCGAGCCGCGCGGTCGTCGTCGAGGGCTACACGGACGTCATGGCCTGCCACCTGGCCGGCATCACGACCGCCATCGCGACCTGCGGCACCGCCTTCGGCGGCGACCACATCAAGATCCTGCGCCGCCTCCTCATGGACAACGGCAGCGCCCGCGTGATCTTCACCTTCGACGGCGACGCGGCGGGCCAGAAGGCCGCCCTGCGCGCCTTCGAGGACGACCAGAAGTTCGCCGCCGAGACGTACATCGCCGTCGCCCCCGAGGGCATGGACCCCTGCGACCTGCGCCTGGCCAAGGGTGACGAGGCGGTCGCCGACCTCGTCGAACCCCGCACCCCCCTCTTCGAGTTCGCCCTGCGCCACATCGTCTCCCGCTACGACCTGGAGACCCCCGCGGGCCGCGCCGCCGCGCTCGACGAGGCGGCCCCCGTCGTCGCCCGGATCAAGAACAGCGGCGCGCAGCACGAGGTCGCCGTCCAGCTCGCCGGCATGCTCGGCATCCTCGACACCCAGTTCGTCGTCAAGCGCGTCTCGCAGCTCGCCCGCTGGGCCCGTGACCGCGGCGGCCGTGGCCCCGCCCCGGCCCGCCCGCAGCAGCCCTACGAGGCCGCGGCGACCCGCGCGTCCGCCGCGGGCCCCGCCCTCACCCTGCGCAACCCCGTGTACGCCACCGAGCGTGAGCTGCTCAAACTCGCCCTCCAGCGGCCCGAGTTGGTCTCCCCGGCCTTCGACGCGTACGGAGTGGACGAGTTCACCGCCGCCCCGTACGCCGCGGTGCGTGAGGCGATCATCGAGGCGGGCGGCGCCGACCTCGGCACCCAGGACCCGCAGGCATATCTCGTACGGGTACGGGAGGCGGCACCCGACGACGCGGTGCGCGCCATGGTCACCGAGCTCGCCGTCGAGGCCATCCTGCGCAGATCCGTCGACGAGGTCTACGCGGGCCAGCAGCTCGTCGCCGTGCGCCGCCGCGCCGTCGACCGGCGCATCCGGGACGTGCAGGGCTCCCTGACCCGTCTGGGCACGCACAGCGACCCGGCACGCCTGTCCGCCGTCCAGGAGGAGCTGATGGTCCTCCAGCGCTACGACAGGGCACTGCAGGACCTCGGCGCGCAGGCGCTCTGACCGCCGCGCCCCCGAAGGCCCGGGGCGTGGTCCGCCCGGCCGGTTTCGTCCCGTCCTGCCGGGGCAGGCGTCGTGCACGGTAACCGAGCGGTCACGCACCGGACTCAAAAAGTCACCGCACGCCCCTCGTGGCAGCGTTGTGTCGTACAGCACACTGGGTCCGGTGCCTGAGTCCTCGGAGCGCGGCCGGAACCCCGACAACGGGTCCGACACCCCCGCGGTTCCGCCCAACGCGTACGGGACGGACAGCGGTGTGGCCGCCGTCGCCGATCCCGGTGTACCCCTGCCGCACGCCTCAGCAGCGATCACCTTGGAGGTCGCCCCCGTGCAGACCCAGACCCTCAGCCAGACCGGTGCCGCGCGTCAGAGCGCCCAGGGCACCCCCGCGCCGGACATGGACGCGGAGGCGCTCCCGGCCGTCCCCCAGCAGCGGGGACCGGAGAACCATCCGGACTCCGACCCGCCCGGCGATCCCGCCGGCGTGCCACAACCGGCCGACACGGTCGAGCTGCCCGAGCCGGAGTCGGATCCGGATCCACGGGAAGCCGGCCCCCGCCCGCCCGTCGCGCTCCTCCTCGACACCGTGGACGCCGAGACCCCCGAGCCCCCGCCCTCGCGCGGCCGCACGGACACCGGCGGCCCCTCATCGGACCTGTTCCGCCAGTACCTGCGTGAGATCGGACGGATCCCGCTGCTCACAGCCGCCGAGGAGGTCGACCTGGCCCGCAAGGTCGAGGCCGGTCTCTTCGCCGAGGAGAAGCTGACGAGCACCCCTGACCCGGACTCCCAGCTCGCCATCGACCTCGACAGGCTCGTCGTGATGGGCCGGATGGCCAAGCGCCGCCTCATCGAGGCCAACCTGCGCCTCGTCGTCTCGGTCGCCAAGCGCTACGTGGGCCGCGGTCTGACCATGCTGGACCTGGTCCAGGAGGGAAACCTCGGCCTGATCAGGGCGGTCGAGAAGTTCGACTACGCCCGCGGCTACAAGTTCTCGACGTACGCGACCTGGTGGATCCGGCAGGCCATGTCACGCGCCCTCGCCGACCAGGCCCGCACGATCCGCGTCCCGGTGCACGTGGTCGAGCTGATCAACCGGGTCGTGCGCGTCCAGCGCCGCATGCTCCAGGAACGCGGGTACGAACCCACGCCCGAAGAGGTCGCCGCCCACCTCGAACTGCCGCCCGAGCGGGTGAGTGAAGTCCTGCGCCTGGCCCAGGAACCGGTGTCCCTGCACGCACCGGTGGGCGAGGAGGACGACGTCGCGCTGGGCGACCTGATCGAGGACGGCGACGCGACGTCCCCCGTCGAGTCGGCCGCGTTCCTCCTCCTGCGCGAACACCTGGAGGCGGTCCTCTCCACCCTCGGCGAGCGCGAACGCAAGGTGGTCCAGCTCCGTTACGGCCTGGCGGACGGCCGCCCCCGCACACTGGAGGAGATCGGCCGCATATTCGGGGTGACCCGAGAGCGCATCCGCCAGATCGAGTCCAAGACCCTGAACAAACTCAGGGACCACGCTTTCGCGGACCAGCTGAGGGGCTACTTGGACTGAGGGCCCCCGCAGGGGGCGCGGGAAACGACGCGCCCAGCCCCCACGCCCCGCAGACGAATCCTCAGGGGCGCGGGGAACGGAAACACGCCACGAACGCCCCGCAGACGAACCTTCAGGGGCGCGGGGAACTGTGCAACGCAGCCACGGACGACCCGCACGCACAGCTCCCCGCGAACCCTTGTGGCGCTACTCCACCTCCACCACGGCCTGCGCGAACTGAGCCTCGTACAGCCGCTCGTACGCCCCACCCGCGGCGCGCAGCGCATCGTGGGTGCCCTGCTCCACGATGTCGCCGTTCTCCATCACCAGGATGGTGTCGGCGTCGCGGATCGTGGACAGCCGGTGGGCGATGACGAAGCTGGTCCGCCCGTGGGCGAGCCGCGCCATCGCCTTCTGGATGAGCACCTCGGTACGGGTGTCGACGGAGCTCGTCGCCTCGTCGAGGACGAGTATCACCGGGTCCGAAAGGAACGCGCGCGCGATGGTGATGAGCTGCTTCTCACCGGCGCTGACCCCCGCCCCCTCGTCGTCGATCACGGTGTCGTAGCCCTCGGGCAGCGTCCGGATGAACCGGTCGGCGTGGGCGGCCCGCGCCGCCTCCTCGATCTGGTCCCGGGTGACGTCCTTGGCCGCCCCGTACGCGATGTTGTCCGCGATCGTGCCGCCGAACAGCCACGTGTCCTGGAGCACCATGCCGATCCCGGAACGGAGTTCGTCGCGCGACATCTTGGCCACGTCGACCCCGTCGAGGGTGATACGCCCGCCGGTGACCTCGTAGAAGCGGAGCAGCAGATTGACCAGCGTCGTCTTGCCGGCGCCCGTCGGGCCGACGATGGCGACGGTGTGACCCGGCTCCACGGCGAGCGACAGGTCCTCGATCAGCGGCTTGTCCTGCTCGTAGCGGAAGGACACGTTCTCGAACTCGACGAGCCCGCGCAGCAGATCGGGCTTCTCGCCCGGCACCGGCTCGGCCTCCTGCTCGTCCGCGTCGAGCAGTTCGAAGATCCGCTCGGCCGAGGCGACGCCCGACTGCACCAGGTTCGCCATCGAGGCAACCTGCGTCAGCGGCATGGAGAACTGCCGCGAGTACTGGATGAACGCCTGGACGTCACCGATCGACAGCGAACCCGAGGCGACCCGCAGACCACCCACCACGGCGACCAGCACATAGTTCAGGTTCGAGACGAAGAACATCAGCGGCTGCATCATCCCGCTGTTGAACTGGGCCTTGAACCCGGCCTCGTACAGCGCGTCGTTCTGCTCGGCGAACGCCTTCGCCGACTCCTCCTGACGCCCGAAGACCTTCACCAGGTTGTGGCCGGTGTACATCTCCTCGATGTGCGCGTTCAGCTTGCCGGTGGTCTTCCACTGCTGCACGAACTGCGGCTGCGACCGCTTGCCGACCCGCGTCGCGATCAGGAACGACAGCGGCACCGTCACCAGCGCCACCAGCGCGAGCAGCGGCGAGATCCAGAACATCATCACCAGCACGCCGATGATGGTGAGCAGCGAGTTGATGAGCTGGCCCATCGTCTGCTGGAGCGTCTGCCCGATGTTGTCGATGTCGTTCGTGGCGCGGCTGAGGACCTCACCGCGTTGCCGCTTGTCGAAGTACGACAGCGGAAGGCGCGACAGCTTCGCCTGGATGTCCTCGCGCATCCGGAAGACGGTCTTGTTCAGCGCCCGGTTGGACAGCCGCGTCGCCACGGCCATCAGCAGACCGGCCCCCAGGAACGTGCACAGGGCGAGCCCGAGCACGGAGCCCACGGCCCCGAAGTCGATGCCCTGACCGGGCGTGAAGTCGATCCCGGAGAGCATGTCGGCGACCCCGGAGTCACCCTTGGCCCGCATCCCCTCGATGACCTGCGTCTTGCTGCTCCCGGTGGGCATCTGACGCCCGATGATGCCCGCGAAGACCAGGTCGGTCGCCCGGCCCAGGATCTTCGGGCCCAGTACCGACAGGCCCACACTCAGGACGACGCACGCGACCATCGCGTACATCGTCGTCTTCTCGGGCTTGAACTGCCTGATGAGCCGCTTGCCCGAGCCCTTGAAGTCCATCGAACGCTGGTCGGGGCCCCCGGCCATCATCCGCCCGCCTGGCCCCGCCATCAGGCCGCCTCCGCTTCCGTCAGCTGGGAGAGAACGATCTCCCGGTACGTCTCATTGCCGTCCATCAGCTCGCGATGGGTGCCCGTGCCCACGACATGGCCTTCGTCGAGGACCACGATGCGGTCCGCGTCGCGGATGGTGGAGACCCGCTGGGCCACGATCACCACGGTCGCCTCGGAGGTCTCATGACCCAGCGCCGCGCGCAGCGCGGCGTCCGTCGCGTAGTCGAGCGCGGAGAACGAGTCGTCGAAGAGATAGATCTCGGGCCGCTGCACCAGCGTCCGCGCGATCGCGAGCCGCTGGCGCTGACCGCCGGACACGTTGGTGCCGCCCTGCGAGATCGGGGAGTCGAGCCCGTTCTCCAGTTTCTCCACGAAGTCCTTGGCCTGCGCCACTTCCAGGGCGTGCCACAGCTCTTCGTCGGTCGCGTCCGGATTGCCGTAGCGCAGATTCGTGGCGACCGTCCCTGCGAAGAGGTACGGCTTCTGCGGCACGAGCCCGACGGTCCTGGCGAGCAGCGCGGGGTCGATGGTGCGCACGTCGACGCCGTTCACCAGGACCTCGCCGTCCGTCGCGTCGAACAGGCGCGGCACCAGGCCGAGAAGGGTGGACTTGCCGCTGCCGGTCGAGCCGATGACGGCGGTCGTCTCGCCCGGGCGCGCGGTGACCTGGATGGCCTTGAGCACCGGCTCCTCGGCGCCGGGGTAGCGGAAGCCCGCGTCCCGGATCTCCAGGTGGCCGTGGCCGCGCAGCTCCCGCACCGGCGAGGACGGCGGCACGACGCTGGACTCGGTGGAGAGGACCTCCTGGATGCGCTCGGCGCAGACCTCGGCGCGCGGCACCATCATGAACATGAAGGTGGCCATCATGACGCTCATCACGATCTGCATCAGATAGGCGAGGAACGCGGTGAGCGCGCCGATCTGCATGCCGCCGCTGTCGATGCGGTGCGCGCCGAACCAGACGACGGCGATCGAGGAGATGTTCACCACGGTCATGACGATCGGGAACATCAGCGCGAGGAGCTTGCCGGTGCCGAGGGAGACCTCGGTCAGATCGGCGTTGGCCTCGCGGAAGCGCTCCTTCTCGTAGCCGTCGCGCACGAACGCGCGGATGACGCGGTTGCCGGTGATCTGCTCCCGCAGCACCCGGTTCACCGTGTCGAGCCGCACCTGCATGGTGCGGAAGAGCGGCCGCAGCCGGCGCACGATCAGACTGACGCTGATCCCGAGGACCGGGACCACGGCGAGCAACACGCCCGACAGGGGCACGTCCTGGCCCAGCGCCATGACGATGCCGCCGACGCACATGATCGGCGCAGACACCATCAGCGTGAACGTCATGAGCGTGAGCATCTGGACCTGCTGCACGTCGTTCGTCGTGCGGGTGATCAGCGACGGAGCCCCGAACTGGCCCATCTCGCGCGCCGAGAAGGACTGCACGCGGTCGAACACGGAGGCCCGGACGTCCCGTCCGAGCGCGGACGCGGTGCGGGCGCCGTAGAACACGGCGCCGATGTTGCAGACCATCTGGACCACGGTGATCGCGATCATGATGGCGCCGAAGGTCAGGATGTAGCCCGTGTCCCCCTTCACGACACCGTTGTCAATGATGTCCGCGTTGAGGGTGGGCAGATAGAGCGAGGCGCAGGTCTGCAGGAACTGCAGCAGCACCAGCACGCCGATGGGTTTCTTGTACGGACCGAGGTAGGTCCGCAGGAGTCGTATGAGCACGCTCGGTCTCTCGAAGTCGGCCGTCATGAGGGGTCAGTGGTGCACGACCCCCATCGTCCGACACTCCACCCGCGTTACTTCAACCGATTTAGCCAAGAGCCCGCCAAGAAAACCCACGTGGAGCGGGATGAAACGGTCAGGCCACCACGGAATCGAAGGCTCCGGGGTGCGTCTGTTCCCGTACGGCGGTGAACTGCTGCCGCACAGCCTGCCCGACGGGCAGCTCCTCGCCCGGCTCCAGAACCTGCGCCGCCGCGCCCTGCCACTGCGGCAGCTGCCCGTTCAGCGCCCACGCGGCCTGCCGCGCCGCACCGAGCGCCGCGTAGTCCGCGGGCTGCGGCACCACCACCTGCGTCCCGAACAGCATCGGCGCCGCGACCTGCACCGCAGGCAGCTCGGCCGCCGCCCCGAGCAGGAAGATCCGCCGCACCTCGACCCCCCGCGCGCGCAGTACGTCCATGGCGTCCCCGAGCCCGCACAACATGCCCTCGAACGCGGCCCGCGCGAGATGCTCCGGCTTCATCGACTCCCGCCGCAGCCCGCTCAGGGTGCCCGCGGTGTGCGGCAGATTCGGCGTCTTCTCGCCCTCCAGATACGGCAGCATGACCAGGCCGTGCGACCCGGGAGTCGACTTCAGCGCCAGATCGGACAGCTCCTCGATCCCGGAGAGCCCGAGCATGTCGGCCGTACCGCGAAGGGTCCGCACCGCATTGAGTGTGTGGACGACGGGCAGATGCATGCCGGTCGCGTCGGCGAGCGAGGTGATCATCCCGGACGGGTCGGCCAGCGCCTCGTGGTGCACCGCCATGACCGAACCCGACGCGCCGAGCGACACCACGGCGTCGCCCTGGCGCACCCCGAGCCCGAACGCCGCGGCCATCGTCTCGCCCGTACCGGCCGAGATGATCAGCCCCTCCGGAGTGGTGCCCGCCGCGTCCCCCGGTCCCAGCACCTCCGGCAGCATCGCCTGGTGTCCGAGCGCCAGCTCGACCAGGTCGGGACGGTACGAGCCGCTCGCCGCCGACCAGTAGCCGGTGCCCGAGGCCCCGCCCCGGTCGGTGGTCCGCCGCGAGGGCCGGCCGAGGAGCTGCCACACCAGCCAGTCGTGGGCCTGGAGCACGAGCGCGACCCGCTGGGCGGCCTCCGGCTCGTTCCTCGCCAGCCAGCGCAGCTTCGTCACCGGATGCATGGCCTGCGGCACACACCCGACGGCCTGCGCCCACGCCTCACGCCCGCCGAGCCGGTCGATGAGATCCGCGGCCGCGACCTGTGTCCGTTTGTCGCCCCCGGGCATCGCGGGCCGCACGGTGTTGCCCTGCGCGTCGAGCGGGACCAGCGCGTTCTGCTGCGCGGAGACCCCGATCGCCTGCACGCCTTCGAGCAGCCCGCCGCCCGCGGCCTCGCCGAGCGAAAGGAGCCACGCCTGTGGATCGACATCGGCGGGGCGGCCACCGCCCTCGCCGGATTCGAGCGGGTGCGGCGCATAGCCCTGCTTGAGCACGGCACCGGAGTCCGCGTCACAGACCACGATCCGAGTGAAATCGGGCGAACTGTCCAGCCCGGCGACTATCCCCATGAGTGAATTCTGCCGCACTCCGCCCCGGCCCCGTCCCGCGGGCCGGGGCCGGGGCGAAGACCCGCTTTCGCCCGGGCCGGGGGCTCAGGTGTTGCTGGTGCCCCAGTCGTCCTCGAAGCCGTCGCCGCCCTGGCCGCGCTCCCGCAGCGAGCGCACCCGGCCGGCCACCGATTCGGGGACCCGGTTCTCGACCTTCTCGCTCACCGAGTGCAGCGCCTTGCCCGCGATCTGGCGCGTCTGCTGGGCCGCCGACTCCGCCGTGTTCCGGACGGCAGGGTTCTGCGTGAACTCGCGGGCGGACTTCTTCAGCTGCTCGTACCGCTCGCGTCCGGCCCGGGTCCCGAGCACGTACCCGAGGGCCAGACCGGCGACGAATGTGAGCCGGTAGCGCATGGCTGCCACCCTTCCCTTGTGATCACCGGGGGAACCGATTGGCGGAGCACCCCCCTGCTTGCGCTAATGTATGTGTCGCAGCGAGCGCACGCCCCCTGGCGAGTGCCAAGGTAGGTGCGTTCGGTGCACGAGACATTCCCCTGTAGCTCAATTGGCAGAGCAGCCGGCTGTTAACCGGCAGGTTACTGGTTCGAGTCCAGTCGGGGGAGCTCGATCTCCTGTAGCTCAATTGGCAGAGCAGCCGGCTGTTAACCGGCAGGTTACTGGTTCGAGTCCAGTCGGGAGAGCTGACGGACAAGACTCCCGGGAAACCCCGGGGGTCTTTTCGTGTCGTCTTCTTCGCCAGGTGGAACCGTAGAAGGGCATGTGGAGTCCTCTACCCCGAGCAAGGCCGACCATCCGGAGCAGGAGATCGTATGAGCGGCTATGCTGCGGCAGACGGCGCGCACACATGTACGCGCCACGCCGAAACGGGGCGGTAGCTCAGCCGGTTAGAGCAGCGGACTCATAATCCGTCGGCCGTGGGTTCGAGTCCCACCCGCCCCACCTCAGCAAAAACGATGTGGCCAGGGGAAACGCCACATCTCACGGTAGCGCGACGGGGGCGTTCGCCATGCGAACGCCACACCGTTGAGCCGCACGCTCTCCTTCATGGCTTCGATCGAGACAAACCCCAGGAAGACCGCAGACCCCTCATGCGCAGTCGTTCGGCGTAGTGGCGGCTCCCGGACGGGCGACCGGTGCAGCGAGGCGTTCGACGACGAGGCGCAGGCGGAGCGCCTTCGCGACCTCGTCGATGGTCACGGACGGCAGCGGCCCCCCGGGGTGGGTCAAGGGACGGTCGCCAACCCGCATGACCTGCTCCACAGCATCGCGCTGTCGGCTGTCTGCTGTTGATGCTGATCCGGCCCTGCGTGCCTCCCATCCGTGCGCGCACACGAGACTGCCCGAAGCCGGCGGCACCGAGGACGACGAGGTCTTTCTGGAGCCCGAGGAGTACGCGCTGCTGAAGCGCAGGTGCGCGTCGACGCGGTCGACATCATTGACGGCTTCGGGGGGGGCACTGGCCTGAGGCGGGGTGAGGTGACCGCGCCGCGACCGCGGGACTTCTTGGTCTTGGGGCACACCGAGGGCGTGGCACTCGGCGTCGTCCACGCCCACCGGTGGAAGCCTGCCTTTGACGCCGACGCCGACGCCGACGCCGACGCCGACGCCGCTGCCGGTCTGACGAAGCGTCCGAGAATCCACGGCCTCCGCCATGCCTACAACGAACCCTCGCCCATGACAGGGATGCGGGCACGCCTCCGTCTGGCCTCAAAAGCGTCTGACCGTTCGAGGCCATGGAGGGCTTGAGTGACGACAACACGGATGACCTCTGCCCGTGAAGCGCTCGTGGACGACAGGTCAGGGCCGTGGGCAACGGCGCGCCACGCGGAAGCTACGACACGGGCGCCAGGAAATTTCAGCAGCTGACGGCGAGTCGCCGGACAGGGCTCGCAAGGCGTCAACTGCTCAGCAAATAAAGGCAATTGAGACTCGACGAGCACGCCGTAACCGACGGGCGCCTCCGCCGAATGCGGCCACAAGGCTTAATTTTCGGATTTTCAGCACGTCCGATAAGTGACGAATGGTGTGATTTCTGTATCTTCTTTCACAGAGCGGCTGTCCGGCCGATCTCTCCGAGAAGGAAGAAACTGACATGAGCAAGCGTTCTATTGCTGTCACCGCGGCCATCGCGGGCGCTGCAGCTCTTGCCGCCACCGGCATCAACTACGCCGCTGCTGCCGGCACGGAGGCAGCCCCGGCTGCTGCTCCGGCTGTTCGTCAGGCGGCTGCTCCCGCGGCGGCGCCCCTCGGTGGCGACTCTGGCCAGGGCAAGGAGAAGGAAGGCAACCACCACTACTACAAGGGTCGGATCCAGTTCAACGAGCGTTCCTACTCGGCCGAGACGGACGGCTGCATCACCGTGGTGAGCGGTCTGGGTGCGCGCAGCTTCAACGTCCGCAACGACAGCTGGAAGACCGTTGAGGTCTTCCGCGGTGCGACCTGCGACAACGGGGCTCCCGTGGCCACGGTCGGACCGTGGAGCAGCAGCACCAGCGTTGAGACCCACAGGGTCCGCGGCGGCGTGTTCGTCAAGAACGGTGTTGTGGCCAGCTTCCGTGTGGTCCACGACTTCCGTGGCGGCAAGGGCGGTGGCTACGGCGGTGGCGACCGCGGCGGCAACTGGTAATACCTGCCGCCGGAATGGTTGATGCCCCGGCCCGTCGGAATCGGGCCGGGGCAGTCAACCAGCCTAACCCAGCCGGGCACGCCGCGCCCGAAATGGCTTAATGCTTGCACGGATCGCCTCGCGCTCCGTGCCCGTATGGAGGTCATTTCGGGCGCTTCCCGGGCCGCGCCGCGCTTCATCGAAGACGCGTCGAGGCAGTGCCGGTTCGCGGCACGGTCTCGAGATGGGCTCGTGGGCGGTCCCGGACCTTTGCCTGCCCGGAGTCGGATCTCCCGTCGCAGACCCGACCGGGCAGTTTCGTTGGGATCACCGCTTCGGTGACACTCTCGATGGAGAGTGCGCTCTGAGGCTGAGCCCGTACTGTCGCAGCGAAGCCGGATGTTTCGCAGATTCACCCGGTGCGCTACGACGTCACGCTCGTGCGAGTTCAGCCGGGACAGACGCTTCATCAGACGCTCGACCACCTCGGCGCCGGCTTCGATCCCGATGTGGAGAGCTGCCCAACTTCGACTTTCCGGCGAGCGGTGCTGAGTGGGATCGCATCCTGGACCGAGTCTCGCGCGAGATCGGATCTGTCGCGTCTGAGCAGTACCTGTACTGCCTGATCCTTGAGGCGGTGGGGCCGCCGGGGCACGTGCGGCTCGACCACTGCGGGGACGCGGCACCATCGAGGTGACGTACCACCACCCGGGGCCGGCAGCGTCGGCCCGTGATGCGCTTGGCCTATCGCATCGCTCGCGCCGTTGAGGAAGAGAGTGCTTGACCGGCCATGACTTTGAAGTGGACCGGCTCGTCCGGACCGGTGACTCGGTCAAAGCTGCCGTCAGGATGAGCGGCATCTCCGGTTGAGCGCAGCATCACCTCACCTGGCGGACCAGAGGAAGACGCCTGCAATGTGGGGCCCGGCCGGGCGGATCGTGGCTGTCTTCTCGTGGCGGGTGGCGATGCCCCGCCATTGCTTCAGCCGGTTGATGCACCGTTCGACGGTGGTGCGCTGCTGGTACGCCTCGCGGTCGAAGGCAGGTGACCTGCACCCTGGCTGCCGCGACGCAGTCCCTGGCCACGCTGATCCGCCGGTCCCGGGATCACCGTCCGGATGCCGCGTTTGCGCAGGTGATCGCGGATCGCGCGGGAAGAGTACGCCTTGTCGGCCAGGATCATGTCCGGTCTTGTGCGAAGCCGCCCCTGTTGCCGGGGCACGTGTAGGCGGCTCATGGCGTCGGTGAAGACGGGCGCATCACCAGCCTGTCCGGCGGTGAGAACGAATGCCAGTGGTCGGAGCGGCCGTCGGCGACGAGGTGGATCTTCGTGGTCGGTCCGCCGCGGGATCGGCCGATGGCGTGGGCGTCGGGTTCGTCGACCGGGGCCCTTTTTTGCGTGCCCCGGCCGAATGCTGGTGAGCGCGCACGATGGGGGAGTCCACCGAGACGGCCCGGTCGAGGCCGCCGTCGGCGTCGGCCTGAGCCATCAGCGCAGTGAGGACCCGCTCCCAGGTGCTGTCCATGGCACACATGCACAACCGGGCGTAGCCCCTGGGCAGTTGCCGCACCTCTCCGTCAGGTGAACGCACTGAACCCCGGTCCGGAACTTGCAGGCGAGCGCGTCGATCACCTCCCGGTGGTCACGACACAGGCCACTTCGCTTCGGTGTCCGGTCCGGGGGCAACGGCTCGATCCGCGCCCTCTGAGCATCAGTCGACGACACGCCGGACGACCGATCGGATGATCTGAACGAAACCGCCGAGGCCGAGTGGGTGGCGGACATGCTGTGGATCCAGGCCGAACGCCCCTCGTGGGCGGCGGGCTGCGACTCGGTTCGGCCGCACCGGGTGTCAGATGGGGTGTTCGTGACCGTGTCGCCGACCCACCGCTTGCCGTCGTCACACCCGCCCCGTCAAGGGTTTCCGATGCAGGAACGTTTTGACCTGCGACACACCGGAGCGTCCGCCGTTCGGTGGATGTGATGACCCGTCAGGTAGGCCGCAGGTCGGCCCGCTGTCGGCCCGAGCGGCCGGCGATCAAGCCGTTGGGTGCAGCTTTCGTCGCCCGGCTCGGGGGAGGCCCCCGATCTGGTCGAGCGGGTCATCAATGACGATGGCGCCCGGCGCCTCAGGGGGAGGGCTGGGGCTTGAGGCCTTGGACGGACCGTTGCCTCCTCGGGGTTGGCGCGGGGGGCGTTCATGGGCGCGCCAGGCTGGTGCGTACTCGGCGATCTGATCGATTCGCTTCGCCCCTTCCGGTCCTTCAGTTCGTTCGGTCCTTTCCCGCTGTCGGTCGCGTCGGCCCACGCGTCGGCTGCCTGCTTCGCCGCGGCTTCCCGGCGGTCGCCCCCGTAGCGGGTTCGCCGCCGAGTGCTGCGCCTGCCCGGACGGGGCTTCGAGCGCGCGCCACGGAGGGTGTCCGAAGAACGGCGGATCGGACGAGGCGGCGTTCTCCCTCATCAGGAAGGGGGGCGCCGTCGACGTTGGCATCGGGGACGGCGTGTCGCGAACAGGGTCGGTCTACGTGGCGACGTCCGTGACCGTAGAAGACGCCCGGTGCACCCTTGGCGCTCTGGATGCCCTGGGGGATCTCGGGCTGCGACGGGCGCAACGCCGGTGACCGCGGCGACGGGGCGAGGGCCAGGTGCCGGCTCGGCGTGTCGTCGAGCTGAAGGGACCCCGGACGAGGCTGCCGCCCTCGAGCACGGTCTCTGTGGCGTCGGCGAGCCCCGCCCCGACCGGCAGGAGCCGCGAGTGACGGCGCGCCACGCGGAAGCTGCGACACGGCATCAGAAGTTTGAGCGGCTGTCAGCGAGTCGCTGGGCGTGGCTTACGAGGCATCAACTGCCGTGTGAATAAGGGCAATTGCTGGCCGATGTGGATGCTGCTGCCGACTGCCGTCTGCGCGGACATACGGCCACAAGGCTTAATTTTCGGATTTTCAGCACGTCCGATAAGTGACGAATGGTGTGATTTCTGTATCTTCATTTACAGAGCGGCTGTCCGGCCGATCTCTCCGAAAGGAAGAAACTGACATGAGCAAGCGTTCCATCGCTGTCACCGCGGCCATCGCGGGCGCGGCAGCCCTTGCCGCGACCGGCATCAACTACGCCGCTGCTGCCGGCACGGAGGCGGCCCCGGCTGCCGCTCCGGCTGTTCGTCAGGCGGCTGCTCCCGTGGCTGCTCCCGCGGCGGCGCCCCTCGGTGGCGACTCCGGCCAGGGCAAGGAGAAGGAAGACAACTACAACAAGGGGGGCGGCTACCGGCACGAGGGTCGGATCCAGATCAACGAGCGGTCTTACTCGGCCGGCTCGGACGGCTGCATCACCATCGTCAGCGGTCTGGGTGCGAACAGCTTCAACGTCCGCAACGACAGCTGGAAGACGGTTGAGGTCTTCCGCGGTGCGACCTGCGACAACGGGGCTCCCGTTGCCACGGTCGGACCGTGGAGCACCAGCAACAGCGTCTCGCCCCACAGGGTCCGCGGCGGCGTCTTCGTCAAGCACGGCGTCGTAGGCAGCTTCCGTGTGGTCCACGACTTCCGTGGCGGCAAGGGCGGTGGCTACGGTGGCGGCTACGACGGTGGCGACCGTGGCGGCAACTGGTAATACCTGCTGCCGGAATAGTTGAGGCCCCGGCCCGTCGGAATCGGGCCGGGGCGATCAACGAAAGTTTAACCCAGCCGGGCACGCCGCGCCCGAGATGGCTTAATGCTGGTGCGGACCACCTCACGTCCGTGCACGCATGAGGGTGATTTCGGGCGCTCCCCTGGGCATGTCGCGCTTCGTCGAAGGCGCGTCGAGGTATGTCCAGTTCTTCCGGCTCGGTCGAGGTCTGAACACAGGGCCTCGATCGAGCCGGCCGAATCGGGATGCCTCACAAGGGTCCGGCCGCTGGAAGGCTTCGTATCGTTCCTGCGACTTGCTCGCCGGAAACGTGCAGATTCTTCAGGCAGTCGTAGGCGCGGGCGTATGTCCGCACTTACGTGCGAATCCTTGGAAAGTCAACTGTCAAAGTCGCGTCGGCTGCCGTCGGTCATGTCGCACATTCCGTATACGGACGGGGGTATACGAAACGGCGTCATGGCCGACCAGCCGAATACCGCAGTGAGTGGGATTGCCGACCGTGCACGGGCTGAGCGTTCGCCAGGCCGTGAACCGCCTTGCTCCGTCGATCCGTGCCGCCGAATCCGCCCCTTTGGACTCGAGGGATGCATGAAAATGCCGCAGAGCTCGCTCAGTAAACCGAAGAATCCGGCCGACGCAGCGATCTCGCAAAGACTTGAAGAGACCATCGAAAGCTCCGAGTACTGGGCACGGAGGATGCCCCGCGAAGCCATCCGCCTGGTGCGTAAGGAGCGCCTCTACGGCGTCGCCGCGGGATGTGTCAGTCTCCTCACCGGCCTTCTGGCCTGGCCTCTGGTCGCCGAGTCCTCGATGCTCACGGCGCAGGTCCTCATCTCCGGGCTGTCGGGCCTGGCGGCGCTGGCCATCGCCGCCCCCTACGCGAGCGGCCTGAGCGACCGCGGCGAGGACTCCATCAAGCTGGGCAGTGCGTACGGGGAAATGCATCGCGAACTCCTGCGCGGCAGGGAGCGGATCCACGAGGGATTCGAGAACGACACGCCTCAACTGCCGGGTTTCTACCAGCAGTTCGACTACATCGAAGAGCGCAGGGACTCGCTCGGAATTCGCCCCATTCCCTCAAGGGTGAGCGCATCCGGTGCTCCGGTGGCCGGCGAGTTCGGGCGGCGAGAGCAGGCCGTGCCGATCGCACCGAGAAGGCATTCGAGGAGTTCCGCACCCGCGGCACCGGTGAGCAGTGCGCGTACGGTCGTCGTGGATCAGGACGCGGTCGCCACGCTCATCTACCTCGTGGCGCATCAGTTGACGTCACAGAACCAGGCGTCGACAGCGGAATTCGATCGTCGCCCGTCTTCGCCCCGGCCCGGGATCTGCGAGCAGGGTTCGACAGGGCGCCTCGAACAGCATTGGCAGCCCGCCTTGCCGTTCGACACCTCACGAGGTTCGGACTCGGGAGAGCGTGACGAAAACCGCCTCACGGCAACCTCTCAGGCGCTTCTGTCGAAGTTGTCCGGTCCGGCGGGGCCCTTGCGGCGATTCAGCAGCCGTTCATGACGGTGTGTCCGGGCGCGAATGGCAAGTCGTGCGGGGCCGGCCGAATGGCTGCCCTCACCTCGGCGTGATCTCTGATGTCCGTCGTCGCACGGCAGGCCGAACCTGATCACTCGGTTCGGCAACCGGCGCACACGGAGGCGGCCTTCGTGCCGGGTATGTGCTCCGACCAGGGTGCACACGTCCAGCACGAAGGCCGCGGGGACGTGTCCGCCGCGGCACGACGCGCGGCAGGATCCGTTGGCATCCCCGCCCGGGTCCGCCGCGCCTTTCGGTACATCCGACCCACGGCCGGCTCCACGGCCCAGGGACTGAAACTGTTCCCCCCGGCTTGGAGCGGAACCGGCAAGGCCCGAGCATCGAGGGGGCGCGGTCAGCCGATCGGCTGAGCGGAAGTGCCCGGCGAGCTCTTGCGTCCGTCACAGGCAGGGGCTCGGCCCGGCTGATCCGAGCGGTGCACAAGAGGATGGGTGAGCCGCCAGGCGACGAGGTGGTCCCAGGAGCCGTACCCGTGGGCGAACCCGCTTGGTGGGCACGGTGCATGGGGGAGTGCGGCCGGGACCTCCGGACGCCGCCGCAGTCGGCCGGGTCCCGGCCGGGCCGGTCCCCGACACCGGTCGCGGCGCGGCCTCGCGTCACGGTCGAGGTGTCCCGTCACGCGGACGGCGCAACGATCCCGCCGGAGCCCCCGCGCGCGGGATCGGCCGGTCCGTAGCACCGTTCGCCGTATGGACTCCACTCCGATCGTCGTGCACCCGCCCACCCCCACCGGCGGCCGGCAGGTAGCAATCCAGGGGCACGTCGCCGGGATCGCCCGGAGTGATGCCGACCTCGTCGCGTTCCTCCATCAGGCCGGCGTGACGGTTCACAGCGCCCTCCTCGACGACGAGACCTGGGTGAAGTGGCGGGGAGGGCGAGCCCACCACTACGCGGCGCGATGAACCTCGTGGACTCGCCAAGGGGGAGCGAGTCTCCTGGCCTCCTCGGCGATGGCTCTCCGCGCGTGCGGAGATGAGCCGGTCCGTGCCGGACGTCGGGGCGCGATGGCTCTCCGCGCGTGCGGAGACGAGCCGCCCCAGGCCCGACGCCGGGGGCTCCCGATGGTTTGCTCGGGCCGTCGGCCTTCACCGTCGGCCTTCACCGTCGGCCTTCACCGTCGGCCTTCACCGTCGGCCTTCACCGTCGGCCTTCACCGTCGGCCTTCACCGTCGGTCGTCGCGGTCGGCCTTCGTCGTCGGCCTGATCCGCACCTGTCGGAGCACCCTTGTGACGGGTGCGGTGGTGCTGGTCCTGTGCGTGGGGCGCGGACTCTTCGGTGATCCCTGCCTCGTCGTGGCTCGCGGAACCCGTTCGGTGGTCGGTCCTCCGCGACCGTGGTCATCGGGTCGGCCCCCGATGTCCTACGCGCCGCGATGCGTACGGGGGCTGCCCGCGCTCGTCCGCCGTGGGCCCCCGCCCCGGGGGGCGGGGGGCCCCGCCGGGGACCCCCCCCCCCCCCAACGGGGGCCGACCCCCCCGGGGGGCACCCCCGGCGGGTGCCCCCCGGCCGGGGCCCGGGCCCGGCCC
>NZ_JBHJYS010000041.1:0-55260 GCF_042270245.1 Streptomyces sp. NPDC055955
GCGGGACCTGCCGGAGCGGTTCGGGCCGTGGGAGACCGTCTATAAACGGCATCGCCGCTGGTCAGCTGATGGAACGTGGGCGATGTTGCTGTCGAAGGTTCAGGCCGCTGAGGACCACGCGGGTCGGATCGACTGGGACGTGTCGGTGGACTCAACAGCGGTGCGGGCCCACCAGCACGCCGCCGGCGCCAGGAAAGCGCCGCGGCCGTGGTGACGGACGTCCGCGCCGGGATCGTCGGAGACGTGAGGGAGCACCGAGCACGCGCGGGAGCTGTACGACTTCCTCGTTGGCCTGTACGGCGCGAACAACGTGCTCCCCACACTCGCGGCCCCCTGAATCGCCACCAGCGCTTGGCGAACACGCAGCGCGCACACGCCCGAGGATCAAGGTGTTCGAGCGGTCCGGCCGGGAGCACGGCGCGCACCCATCGGCGGTGAAGCTCGGTCTGGCCGACACCTTCTGGCTGTACCTGGAGACCACAGCCACCTGGGTGCGGCGCAAGGGCAGGGCGCCAGGATCGGGGAACCATACAGCGAGGCGTCCCGGGCGACAGCGGTAAAGCTGATCCTCCTCCCGTCGAGTTCGAGAGCGGTGAGGGACGGTCAGGGTGCGTTGCCGTTCGTCGAGTCTGCTCCTGCGTCGTTCCCAATCGGTGCGCGCCGATTCGGTGGCAGACTCCTTAAGGAGAGAAGGAGTTGCCATGGGCTTTGGCTTCAGGGTCGGTGTGCCGGGAATGAGTGTGCGGGTCTCAACACGAGGTGTGCGTACGTCGGTCGGTCCCCGCGCGGCACGCATCAGCGTCGGCAGCGGCGGAGCCCGTATCTCGTCCGGCCTCGGCCCCTTCTACGCCTCGAGCTCGCTGCGCGGCGGAGGCAGCCGCCGCGGCACGAGTACCCGCCGCACAGCCTCGCGCCCCAGATCCGTGGCACCCTCGGCGGCCCAGCTCGACCGGGCACGTCGACAGGCGGAGCGCGCACAGCAAGATGCCCAGCGGGATGCAGCTATTGCCCAGTTGACAGAGCTTCGCCGACAGATGACCAGCGTGCATCTGCAGTCCTTCCCAATGGCACACCAGCCCGTCGTGCCTGGGCCTCCCCCGCTGGGCCTGCCCTGGGCCCAAGCCGAGGCTCAGGCATTCCATCTGCAAGGAGTGAGCCACTTCGCCCGCGCCGAACGCAGCGCGGCCAAGTCCCGTGCGGCCTTCGAGGCGCCCTCCTTCCTGTCCGCCGAGCAGGCACGCCTGCATGCCGCGCACGCATCACTGTGCGCCGAGGCGCAACACTGGTGGCAGGCGCTAACGGCGAACGACGAGGAGACCGTCTGCGAGGCGGTAAACACCGCATTCTCCGACAATCCGGCCGCTGGGTGCGCGGTCGGGGTCGACGGCTCGGTGCTGTCGGTCGTCATGCGCCAGCAGGATCTCGACGCGATGCCCACCCAGACCCCGGGCCTCACGCCCAGCGGGCGCCCCACCCTCAAGAACCTCACCAAACGAGACCGGACCCTGTGGTGGCTCACCTCCATGGGCTCCAACATCATCGCCACCCTCAAAGAAGGATTCGCCACCGCACCCGGCATCACTGCCATCGATCTCGCTGTTCTCACCCGCCTCCCTGACACCCAGCTCCTCGGCTTCGTGGCCTACGGGCGCTGGACCCGCCAAGCCATCGCGTCAACACCCTGGCACGAACCCGAGGACGCCCTGCGGTTCTTGGACATCGGGCAGGACGTGACGTGTTCGGTCACCACGACGGCCTCCGGGACGTTCTCCAGCACGATCAAGCCACTCGATATCAGCCGCACCGCCGGACTCCAGGACCTCCTCGATCACGCCCAAGAAGACCCAGACACACCGGAACCTTCCCTGGCCGACCTGGACATCAGCCTCGGCGCCAACAGCACGCCGAGTGGCCATATGCCGACCACTGGATCTGATCCGTATCGGATCCGCACCTTTGCCGAATGGCAAAGCGACACGGGGACTTCACCCACCTCACCCCGTCCACTGAGCCCGGCCCCGCAACCACACCGCGAGCCGCCCACGTCTCTCATCCCCGGCCAGACCCTGGTGCTGCCGGAAGAGGCCTGGCAAGGAATGCTCATCGCGTTCACCTTTGCCGGAGCGGACGCCGACCTGACCCTCTTCCTTACCGGCGCGGACGGCCGCGTGTCCGAAGACCAGGACTTCGTCTTCTACAACCAGCCCTCTACCGCCAACGGCGCGTCCCGCCTCCTGGGCAAGCAGCCTGAAGGCCCTCACATCACCGAGAAGGCTGCCGTACACCTCACCGCACTGCCCGAGCACATCCAACGCGTAGTCATCTCCATCAACATGGACGTGGATACCGGCCTGACCTGTGCCGCCCTCACCCACGCGGAGCTCTACATGGACTGTGCCACCGGCGCCGCCTGGACCTTCCAGCCCCCAGCAGATCCCAACATCCGCGCCATGGTCATCGCCGAGCTCTACCGCCACCACACAAACGGCCAACCCATCTGGAAACTACGGGCTATCGGGCAAGGCTGGGCCGACGGCCTCGACGGCCTCGCCCGCGCACACGGAGTCGACATCGAGTAACCAGCCCCGCGCAACCGTCGAGACGCCCGAAGCCGTCCTCCCCGAAGCCCAAGCGAAAGATCGACGACACCCGGTAGGTCCCAACCGCGCCAGCACTGCTGCAACACCAGACGCCCTCTCGCGAACCAGGCCGTAGGGCTTCCCCGTACCAGCCGTGCGGTTCACGGCCCGAGCCCTCACCCACGGTCGCCAAGACCAGCACCGTCAAGACGCCCGGCCCTCACCGTCCCCCAGGCCGCCGAGGCCAGCAACAGCCCTGGCAGCAGTGGCAGGCGCTCCATCCCCTCCCACCCGGGCAATGGCTACCAGGCGAGACAGTTCTGCCGGAACAGCCATCATGGAACCCTGACGACCACCATCAGCGATGCGCGGATCAAGTGCACCTGCAGCGCGAACGCGTGGCGCTGGACGTACTCCTGAAGGGGCACGGGCGAACGGACGGGGCTTCGGTGCGGACTGAATACCCCTGGCCTGCGATCACTTCCAGGTGCAGCCGACGTTTTGGTGATCGGTGTGATGCCGCATCCAGACCACGACATCGCAAACCCGCAGCACACTCACCGCCTCGGGTAGTCCGGCGGCCTGCCTCAGGGTCAGCAGCTCACGTTGGAGGGCGTAGTCGTCGGCGCGTAGGGCGCTGTGCATGGCGTGCCAGAAGGAGCGTGGCTGGCCAACGGCGCAGCGTACGACTCGGTCGTAGACGGGCAGTAGCCGGGGTCGCTTGCGAGCGAGGAGTTTACCGGCGGTGACCCATCCGATGCCTGGCTGGCCACGGAGTAGGCGCCATGATTTGTGCGCCGGTGAGTCGCGATCCAGGTCGGCATCCGTGGCGTCGGCCATGTCCAAGCCCCGGGGAATGGCACGAAGCAGGGTGGAAAGCTGTGTCCCGGCGTGGCCTTCCAAAAGTTCCAGTGCGGCAGCCGCCGGAACGGTGACTGACAGGGTCTGCACTGCGATGAGGTCCTCAGCAGTGACCGTGTCGGCGACTTCTGGGTGGTCACCCCCACCGCCCAGGGCCTCGAATCGGGCTCCTGTGAACGCAGCGGCCCCTGGAGATCGGTCCATGCCGAAGTAGCGGCGCAGGTCCGCGACGGAACCCGCGGCGGTGACAAGGGCATGGAGCCGTTCGGTAAAAGGATGGGGAGGATCAGGCAAGGACACCATGGGCTCCAGATCAGGCGGGTCGGCAGGCAGTACTCGGAGCCACTTCATCTCGTTTGCAACGCTCGCATTGGGTAAACGTCGCTTTTGGTCAGCGGCGAGGCGTCACCATGAGGGGATGACCGCGACGAACGGCACGCAGCGAGCACCAGCCATCAGCCTGTCCAAGGTGCAAGAACGTGCGCCCGACCTGGTCAGCCTGTACACGGCCGCGGGCGACAGCATCCGCGGGCATGAACTGGAGGGTGTGCGGGCCGCGGTGTACCTCGTGCTGGACCGGTCCGGGTCGATGCGGCCCTACTACCGGGACGGGACCATGCAGCATCTGGCCGAGCAGGTCCTGTCGCTGTCGGCTCATCTCGACGACGACGGGATCGTGCCGGTGGTGTTCTTCTCCACGGATGTCGACGGGTCCACTGACCTGACGCTAGGCGGGCACCGCGGCCGCATCAACAAGCTGCACGAGAACCTCGGTCATATGGGGCGCACCAACTACCACTGGGCCATGGACGAGGTCATCGACCACTACACGAAGTCCGGCAGCAGCTCCCCCGCCCTGGTCATCTTCCAGACTGACGGCGGGCCCACCAGTAAACTCGCCGCCGAACGCTACCTATGCAAGGCAGCACGCCTCCCTCTGTTCTGGCAGTTCGTTGGCTTCGGTGACCCTGACAGCAACGAGTTCACGTTCCTACGGAAGCTCGATACGCTTGCCGTGCCGGCCTGCCGCGTCGTCGACAACGCCAGCTTTTTCCACGCAGGCCGCGCCCCGAAGGCTACTGCCAACCACCGGCTCTTCGACCAGCTGCTCCACGAGTTTCCCGTCTGGCTGGCCGCCGCCCGCACCGCCCGCATCGTGCAGTGAAATCTCAGTACGGCGCCAGGCCCTACCGACTGGCCTCTGTTCACTGGCATACCGAAGAACCCGTTAACGTGATCGCCCGTTCGGCAAGAAACAGTTCGCCCCGTCGACGGTGCGCCACGCAAAAGCGGCTTACGGAAGCGGCTCGTGCTCCGAGAGCCCGAGGTCCGGGACCGTGCGGCGTTTATCGAGTTGCACGCCTCGCCGGAGGTGCACACATACCTCGGCGGCCCCCGGCCGCGTGACGAGCTTGAGCGCGAGATGCCCGAGGTGCCCGGGCGGCGGCCGTGGAGTTTCGTTGTTGATCTTAACGGGGCGATGATCGGCCAGATCCTGCTCAGGAGGGCAACGGAGCATCATCACCCGGCTACCGAGGGGAAGGTCGATCTCGGCTACCTGTTCCTACCGAGAGCGTGAGGATTCGGATACGCCGCCGAAGCGTGCGCAGCGGCACTCGGTTGGCTCGCCAGCGTCCTTCCCGGCGAGCCGGTGGTGCTCACCACCCAGACCGCCAACGTCGGCTCGATGCGTCTCGCAACGAAGCTGGGATTCACCGAGGTAGAGCGGTTCCAGGCCTGGGACGCCGAGCAGAGGCTCGGCACGTGGTCCCCGCCCACTCCATCCAGATGAGCTCGTACTCAACAGTGCAAATCCGCAACTCGATCGGCTCCCTCATCGTTGTGCCGCTCGGGTTTTCATTGTTGACCAAGCAATGAACCGACGGCCGCTGGACACCGGCCCCGCCATGTTCTTTTGTTGGTGGGGCTTCCCCGTGTCACGAATCAGACACTTAGCCTTCACGGCTCCCTCACAACGCCGCATCATGCACAGTCAGTGCAAAGCCACAGGGGGACCCATGAGTTACTCCACAATCCAGGCGGGCGACGCCGAATTCGAAGCCTGGTACGCCGCTCGGCAACGCAGGATCCGGTATGCCGCAACGTGCGGTGTCCTCGTTGCCGTGGCCACCGCTTCCTTCTTCATCGGCCGCTCGTCCGTAGACACCGCCACGCCGGCTCCCGGCATGACGCCTTGCGGGGTCACGGGGGCAATGTGCCCGGCGGAGCACGACGAGGAAACAGCACCCACCGCTGACCCGATGGGCGCAGGTCGACGAGCGGCGGAGCAGCGGCAACAGGCGATCGCCGCGTGCAAGGCAGAGGCCGCGGCGAACAACGGGGGGCAGCCACTGTCCGAGTCGCAGATCATGGCGTGCACAACGGCCCAGTGAGCATCATCTTCGAAGGTCTGAGCCTCAACACCGCGGGGGAACCACCATGCCGAATTACAACGAAGTACAGCAGGCCGTGCGAGTGGAGAAGTTCAAAATCTGGTTTGGCTGGATCGCAGGCAATGTGATCATGCTGGTCATCGCCGGGGCCACGCAGGACATAGGCGTCGTCAGCGTGATCACTCAAGTGCTCCTCGCCGTCGTGTTCCTAGGGCTGACGGTCGCCCTGTTCCGGATGACGGGCGCGCTGAACAGGCAGGCTGACGCCGCGCGGCGCGAGGTGCTCGGCGACGAGTAGCTGGCGGCCCCGTCGGGTGATCCGGCGGGGCCTTCGTCATGCGGTGGGCTCCCCGTCTGCGTCATCGGGGTAGCCACACAATCCCTCGTGTGCCGGATGGCGACGACGGTGCGGTCCGTGCGACAGACGATGACGCGGACATCCTGGTTCTTCGGGGTGGCGAGGCAGTGGGGTGTCGATTTGTCCCCTGGGTGGCTGGCGCGTGCGCTCGCCTCCTCGCCGCTCTGCCATGCCGCAGCGGGCCGTAAGCCGTCGTGGGACGGGAGGGCTGTGCCCGCTACGCCGATCACCTTGTCTTGTTCGCGGGGCAGGGCGGAGCCGGGGGTTAGGGCCGGTGGAAGACTGCGAGTTGGCCGTACTCGGTGGACGCGGCTTCGGCGAGTTCGGGGTGGGCGGGCAGGCGGGTGCGCAGGATGGCCAGAGTGTCGGGCCAGGCTGTCACGGGGTCTGCGGGGCCGAGCAGTACGCGGTCCCAGTCCTGCCGACTGGTTGTGCCGGTGCGGTCGATGACGAAAGCGAGGCAGTTCTCCGGGTCCTGGTCGAGGGTGCGGACCAGGGCGGCGACGGCCTCCTCGCGGTCGGGTTCGGGAATTTCTGTGAGCTGGAAGGTGAGCTTCTGGGTGGCGTCGTCGAGGCGTTCCACTGTTGTGGCGAGGTGTTGGTCGTAGCCCATCCAGCATGCGAACTCGACGGCGCGATACTGCTCGTCGGTAAGGACGGAGAGCAGGTTTTCTGCTCCCCCGATGAGTGGTTCCCGTTTCCCTTCGCGTGTCTCACAAAAGCCGAAGAGATCGTCCGAGAGCGGATGAACGGCCGAGAGTCCGCTGGCCTCCAGGCTGTTGAGCAGTGCCTGGCTTGTAGCAGTGGTCAGCGGTGGCTGGTACCAGGTGAAGAAGCCATCGGTCGTGGAGTTGTCTTGCGCGGTGGCTGCTGCGGAGGCGTTCTTGCCGAAGCGCTCATCGAAGATCGCCCGTGCCCGCTCGTGGGACACGTCGGGGCTGATGTAGTTCTGGTTCCGAACATAGGCGACGAACTCGTCAGGCAACGCGACATGGTGGCGACGTACGTAGTGGACGAGTTCGACGGGCCACATCCAGGTGCCGTCCGTGATCAGGGAGCCGGCTCCGGTGATCCACACGTCGTCCGCGATGACGTCGCGCTCCGCGCCCATGGCCGAGAAGATCTCGGTACTCGACTCCATGTAGCCGAGGATGCGGTCCTCGTCCCACTCACCGGTACTGCGGGCCGCGTCGCGTAGGGAGGGGGCGGGGTTCGTGCCCTCACCGTGGCCGTCGAGTTCCCGGTAGAAGCCAGCTTGCTTGATCATCATCACTCCAGTTGAACCCGACACCTAGTTGACCACGGGCAGGAAGACACGCCAGTAGCCGTTCCTGTCGATCGTAGGAGTCTGGTTGAGTCCCAGCGTGGATCCGGTACCCACCCTGTCCGTGGGCGCGTACACAGGCACGCCGAGTTCATTTGCCACGGTCTGGCCGAGCGGCATTTCCGGCGGTACGGCGTCGGCGCCGGAGTGGCACGACACGAGACGTACTGGCTCGCCGGGATGGTAGTTGGGGTTGTTGCGAATCGCGTCCACGACATGGTTGGGGTGGACTTCAAAGTCCGTCAGATCCTTGCCGTAGGTATTGACGCGGCCCGCAGCGAAGACACCCTTGTTCGTGCCGTGGACCACCACGTCGTGCACCCCGGGGAGCCGGCGGACGCGCTGGAGATTGTTCAGGGTGGACTTGTCGTACCCGACCGTCGTGGTGTTCTTGCTGTAGTAGACCGGGTCGCCTGAGGCGAGTTCGAAGTCGCCAGGCTTGGCCGGAGGAGCAGGAGTCTTCGAACCCTCGCTCCGTAGCAGGTTCCAGGTGCGGCTCTTGCCCATCTGATCGAGGGCTGCACCGTTCAAGCGCAGCGAACCGCCGAAGACCTCTTGGAAGCCGCCGGCCTCGGCGGTGACCCGTGCCGCACTGCCCGCCCCGCCGAACATGCCACCGAACAGCATTCCGTCCTTAGCCGCCTGGCTGGCCTCATCGAGGCTAAGGCCCTGGCTCTCGCCGGTCGCGATCGCGATGGGCTGGGCAACGGCGAGGTCCACAGTGACCGACTCGATGCCGCCGAGTGCGGCGGTGGCCAGGGTGGTGCCGGCGATGGTGGCGACCTCGGTGGAGACGGTGACGCCGATGGTCCCGGCGAGTTCCACCATGCTGGCGGTGGCCGCTGCCGCAGCGGCTTCGGAAATGCCGGCCGTGAAGATGGCGAGTGCCGTGCCCGCAATGATGGTGGCGCCGACGATCTCCAGCTCATGCTCAAGGTGCTTCGTCGCGGCGTGGACGGCGTCAGCGAACTTGTCGAGCGCCTTGGCCATGTCGCGGGAGCCGTCGATCATGTCCTGGAGCCAGCCGTGCTTCTGGTAGTAGTAGCGGCGCCAGAATGGGTCATCGAAGGCGGATATCGCCTCGCCCTTGTTGTGCTCGATGATCGTGCGGGCCGACTTGTTCGCGGCGGCGGTGACGTCCTCGAGGTCGTCGGCAAAGTCCCGCCACGCCTTGGCCGCATCCCGCAGGCCGTCCTCGTCGGCGTCCGGCCACCACATGCCAGTGACGTCCTGGACGATCTTCTTGGCCTTATCGGCGACGCTCACTTGCCATCGCCCGCGCTCTTGCCGTCCTTGACAGTAATCCTGCTGAACATGGCGCGGACCAGATCGTCATTGTCGATATGGCCATCCGCCATGTCCGTCATCGCGTCACGGATGCTGGCCAGCCCGTCGGCGAGGATCTGCGCGGACTGCTCCATCTGCTTGACGTGCGGCCCGTATGCCTTATGGAAGGCGGTGCCCTGATCATCACCACCCCAGGGTGAACCAGCCGCGGACAGTGCCGTCTTGAGCTTGGTCAGGGCCTTGGACAGATCCGTGCTGTGGGTGTGGAAATGCGGAGCCGTCGCCTTCAGATCGGCGAGCTTGATGTCGAGTATCTCGCCCTGGTCACCTGTACCGCTGCTCATGAACGCGCGCTCTCCCCCGTGGTCGGCTCGTCAGCCGTACGACCCTAACCAAGTTGCGTCATTAGCAACTGTTAGGACAGCAAAGGGAAAGTAAAGATCCATTGGATGCGTGGAGATTTGCTGCCTGATCGTCCCGCCCACCCCACCAGCAAGTTCCGCCGATGACGGCATTGGACCAGTTCCAGATGGCGCCGGACGATCACGATCCAACGGTGGTTGTGAACGAGAATGGAGAGAGTGGTTGGCGGCATCCTTCGCCCCGGCGGGGCGCAGAGTCCGTGCCGGTACCGGGCGAGTCGTGAGAGTCGTTTCGGCGGGTGGTGCCGGAGGCGCCATCGCTACCTCAGGATGGTGGACGACATCCCCGCGGGTGCGGGGAGCAGCCCTCAGACCCACTGTCACCCTGCCATCCCCCTCGGTGCGGGGAGCACTTGGTCTGCTTGTTGACGTAGGCCACGAGCCGGAGACCATCCTCACGAGTGCATGCGGGGAGCACCGACGCTGATAGCTCGACTCTCTGCCCAGGGGGGACCATCCCCGCGGGTGCAGGGAGCACAACGTGACACCCGCGGACGTGTTCGGCGTCGCGGGACCATCCCCGCGCGTGCGGGGAGCACCTCTTGGGTGCGTCGGTGTCGTCGCGGTTGAGGGGACCATCCCCGCTGGTGCGGGGAGCACTCTTCGCGACCTGCGGCCTTGCTGCGACGGCAGGCCGTTCTGAGACGGCTTCAACGAGTCCGACATAGCGCGCAAAAACCCTACCTGGCGAACTATCCCTTGCCGAAGCGGCGTCGTTTGGACGCGTTACCCCAGCATTCTTCGGCGCTGGCGTGCTCTGCTCCACTGGCCGTCCCCCGCTTCAGGGCACCAACCACGAAATCCTCTGTCGGATATCGCACCTTGCATAGCCTACCCACCGCATCTGACCTGCGGTGGGTAGGCAAGCTCTCGGCGATTGGTTCCAGGTTGGGCTGACCTGGTAGTTCAGCTAATGGTTGATCAGCAAGCAGGGTGCGGGCGAGCACCAGTTGTCTGCTCGGCCTAGGGCGAGTGGCCGCAGGGCAGAGCGGTCGGAGACCAGTCCTGCGATCGCGACGTGATGTGGTGCGGGGATGGTCCCCCGGAACAGGTACTCCGCGACTACGCCGGCTGGCGCTCCCCGCACCCGGGGGGATGGTCCCATCGGCCCGACGAACGCGCTCGTCCGGTGCTCCCCGCACTCGTAGGGGTGGCCCCGCGTACGTGAACGAATGCGTGGAACAGAAGGCTGCGACTCCGCACGTGAGTCGGCAGCTGCCTGGTGCCCCGCCATCTCCACGCCAACCATGGCTCCCCGACTCTTCCCGGAATCGGCCGATGGCCTGCTGCACGGCGAGCGGCGTGGCCATTGTCAGCCGCCCAGCCGTCGGCGACACCAAGCTTGGATCTCCATCCAGGCAGCGCGTGGTGCACCCGGCCTCCGTTCCTCTTCCCGCGGCGGCCCGTCTCATCGGGCCGCGAACGCGGAGGCCCCCGGCCGAAGCGCAACAAGACAGATCGCGGCTCCGACCCCGAACACGCGCCCGCCTCGTCCTGCCGTCTGCTCTTTCTCTCCTTCTTCCTCCTTCCCCATCTGTTGCCAGGCTGGAGTGTGCGTGAGAGGGGTTGTCGGCACGACCGGTACGCCCGTACCGGTGGGTCTGACCTGCCGTTTTCCTCTCTCAAGCGGTGGAGGGTGCACTAGGGGCTTTGAGGCCCCCTTTGTGGGTGACTTTGCTAGAGGCTTTGAGGGTTAGTTTGTCGGCGATGCCAGTGCTGGCGGCCGTGGTGAACAGACATTTGGCCTCCCTCGCACAAGCTCCGCGGCTCCATGGTGACCGGCTAGATCATGACCTACACCGGTTACTGATCGGTTGCCTGATCGCTCGACTTCCGGCCCACTGCACGGCCAAATCCCGGGCGGTGGGGTGGTTCATCTGGTGCAGGCCGTCACATGGCCAGCGATGAGGGAAGGTCCAGTGCCTGGTTCAGGGGCTGGGGACTGCCGCCGCGGGCTGCGTTCCACCACGTCTGACCCCATGGTCCACGCTCGTGCAGGCGCGTCAGGGTAGTGCCGATCACCGGGAACGGAGGCTTGAGGTTGTCGACCAGGTTCATCACGACCGCGGCCCGGTTGAGGACGGTGGATTCGCTGCGTCCACTCAGCACGAGGGCGACCGCCGGCTGCTGGCCCTCGGGCAGGTGCCAGCGAGAGCGCCACCACAGGCGCCCACGCTTGTCGCGGCGCTCGAAGTACTGCTGGTAGCGGCGGATCTTGGCCACGACGCGTTCGGGCGCCATCGTGGAGCGGTCGACTTCCACGAACATCAGGGGCCGCTGATGATGCGCATCGGCGGAAACGACCAAGTCGGCCTGCACCGAGCCGTATCCAGGCTCTGCGTCGGTGCCGGTGACCGGCAGGCCGACCTCGGTGCTCATCGCCTCCAGACTGCCGAGACCGTGCGGGCGGTTGTCCACCACGGCCTGATCGGCAGGACTGAGGCGGTCGTAGGCACTTTGCGTGGGGCGGGGCTGCAGCAGTCCCAGAGCGGCGGCGTTGACGTCCAGAGCATGCGAGGCGCCATGGGAGGCAGCGCCCCGCGCGATTGAACCCATCTCCGCCAGCGGCCGCTCCAGCGCGCGGGCGGCCGCCTCCAGTCCGCTGGGAGTCAGCCCGTACAGCTTGGTGCCGGCTCGGCTGCGGCCCTCGGAGACCACAAGGCCGTGATGCGCCAGGTCCAGGGCGGCATTGCGGTGCGCGGCCGTGCGACTGCCCCGATTACTTGAGGCCGGGTGCCGGTAGGTCAGGTGAGGGCGCGTGAGCTCCTGGATCTGCTCCGCCGTGGCCACCTTCAACACCCCCAGCACTTTGAGGATGTCCTCACGCAGCGGAGCCGTCGACCCATACGGCCACAACGCACTCTTCGCTGACATCAACACCACCTCCGGCAGTCCTATTTGATTGGTGGTCAGTGTGTCAGGGGTTACGAGCTCAGGTCGATCAGGCGGGCGGCTCCCCCTTCTCGCCTCAGCCCCTGTTCGGGGCCGCCACCCCTACAAAGCTGCGGCCGTGGACGAACTCCGCACCCGTGCCGTGCGTCTCGCCACGACCGATCCCGCCACAGTCGCGGCGAGTCCGTGGCTACCCGGCAGGAGCCGCGCCGGTGACCGCACCGATGTCGTCGATAGGCATCGGGCCGCGCTGGATCAATCTTCCGAATTGCCCTGCGCTTCGCTCACTGCTCACTCCGTCCGGGATCCTCATCCCGACTGGGGCTGTGGATCTTTGGTCCATGGGGCAGTTGACCCGGCAGGGCGCACCGAAGACGTACCAGACGAGAGCTCCGCGATCACAGCCCGTCACAGCCAGCCGGTAGGTACACCAGTACGCGTCTCGCTGCACCGCACCGCGGGACACTCTGCGCAGCGGTTGCGCAGTCGCCCATCGCCGCCTGCGCAACAGCTCGCGGATGATTGCGCAGCACGGCCCCGACCGTCCACTGCGCAGTACCGGCTGGGGACCTGCGCAGCAGTGGCCCCAGAGTGCGCAGTCAGGGCGCACAGCGACTGCGCAGCCGAGTTGCGCAGCACCGTGGGTGCTCTTTCGCGGCAACTGCGCACTCCCAGCACCGGTACGCGTTTGGTTTTCCAACGCGCACCGGCAGCCTCGGCCGATTCCTCGTCAGCCGGCTTCGAGGCGCCGCAGCGACTGACCGCGCGCGCTGCCGTCCGGCGACCGGTACGCGTTTTGCCGGGGCGGGAAAGCGCGTACCGAAACGCGTACCGGTCTGTAGAACTCCCAGGTCACAGCCCCATTAAGCGCACCTACGATCAGGAGCACGCAACGGTCGCTCAGGGGCTGGTACGCGTTTCGCCGTGCCGCTATCGGCTTCCGGTACGCGTTTTGGCGGGCGCCGCAAAGGACGTTCGGACCGCTCACAGTCGACCGGTACGCGCTGCGCAGTACCCGGTGCGCAACGCGCCCCAATCCGCAGTGCGCAGCGGGTCTCGGGGCCGGGCGGGCGTGCTGCGCAACTCCCGAGACTGTGCTGCGCAGTGAGCCCGAACACTTGCGCACTACACCCCGAGTGCGGGTTCCATAGCGCGCTGCGCAGCCGTGGGCCGTACTCCGGCACGGGTCACTGCGCACCGGGTCCTGAGGAGGCTGCGCACCACACTGCGCAGCTTTTCAAGACGAGGGTGCGTAGTCGGTCGTCGGACGCTGCGCAGTCCCGGAGTTGGACACGTTGGGTGATGGCTCGCCGGGCCTGTCGAGGACGGGTTCGCGTTGGGGCGGGCGTCACAAGAAGGGCGTACCGAAACGCGTACCGGTTTGCGTACCGGTCCAACGTGACCAACTCGCAACCGCCAGCCCCAGAAACCGGTACGCCAACCGGTACACCCTGCAGGGTTGGCTCATGGCATCAACCACTCCTCCTACTCCGGGAGTTCGCCGATGCCAGCACCCACCGTTGAGGCGCCGTCGACCGCGGCCGGTCTCGACCTCCACCGCACCCGCCGCACCGTCCGTCTCGGGCGAGCCGGTGTGTGGGCCTGCCTTATGACCGGCCCGGCAGCCTTCGCCCTGGCTCTCGTCCAGCCGGCCACCACCGTGGTCGCCCAGGACGCCCCCGCACCAGCTCGCACCAGCTCTGCCGCGGCAGCACCGGCCGACCCGTCCGGCTATGTCGCCGAGTTCGTCGACGCCTGGCTGCGCTCGGATAGCAACACACCTGACAGCGCCCCTGCGCTGCGCGCCGCGTCGTTCGCCCCCGACGTCGCGCTGCCCGAACCGGCCGCAGGGGTGAAGGCCCCGCAGAAGGTGACAGCGGTACGCAGCGTGCACCGCAACGGCAGCCAGTGGTCGGTGACCGTGGCTGCCCAGTACTCCGACACGGTCCGCTACTTCGCCGTGCCGGTCACCGCAACCACGTCCGGCGGCGCCATCGCTGTCACCGGCACCCCTGCTCTCGTGGCCGCTCCGGCCGTGGCCAAGGGTGCGCTCTCGACCTACCGGGTCGAGGTACCTGATGGGCCGCTGACCGACACCATCGGAGACTTCCTGAACGCCTACCTTGCGGGCAGCAGCAACGTCGACCGCTACCTCGCCCCGCAGACTTCCCTGGCTGCGGTCACTCCGGCAGGCGCCGATCAGGTCGACGTCGAGACGGTCACCGCACGGGAGGAGGCGGCGGCCGCCGAAGAGGTCGCCTCCGACAGCACCCGCGTGCACGTGACGGCAAGCGTGGTCGCACACACGAAGTCCGGGACATGGCCGCTGGGCTATGAGCTCACCCTGGCGGCGCGTGGCGGGCGCTGGGAGATCGCCGAGCTCACCTCGGGCGGGGGTGCGGCGAAGTGAGCACGCTGCACCCGATGGTGCTCGCCGGGCAGCTCAGTGACCTGGGCGACAGCTGGATCGGCATGTTCAAGGACTGGGCCACCAATGGCCTGGCCGTCATGCTGCTCATCATCGTCCTCTACGTACTGATCACCAGATTCAGTCTCAAGGCCGGGGTCGGCGCGCTGCTGTTGATGGTGCTCGCCCTGGGCATCTACCAGGCCCGGCAGGACCTGGCGGACAAGGTGGAGGACGAGGTCAAGAACCCGGCCAAGGGCGCAGCCCAGCTCCACGTGCCCTACCTGCCGGGGTCCGTGACCCCGCACGGGCCGAGTCGGGGGGCGTCGTGAGCACGGCCGAGCCTGCGCGTACGGCCCGGTTCTATACGAGTGCGCGGCGTCTGCCGTGGGTGATCGGGAAGTTCGCCGACTGGAAGATCCCCTTCGGACCGTTCAACGCGGTGCAGATCGGCGTGATGTCGATCGGCGGCCTGGTACTGGTGCGGACTGCCCCGTACTGGTGGTCGTTACTGGGCCCTGTGCCGGTCGTCCTGTGGGTGGCTGCGCTCTTCGTGTGCCGCCGTCACAAGGTCGCCGGCCGAACCCCTGTGGGTGCAGCCGTTGGCATGGGGGCCCGCCTGCTGCAGCCGACCGGCGGCCGGATCGGTGGCCGCGCCGCCCGCGACCGCCGTGCTCAGACACTCACCGGCACCTTCACCCTGCAGACCCTCACGCGGGACCAGGCCGTCACCGGAGAAGCTCGCGCCGTCGCTCCCAAGCGGCGTGGCGCTCGCCAAGCGACACGACCGCAGCCCGCAGCGCCTGCCGTCGTGCGCCGTCCCCTCTCCCCGGTCCAGGCCGCCCTCCTCACAGCGAAGGGACAGAACTGATGCGCGTTCCCATCCGTCACATTGCCGGGCATCTGCTGTGGTCGGCCGAGGGCCACACATGGGCGATGTACCGCCTGCACCCCAGCGCGGACGAACCCGGCCACTGCAGCGAGGCCGTCACCGGCGCCTACCTACCGGCTGTCGTCCGCGAGGAGCAGCTGCAGCGCATCACGCAGCTGGTGCGCTCCCTGTCAGGTGAGCCGCGGCTATTCGGGGTGTGCGCGCAGGTCGACCCGTCCGAAGTCGCGTGGCGCATGCTCGAAGGCCTCCACGACGACGAGACGGGTGAGTTGGTGCCGGAAGCGGGGCCGTGGGTCGAGCATGTCGAAGCCGCGCTCGACCTTCTGGACGGGCAGGAGATGCACCGCCGCACGCTGTGGCTGGCGGTGCCCCTCTCCACTGGAGCCAGGAACGGGCGGGGAATGCTCCCACGTGGCCTGGGAGTCGGTGCGTTCGGCGCACTGTCCGACTCTCTCGGTCTGAAGCCGACACCGGTCAGTGACACCGATCTCGCGCGGGCGCGTGAGAAGGCCGCGCAGATCGAGGCGCAGATGGCCGGAGCAGTCCCCTTCCGTCCGGCTCGTCCGGCCGAGATCGTTTGGCTCGTCCAGCACACGCTCCACCGCGGCATCAGTGAACCCCTCCTGTCCGAGGCCGCCTCCAGCGCGCTGTATGCGGGACGGGTGCGGCACGGCCTGCTCGTGTCCCCCAGTTACGCGGACCTCGGCCAGGTCCGCCTCGAGGAAGGCGGCTCACCGCGCGCCGCAGACGCGGACGGGGAAGATGGCGGCCGGCCCGCGCTGTTCGGGGGGTTCCTCAAGCGGGGCGGCACGTCGAGGGTGACGGGCCGACAGTGGTGGAAGGAGGCGACGTCGCCGATCCAGCGCCGGTGGCTGCAAGTCGAGACGCCGGAGGGAACCGGTTATCAGGCGCATCTGGTGCTGGCCGAATGCCCGCCCGCGTTGTCTGCGCAGGCTGCCGATCTTTTCGCGCAGCTCGACGTCCTGGACTTCCCGGTCGACTTCACCGTCGCTCTCACTTTGGTGGAGGCCGCCGAGGCGCGGCGCAAGATCCAGCGCAAGCGCACCGAGCTGGTCGACCAGGTCGACCAGTACGACGCTCGCCCCACCGGTCTGCCCTCCGACATTCCGGAGGCTGCCCGGGACCTTGGTGAGATGGACGCGCGCCTGGCGCGGACGTCGGCCGAGGTAGAGGTGCAGTCGGTCACGGTGTTGACGGTGTGGGCGCCGACTTCGACCCTGTGTGATGCCCGGGCGCGTGCGCTGGAGAAGCTGCTGGCCGGTGTCGACTACCGGGTCCTGCGGCCGGTCGGTCTGCAGAAGGAGCTGTTCACGCTCGGGCTGCCGGGCAGTGTCCGCCCCTTCGCCGTGCGGGAGTTCACCCAGCATCAGCTCGCGGAGGACTGGGCGATGTCCGGCGCTTTCGCCCGCAGTGAGGTCGGGGATCCGAACGGGATCCTGCTCGGCTTCGATCTGGACTGCGGCACCGCCCGCCCCGTGATGGTCAACGTGGCGGATGCGCCCAAGCAGGACGCGAGTGCCTCGCTCGCCGTCATCGGGGATCTCGGCGGCGGCAAGAGCGTGCTGCAGAAGAACGTGCAGGGCGCGGTCGTCGACCGTGGGGCTCGCGCCATCTGCATCGACCGGACCCCGTTGCGCGAGTGGGCCACGTTCGCCAAGGGCGCCGCCCCGGGCCGGTGCCAGGTCATCGACGCCGCGCAAGCCGAATTGTCCATCGACCCGCTGCGCCTGTTCCCCGGACCCGGGGGCCGCCAGTACGCGCTCAACTACCTCCTGCTCCAGCTCGGTATCGGCGCCATGACGGTGCAGGGTGAACTCCTGCACCACGCGGTCGAGCAAGCGGCAGGCCAGCCCGACGCCTCGATGGCCAAGGTCATCTCTGTTCTGGCCGAGACGGCCGCGGCCGGCACGGGCAAGCGCAGGGACGCGGCCACGTCGGTGGCGGGGATGCTGAACCTGGTTACGAGCAACCCGCTCGCTGCCATGATCTTTGACCCGACCCTGCCGATTGCCCGCCTGGACGGTTCGAGCATCGCCGATCTGATCGTGATCACGACGGCAGGGCTGACGCTGCCTCCGAAGCAGGCGTTCGAGAACCCGGAGATCCTCCACCAGCAGCCCCTTGAGGCCCTGATCGGCCGCGCGGCGCTGTATCTGATCGCGGCAATGGCACGCCAGGCCGCGTTCGCTGACCCGTCCCGGTTCTGCGCCGTGGTCACCGACGAGCTGTACTGGCTGACCAGCTCCGCCGAAGGCACCGCGCTCGTGCACGAGATCCTGCACGACGGCCGCAAGCACAACGCCGGACTGGTCGCCGGGTCGCACGACGACAAGGAACTCGGTCCCGACCGCGGGCTGTTCGCCTACAAGGTCCTGGCCCGTACGACGGACCGTGAGCGTGCCCGCCGCGGCCTGAACTTCATCGGGCTCGATGGCCGCAACGAGGAGCTGCTGCGGCTGGTGACCACCAACCTCTCCCCCGTCGGTGTCGCTGAACGCGCCGGCGAGATCCTCCTGACGGGGCCGCGGCAGAACACCGGCCGGATCAAGGTCCACATCCCCGACGTGGAGCGCATCGCCCGCCACATCACCACCACCCCCGGCAAGAGCCGCGCCACGGCCGCCGCCCCACGAGTGAGCAGGGAGGTGTCGGCGTGAGTAGCCGTCTGTGGGGACGTCGCCGCGCGCTCGCCGCCTGGACCTCGACCGGCACCGTGATCGTCGTACTCATTGCCGCGATCGCCTTCGTGATTGCCGCGCCCGATGTCCCTTCGGCCTGGTGGCCTCAGACCGGGGACGCGTTCGCTTCCTCGCCCAGCGCTCCGTCCGACGCGGCGACCACGCCGGTTCAAGGCGCTGCACACGGGCAGGGACCTTCCGCCACACCGTCGAATGAGTCCGAGGTGTGTGACGCGGTCGTGGGGCCGGCGCACAGCTACTGTCTGGGTGCCCCGGCCCCGCGGGCCTTCGGCGGCAGGCTCAAGCTGGCTGATTTGTGGCCGCTGGGCGCCCTGGGCGTTGGCGTCGCCGCCCTCCTGATTGTCAGCCGCCGTCGTCGGGGGTTGTGATGTGGCGCCTGGATCGCGGCACGCTGCGAGCGGCTGGCTTCGTCGCGCTGTTGGTGACGGTGTTCCTCACGGTGAACACGTCGGTCGCCTACGCCGCCACCAGCGCGAGTGCGCAGGGCGGGCTGCTTTCCCCGCTGGAGCTGGACACCTCCGAAGGTGTCTCTATCAAGGGCTACGAACTCGGGGCGCAGGGCGGCAGCGTGTTCTCTCTGACGTCCAACTGGCAGGCGATGATCCTCAGCGGTTTATTCACTGTGGTCCGGGTTTTGGTGGGGCTGGCATGCTGGGCCATCGAGGTCGCCTACCGCTTCCCATTGCTGAAGTTGCTGACGATGCCGGCGCAGCGTCTGTCGGAGATCTACACCGAGACGGTTGTCGATGATCTCGGCCTCAAGAGCATGCTGCTCACGTGGGCGTTCGTTTTCGGGCTCGTCCTGGTGGTGCTCGGCAAGCATGCCAAGGGGTTCGGTGAGATCGCCCTCACGCTGGTGATCGGCGCTCTGGCCGCCTCAGTGTTCATCACACCGACCTTCCTGCTCGGCAAAGAAGGTCCGATCCAGCAGGCCCAGTCGGCCGCAGCCGAGGTAGCTCAGAAGACTGTCAACGCGCACGCCTGGGGCGGCAAGATCTCCTCGGATGACCCGTGCGCGACCGTGTCCGGTCCTGCGTATCAGACGTGTTACGACACCCAGGATGCCAAGACGCCTGAGGCGCAGAAGATCGCGAAGCCGATTCAGGACGCGGTGACCAACTCTCTCGTGGTCAAGCCCTTCATGTTGCTGCAATACGGGCGGATTCTCGACCCGGCCCATCCGTCCGATCGCAAGGCGTACCAGGTGCACCTGAAGTGGGTGTCCGGCGGCTACGACACCAACGGCAGCCCAAAGAAGGAGGACAAGGACGATCCCTGCCGTCTGATCAAGGGCCCGGCCGGGCAGTACTGCGAGCGCGAGCCTGGCGACAAGGGTCCGGACACACTGCCGGAGCTGACACCGGGCGGAAAGCTCCTCGATGAGGTCGCTCCGGTCCTGTCCAAGGACGACCAGGAATTCGCCGCCTTCCTCAAAGACCTCAAGGCCGCCGGGCCCGTGGGCAAGGACTGCGCCGAGTACGCCGCCGAGCCCACCTGGTGGCGCGTCGCCGGCGTCGTCATGGTGTTTATCGCAGCCCTGCTGATCTGTGCGCTGCTCCTGTCGGCCGCCATGGTCCTCGTGGGAATCACGGCGGTATGCGCAGGTGCCGCCGCGAGTGGCGGGGTGTGCTTCGTGTGGGGCATGCTGCCGGGCCCGAGCAGGTCAGCAGTGTGGAAATGGCTGGCTCTGTTCGGGATTTCGATGGCCATGATCCTCGCCATCGCCACGTTCATCCCGGCCGTCGGGATCACCATCGACGTCATCCTGACCGACGGCCCGGACCTGCTGGCCGAGCGCCTCCTCCTCATTGATGTCGTGGCGCTCGTCGGCCTCGCCTTCCACCGCCGCCTCCTGATGGTGATCACCTCGTTCAGCCAGCGCCTCACGCTGCGCATGCGGTACGCGAAGATCGGCGGCAGCCACATGACCGGCGACTCCCAGCTGGGGGCCGCGCTCGCCATGAGTGGCGTAGGGGGCAGCTACTTCACTTCAGGGTCGCTGCGTGGTCACGGCAGGACAGGGCTCAGCACCGCTGGCCTCCTGCAGGGCGTGCTCGGTGGCGCAACCGACGGGGCCGGAATGCCCGGCGATCCGGCACGGCTGCTCGCCGACGCGAACGCGGAGGCCTCACGCGGCCTCGCCCCGATGGGTGCGGCAGTCCTGGGGGCCCGCCTTGCCGCGGGCGGTGCTTGGGCAGTCCTGGTGGGCAAAAATCCGGGCGCCGCCAAGCTCAACTCCCTTCGCAAGCCGACGGCCGACGCGGACAGCCAGGGCAGCGCCAACGGGCAGCCCTCCACGCCTTCCGGGCAGAGCTCCGCATCTTCGGGACGGCTCACAAGGGCAGCGGGCGGGCCGCGGGACCGCTACCGCGACGAGGACGGACAGATCATTGACCCGGACACCGGCGAGATCCTGCACGATCAGAAGACCGACCGCACTCTCTTGTCGACGCGCGCCCACAACCGCCTGGTGCGCCTGAGGGGTTACCGCATCGCCCACCACGGCGGTCGCCTGCTCTACGGGGCGACGATGGGCCTGCCCGTCACCGCCCGCACCGTCCAGGCCGGTGTCTCCCGTGCCACGGGCGACACCCGACAGCAGCTTCGAGTGTGGAGCAACACGCTGCGTCAGGACGGCCGCTCCTGGGGCAGCATGCTCCAGCAGCCCTCGGGGCAACCCTTGCCCAGCAGCGGCCGCATCACCGGCACCTCCAGCAGCACCACCGCACGCCCCGTACGGGCGACGGCCGCCGCGGCCGCACCCTCCGGGCGCACCGGGACATCCGGCTCGAGCGTCCCCAGCCCTGCCGCTGCCACCCCGTGGAGCACGCTGACTGCACCGTCCGGACCCGGAGCCGCCTCTGCGAGGCTGAACCCCGCTTCGGGGGGTGCCGGAACCGCAGCTACCAGCCCTGGGGCCGTCAGTCCCAGACCTCGCCCGAACACAACGCCCCCGGCGCAGCCCCAGCCTGGGCCACAGCCGCCTCCGGCGGGCAGTACAGGTCGCGTGTCTGGCTCGCCGCGGCGGCCCAGCGGTGGGCTCGGCTCCTCCGATGCCGCACGGCAAGCAGCGCAGGACATGTTCCGCCGCATCCAGGAGACCAACGCCCGCAGCCCGCGTCCCGCTGACGACACGGACCAAGACGGCGGTGACGACGAGTGAACAATCGCCGGCCGCAACGCCGCTCACACCGTCTCCTCAAGTGGGGCCTGGTCTTCGGCCTCCTTCTCGCCCTGACCGTAAGTTGCATGGCTCCCTTGTCCGACGCGGCCGACAGACTGGCCTTGCTGTCCCAGCAGGACAACGCCGACGTGGGCCTCGCCGAGGCCGGCAGCAGCGCGGACATCCCGCCACGGATGCTCGAGGCCTACAAGAACGCCGTGCAGATGATCGGTTCGAGGGTGCCGCATTGCCGGGGGATGCGCTGGCCGGTCCTGGCCGGGATCGCGAAGGTTGAGTCCAATCACGCCGCAGGACGCGCCATCGCTTCCGACGGCGACATCCGGCCCAAGATTCACGGGGTGCTCCTCAACGGCTCCGGCGCGGGCGGCAACACCAGCGTGTTCACCGACACCGATGGCGGCAAGTGGGACGGCACCGCGACGGGTGAGCGAGCTGTTGGACCCTTCCAGTTCATGCCCGCCACCTGGGAGTCAATCGGGCAGGACGGCAACAAGGACGGGGACCGGGACCCGCACAACGCGGATGACGCCGCGCTCGGCGCAGTCGTGTATCTGTGCGGGCGCGGCCGCGATCTGGGCAAGGCGGGCCAGCTACGGGCAGCGATCTTTCAGTACAACCACAGCAACGCCTACGTCGCCAACGTCATGAAGTGGATCGACCAGTACACGGCTGCCGCCCGTTCCGGCGGCAGTGCCGGCCTTATGGGAGTGAAGGGGAAGGCCCGCACGGTCCTCCAAGCCGCGCTCGCTCAGCGGGGGGTGCCGTACTCCTGGGGTGGCGGCACCGCGTCGGGACCTTCGACGGGGACGTGCTGCTCACCGAGCGGAAAGTCAGGCGCTTCGATCACCGGTTTCGACTGCTCGGGACTCACCACCTACGCGTTCGCCCGGGCCGGGATCAGCCTGCCGCGGACTGCCGCTGCCCAGGCCGGTCGTGGCCGGCGCATCCCCGCTTCCGCCGGTCAAGGTGCGCTCCAGCCGGGTGACTTGGTGTTCTTCGGGTACGCCCCGGGCCGGGATTCCACGATCTATCACGTCGGTATTTACGTCGGTGGCGGCCGGATGGTCAACGCTGCCCGGCCAGGCACTGCTGTGCGTTTCGACCCTGTGGATGCGATGCCCGGCTACGCGGGAGGTGCCAGGCTCCTGTGACCGCTCACGACGCTCCGAGTTCGCGCGGCCCCTGCCTGCTTCTTGCTTTGTCTGTGGCGCTGGGGGTGGCGGGCTGGCTGTTGCTGTCTTCTCCAGCTGCCACCCTCTCTGCTGTCCCGCCCCACGCCAGGGACGTGCCCAGTGCGGCCTCCCCGGCTCCGAGGAGCCCCGGTGCAGTGACCCGACCCTCCGCCGTCCAGCCTGGCGGCCGGCCCTCGGGCTCGGCTTCCGCGTCGGTTGCAGCGCCCAGCCCGGCGGCTGAGCTGCCGCCACGGGGCGAGGGGTTGGACGGTGACCGGGCTATCCAGCGCCTGCTGGAGCGCTCCTGGCCTGCCGACCTCCCTGGTGAGCAGGCTGCGACTCTTCTCGCCTTGGGAAGGAAGGTCCTGCTCGTCGACGCGACTGGCCTGGGCCGCGGCCAGTTCCCGACCGCCTTCCCCGAGGCCGCCGCCGGTGCGGGCCCCGTGGCTCCAGCGTTCACCCGGATCCGCATTCAGGCCGCCGTCGCCCGCCAAGACACTCGCTCGGGCCGGGCGGTGGTGCATTTGGTGTGGGCCGGGGCCGACCGCGGCGGCACCTACACGGACGGTCGCCTCACCGACATCCCCTTCCACCACGCTCGAGGAGACGGCACATGGACTCCCCTGCCGCCCACCACCCCGTCATGACACGCCTCGCTCTGCCCGACGCCGTCGACGTCGCCTTCATGCTCGGCCACGGCCTGCGGTGGGGGCTCGTGCACTGGTACGCGCCCCTCGCCCTGGTCCTGGCGGGGTGCGCCGTGCGGGAGGTGATCACGTACAAGGTGGCGGCGAAGGCCTCGCGCCAGCGGTGCGTGCTGCAGGTGGCACCCGCCCCGTATTTCGATCCGGATGAGGAACGCGTGCTGCGGCAGGGGTTGGCGGTGTTGAAGGTCGCGAACGCGCTGCCCTGGTGGGCACCCAAGCGCAGCCGCACGGTACGCATCCGGCTGCGCTCGGACGAACACCATCCCCTCTCCTACCAGTTGGAAGGGCCCGCGGGTGCGCAGAAGTTCCTGCGCACGAGTTCCTTCGGTGACGCGGTGACGATCACTGCCCTGGATCCGGTGGCCGACATCCCGGATGACAGGCGGAAGTTCGAGGTGCGCTCGGAGATGGTGCTGCGTGGCGATCCGGCCGCCTACCTGCGCAAGGTGCCCCTGGACCCTGACCCGCTGCAGCCCATCGTGGACGCCGTGTCCGCGCTGAAGACGGAGCTCGGAGATCTGGTGGAGATCTGTGTCGACCTGCAGCCCGCTCCACGGTGGGCGTTGCGCCTGCAGCGGCGGCAGTTGGTCCAGCGGGCTCGCGGCGAGGAGCAGAGGGAGGCCAGCGCCGTCTCACGGTGGTCGCGCCGAGAGGCCGCCGCGGCCGCCGATTCCCTGCGCGCTCTCGCCAGCGGCGACACCAAGACGGCCTCCATGGTGATGCCGCAGGTCCGGCGCATCGACCGGGACAAAGCTCTCGGCAAGCTCGCCAGCGACGCTCCCCTAGCCCGGGTGCAGATCCTGATCCGCTGCGCCTCCGACCACGAGAGCCGCGCCAGGGCTCTGGCGACCCAAGTCGGAGCAGGCTTCCAGGTGTTCACAAGTGAGGCGCGACTAGCGTCGCGCGGGATCCGCCTGCTGGGCTGGCACTGGGGCCCCGACCGGTGGCCGTTCAAAACGGGCTGGCAGCGCCGGTGGGACAGCGGACAGAACCGCCCGCCACGCGCAAACCTGGCCCGGCTGCCGGAACTCGCCGGGCTACTCAAGCCACCCACCGTGCATTGCCGTCTGCCACTGCTGCCCGCCCAACTGCCCACATTCGAGAGCGACAAGATGAGCGAACTGCTACTGCAAGGCGCGGTCGTAGAGGCCGACGGCACCCGCCGCCTGATCGCCACCTACGAACAGGAGACGCTGTTCGAAACCGGACTGGGCAAGGCCGGCGGCGGCAAGACAGAACGCGCGCTCGCACAGGCCATCATGGTCGCCCACGCGGGCGGTGGACTGCTGTATGTGGACCCGCACCGCGACTCCTGGGACCGCGCCGCCCCCTACCTCGCCCACCCCGACATCATGGACCGCATCCAGCTCATCGACCTCAACCCCGGCGGCGGCGACAATCCCGTGGGCAGCTGGAACCTGCTCGACATGAGTCACACCCGGCCTCGACACGACGTCGTCGCCTCCGTCGTCGACGGCCTCGCCGCCGGCATGAACTGGGACGACACCCAAACCCCTCGCGGCATCACCATCCTCACCTCCTGCGTCCAAGTCCTGACCGCCCTCAACAGCCGCGCCTGCCGCAACGCAAAACCGCAAGCTCAAGCCACCGTGTTCCACATCCGGGCCCTGCTCACCGACAAAGACTTCCGCACCCAGGCCCTTCGCACAGTGCTCGGCGACCTCGGCGAGGACACAGCCAGCTGGTGGACCACCGTGTTCCCCACCCTGTCCTTCGACGCATTCGGCATCATCCTCAACCCCCTCACCCGCCTGGCAGCAAACCCCGTCTACCACGCCTTCCTCGGTCAGCCCACCAGCCACTTCGACCTGCGCACCGCCATGGACCACAGGCGGATCGTGTGGATCTGCACAGCCGGCAACAGCCCCACCGACCGCCTCCTGTCCTCCCTGATCGCACACGAACTGCTACGCGCAGGCCGTTCCCGACGGGACACCCCGACCGGTGACCGCGTCCCGTTCCGCGCCTACCTCGACGAACTGATCACCATCGCCGGAAGCGCACCCGAGTCACTGGCCGCCATGTTCGAAGACCTCCGCAAATTCAAGGTCCGCATCCACGGCATGACCCAGGCCCTGGGACGCCTGCCGCAGGCCGTACGCGACGCGCTCCTGCAGAACTCCTCATCCCTGGCGACGACCACCGGCTCCCGCAAGGTCATCGCCTCAATCACCGCCGAGTGGGGCGACAAGCCCAGCCCCGAGCAGGTGATCGCGCTGCCCCGCTACCAGCACTACGCCTCGTTCACTGTCGACGGCCAGCGCATCGGGCCCCTGCGCCTGCATGGCATCCACCTCGATGACGACTTCAAAATGCTCGCCCGCCCCAAAGCCGTCCATGCCCTGGTCAACGCCGCTCAGAAAGGCGCCGGCAGCCGCCCACTGACCGAACGGACCGCTCGCGCCGCAGCCCAGACCGACCGAGTCCGCGCTCACCTCGGCGAGACCACGTCCTCATCCGGCACCGGGGCGACGCCGACCACAAGCGTCGTTGCCCTCACCAAATCGTTCAACTGAAGAACCAGACAGCCACACAAGCAGCTCCAGGGGTGGAACTGCGCGCAGTGCGGAGCCCGCCTGTACCGAGACTGTCAACTCGGTTCATTTTGCACCAAAGGCGCTCCGCTGCTCGCGGCCACGGAGCTCTGGGCTTGCGCACCGCTCTACCTGTGACCGTCACCGCCAGCGGTGGTAATTGAAAGTGGTACAGCAATTCCACGAAGGCGCTAAATCGCAGGGCAACTTGTCGACACGCCTTCGTCTTGTGACCGGGTAAGTCCCGAGTTGTGAACGGTAACTTCCTCATTTTGCTTGGGTTGTTGGATGGCATATGCGTAACCTTCTGACCACGCAAGCGCATCTGTGCAGCTCGTCCAGGGTGCCCGGGTGCGAACGAAGATGGCGCACGAGCCGTGCGCCTACTGCGTGCTCAAACGGGGAGGCAATATGAAACGCCAAGCAAACCAGAATGCGCATTCCGCTTTTCGCTTCCGGAACCAGGCCGTCTTGAGTTTCGCGCTGAGCGCCGTCCTCATGCTCTCCGGATGCGACTCATCTGCTGGCGGCGACAATCCATCTACTAAGTCCCCGGCGAGGCCTCCCACGCCCTCGGAGTCCTCGACCAAGGCCGATGCGGAGGCCGCGGAGAAGGCCTCCGTTCTCGACTCCTACCGGCGCATGTGGGCAGAGCAGATGAAGGCGTACCGCAAGGCGGATGCCAAGGGAACAGACCTCACGAAGTACGCCTCGCTCGACGCCTTGGGAAAGTTCCGGCTGGATCTTGCCCACATGAGGAAGTACAACACCGCCATCAGGGGCGAACTCGGCCACGAGGACACGAAGGTGTCCGCGCTCGACATGAACGCCAAGACCCCCAAGGCGACGGTGACCGACTGCGTGGATCTGTCCGACTGGCAGACCTACGACGTCAAGGCCAAGAAGGTCATCCCGCTCCCTAGCAACCAGCCAATGCGGTACATGGCCACGGCCAAGGCGGAGCGCTGGCACGGCCACTGGATGGTGACTGAATACACGCCGGACGGGGAGCGGAAGTGCTAAGTCGAGCAGCCGTGGCCGCGGCCATCCTGGTCGGCACACTCGCGTCGGGGGCGGACGCCGACGACGGTGGTCCAACCGTAGGAAACGACCAGGGCTGCCACGGTTCGATGGTTTCGGTCACCGTGTGCGCGCAAGCCGGTGGCCAGGCGCCCGGCCACAGCGGATCCCACGAGGCCAAGGGCGCGTCCAGCACTTCGGGCAGCGGGAAGTCAGCGGCCCCCAAGTGCACCTATACGAAGCTTGACCCACAGCCGCCGGCGAGCAACCTAGCGATGCAGGATGGCAAGCGCCAGGGCGGCAAGGGTGCGGTCTACCAGGTCCTGTGCATGGAAACGGGGCGTGTCGGGACGGTGTGGATTCCCGCCGGCCAACCTGCAGCGCCACAGATCGACCCCGAGGTTCTGGCCCACCGCGCGGTGGACTCCATGAAGCTGCTGGGCCCGGAGATCGCAAATCCCCGGGCGGCGGGGAAGTACGTGGTGGGCATGCCCACGTGGATGTGGGTCGACGAGTCACCGACCACCTTTGGACCGAACACGGCTACCGCCACTGCTGGCGGCGTCACCGTTACGGCGACGGCGAAGGTGTCGTCGATCCGCTGGAATATGGGTGACGGCACCGAGCCTGAGACCTGCGACGGACCGGGAACCAAGTACCAGGCGTCGATGGGCAAAGCGAAGTCCCCGGACTGCGGCCACGTCTACGAACAGGCGTCGTCGACCAGTAAGGGCGGCAAGTTCCACGGCACCGCGACAGCTACCTGGACCATCAACTGGCAGGTGATCGGCGCTCCCGCCAACGCCGGGCAGTTCACCGAAGTGCGAGCGACCCCGTTCTCGGTCGCTGTGCACGAGGTGCAAGTAGTCAACTGACATCGCGCGACGCTCATCACTACCCCCTGGAAAGGCACTTGACCGTCATGGAAACTCCTGCTGCGCCGACGGTTCCGCGCCCGCAGGCCCCCGCCCGCGCCGAGATCCCTATCACCACGAATCCGCCGGTCAGGAAGCAGCGCCGATGGTCAGCAGCTGCGCTGTGCATCGTCCTGGCCGTCGTGGCAGCGCTGGGGGCAGCAGCGGCCGTCAATTCGGCAAGCGACCGCACGCGAGTCCTGGCCGTCGCACGGGACGTGCCAGCCGGACGCGCCCTGGCGGAGGGCGACCTGGTGATCGCCGAAGTCTCCGCCGACTCGTCACTCACCCCTGTTCCGGCGGCCGAGAAGAGCACGATCCTGGGCAAGAGGGCGGCCGTCGACCTGCGTAAGGGAGGTCTCCTGCTGACCTCTCAACTGTCCGCCGGTTCCGGCCTTGGCGACGACCAGGAGCAGGTCGGTGTGCAGGTCAAGCGCGGCATGGCCCCGTCGGGGACGCTCGCCCCCGGTGACAAGGTCCACGCGGTGACCACCCCTGCCCAAGGCGGTGAGCCTTCGAAGAAGGGCACGCCGCCCGAGACCCTCGAGGCCACCGTCGTCTCCGTATCCAGCCCGGACGCCACCGGCACCGTCGTGGTCAACCTCGCCGTGAGTCCCGACGATGGCCCCGTGCTGGCCAGCCGAGCTGCCTTGGGCCGCATCGCGCTGGTCCGCGAACCCCGAGGTGAGTGACCATGCCCGTCATCTGCCTCGCCTCCGCCAAGTCCTGCGGAGTCACTACCACCGCGCTGGCGCTGACCTTTGCGTCCGCCCGCCCCTCCCTGCTTGCCGAATGCGACCCGGCAGGCGGCACGATCCGCGCCGGGCTCTTGCAGAGCCAGGTCAGCGCCGGATATGGGCTCTACCACTTGGCGGCGGCCGAGCGTGTGGGGCAGGTCGAACTGGCCAACGCGTTCACCTCACACCTGTGGCCCCTGGACGGCCCAAACGGCCACCGTAAGGTCCTTCCTGGGCTGACCGATCCCGCACAGGCCGCGGCACTGAGCCGGACCTGGCCCGCACTCTCCGACGTCCTGCACGTCATGTCCGAATCCGTCGGTCATGACGTCTTCGTCGATGTGGGGCGCTTGGCCCTGGAATCCGGGCACCTGCACCCCACTCTCACGCCCGCCCCGCTGCTACACAAGGCAGACCTTGTCCTGGTCGCGGTCCGCGGCACCGAGCAGGGTCTGACTCTTGCCCGCCACCTCATCCGGTCGCTGCGCACCGAACTTGAGGAACACGGTTCGGGGGCCGACGCCGTCGGGCTGCTCCTCATCGAGGAAGGCACCTTCCGCTCCCACCAGGTCGCCGAGGCTCTGGAGGCGCCCGTGCTGGCTGCGCTCCCCTGGGACCCGGACACCGCTGCCTATCTCAACGTCGGCGGGAAGGCGCCTCGCGGTTTCGATCGCACTCCGCTGTTGCGCTCGGCTCGTACCGCAGCAGAACAATTCGAGGCGATTGCGTCTCGCCGCCGTATCCAGCAGCAGTACCCCAGCCCGGCCGGAGCGCACCCGCAGCTCTCCGGCGTCCTGGACCAACTGGCAGCGCCCGGAGGTCCTCGTGGCTGACACCCACCAGCGTCCTGGAGTCAACGGACAGATCCCCGCCCCGCTCGCCAGAGTGGAGCTCGCCCACCTCATCAGCGGAAAGCTCGGGGAGCGGCGCAGCACCCCCGCGGCACCCGTGCCCACGGCCCCACCCGCTGTACCGGGCGGCACCAGCAGCCCGGCGGCCGTGCCGCGCCTGGCCGACCTGCCAGTGGAACTTCTACCGGTCAGTTGGGAGGTCATCGAGGCTCTTCAGGCCGACGTGTCCGCTGAGCTGAGCAAGCGGGACCCTGAACGCACCATGGCCGAGCCTGACCGGCGGGCCCTGGCACGCTCGCTCACCAACACCGCCGTCGCCGACTGGGCCACCAAGTACGCCCAGGGCAACACCCCTTTGACTCGCGATGAAGAAGGCCGCATCGCCACAGCGGTCTACGACGCCATGTTCCGCGGCGGACGGCTGCAGTCCCTCCTCGACGGGGAGGGTGTCGAGGACGTCATGGTCGACGGACTGACCGCGCACGTGGAGTATTACGACCGGCCGCGGCGCACCATCGACAAGGTCGCCGACTCCCACGACGAACTGATCACGTGGGTCAACAAGATGGCCCGCCAATCCGGCCAAGGTGAACGTGCCCTGACCCAGGCAACCCCTATGGTCGGCTTCCGCATGCCGGACGGCTCCCGCGTCACCGCCAGCCTCCTCACCAGCCGGCCTTCGGTGGTCATCCGCAAACACCGGATCCGCCAGCACGGCATCGCCGAGCTCGTGAAGTGGCAGTCGATCAACCCGCTCCTGGAAGCCTTCCTCGTCGCCTGTGTCCAGGCACGGAGGAACATCCTCGTCGTCGGTGACATGGGTGCAGGCAAAACCAGCCTGCTGCGCGCCCTGGGTCGCGAAATCCCGCCCGCTGAAAGGCTGGTGACCCTCGAATCCGACCGCGAGCTGTACCTGGACGAACCCGGTCCCAAGCCCGGACCGGTCACCTTCGCCTTCGAGGCCCGCCAGTCCAACGGCGAGCGCAGCGCCGGCGACCGTCTCGCCGGCGAGGTCACCATCGCCGACATGTTCGTCACCGCGCTGCGCTACAACGCCTCTCGCGTCGTCGTCGGGGAGGTTCGCTCCACCGAAATCGTGCCCATGCTGCAGGCCATGTCTGCCGGAGGATCGGGCTCGATGTGCACCATGCACGTTCGGCGCCCGCACGCGATCGTCTCGCGCCTGGTCCAGCTGTGCACGGAGGCCGGCATGGCCACCGAGGCCGCGCACCACCTCATCGCGTCCGCCATCGACGTGGTCGTCTACCTCACATACCTCGACGAGACAGGAATCGGCGGGCGCAAGCACCGCTTCGTCTCCCACGTCTACGAAATCCACGACGTCGTCGGGGAGGCCGGACGGCCAACCACCACTGAACTGTTCGCCCCCGCCGGCACGGATCCGCGCGGCGTCTTCCAGAACATGCCGTCTTTCATCAACGACCTCGAACTGACGGGCAGCTTCTACCGGCAGTGGCTCACCGACAACCCGCACGGAGCCTGGGGACCTCCGCTGCAGGCGGTAGGCCGACGATGATCCGTCTCGCGATGCCTTGCCATCACGCCCTCGAGACCGCCGCGGCAAACAGGCTCTGGAGGGACCAGTGACCACCTCTCAACTTTCCCTGGTTGCGGCCTGCTGCGCTGTCCTGACCGTCCTCGCCGCAATCGCCGCCGTACGCGAAATCCGAGGCCGCGTCCCCGACCCGGTCAAGCCGCCCTCTCGACTGGCGGCACGCATGCGCCGCGCCAAGGCCGAACTGCCCGAAACCTGGCAGCGCCGCTGGCGCCCCCTGGTCATCACGGCAGCCGTCGTGTCACTCCTGGTGTGGGCGTACACGGGCTGGCCCGTGCACGGACTGCTCGCCGGCGCCGCCATCCTGGGCCTGCCGTTTGTGCTGCACCCCGGCGGCGCCGCGCAGGCCCGCATCGAACGGCTGGAGGCGCTCGCCCAGTGGCTCAACCACTTGGCCGGGGTACACACGGCAGGCATCTCGCTGACCCAGACGGTCCGCGCCTCCGCCAAGAACGCCCCGGCACCGATCGCCCCCAACGTACAGCGCCTCGCCAACCGGCTACGTACCGGCATGGATGCCCGCCTCGCCTTCGCCATGTTCGCTGACGAGCTGGCCGACGGTGTCTCCGACCACGTTGTACTCCTCTTCCAGTCGCACGCCGTCTATAAGGGACCGGGCCTGGCAGACGCCCTCGAGGCACTGGCGGTCACCATTCACCAGCAGGCGGCGGACGCTCGAGATGTCGAAGCCGACCGGGCATCGGTCCGTAAGTCTTCCCGGCAGGTCTCTTTGGTCATCAGCGTGGTGGTCATCGGCTGCATGCTCAATCGGGCCTGGTCGGGCTGGTACGCCAGCCCCGTCGGACAGATCGCGCTCATTGTTCTGGGCGGTCTGTTCGCATGGACCCTGTCCTGGCTGCGCCGCATCGCCCGCACAAAGCCCGACCCGCGACTGCTCGACCCGCTGCCTGCCCACCTGACCGCCCTGGAAGGCGCCACGCGATGATCCCCATGGACGCGGTCCTGCCCGCAGCCGCGGCCGGTGTACTCATCAGCCTCGCGGTGCGCGCCGCCCTGCCGGCTAAGCCTGATCTGGCCAGTACCCTCGATCGGCTGGACGCCCGCCACTTCACCAGCCCCATGCCCGTCGCTGCCCCGCCCAGCGCGCGCGGCCTTCCAGAACGCGTCGGTGCGCGCCTGCTGGAGGAATTCGGCGTCGCTATCCGGCTGCCTGTCAGCGACCTGAACCTGCTGCGGATCACCCCGGCCGAGCACCTCGGCAAACGCGTGCTGTTCGCCCTGTACGGCCTGGTGCTGCCGCAGCTGGTACAGGCACTGTTGGCGCTCGCCGGCGTCTCCTTCCCTTATGCCATCCCGGCTGGCCTGTCACTCATGCTGGGAGCCCTGTTCTGGTTCGGGCCCGGACGCGATGTGAAGGCCGAGGCCGCCGCCGCGCGCCTGATCGTGCGGCATGCCGCAGCCAGCTACTTGGAACGCGTCGCCCTGGCCAGGGTCGCGAACTCGGGGGCCGGGCAGGCCTTGACCCAGACTGCCGAAGTCGGCGACGGCTGGATCTTCCAACGCATGCGGACCGTGTTCGACCACGCCGAGCTGGCCGGCATCGCTCCCTGGGACGCGCTCAAGCAGCTTGGTGAAGAACTCGACATCCCCGAACTCACCCGACCCGCCGACACTCTGGCACTCGCCGGCGATGGCGCTGCCGTTTACACGACCCTGCAGGCTCAAGCCCGCCAGCTACGCATCGCGCTCCTAGCCGACTCCAAAGCCCAGGCCAACGAGGCCAGCGCCGCCATGGTCCTGCCCGTCACTCTCGGCGTGATCCTCATGCTCGCCTTCGTGATGATCCCCATCGTCAACACGATCCTCGCCAGCTGACTGGCGACCTGACCAAGGAGATTGACCACCTCATGGACATCCAGACCGTCACGGCATGGATACGGGCTCGGGCCGAGCTGCTGCGCACCGCCCGAGACACGGGAGCCACCAGCACCGAACTCGCCGTCCTGGCTGGCGCCCTTCTCGTAGGAGCGGGCCTCCTTGTCGTCGCGATACGCGCCAAGCTCATGGAGAAGATCGGCATCATCAACGGCGGCTAGCACACCGGATCTGACAACCAACAGACACCGACCACGATCGGATGGGACACCGGTGGGAAGCCGAACTAGCCGCATGGGAATAGCCCAGGGCCGTAGCCGCTGGCGAGCCGATGACGGCGTGGGCAGCATGGAACTGGCTACCCTCGCTCTGGTCGTACTCATGCTCGCCTTTGCCACCATCCAGGTCGGCCTCTACTACCACGCCCGCAAGGTCGCCCAGTCCGCTGCCCGCCAAGGCGTGGACGCGGGACGGCAGTTCGGTGCCGGTCCAGGTGACGGCGCTGCACAGGCGCAGCAGTTCCTCACTCGTTATGGCAACTCCGTTCGCGGCGCGCGCATCTCCACCTCCGGCAGCAGTGCCCAGCAGATCCGGATCACTGTCACTGGGGACGTCGCCACTTTGGTCCCTGGTCTTGAGCTGCATGTCACGCAGCATGCGGATGGCCCCGTCGAGCGCTGGACCAATCCGTGATTCGCCGCCGGGAGTTGTTGCGCCGTCTGCTCGGTAGCGATGGGGGCAGCTATGCGCTGGAGACTGCCGTGCTGGCCCCGGTCCTCATCGTGATTCTCGGCCTGATGATCGCGTTCGGGCGGGTGACCGATGCTGAGGGTGACGTCGACTCCGCCGCACACGCTGCCGCCCGCGCTGCCTCTCTGGAACGCGACGCTGCGAGCGCCCAAAGTAGGGCGCAGGATGCGGTCATCCGGAGCTTGGACGGTGAGGGAATCACGTGCCGCACGTCCAGCGTGACGATCAGCACGGGCGGTTACGCCGTGGGTGTCGGGGAGGCAGCTACGGTCACCGCGACGATTTCCTGTACGGCGAACCTGTCGGATATTGCTGTGCCGGGTTTGCCCGGGTCCAAGACGTTGACTGCGTCCTGGACCAGCCCCATCGACACCTACCGGGGCAGAGCTCTTGGGTTCGCGGATTCTGAAGTGCCATGGAGTGCGAACCAGAGTGTGGGTGCTGAGGAGTGAGCGCGCGAGAGTGCTTGGGTTCACGCTCCGTTGATCGAGCGATTGCGAGCGCCTGCTCGGTAGGCTGCCCGTGCTGTGAGCCAGACGGTCTCGAACTCGTCGAGGGTGAGGTCGTGCGGCTTGTGTCCGTCCCACTCCTGGACGGGAGCCTCAGCCGTGGCGCCGAACATCGCCTCGTAGTGCGCAAGCGTTCCGGCTTGCTGAGCGGCTTGCCATTCGGCCAGGGAAGCCGCGGCGAGCGGCTTGTCGAGGGGACCTTGGAGTTCCACCTGGCGGGCGACCCAGCCGTCGGCGTCGACCTCGAAGTAGAACCAGGTGTCTTCCTCGGCCCAGTAGCTGCGGAACCAGTGCCTCATGGGCTCATTGTCCGCGACTCTGCCACCGGCGTCGTCTGTTCACAGGTCCTGCGTCCATACGCCGAGGGGGTGTTCGTCGGGGTGCAGGTCCAGTCGAGGTTGGTGGGTCAGGAGGTCTTGGCCACCGGGCTGCCAGGGGAAGGTTCCGTCGCTGTTGGGCCAGACGACCTGGAGGACTGGGAACGGCGGTTTGCGGTAGTAGCTGATCGCGGTTCCGAAGAAGGCCTTGTACCAGCGGTAGTCGACGGGTCTGAGGACAACGGGGACGCTTGCGACGTCGTGCCGTTCCTGGTCTGCCTCCAGAGGTTGTCCTTCAACGGCGTGCTGGCTGAGGTCGTTGAGGATGGTCTGCATCAGGCGGATGTCCAGGCCGAACATGGCGAGCTCGGGTATCCGGTGGCGGTGCCACAGGCCGACGGTGTAGGCCCAGCCGGGTCCCTGGTCGTCGGCGGGGATCATCGTGACCTGCCAGCCATGCTCATGGATGACGTCGACGGTCGATTGGGTACGGGGGTCCAGTTCGTTGATGTCCTGGCAGACGACGCAGTGGCAGGGGGCGTGACCGGTGGGCATAGCCGTGAGGCTACGGGAGCCGTTCGGCCTCAAGTTCGGCTGGATCGGTCAGGCAGACGGATTGGTGTCGGTGGAGCCGGGTTGGTCGACGACGTCGGTGTAGCAAAGGCTGCCGAGCCTACGGCTCTTTCCGGCCCGCCCATGAATCTCCGCTCCTGGCTCAAGCAGCTTCGCAGTGCGCTGGCCGAGGGGCGCAGACGTGATCGCGGTTCTATGTCGCTGTTCTTCGCCGTGACCACGGTGGCGCTCCTCATGGTGATGGGGCTCCTCGTGGATGGTGGCGGCGCCCTGAACGCTTCCAACCGGGCCACCGCGCTGGCGCAGGAAGCCGCCCGCACTGCAGGCCAGCAGCTCGACCCCGCCCAAGCCATCGAGGGCACCGCTATCACCATAGACCCCGACGCTGCTCAGGTCGCCGCCCAGGACTACCTTGCCGCGGCTGGCGTCCAGGGCGACGTGACGATTGACGGCACCGGACGGACCCTGACCGTCACGGTTCACGACAGCTATCACACGTACTTCGCGCAGCTGGTCGGCAAGGGAACCATCACCGTCACTGGCACGGCGACCGCGCATCTGCAGACCCAGGCTGGAGGCTGAGCCCGCATCATGGCCCACCGCACCCCCGCTCCCCTGCGCTCCCTCGGCATCCTCGCTCGCGCGCTGCTCGGCCTGATCGCGCTGGTGGGCCTGATGGCCGGTGTTCCCTACCTCCTCATCCGGGTGGGACAGCTGCCCACCAGTTTGTCGGGGGGTCTTGGTGCGCTGACGCAGCCCGACGACGGCACGCTCTTCTTTGCCGTGCTCACTGGCATCGGGTGGCTCGCGTGGGCGGCGTTCACCTTCTCTGTCCTTGTCGAGGTCGTCGCCCTCGCGCGGCGGCGTTCCGCTCCCCGCATCCGCGGCCTGGGCGGCCTGCAGTCCCTCGCCTCCCTCCTCGTCGGCGGGATCGTCCTGCTGGTCCCCACGGCCGCCTCGGCGGCCACCAGTGGACCCGCTGTCGCCGCCACCGTCGTGCACACCGGGGGAGAAGAGAGTGCCAGCGCCACGTCGAGCGCAAAGACGCTGGCACCGTCTGCTGGAACCAGTGGCCGGCAGCACACGGTGGCGACCTCCACCGAGCTGCCGTGGGATTTGGCCGAGGAGTATCTCGGTGACGGCAAGCGCTGGAGGGATATCGCCGCTCTCAACGACATCCCCCAGCTGACGGCCGGCGACCAGTACCTGCCTCGGGGCGTCACCATCGCCCTGCCCCCTGACCCACGTCCGCCGGGATCGCGTATGGGCGCCGAGGCACGCCAGGGTCCGGCGGCCCCACCGCAGCAGCCAGCCGGTGTGCAGCTCAACGAAGAGGAGGAATCGGAGGGGGATCTGCATGCGCAGAGCGCAGGCGCCGAGGGCACCACCCAGGTGCACGTCGTGGCCGCGGGCGATTCCCTGTCCGGGATCGCACAGCAGGAGACCGGCGACGGCGCCAACTGGCCTCAGCTGTATGAAGCCAGCCGCGGAGCGCAGCCGCATGGGCTGCCCCTCATCACTGACCCGGACCTGATCCGCCCGGGCCAGCGCGTCACTATCCCTGCCGTCACCACGCCGCCCGACGACCAGGATTCCGACTCGGGTCACCACGGCAAGGAGCGAAGCCAGGACTCTGACGCTGACAGGAAGCAGCCGGCGCATAGCGGAGGTGGATCAGAGCACGACGGGCGTGACTCTGCCGATGGGTCGGATCGCGGCGATGCCGGCGCGTCCGGCGTGACCAAGCCGCCGACGTCCCGGCCGTCTGCACAGCGCAGTGAGCCCCCGGCGTCTGCCTCGGCTCAGCCGAAGGAATCTGCCCGACCCTCGGTGCCTGTTACCTCGTCGCCGTCTGCGTCGGCATCCGATCAGGAACGTGCCCCCGCTGCACCGCAGGGTGCCAACGGCGCCCAGTCCTCTTCGGTCGTCTCGGCGCGGACGGCCGTGGGCGCCTGCGCGTTGCTGGCCTCCGCCCTGATCGGCACGCTCGCCTTCAGGCGGCTGCGGCAGCGGCGCTCTCGCAAGCCCGGACAGACTCTGCCCGAGATCGTACCGGCAGGCGCTGAGGCCGAGTTGGAACAGGCGGCCCACGACGGGGCCGACGGCGTCGAGCGTCTGCATGCCGCGCTGGCCGCGCTCGCCGTCCACTCTGAGGGTGCTCCCCCGCTGCTGCGGGCCGCACGCATCACTGCAGATGGCGTCCAGGTTCTGCCGGACGACGTTTCCTGCGCCCCGCATTCGCCGTTCACCGCCGTGCACGCCGGGTGGTGGCACCTGCCGGGCGACGTCGACCTTGCGGTGCCCGATGACGGCGCTGAACCGCCATATCCGGCGATGGTCACGCTCGGCGCCGACACCGCAAACAGCCTGGTGCTGGCGAACCTGCCCGCCTGGGAAGTCGTCCTCGTCGACGGCGACCCCGTTGCCCGCGCCGAGACGATCGCCTGCATGGCCGCGGAGCTCGCGCTTGGGGGCCATGCGGATCACGTCGAGGTCGTAGCATCCGGACTAGGTGCCATGGGCGCCGACCTTCAGGCGTTCGGCGTCCAGTACCTGCCTGACGTGCCGCAGGCCGCGGGGGCTTTCGCCTCGCGGATCCTGGAAGCCCATCAGGACCCCGACGATCGTGGGATCCCGTACGTCATGCTGTGCGGCGGTGACCTGGACGCAGATACCGCCTGGCAGATCGCTGAAACTCTCGACCGGTCCCGCGACTTGACCCCGTGCGTGCTCGTGCTGCCTGCCAGCGCCGCGTCCGTGTTCCCCGACGCGGAGATCCTTAACGCCTCGGCCGACACACCGCAGCACGTAAGCGCCCTCGGCACCGATGTCCTCCTGCAGCGCCTGGACGCAGCGTCCATCACTCAACTCGCCGCCGCCTACCGTCAAACCAGCCGCCCGGCAAAAGGCCCTGAGGGCGTGTGGGAGCACGTGCCACCGGAACCCATCGAGGTACCCGAATCGGCCCCCTTTGTCCATACGGTCCCTGGCCCGCGGCAAGACAGCGGTGACGGTCTCGAGCCGGTCTCCTCTGGCGACGCAGGAGACCAGCACCACCACGTCGCACCCCTTCTCGAAACCACCGACGCCGCACAGGCGCAGCCGGTCGCGTTCCAGGCCCTGCTGGATGCTGCGGGCGACCCGGGCCAGGCCTCATTCACAGTGGTCTCGCCCGCACCCGCTGTGGAGAACGAGGAGGCGGTCGAGCGGATCGGGCCACGGTTCCTCATCCCGCCCGTCCACTCTCTCCTCGCTGTCGACCGCACCCCGCCGATCCCCGAGACCAACGCCGACAAGGCCCTCATCGAGGCCGGGCCGGACGACACCACCCCTCGGCTACGAGTCCTGGGCACACTGGAAATGCACAATGCTGGAGAGCTGGAACCTCGCCTCATCGAGCTCGCCGCGCACCTGCTGCTCAAACCACACAGCAGTGCCGGAAGGCTGTGTGAGGATCTGGGCGACGGAGACCCCTGGTCGCCTAAAACGCTCGGCTCACGACTGCGTGACCTGCGTACCAGACTCGGCGCAGACGCCGACGGCGACCTGTATGTGCCGCAGCGCAAAGGCAAGTCATCCCCCTACGCGCTCTCGGACAAGGTCCGCTGCGACTGGAGCGAGTTCCAGCGGCTCGCACAACTGGGGGTCAGCCGTGGCGAGGACGGCCTGCACTACCTTGAGCGGGCCCTGGCAATGGTCGACGGTGTCCCGCTGGGCGAGCATGCAGCATCGTGGATGAGTGGACTGCGCACCGCTATGCAGGCGCGCATCGTCGACACCGCACACCACGTGGCCAGCTACCGCACACAGGACGGCCGGCATCAGGACTTCCCCAGCGCCCGGCAGGCCTGCACCATCGGCCTGAACGCCGACGGCCACTCCGAAACCCTCTACCGAGCCCTGATGCGCGCCGAGGCCGCAGCAGGCAACCGCACCGGCCTGCGCTCCGCCATCGCACGGTGGCAGGACGCGAACCGGCACCTGGCCCGAGACCAGATCGACGAGAAGACCCAGGCGCTCGTCGACAAGCTTCTCCCCGCCTCCTAGCCGCAGTTGAGAGGGGGTCAGGGAGGCAGCGAGGTAACCACTGCGAAGCTACGGGGCGGCTGAACGTTCTACGTGGTACCAAGCTTGGGCTTCAGACGGTCATCCGGACTGCGTTCAGGAAGTCTGACCATGAGGCAATCGCCGGCCGGGCAGGGCGTTACTCAGGCTGAGTTGCAAGGTGCGGCGGAGAGGGTGGGGAGACTGCATGATGGCCTTGTTTCGGGCGGCCAGCCGGGCGAGTTCGAGTGGGCTGGGCAGCCGGTCACTTTTCGTTCCGTTGTAGTTGGCGTGCGCCGGGGCGAGGTTCCACAGGGCATCCAGATCCGGTCCGTGCCAGGAGCCAACGCTCTCGAAGCGACGCATCAGGGAGAACGGGAAGACGTGGTCGACGGCGATGTCATCGCTCATGCCCAGGACGTCGTCGCAGATCAGGCAGCGGCCGTGCTGGAAGCCGACCGTGGCTTCAACAATGCCGGTTACCGAGCGGCGACGGCGTTTGTCTGTGAGCTGAAGCGTGTCCCAGTCGACGAGAACGCCCTCCTCGATCAGGCTACGGCCGATGCCTGCTGCGAAGGACGTCTCCACGATGTTCCAGCGAGCTCCCAACTCGGCTGCAAAAGCTGCGGCTTGCTCCGATTTCGCCAACTGGAGCAGGTCGGGGGTGAGGCGCACCGTACGGTGTCGCCCCGTTCCGGTCAGTTGATAGAAGGTGTGGGGCACCGCAGTGTCGCCGCGCAGGGTTGCGTCCAAGGAAGTGGTGTACGGGTTCGACCTGATCCGGGGGTTTGCTCCGGCATCGGGATGGTGCCCGCATAGATGAACGGCCACCGGCTGATCTTCGAAGTGTCGAAGCCTCGAAGGAGATCAGCACGATGACCGCACCGGACTGTGAGGATGTAGATGTCCCGGGCGGCGGTCTGACCCGGCACCCGACTGGCTACGTGCCTTGAGACTGATCCGTTGGCTGCCGTCCGGGGTGCAACACGCCTCCCAGCCAGCGGACGTGTCCCGATAGGGGCTTTCGCGACCGGCACTTCACAGTCCTGACCGTCTCTGGCCTGGTGGTTCTCCCGTTCCGGCGACACGAAGGCAGCGACTGTGCTCAGCATGACTCACCGAGATGCCGCCCCTCACGGCGCCCTCCCAGCCACCGAAGAGGTCCTGCTCGGTGTGGATACCCACAAAGACACCCACGTCGCTGCGGTTGTGACCGTGCTTGGGACCGCCCTGGACAGCCGAAGCTTCCCCGCGACTGCTGACGGCTACCGCCAGCTGCTGACCTGGGCACGCTCGTTCGGGGTGGTACGCCGCGCAGGAGTGGAATGCACCGGCTCCTACGGCGCGGCGCTCACGCGTTACCTCCAGGCCGAGAATGTCTCGGTTACGGAGGTGAACCAACCCGACAAGCAAGCCCGCCGACGTCATGGCAAATCGGACTCTGTCGACGCTCAGGCGGCAGCGCACGCCGTCTTGTCCGGCCGAGCTACTGCCACCGCGAAGGCCGGCCATGGTTCCGTGGAGATGCTGCGGCTGTTCAAGCTGGCCAAGGCATCTGCGATCAAGTCCCGTACTCAGGCGATCAATCAGCTCAAGTCTGTCCTGGTGGCGACGGATCCCGCCCTGCGCGAGAGCCTTTCGGGCTTGAGCATCGCTCGCCTGGTCCGCGCCTGCACACAGCTCGACCCCGGCACCATCTCCACGGCCTTCGATGCCGCCCGCCACACCCTCCGGCTCCTGGCTCGACGCGTCCAGACCCTGAGCGAAGAGATCGACGACCTCACCGCCCGCATGAAGCACGCCGTTCAGAGCACAGCGCATACGCTGCTCGACCAACATGGCGTCGGCCCCGATATCGCGGCATGTCTACTGATCGCTGCAGGTGACAACCCTGAGCGCCTACACAGCGAGGCTGCCTTCGCCGCTCTGGCAGGCGTCAGCCCAGTCGAGGCATCCTCCGGAAAGACCCAACGCCGCAGACTCAACCGCGGCGGCGACCGGCAGGCCAACGCAGCCTTGTATTTCATCGTGCTGAGCCGACTTCGCTGGGACCACCGCACGCAGGACTACATGCAACGACGCCTGGCCCAAGGCAAGACCCGCCGTGAAGTGATCCGCTGCCTCAAGCGCTACATCGCCCGAGAAATCTACCGACACCTTCAATCAACCATCACAGTCAACGCGGCCAGCGAAACAGCGGCTTGACGAACCATAGGGGCATCAATCCACAAGAACGGCTGAACAAGGAGATCCGCCGTCGCACCGACGTGGTCGGGATCTTTCCCGACCGCACGGCTCTGATCCGGCTGGTCGGCGCGGTGCTGGCCGAGCAGAACGACGAGTGGACCGAAGCCCGCCGCTACATGGGCCTCGACCTGCTGGCCAAGGTCCGCCTCCACCCGATCGAGTCAGAAAACGACGACACCGACCTGCCGACCGAACTCACCGCATAGCCTCAAAACGAGATCACCGAGTGGCCGTCAATACACCACTCCAGCGGACGTGACCCCTCATGGAGCGCTCGGCAGCGAGCCAAGAGATATCAGACTCCCCAATCTTCGCGAGAGTCGTCGCCGCGAGGTGATGGGTTCGGGCAGAGACTGCCCAGCAGTCAGCGCGGTCTTCGCCACGCCTCACCGCTCGGTCCTCAAGCTCCTGAGCAGTCTGGAGTAGCCCAGGAAGAGCCGCGATGACGCTGCCAAGACGCCCGCCCTGATAGTCGTTCCAGGCATGTTCAACTCGCACTGCTACGGGCGCGGGAGTTGGGAGCTGAGTCTCTACCTCCGAACCGAACAGCAGCCGCGAGAGCCGCCGCGGGCTCATAAGTGCGTCACGCACAGCCGGCACGTCGTCCTGGCGCTTGTCGTCTTCTACCAGCACGGTCTGACCGAGCAGGTCACCGAGAGGCACACGCAGGATGCGTGACAGCTCGGAGAGCATGTCGATACGCGGCGGCTTCCGTCGCCCCGTCTCAATCTTCGCAAGCCAGTCGGTACTCCGACCAACGAAACCGGCCAGTACCTCTTGCGTGTAGCCGCGACGCTTCCGATAGAACGCGATCCGTTCGCCGATGCTGAGGTGATCTCCGAGACCACGCATAGCGTTCTGCCTCTCGGTCGTAGGGGCCCATCTCACGGTACAGAGCCGGCGATAGGGCGGGTAGCTGGCCTTGACTGCTACCGGGTCAGAACCAGCGTGAGCGCCAAAACGCGGTTAGACCCGGACACTGTGTCCGGGTCTGACTCGCTCTTAGGGTGAACCCAGGTCGGGTGCCGCTGGCGCGTGGAGTGTGCGGGTCCGTCCCGCCCCTGGAACTGGCTTGCTATCGGGCGGCCCCTCCCGAGTGGCATCCGTCCGCAGGTCAGCGCGTCGTGGACGGGGAGACAAGGTGAGCAGGTCTGGGGAGGTCGAGATGTCGCTCGAATACGTCCCAGCGGCAGCGTCTGTCCGGCACATTGGTGGAGTGACGGACATGACAGCAATCCTCAGCGTTGCCAGCGGGCTGGGAGGCGCCTTAATCGGCGCAGTGGCTGGCGTGTATGGCCCCCGCAGTATCGACAGTAGGCGTCGCCAGCATGAGTGGGCGCTAGAGCGGCAGCGGTTGCAGGACGTTCAGACGGCCAGGGAAGCCGAGGCGCGTTTGGCCGAAAGGGCCAGGGAAACCGAGGCGCGTGTGCGTGTGCTGACAGCCATGAGGGAGGAGAAGGAGAAGGCTCTAGCGGCTATCGCGGAGGCAACGGTATGTGTCCAAGACTGGCACCGCCTCGTGGAGTGGACCCTGCAGGACGTTTCCGCTGGACGAGGTGTCGACGCCGCTAAGTTTGACGAAACCGCAGAGCGAACCCTGCAGGCTGTCGTCAGAGCCGTTTCAGTGCTGAGCAACAACGCATTCATGAGCGACCCCGTCGTGAGGGGTCGCCAGGCGCCTCGACCAGTAACTTTGACCATGCAGGAATTGACTGTGGAGCTGCGATCGCAGGTTGTGGCGCCCCGTGACGACTTCGACGGCTCCCGCATGTTTAGGTATGCGACTGAGATCCGCGAGGACCTGATGAAGCTTTTCATTTCTGAGCGTTCGATGCGAACTGATCAGCCGCCTTTCAGAGTGGGTGTGCACACTGCGGCGATTAGTGTCTCCCCGGACCGGGGCGAGCGCTGATGTTCGCCCCGGACCTGATCAACGGCTTCACCACAAAGATCAGACTCACCTAAATTAGCCCTAGACGGCCTGCGGAGCGCCAGCGATGGCGGTCTCAGTTGCGGTCTCAACAGCGCCTAGATCCAGGACTGTCCAGCCGCCCACTGCGGTGCAGTCCTCGGCATGAAGCCGAGCAGGACGTGAAGACCGAGGCCCGGGGCGGCGCCTGAGTTGACGACAGCTACGCCCCGTGTCCGGCCACGCCACGACCAGGCCACCGCCTCCGCCTGCCATCAGCGACGCCACCGCCTGCAGGAGGCTCCATGGCCAGAACGACAGCCGCCGCGTCAGACCCGCTCGAAAATTACTTCGGCTGCACTGGGAAGCACGTCTTGGCTGACGAATCGCCAGCCCTCCTGCTCGATTGCGGCAACGAGCCCTTTTAGGTGGCGGCGCCAGTCCCTTTTAGACGCCCTCAGGCCAAGAGGGGGACTAACTGTGACTCGAAAGGCCGGGAGGCCGTCCTTGTACGCTCTTCTGGCCTCTAGAACAATGCTGTCGTAGTTGGAACCACGCGGCACGCTTCCTCCAGACTGCGACGGCCAAGGTGCGGACAGCCGTGGCAGTGGCGCGCGTCTGGACGCCATATCGCGCAAGTGCCCGGCTCATCGGTCGAGTGTGGGCCCACTGCCTGAGACTGAGTAGGTCTGTTCCACAAGTGCCCCAGCACCCGCACTTCCGGAACGATCACTTCCTGGCTGCCGATTGCACGCTCCTTTCGGCGGGTCGACGAGAACCCGCACCGTGACGCCGGCCTCCTCGGCGGCGGCATGCAACACAGCCAGGGTGTCGGCGTGGGGCACGGCTCGTCGGCCGCGGTCGGCGGTGGCGAGCATGCAGTCGCGGCACAGGTCGAGCCATCGTCGGCCGTGGTCGGGGGTGGCGATGATGCGGGTGGAGCGGGCCGGGTCGCCACACGCCGCGCACGGGACCGGGCCGGGGGTGGGGCCGAGGCGGGCGGCGGCGTCCTCCTGGTTCGCCGGCCGTTGCGGCCCGGGCTTCAGGTCGGCTGGGTCGAGGGCGAGCCGTTGCAGCAGGTCAGTGGGGTCCACGGGTACCTCCTGCCCTGGCGATGGTGTGGCGACCGCCGCCGTAATATCAAACCTATGAACGATTACTCGACCTCGCGACTCGACATGCTGCGCTTCGCGCGCCGCATCGCGGTCCAGCAGGTCGAGCAGATCGACCGGTGGATCGCCACCGAAGAACGCCGCGAGGCCGAGCGGCGCCGCGGGGAGCAGACCCGGCCGCCCGCTCCGGACTGGCTCATCGAGATGGGGCTCGGCGGGCGCGACCCCGTGTACGTGCATGTGGGCGGCTGTCACATGGCGGGCAAGCGGTCCCGTGGCGTCGAGCGCGATCAGGCCCTCTGTGGTCTCACTGAGGGCGTGGCCGCTTGTCCGCACTGCCGGCCGGACACGGAGCTGGGCGTGCTCGACTAGGCGCTGCGCCTCGGCGACTTCTTCGTGGCCGCCTTCTTGCCGGCGGCCGTCTTCTTGGCTGCGGTCTTCTTGGCTGCGGTTTTCTTCTTCGGCATGTCGTGGACGGTCGCGTGCTCGCCCTCGCCGCGGCTCTCCTTGGCTTTCTGTACGGATTCCTGGAGTGCGGCCATGAGGTCGACGACGGCTCCGGCCGGGGCTTCCGGCTCGGCTGCGTGGGGCAGCTCCTTGCCGCCCTGCTTGGCGACGATCAGGTCGGAGATCGCATCCGTGTACCGGTCGACCGCCGCGTCTTCGGGGATGCCGTCGCTCGCCATGACGTCCATGAGCGCCAGGGCGCGCTCGATCTGGTCTTCGGGGACGTCGACCGCCGGCGGGGCGAGCGTCTCGGAGGAACGGATTTCGTCCGGCCACCGCATTGAATGCAGGACGATCGCGTTGCCTCGGATGCGGAGCAGGCCGAGGCGTTCCCGCCCGCGCCACGCGAACCGTGCGACGGCCGCCTTCGAGTTCCGCTCCAGGGCCTGACGCAGGAGCATGTAAGGCTTGGCAGCGACCTGGCCGTCGGGCTCAAGGTAGTAACCCTCGCCGATGCGGATGGGGTCGATTTCGCTGTACGGCACGAACGCCACGATCTCGATCGCCTTCGCCGTGGTCAGGGGCAGGCCGGCGAGGTCCTCGTCCGAGATGGCGACGATCGTGTCTTTGCTGACCTCGTAGCCTTTGCCGATCTCTTCGGCGCGGACCTCGGCCCCCTCGATCTCGCAGAACTTCCGCGTGCGGATCCGAGCCATGTCGTCCAGGTGGTACTGGTGGAAGCGGATCGAATGATCTTCGGTCGCAGCGGTGACCTTGATCGGGATCGTGACCAGGCCGAAGCTGATAGCTCCGCTCCAAACAGCATGGGGCATGAAGAACCTCCAGAGCAGCCCCCTAGAGATCCCACCCTACGAGCGGCATCAGCGACCAGCACCCGGGCGCGCCCTCGTCGAACGCACCGAGGTCCCGCAGACACGGCGGGCACTGCCGGGGAGTTGCCGGAGCCACATCAGCGAGCGTCCGACGCCGACGCGAAAGAACTTTCTCTACCTCATCAAGATCCCCGACCGCATCAAGCTAAGCCCCGTGGCGGGCTTGCGGATCCCTTCCAATCGACGGGGTCACACGCTGGCGCTCTCGATCCGTTGGTCGAACGTCGCGCTCACCACGACCTGATATGGCACGTCGTGGATCGCACCGTCGGGCAGCAACAGGCGGGCATGGCCGCGCTGCCAAACCTGCTTCCACGCGAGGATCACGCGCACCGAGGTGTATTCGGGAACCGTGACGGTGATCTCTTCCTCGAAGAGGTGCGTCACGCCGATGGCAAGCGAAAGGCTACGCTGGAGTTCCTGCTCGATGCTGGCCTTTGCGGAGAGCCAGAGCAGACTCGCTCCCGCCTCCCCAGTGACCGTGCGACGCTCGTCCTGAGCGACGGTGAGGGTGCGAGTCCACTCACGACTGGCCTTGAGAGTGCGGGTGACAGGGGCCGGGCTGGAGTGGTTGTCGATGGTTCTCACATCCTCGCCAAGCGCCTCGTCAAACCGTGTGGTCTGCTGCATCTCGAGGATCCGTGGCTCCGACGCCAACTGCTCGCTACGCTGCCGACTCAGGACATACCTGCTGGGTCCCAGCCGTTGCCGACTCCACCGTGTGTCCGCCGATTGGGGTGGGTCAACGGCGCATCCGAAGCTGATGCGCTCTCCTGCCGAGGCATGGAAGTCCACTATCGAGCTGGGGCCGATTGAGGATCCGAAAGCCTCGGCCAAGCCTGGCATGCGAAGTTGAACGCTATGAGTACCAGGCGTGACCGGGAAAACGACCTGCCCGCCTGGAGGGATCTTGCCCATCCGGACGCCATCGATCCACACATGGCAGATGGTTGTCTCCTCGGTCGTGCGGAATAGGCACACGCTCGTTGTCCCTGGAACCCTTGCTCCCTCGTAGTCCATCCGGACAGTATGACGAGCCGGGCCGCGCACGGCGCGCCTGCGGCAACGGCCTCCTCGTGGCTTTCAGCCTCGCCAACCTCTACGGTTTTTCATCGTGGGGGAGGTAGTCCCACTGGCAGCCGGTACGGGACTGGTAGAGCAGGGCGTTGACGATCTCCCGCATCTCGTAGGCGTCTTCGTGGCCGCTGACCGAGGGGCGCTGGTCTTTTGGCGAGTGGGGCTCTTGAAGCGGCTGAGTTCGGCGTTGATCTACAGCACGTACCCGATCAATCCGTCGCCCTGAATGCCCGTCATCAGGTCCCAGCTACCTGCAAGTCGGACAGCCTTTTGCAGTGCTGACGCGGCGGCCACGAAGTGAGGGCTTAGCTCACCGTAATGGGGTTTCCAAAGGTCATGCCTACTCATGTCGACGACGACGAAGACGTCCTCGCGGATGCCGTACCGCCGTGCGTCGCGGACGCGCTGGCGCTGTTCGATGCGTGCGGAGCAATAGACGCTCCCATCAGAGGTGACGGTCCACCGGCCAACCGGGTGCCTACCGGTGAACAGGGCGCCGTCGGCGGCGGCGGCCGTAATGCAGGGTTCATCGATGCGGGCATACCAACTGTCATGCTGAAGTGACCCTTTGAGGTACAAGGGGAACAGCGGGGCTGCGTAATCCCGTGCGTAGTCGAAGAACTCCCGGGCCCGCTCGCGCAGGAGTGCTGCCTGCGCCTCGTGGGCCCTTTGCCTCTGGGTGCGGTTGATGGCTGCGGCTTCGGCAGCCTGCTGCTGTCGGCGCGCGTGTGCAGCTGCAGCGTCCCCCAAATCGGACATATTCATCCTCCAGGGTATGGTCGACGACCCGTCTTCTCAGGGAACCAGGCGGGTATTCGCAAGTCCATCCTGTTCTGGAATGCCCTTAGGCTGCGCCTCAACCTGAACCCTCCTGGGTTCGGTGGAGTCTCCACCGAACCCAGAACGGTTCACGCGACGGTCTGGATGGTGATCCGGCCGGCGCGTCGTGCCCCATGCTGTGCGGGTGCGCTGAAGCAGGGGTGGCTGCACGACTGGGTCAGTCTCACTTCTAGTCTCGATTGCTGCCTAATCCGACGTGGTCTGCACCCGTCCACGAACGTCCGGCACGTCACTTGACCTGCTAAGCGATGCCTCTCTTGGACACCCCCGGACCCCGTGGAACAAGCCCGGACAGCTCGTAATGCGTAGGCGGCTAGTTCAGACCCTCGCACGTGGCTCCGGTGCCCCGCTGCTGACGCGCGTAAGCGACTGCGGCACCTTCCAGGCCATGGACACGGCCCTACTCAAGGTCAAGCCATCGGGCTTCGTACAGGGCTGCCCTCAGGGCTGCCTCAACCGAGCCGTGGACCGGGAACACCTTGGTGAGGCGGGGGGTACGGAAGATCTTCAGATAATGCTGCTGGTTGCAGACCAGGCGGAGCGAGCCTTCGTGGGCATGCACCATTTTCAGGCCGCCAAAAAGCACGCCAAGCCCGGTGGGGTCGAGATAGTCAACGTCCTCCATGTCGAGGACAATGTGGAAAATGCCGTCGTTCACCAGCTCGACCAGCTGCTCGCGCAGCTCGGGCGCGGTGTAAACGTCGATGTCGCCACCGACTGTGACGACCGCACAATCGCCAAGCGGACCGTCCATTCTGCGGATGGACAGGGACAAGTCCACATGGACCTCCACCAACTCGACTTGCCCGACAGGCATTCGGCTCGGAAGTGCTCGCCCGTCTACAACGGTACAGCGCCGCAGATGCTTCTCTGCGCTGTAAGCGGCCTCATCGGCAGCCTCCTCAGCCCTCTTGGGGCCTGCGCGGGCTGAAGCATCGAGGGTGCTGTGGGGTCCGCGAGGGGCGAGCGGGACAATGCACAGTGTTTCCGCTGGTTAGGGCTCCTAGGTCGCGCGGTCTGTAAATCTGCCGATGGCTGGGCGCCGGGGCTCCTCCAGCTGACTGTCAGCATGCCTGATGGACGGATCGTGATGTGTTCCGATCCGTCTGCTCAGCCCGTCTCTGAGCCGCCCAAGGCGGCTCGACAGCTACCAGCAGGGACCGTCAGCGACAGGCGCCCGATAGACGCTCCCAGGTCACCGCGTTCTATCTGCGACAGCGGAACCGTTTCTTCCTGATCTTTACGGGCGTACTTTGCTCGCATGCCTAGATTTGCTGACTTTGACGCTTCGTCACTGCGCCGCTCCAGCACGCAAGATCACTTTCCTTGGTCCAGCCGGACCCTCACGCTCATACGTGTCAGCGCGCACGGCGTCGTAACCCAGGCCACCAGCGACAGCGAGAAGCGTCGGCTCCTTGACGAAGCTACGAAGAAGGACATGATCCTCGCGGCATGGCCGGGCCAGTGGCGCCAAGACGTGTTCTGGGTCGACGACATCAAGGCTGCTCGCGCTGCCCTCTGAGGGAAGAGCGCAGAGTGTCTAATTGCGTGACAACCGCGACGCACAACCGCGAACAACCGTGGACATCAGCGCAGGTGAAAGGCTCAGCAGGCCAAGGAGAACGACCGTCCCCAATTGCTTCGGACGAAGAGGTCCTGGGCTCAAAGCTGCCGCTGAGGCTGCACGCTGGGAACCTTCAGCGTTGGCGCTGCTTGTCAGCCTCGGTCAGCACCGCTTCATGTAGCCGGCGCGCAGTGGCCGAGAGGAGACGGGCGAGTGCTTCTTTGTTCATCCCGTAGGTCTTGAGGGCGTGGCAGTTCGGACACAGAGCGATCATGTTCCAGGGGACGTCAGGGCCCCCCTTGGCTAGGTCCTTACTGACTACGGCTCGTCAGGGTGAGGCTGGTTCGTCGAGGGTCAGGCCGGTGCCGGCTATGAAGCCGTCGAGGGTGTCGGGCCGGTACTGGAGACGCTTGAGCCGGTTGCGTACGAGGGTTTCGAGCCGGTCGAGTGCGACCACGGCGAGGTTGGCCAGGCTGCGCTTGACGTGCGCCCACACCCACTCGACCGGGTTCAGGTCGGGTGAATAGGCGGGCAGCAGGAACACAGTCAGCCATTCACGCTCGGCGATCAGCTCACGCATGAGGCGGGAGACGTGGGTGTTCAGCCGGTCCCACACCAGCACGATGGGCGCCTTGACCAGGTGGTGGGTGCCGTCGATCAGCGCGATGAAGTCGCGCTCGCCCGTGCTGCGGCGCGCGTCTTTGCCCGCTCGGTGGGTGCGCAGGCGGTGGCACAGCCGGGTACGGGACCCGGGCCGCATGGCGACCATCCCGGCCACGGACAGGCGTCCCGAGCGTCGGCCGCTCACCGTGACCTGCGGAGTCACGCCGCGCCGGCCCCACGTGCGTCCTCGTGGCGGCTTCCGGGTGAAGCCTGCCTCGTCTTCGAAGCAGATGTAGCCCCCGCAGGCCGCCCGCGCTCTTTTACCTCCGTCCAGGTCGCCTCCTTCCACGCGGCAACGGCCTGCTCGTCACGCTCGGCGACCCGCCGCGCAGGGACCTGCGGGCTGAAGCCGAGCCGGTGCATCAGCCTGGTCGCACCCGAGACGCTGTAGGAGACGTGGAACTTCCTGCCGATCAGCGTGGCTACCCTCGCCGCGGTCCACACCTGATCCTCCGTCCAGCCGTGCGCGGCCGGACCCTGCTCCAGATACCTGGTGAGCTTCTCCAGGCAGCGCGGCGACAGACGACACCGGCTCCCGCCCGGTCCCCGCGAAAGCAACTCATCGGCTCCGCCCTGTCGCCACAACTGCTGCCATTGGTAAGCCGACTTCAGACTCACACGCATCTGCCGGGCCACCTCGGGCGGCTTGACCCGCTGAGCGAACAGCTCCGCCGCCTGCATCCGCACCACTTCCCGGCGCCGCCGTGCCGAAGGCGTCAGCCCGCCCCCATCCGCATATCTCACACACCACTGACTACCGACAACACCACACCCACATCAGCAAGTTCAGCGAAGATCACCCTAACGAGCCGAGATCAGTAACGTGGTCGACTTGCAGAGTGGGCAGGCCAGCCTTGGTCAACTCGGCAGGATGGCCGGCGCATTTGGGGTTCTCACACCGCTTCTGGCAGCGCCGGAGGACTGCTCCTCTCGCGCTGGGATCACGGACGTACTTGTCGGCCTTCGTGGGCTTCTTTATCTGGCTCCGACGCTTAGCGTTCGCCTCTGCCTTCTCTGCCAGACGCCGGTACGCGTCCTCGTCGCTCTCCGCAGTGTCGGGAGCCTCAGGCGCGAGTGCGACGTCGCTAGGGCGGTAGTCACCCGTGTCGTCGTGCAACTCGCCGGTATCGGCCTCCAACGCTTCAAGGACCTCAAGCGGCCAGGTCTTACGCTCCGGCGATGGGATCGGCGCCAGCACCCAGAGGAACTCGCGCCGCGGCAGCTTGTCAGCTCCGATGCCCCAACGGAGTCGACGCTGCACGATCACAGCCCAGGTTTCGAAGCTCCACCGCCCCTGGAACGGCTTGTGCCAGTAGCGCAGGGGACGTCCAACGGCTTGGTGCTCGGCCATGAGCTCGTTGCCATCGGTCAGCTGTTGGTCGCCAGAGAGGCCATAGCCGACGTAGGCGATCCATGTTGTATCCGGGATGCGTCCGTCGGCATAGGGGCCCTTGTCATCCGAGAAGGCACTCAGGATGCCGTCGGCGAGGCAGCCGATGCCTGCCATCTTCTGGCCGCCGTAGGACCGCCAGATCGCATCGCGGTCCTTGAAGGTTTCACCGAGCAGAGGTCGCAGAGCATCCGGCCACCTGCCGGCGAGTAGGTCATGAAGGGCGAAGTCTTCCAACAACCCTGCTGGAAGGAGGTGGAAGTAACGGATGATCAGTCCCGCTGCTGCTGCCGCAGCAGCCTCAGGCTGTGAACGGAGCAGGTTGTAGTCGTCCTCACGCAGTCCCGCGGAAGGGTCGACTGCGTTGAGGGATTCCAGGGTGGGGCGACGCCCTCGACTGGTCAGGGTAAGTGCTTCTGCCTGCTCAACGACCCAGAGGTCATCGTGCACGAGGACCCAGAACGGGTAGCGAGTTCCATCTACACCGTCTTCAACCTGGCCGTACTTTTCCATCAGGTGCGCGACTGCGTCGCGAGTTGCCGACCACGGCTGCAGGCGAGGCGCTCCGGCCACGGCCTGCGATTGCCCACAGGAGAAGGATGGGGCGGTGCAGGGCTGGGCCGGTCGCGCGACGGGCCGGCCGCACATCTCCCACTCGCCGATGGAAGGTCTTGGGGGGCTCCACGACGGTGAAGCCCTCCCGCCTCAGCCAAGCCACCGCGTGCTTGAGACCACCACTGAGCCCTGGAGATGAGGGCGTGAGCGCTACGCCGAAGTCATACAGGTGGCCGACTCCAGCTATGGCCTTCGAGTCGTACAGCTTGCCTTCGTGCTCAAGGAAGTAAGTCGCCGCGGCGTGGAAGCGGTACGTAGCCCGGAACGCTTCCGGGCCGAGCCGGTCGTGCTCCGCTATCGCCTGGAGGATGCCTGCACGAGTGATCTCCGAAGGTGCCGTTGGCGACACCGTAGATCAGGGCACTGACAGCGGAGATGGTGCTGTTGTGCGCCTGGGGGCAGTTGGTGGGCGGGAGTTCGCCAGCATTCGCCACCCTTAAACCGGCACTTTCGCCACTGGTGCGCCGGTTAACTTCATCGGGGTTCGATGCCTCTCTCCTCGATCGCCCGCCTGAACGGGGCGGGACCCAACTCTGTTGGGATCACTGAGAGATGGGAGATCGGATCCTCTCCATTGTTCCCGCCCATCGGCACATGCTGAACTGGTTCACGTATGGACGCCACAGGAAGGGCTGGCACATGACCGCGGTCCTCAGCACAGGGTGGGACAGCGTACGGCAGCGGGCCAGGCTGAGCGCCCAAGCGCCCGGGGCCACCGCCCCAGTGGAACGGTTGACCGCGCTCGAGCGGGCAGAGCTGCTCGGGCGGCTGCGCTGGGAAGTCGTTCAGGGCGGCTCTCTGTTCCTGACCTATCCCCAACTACTCGATGGCGCCGCCTTTGCCGTGCTCCGGCCCTCTGCGCTCCTCGACGAGTTGGCGATCCGGGCGATCGGTGGTGGTGCGGTACTGCCGATCCGGGTGAACTCCCGGAACGCCGACCTGGCCGGACAGCTGATCGCGATGCTCGCGACCGGCTTCCTCTTCTCTTCCCTCCCGATCCCCCACGAACAGTGCCTGCGGCTCCGGCGGGAGCTGGCCTTCCGCGCGGACGACCAGGCTGCGGTCGCAGCCCTCGCCGCAGAGGGTCCGGTCGGTATGGCGGACCAGTTGTTGGCGGCGACTAGTGTCCTCGACACTCCGCTTCGGCGGCGCACAGTCGCCCGGTGGGGTGACTGGCTGGAGGCCGCCGAGCGGGGCCTGTTGGAGGTCAGCCCCCTAGCACCGGCCGACTACGCAACCGCGTACGCCCTGCGTCCCCCACCGCGCCCGGAGGAATGTGCCAGCGACGTGGGTCGGGCGGTGCTCGCCGCCTGGACCAGCGGGGAGTTCGACGTGAACGGCCTGCCTAGCCGTAGCCGCCTGTACGACGGCCTTGAACCCCTGCTGCGCTCCGGTGACCCTGCGGCGCAAGCGGACGCACAGACACTACGCGAGTCCTTCGACGAGACGTACTACCGAGCCATCGCGGCGAGCGAAGGCTGCCTGCTAGGGCTGGCCTCGCCTCGACGCGGCATCCGGCGCCGCGAGGCAGCGACGCTCGTGGAGCAGACGCCGGTCGTGATCTATCCGACCCGGTTCGAACTGCGGCTAGGCCTGATGAACGGTGAGCAATGGCAGCGTTACACGGATGACGCAGCCGACGCCCTCACCAGTTGGTGGCACCAGCGTGACCTCGCTGCACTGCAGGAGGTGGGCGACCTGCTCGCGGAGCGTACGAAAGAGCCACCCGCCGGTGGCGCGGACGAGGTGTCGGTGACCCGACTCCAGCGGTTCACGCAGGGCGCACGCGGGGTCACCGCCCAGATGGTTGCGGGCGGCGGAGTGAGCCTGGCGACCAGTCTGCTCGGCGCGGGGGCGCCTGGAGCGTTCGCCGCGGGCGCAGGTGGAGCGCTCACGCCTGTTGTCGTTGCGGCCGTAGCAACCGGGGTGACCCGCCTGACCGACTTCCGAGGGCGCTACGACGTGATAGAGCTCCCTGGGGTGCTCGGGAGGGGGGCCTAATGGACACCGAGGCGCCACGCACGCACACCCATAAGGCCTACACCGATGCTGACGGCGGGCGATGGTGCGAGGTCTACCTCGATACCTACCGCTTGCCCTCCGGCGCCGAGACCATCCGGCACCGCGTCCGCGTTGGCGGTGGCCGCACAGGAGTCGTGGTGCTTGCCCGACGAGGTGACGACATTCTGTTGGTCCGCCAGTGGCGACCGACGATCGGTCGGTGGGCCTGGGAACTTCCGCGCGGCTTCGGCGAGACCGATCCTGTCTCGGACGCGCTGCGCGAACTGGTTGAGGAGGCGGGACTGGTCGGCTCCGCAGCGGCTGCAGTGGCGTACCTGGACGTCGACTCTGGCACGCTGGAGAACGAGGTTGCCGTCGTCGAGGTCTCGGTTCAGGGTGACGCCCCACTGCGCCCCGGCTCGGCCGGCGACGGCGAGATCGCCGCGGCGCGCTGGTGGAGTCCATACGAAATCGCAAAGGCGATTCGCGCGGGAGAGTTGCGGGACGGCTTCACGCTTGCCGCGCTCGGGGCATCCAGCGCGGCCCGTGGCTAGGCGAGGTGCTGCTTAACAGGCACGATTTCCCTCACACGTCCCCCGACAGCGCCTGGATCAATGAAACCCGCAGGCCGTAGGGGATAAATGGAGCCCGCTGTAAATCTGCCGACCGAGCCACCTCAGGCGGTCCCCGGCTACCGCGAGGAGTGGCGGCCGTAGCCCAATGAGCGAGCGTGCGTGGACCCCTGCCTCGCGGGTCGGAACGGGGGCTCCGCTGCGTCTACTTAAAATCCGCTCGTGGCACACACCTTCGATGAACTGGTCGAGAGACAGCAGGCTGCGAACGCTGCGCACCGCGAGGTCCTGCGCCTGCGTGACGAGTACGGGCCGCCAACCGCAGAGGGCTGGGCTGAAACGCAGACGGCGACGTATGAGACGGCGTGGCGCGCCTGGCGGGACCTGGCCCGGGACACGCAGGCCGCAGTCACGGAGTACGCGAAGGAGCAGGGTGTTCCTCGGCATGAAGCCGAGCAGGACGTGAAGACAAAGGCCCGGGGCGGCGCCTGAGTTGACGGCAGCTACGCCGGGCTGTCCGGCCATGCCTCCAGATCACGCCACGACTCGTCCGCAGCCTGCTCGGCCAGTGTGATCCGGGCACCCGGGATGCTGCCGTAGCTGCCGATCCATGACCGGAACTTGCGCTGCCCGGTCTCGCGGTTGGACCACGCGCCCTGCATGACAACGGCGCCCCCGGTCGTGATGGTGACGCGGTATCGGTCCAGGTCGGCCATGTCCTGCACTCTGTCACGCTCCTTGCAGCGGGTCGACGAGAACCCGCACCGTGACGCCGGCCGCCTCGGCAGCGGCACGCAATACAGCCAGGGTGTCGGCGAGCGGCACGGCCCGTCGGCCGCGGGCGGCGGTGGCGAGCATGCAGTCGCGGCACAGGTCGAGCCATCGGCGGCCGTGGTCGGGGGTGGCGATGATGCGGGTGGAGCGCGCCGGGTCGCCGCACGCCGCGCACGGGACGGGGCCGGGGGTGGGGCCGAGGCGGGCGGCGGCGTCCTCCTGGTTCGCCGGCCGTTGCGGCCCGGGCTTCAGGTCGGCTGGGTCGAGGGCGAGCCG
>NZ_JBHJYS010000042.1:0-50343 GCF_042270245.1 Streptomyces sp. NPDC055955
ATCGACGCCTCACTCCCCTACGCCTCCAGCCTCTGCGGCGCCTGCTACGAAGTCTGCCCCGTCGCCATCGACATCCCCGAAGTCCTCGTCCACCTCCGGGAAAAGGTCGCCGACCAAGGAGGTCCCGGCCACCGCCTGGAGAAGGCCACGATCAAGGCGGCGGGCTGGGTCCTCGACCACCCCGGCGCCCTCGCGGCGGGCGAACGCATCGCGTCGAGGACCCGCAAACTGCACCCGAAGAAGCTGTCCGGTCCGGGCGCCGGGCAGTGGACCAACAGCCGCGACCTGCCCCGGATGCCCGCCGAACCGTTCCGCGACTGGTGGAAGAAGAACCGCGCATGAGCTCCCCCACGCCGCCCTCGCCCCGCGAGCGGATCCTGGCCCGTATACGTCAGGCACTCGCCGACGCACCCGAGACGCCCGAGCCCTCGCGCGACTATCTCACCACGCACACCATCGACGATGCGACGACGATCCTCGACCTGCTGCACGACAATCTGGCCGACTACCGGGCTGCGGTGCACCGGGTCACGGATGAAGAACTCCCCTCTCTCATAGGGACGTTGCTCGCCGAGAATGGAGTCCGCACTGTCGCGGTGCCACCGGGCCTGCCGGCCGGATGGCTGTCCCGCAGCAACGTGGAGCAACTCCCGGACGAGGCCGCGCCGGGCGGCGCCGTCCTCACGCCGTCCGTCCTCGACGCCGTCGACGCCGTGGTCACCTCCTGCGCCCTGGCCATCGCGGAGACCGGCACGATCGTCCTGGACGGCGGCCCGGGGCAAGGCCGTCGCGCGCTCACCCTCGTCCCCGATCTGCACATTTGCGTCGTCCGCACCAGGGATCAGGTCGTCGCCTCGGTACCGCAGTCACTTCCCCGGCTGAACCCCACCCGCCCGCTCACGTGGATCTCGGGACCCTCCGCCACCAGCGACATCGAGCTCGACCGGGTCGAAGGAGTCCACGGGCCGCGCACCCTGCATGTAGTGCTGCTCAGCACATGAACCCCATGCCGGTGCGGTGAATCAGTACCGGTCGGTCCGGCGCCGTGGCATCGTCCGAGGGTGGCTGTCTCGCTGCTCGGGGGGAATCGTGGAACGACCGGACGACCGCATCGCATCGGCCCTGCGCTTCTCCACGGAGCTCATCGCCTGGGTGGCCACTCCCTGGGCGCTGTGGGAGCAGTCCTGGCCGCTCGCCGTCCTGGCTGTGATGATTCTGATCGGCCTCCCCACCGTGTTCTCGACCCCCGGTGACAAGGCGCATGTGCTCGTCCCGGTGCCGGGCTCGGTCACGGTCCTGCTGGTACTGCTTCAGTTCGCCGCGGCCGTGACCTCCGCGTGGCTGGCGTGGCCCGTCTGGGCGGCAGTCCTCGTATCCCTCCTGGTCGCTGCGGGCCTCGTCACCGAACGCCGCCGCCGGCGGTGGCTGCTTTCGAGGGATCACCAGGCATGAGAACCGCCCGGCGACTCCGTGACCAGCACTCGATCAGCCGTGGTCGCCTCGACGATCAGGTCAGTGAAAGCCCACATGTCACCGGACGAACAGCCTCCGGCAGGTTTTCCCCGGTGCTCCAGGGATACCCGGACCTCAGCGTTCCCGGATCGCCACGGACTGAGCAATCACGCTGAGGAACAGCGGTGGCCATGACCGACAAGAAGAGGAACGACACCAAGAAGAACAAGGCCGTGATGGGGGAACTGCTCCGCCGCCACGGGCAGACCTACACCGCCGAAGCCCACATCCAGCTCAGGAACACACCCCAGCCGCTCTACCGGACCCTCGTACTGGCGCACCTGCTCAGCGCACGGATCCGTGCCTCCGTCGCGGTCTCGACCTCCCGTGCACTGCACGAGGCCGGGCTGAGGAACCCGAAACGCATGGCCGAAGCCACCTGGCAGGAGCGCGTGGACGCGCTCGGGCGGGGTGGCTATCGCCGCTACGACGAACGCACCGCCACCCAGCTGGGTGAGGGAGGCCAGATCCTGATCGACCGCTGGGGCGGCGACCTGCGCAGGATGCGGCAGCGGGCGGACGGCGACGCGGACGAGTTGCGGCGTCTGTTGCGGGAACTGCCGGGGATCGGCCCGCTGGGAACGGACATCTTCCTGCGTGAGGTCCAGGACGTGTGGCCGGAGTTCGGCCCTTTCGTGGACTCCAAGGCGCTCCAGGGCGCCGAGCGTCTGGGACTGCCGCAGCGCACCGCCGACCTCCTCCGACTCGCGGACGAGGCACCGCACGCGGAGCTGGCGTCGGCGCTCGTGCGCGCTGCCCTGGACAAGGAAGTCGTGGCGGACTGCCTGAACCGCGTCGCCTGACAGCAGGCTCCGCGGACATGCCTCATCGCGGGCGCCCCAGACCCGTGAGCAGGGTGTTCAAGACAGTCCTGCGATTCCACTCGATTCTGGACGCCCAGGAAAACCGTCTCCGCGCGCGGCGACGCGACGATCCTCATGTTCGTGTGGTCGCCCCCACCGCGGGCTCCGGAGACGATGGGTCGGTGATCTCGACATCGCCCTCGGCGCGTCGATTCCATCGGCCTGGGTACGCGTGTGACGCCCAGCCCGCCGAAGAAGGGAGAACCTGTGAGTGACAGCCGACCCGAAGCACCCGTTCCGGAGCCCACGCCGAGGGACATGCCCGACCAGCAGGCAGGTGCCGGCCCTGATCCCTGGGACGAGGACGACACCGGGCCGTCCGACGAAGAGCGTCCCGAGCCCGACACCGAGATCCCCGACACGGACGAGGCCGGTACGGGCCGGCGTGGCGCCCCACACGCCGGAAGCCCGAACCCCGACCACCCCGTGCCCGAGGAGTCGTCAGGCTGACGCAACGCCCGACGTGCCGGACCCGGCAGCGCGACGTACCAGTCCGGGGCCTCGCGACGTGCCACTCCGCGGCAACACGACGTACCCGTCCGTGCCAGGGCCGCCTCGAACGACGCCCGCCACCGGTTCAGGACCCCCGGCTGCCGGGCCGCACGGGCCGGGCCTGCGTCACGCTGCGCGCCGCCCGGCTGCTCAGCCGCCCGGCTGCTCACTGCGGCCGGCTCCGTCGGCGGTCCGGGGTGCGGCCGCCGCAGCGGCCGCACGAGGGCCCTCGCCGGCGGCTGACCCGCACCACGGGCTCGGCCTGCCCGGGTCAGCGCACGACAGCCGTCTCGACCAGCAGCCGCGCCGCCGCCGCGATCGACTCGGCATCGATACCGGCGGCGTGCAGTTGCTCCGCGGGACTCGCCGAGCCAGGCATCGTCCGGACGGCCAGGCGCACCAGGCGCGGTACGGGCCGGCCGTCGACGAACGCGTCGAGCACCGCGTCCCCGATACCGCCCTCCTCGCGGTGGTCCTCCACGGTCAGGAGGCAACCAGTGTTCTCGGCGGCCTCTTGCAGGGTGCGGCGGTCGACCGGCTTGACCGAGTACAGGTCGATCACCCGGACCGGGATGCCCTCACGGTCGAGCAACTCGGCTGCTGCCAGCGCCTCGTGGAGGGTGACGCCCGCCGCGACCACGGTCAGCCGGTCCTCGCCGGAGGCGCGCAGCACCTTGCTTCCCCCGATCGGGAACTCCTCCGTGGGGCTGTAGATGACGGGGGTGCCGCCGCGGGACGTGCGCAGATAGCGGATGCCGTCGAGGCCCGCCATCTCCGCGACGAGTTTCGCCGTCTGGTTGGCGTCGCACGGGTACAGCACGGTCGAGCCGTATGTCGCCCGGAACATCGCGAGGTCCTCGAGCCCCATCTGCGAAGGCCCGTCCTGGCCGATGGCGACGCCCGCGTGCGAACCGACGAGGTTGATCCCGGCCCCGCTGATCGAGGCCATCCGCACGAAGTCGTACGCACGGGTGAGGAACGCGGCGAACGTGGAGGCGTAGGGCACCCAGCCGCGCGTCGCCATCCCGACCGAGGTCGCGACCAGCTGCTGCTCGGCGATGTAGCACTCGAAGAAGCGATCGGGGTGCGCCTTGGCGAAGAACTCGGAGCGCGTCGAGTCGCTCACCTCGCCGTCCAGGGCGACGACGTTGCCACGGGCGGTGCCGACGGCGGCGAGCGCCTTCCCGTAGGCGTCGCGGGTGGCGACCTGGTCGCCGGTCTCGTAACGCGGCAGCTCGGCGTGGCCCGAACCCACGGGATGCAGCATCCGTGCGGCGGGCGGGTGGTGCACCTCGACGCGAAGGTCGCGCACGCCGCCGAGCTCGGCGATCGCTTCCTCGGGGTCCGGCAGCGGTTTGCCGTGCATCCCCTCGCGGTCCTGGACGGAGGCCACGCCCTTGCCCTTGAGGGTGCGGGCGAGGATCGCGGTCGGCTGCCCGGCGGTGGACAGGGCCTCTTCGTACGCGCGGTCGACGGCGTCGATGTCGTGGCCGTCGATCTCGACGGTGTGCCAGCCGAAGGCCTGGAAACGGCGCGCGTAGGCCTTCAGGTCGTGTCCGTGCCGGGTCGGGCCGCGCTGGCCGAGGCGGTTGACGTCGACGATCGCGGTGAGATTGTCCAGGTGCTCGTATCCGGCGTGTTCGGCGGCCTCCCACACGGAGCCTTCGGCGAGCTCGCTGTCGCCGCACAGCACCCAGACGCGGTATCCCGTACGGTCGAGCCGCTTGCCGGCCAGGGCGATGCCCACGCCGACGGGCAGCCCCTGGCCGAGCGAGCCGGTGGCCGTCTCGACCCACGGCAGCCGCCGGGGCGTCGGATGGCCTTCCAGCCGGCTCCCGAGCCTGCGGAAGGTCAGCAGTTCGGTGTCGTTGATCGCGCCCACCGCCTTGTACGCGGCGTACAGCAGGGGTGAGGCGTGCCCTTTCGAGAGCACGAAGCGGTCGTTGCCGGGGTGTGCGGGGCGATCGAAGTCATAGCGCATGTGGTGGGCCAGCAGGACGGCCATCAGGTCTGCCGCGGACATCGAGGAGGTGGGGTGCCCGGAGCCCGCGGCGGCGGAGGCGCGGACACTGTCGACACGCAACTGCTGAGCGAGTTCTGTGAGTGGATGGGGGTTCATGTCGCTCCTTCCGAGGGGTCGTCCCTTCCGAGGCATCGTCGCTTCGGAGGGTCGTCGCGCCGGTCGGTGGCTCCGACTGCTCGTGCGGGCGGTTGCCTGCTCACCACCAGGTCGTCGGTGAACAGCTGCTTGTACGCGGTGACCTGCTGCGCATACTTCCGACGTTGTCAGAGGCAACAGTTTGTTGATGTCTCAGGTGATACCCGTGGCGCGCCTGTGCCTGGCCGCCCCGGACACACGGCGGGCCGTCGGGCCCCAGCCGCGGCGGCACCTACGATCCGGTGCGGGGTGGAGCCACGGTTCGCCTCCGCATATCGCTCGCAACCCGCTTATCGCGTTTCCCCGGCAGGAGCCTCCAAACACGCCGTGGTGGCCCTGTGCCGAAGGCGTCACGAGGCGCTGGACGTGGCGTCACTCCGAAGCGCCACCCCCGACCAGGCGCCTGTCCGGCGCCGTCGTCGCCCGGGACGTCGTCACCCGGGCCGATCGGTTGCGGCCCGCACGCGCACCCCGGTGCCCGCACGGCAGCCTCGCTCCTGAACAAAGGAGTGGCGGAGCCGTTCGGCGGCCGCGGTGGCCGTCCCCTCGGTCCGCGCCGTGGCCACGGCCGAGATCTGCCGTCCTGAAGGCCCAAGTACCCCCAACCCTCTTTCGGTAAGGGCGCATTCGGCCTTCCCCTCCCGGCCGCCGTGATGAATCCGTGGGCGAAGGAGCGTCCGGCATGTCGATCCCGAGCCTCGACTGTCGCGATCACCGACTGTGGCGACCTGCTGCGCTCGACGAGGTCATCGGCGACTTCTCTCCGGCAGCCGGCCGACCGCTGCTCAGGAAGAGTTCTCCTCGGGGACCGGGAGCGGCTGCCGCCAGGGGGTGGATGTGTCGATGTCCGGTGCCTTTCCACAGATCGACTGCGCTATGTCCGTGGCTTCCGCACGGGTGGGAACAGAGACGCCGAGGAGGCTGAGGGGGGCGGAGGAAGAGGCCCGCAGTTCGACACACACGACAGGTCTGCCAGGCCGTATGGCCACGAAATCCATCCCGGCTGGATGGCTGCGCGTGCCGACGCACCAGGTTTCCGGAATCCATACGCCCCTCTGCGGGACACCGCGCAGGGCTCGCCACCAGTCGGGTTCGACCGTCACCCGGCTCACCGCGGTCAGCGGGGCGCGCACATGGCCGTGGCGAGCGGCTGCCTTCTCCCGCCATGACAGATGCACGACCAGGTCATCGCCATCAACGAAGATCCGCGCCATCGTCTGGCCTCTCCTTCCGTGGACCGGACCAGCCGAGGAGATCACCCCCACGATCACCGGCAGACCGCCGACGACGGGGACTGGGCGAACGGCTGATCTCGGGGACAGCCTCCTCACCGGAGACGAGGAGCACCACGTGCGCCGCCGGGCGACCATGTGCCACGCCGGCCATCACGTGCACCCCGAGTACCCGGCCTTCATACCGCCAACCGCTGCACAGGCACCGCCGGAACCGGCCCCTCCTGTACGGGCCGAGTACGCCGTGTACCGCCGTGCGCCGCTCCGGCTCACCCCGCTCACCTGGCTCTGCAACCGCCGGTGCGCGTTCTCGCCCTCGACGAACCCCCTCCAGGACTGGATCTGCACCCCGTGGTCGCGCATCAGGCGAGGTCAGGGGGTGATGAGGGCCTTGAGGACCCGGCGGTCGGCCATGGCCCGGTAGGCCTCAGGGGCCTGGTCGAGCGCGAAGGTGCGGTCGAAGACGCGGCCGGGTGTGATGCTGCCGTCCAGGACATCGGGCAGCAGCTGCTCGATGTAGGCGCGGGCGGGGCTGGCGCCGCCGGTCAGGGTGATGTTCCGCATGAAATCCGCCGGGCCGATCGGCCCCTGCTCGTACTGCGGGACACCGAGGCGGCTGATGGTGCCGCCGTCCAGGACCGCGCCCAGCGCGGTGTCCAGCGCCTGGCGCGTGCCGACGGCCTCGATCACCTTGTCCACTCCCCCGGTCAGGTCACGGATGCGGGCGACGCCCTCCTCGCCGCGCTCGGCGACGACGTCGGTCGCGCCGAAGTCGCGGCCCAGGTCCGTGCGCGGTGCGTGGCGGCCGGCGATGACGATCCGCTCGGCCCCCAGCCGCTTGGCGGCGATGACGGCGCACAGGCCCACCGCGCCGTCCCCGACGATCAGCACCGTGTCCCCGTGGCCGACGCCGGCGGTGACGGCGCCGTGGTGGCCGGTGGTCATGACGTCCGACAGGGCCAGCAGCGACGGCAGCAGCTCCGAGTCGGCGGCGACCGGCAGGGTGACCAGGGTGCCGTCGGCGCACGGCACGCGGACGGCTTCACCCTGGCCGCCGTCGACGCCCTCGAAGCCGTACCGGCCTCCGTTGCGGCAGGAGATGTGCAGGCCCCTGGCGCAGTAGTCGCAGGTGTTGTCGCTGTACGTGAACGGGGCGACGACCAGGTCACCCGCCTTCAGGCCGGTCACGTCCGCGCCGGTCTCCTCCACGACGCCGAGGAACTCGTGCCCCATGGGGCGGCCGGTGTCGGTGGCGGGCATCGAGCCGTAGGGCCACAGGTCGCTGCCGCACACGCACGCGGCGAGCGTGCGGACGACGGCGTCGGTCGGCTGGACGATCTTCGGGTCGGGCCGGTCCTCGACGCGGACGTCTCCGGCTCCGTACATCACTGCTGCGCGCATGGGAAGGGTGCTCCAAGAGGTAGGGGTGGGCGCCGCCGGCGGCGGCAGGGTTCGCAAGACGTGATCAGCGTTCGAGCATCTGCCGTCCGGCTTCCGTGTGGGTCTCGCCCGCGGCCGGCGGAAGGCTGCCGAGCAGGGTGAGCTGGTCGTCGGTCAGCTCGATGGCGTCGGCGGCGGTGTTCTCCTCGACGCGGTGCACTCGCTTGGTGCCCGGGATCGGGGCGATGTCGTCGCCCTGGGCGAGCAGCCAGGCGAGCGCGACCTGCGCGGGCGTGGCGCCGGCCTGCTCGGCGACTGCCTGGACCTCGTCCGCGATGCGCAGGTTCCGCTGGAAGTTCTCGCCGGTGAAGCGGGGGTTGCCGTGCCGGAAGTCGCCCGCCTTGAATCCGTCTGTGGTACGGATCTGCCCGGTGAGGAAGCCGTGGCCGAGCGGAGCGAAGGGCACCAGGCCGATGTTCAGCTCACGCAGGACGGGCAGGATGAACTCCTCGATGCCGCGCGTCCACAGCGAGTACTCCGACTGCACCGCGGTGACCGGGTGGACGGCGTGGGCGCGGCGGATGGTGTCCGGGCCGGCTTCCGAGAGGCCGAAGGCACGGACCTTGCCCTCGGCGACCAGCTCGGCGACGGCGCCTGCGGTCTCCTCGATCGGCGTGTTCGGGTCGACGCGGTGCTGGTAGTACAGGTCGATGTGGTCGGTGCCGAGGCGCCGCAGGGATCCCTCGACCGCGGTACGGATGTTGGCCGGGGTGGAGTCCGGATTCCACGCGCCCGCTCCGGCGTGCGAGACCATGCCGAACTTCGTCGCCAGCACCACTTGGTCGCGGCGGCCCTTCAGCGCCCGGCCCAGCAGTTCCTCGTTGGTGTAGGGACCGTAGATCTCGGCGGTGTCGATGAACGTGACGCCCAGCTCCAGTGCCCGGTGCAGGGTCCGGACGGACTCCGCTTCGTCGGTGCCGGAGTCGGTGTAGCCGTGGGACATGCCCATCGCGCCGAGACCGATCCGGGAGACCTCCAGGTCGCGCAGCTTGATGTAGTGCATCGGGTATCTCCGGTTCGTGACGTGCCGGCAACTCTCACTCGCCCGCCGGGCGCGATCATGCCTGTTCGACCGCTCGCGGGCGCGGTGCCGGTGTGTTGTGCCTTCACCGTCGCCCAGATTTCGCGGGTGTGGCAGGGCGGGCTCTTCAGGGGTAACGACAGGGCCCCCCTCGTACCTGCGCCGTAGGTCGAAGCGGTGTGAGACTGAAGAACATGGCATCCGAGAGCGCGCACAGCGAAGGCGCCGAGCTGGGCCGCTTCCTGCGCGCCCGCCGCACCCAGACCAGCCCCGGGCACGTCGGCCTGACCGTCGGCGCCGGGGTCCGCCGCACCCCGGGACTGCGCCGCGAGGAACTGGCCACCCTCGCCGGCATCAGCATCGACTACTACGTGCGCCTGGAGCGCGGCAAGGAGACCCGTCCCAGCCCCGCTGTCCTCGACTCCCTCGCCCGCGCCCTGCGCATGGACGACCAGGAGCACCAGCATCTGCGCGAGCTCGCCGCCCGTGCCGCCCGATACGCGCCCGAGCCGCCGCCCTCCCCCAGCCGTACCGTGCGCCCGCACCTCAAGCTGCTGCTCGAGTCGCTCCGGCCGAACCCGGCGTACGTCATCAGCCGCAGCATGGACATGCTCGCCTGGAATCCGGGCGGCCTCGCCCTCTACGCGGGCCTGGACGACTGGCCGCTCAAGCAGCGCAACCTCGCCCGCTACCTCTTCCTCCACCCCGCCGCCCGCGGCCTCTTCACCGACTGGGACCGGCAGATCACCGGCTGCGTCGCCCGCCTGCGCGCCGTCTCCGGCACCGCGCCCGACGCCCCCGACCTGACCAGCCTGGTGGGAGAACTCCTCCTGAAGAGCCCCGACTTCGCGGGTCTGTGGGAACGCTACGAAGTGACCGGGCGCAAGCCCGCGCAGAAGACGTTCCACCACCCCCAGGTCGGCACGCTGACTCTCACGTCGCAGTCCCTGCACGTGGAGGGCACACCCGGCCAGCGCATCGGCGTCTACACCGCCGAACCCGGCAGCCCCGACCACGACGCGCTGCTCCTGCTCGACATGACCGCGCCCGCCTCGCCCGGCTCCCGTTCCGCGCAGGAAGGTCCGACCCGCCGACAGAGCTGATCGCTCCGCCTGCTTGTTCGAGCCGGTGGGCGGGAGGTCTCCTCGGTCAAGTCCGCTCAGGAGTGGGCGGCTTGGCTCGACCGATCGGGTCAGGGAATTCCCTCAGGGGAAGCGCAGGCCGGATTCCGCTTCCCCTTCCGGGACGAGGGCGGCCGCGGTCCCGTCGCCGTACGGGAACTACCGCAGCCTCGGCGTGGGTTCAGAGTGAGGCTGACCGGTCGACGCGCCCCGCCGAGATGGTGGCCTTGGCCCGGAGGGCCTCGGCGATGTTCTCCTCGCGCCAGTTGCGCAGGAGGTCGTGGAAGGCGACGGCGCCGTGCGGGTAGGCGGTCGGACCGTTGGGGCGGCCGCGACCCTCGCGGTTGTAGTAGCCGGGGGTGCACTCGGCGTGGAACCACTCATGGTCGGGGGCGCCCTTGGCACAGACGTCGACCCACGCGGCCTCGGCGTCGGGGGTGGGCTCCACGACGGCGTTCTTCTGCTCCGCGGCGGCGACCAGGGCAGCGGCGTGCACGGCCTGTTCGTCCAGGATGTGCGTGAAGTTCACGCTGCTGGCGTTCTGCAGCGAGCCCATCTGGATCAGGTTCGGGAACCCGTTGCTGGTGAAGCCGTGCAAGGTACGTGGGCCCTGCTTCGCCCTCGCGTGCAGGAGCTGGAGTCCGCCGCGGCCGGTCACGGGCAGTTCACCTGAGGTGACGCCGGAGACGCCCACGGAGAACCCGGTCGCGAACACCACGCAGTCGACCTCGTACTCCACCCCGCCGACGACGACTCCGCGCTCCGTCATGTGCTCGATGCCGTGGGTGTCGGCGGTGTCCACGAGAGTGACGTTGTCCCGGTTGAACGCGGGGAGATACGTGTCGGAGAACGTGGGGCGCTTGCACGCGTACCGGTACCAGGGCTGGAGGGCCGAGGCCGTGGTCGGGTCGGTGACCTCGGCGGCAACCCGCTCGCGCACCTGGTTCATCGTGGCGTGGTCGGCGGCCTCGTAGGCGGCCTCGAAGTCCGGCTCGCCGTCGCGGCGGAAGCTCGGCAGGAGCTTCTCCAGCAGGGCGGCCGACGCCGTCCAGCGGTCGGCGACCAGGTCCCGCTCGGCACCCTCCCCGGACGCTATCCGCAGGAAGTTGTCCCGGCGTTCGGCCGCCCATCCCGGACGGTCCGCGCCGACGTCCTGGGGTGTCATGCGCCGTTGGCCACGCACATCCACGGCGGACGGGGTGCGCTGGAATACGTACAGGTGCCCGGCGTCCTCGGCCAGCATGGGGATGACCTGTACGCCGGTGGCACCGGTGCCGACGACGGCGACCCTCTTGCCGGCCAGGCCCGTCATGCCTCCCTCGGGACTGCCGCCGGTGTACCCGTAGTCCCAGCGGGAGGTGTGGAAGGTGTGGCCCCGGTAGTCCTCGATGCCGGGGATGCCGGGCAGTTTGGGCTCCGTCAGCGTGCCGGTGGCCGTGATGACGTAGGTGGCGCGGAACGTGTCGCCGCGGTCGGTGGCCACCCTCCACTGCTGGGCGGCCTCGTCCCAGGCCAGGGAGGTGACGGCTGTCGAGAAGAGGGCGTCCTCGTACAGCCCGAACTGCTCGGCGATCCGCACCGCGTGACGGCGGATCTCCTCTCCGGGCGCGTACTTCCACTCGGGCACGTATCCGGTCTCGTCGAGCAGCGGCAGGTAGACATGCGACTCGACGTCGCAGTGGATGCCCGGGTAGCGGTTCCAGTACCAAGTGCCCCCGAAGTCACCGCCCTTGTCGATGACCCGCACCTTCGCCACGCCCTGCCCGCGCAGGCGGGCGCCAGCCAGGATCCCGCCGAACCCGCCACCGACGATCGCGACGTCCACCACGTCGCGCAGCGGCTCGCGCTCGGCGACGCCGTCGACGTACGGGTCGGTGGCGAAGTAGCCGAACTCCGCGTCCGTGGAGCGGTATTGGCTCGGGCCTTCGGGGCGTACACGGCGCTCACGCTCAATGCGGTAGCGCTCGTGCAGGTCGGCGCTCTCCTGCGGGGTGGGCGGGGTGTCGCACTGCGGCAGGGTCATCTGGCGGGTTCCTCTCGTGGGGGGAGGTGCGCTGATCTCCGCGTGGGTCGGGGCCTGCCCTCGCGAGGCGTCCCACGCGGTCACCGGTACCGTAACCCAAGAACCGGACAACACTGTCCGGTTGCGGTGCGGGTCCTCCGTCACACGGTCCCGCCCGAGCGCCACGACACGAAGGGCCCGCGATGTCGAACCTCACCCCCGCTTCCCCGCTGCGCGACTGGCTGGCGGATCCCGCCGCCGGGCGGATCCTGCGCGGACTCCTGGCCTCCCAGAGGCAGAGCGAGCAGGCCCTGGCCCCCGCCCTCGGCCTGCCGCTGGAGCAGCTCGTGAAGATGTCCGGCGGGAAGTTCCCGCCGGAGCTCGTGGACACGCTGGTCACCGCCGCCGAGACCGGTCAGGTCCCCGAAGGCCTGCCCACCGCTCCACCGGCCGATTCCGCGACGGTCGTGGAACCCGACCCGGGCATCGAGACAGGCACCCCCGAACCGTGGACCGAACAGGTCACGCCCGGCCGCTTCAGCGGCCAGACCGTCGTGGTCACCGGTGCCGCCTCCGGCATAGGAAAGGCCGTCGCCTCACGCATCGTGCGCGAGGGCGGCCGCGTGATCGCCGTCGACGTCTCCGCCGACGGCCTCGCGGCCCTTGCGGCCGACCTGGGCGAGGCGGTCGTGCCCCTCACCGCCGACATCACCGCGCCCACGTCCGCCGACGCCGTGCTCGCCGCCGCGGCCGGTCGCGTGGACGCCCTGGCGAACGTCGCCGGCGTGATGGACGACGACGCCGCGGTGCACGAGGTCGACGACACCGTCTGGGATCGCGTCATGCGCATCAACGTCGACGGCCCCATGCGCCTGATGCGTGCCGTCGTGCCGGGCATGCTCGCCGCCGGCGGCGGCCGGATCGTGAACATCGTCTCCGAGGCCGCCCTGCGCGGCTCGGCCGCCGGCGCCGCCTACACCACCTCCAAGCACGCCCTGGTGGGCCTGACGAAATCGTCGGCCTTCCAGTACGCGGGCACCGGCGTGCAGGTCAACGCCGTCGCCCCGGGCGCGGTGGCCACCGGCATCCATGTCCCCTCCGCCGCCCCGTACGGTTCGGCCCGCACCGCGAAGATGCGTGTCGCGATCCCCGGCCTCGCCATGGCCGAGGAACTGGCCGCATCGATCACGTTCCTGCTCAGCAGGGACGCGGTGAACCTCAACGGCGCGATCCTGCCCTCCGACGGCGGCTGGTCGGTCGCCTGACAGCCGTCCGGGAGCCCGGGAGCGGAACCAGCCCCATGGCAGGGCCCAGTCGCCGAACTCCCGTGCCACGGCCCGAGGTTCGCCTCCTGCACGTCACGACGTCCGGGCATCCGGGCGACAGGAAGGAGCACATCACCGTATGACCACGTCCCGTACGCCCCGCGTCCTGGCGGGTCTGGCCGCCCTCGGCCTCCTGACGCTGACCGGGTGCGGCCCCCAGACCGCCGCCCCGGCCGCGAAACCCGCGTCGTCCGGCGAGGGCAGAGTCATCCGGGCCACCCAGCTCGCGCACGTGACCGACGTGCACGAGGCCACCGGCATGACCCTGCTGGAAGGCCCGGTCCTGGTCGACGACGGCAGCCTCTACGTCGTGGACGTCACCGCACCCCCGGGCGAGCCCAAGCTCATCTCCGTCGATGTCGCCACCGGCCGGCACGAAGGCGTCTACACCGACAGGACCGGTGCCTACACCTCCGCGCAGATCAGCCCGCACGACCACCGCCTGTACCTGACCGACTTCGCCACCGGTTCGATCGTCAGCGTCGCGCAGGACGGCTCGCAGCCGCGCACGTTCTTCTCCGGTGAGGTCGACGGCTCCAGAATGACGCCGGACGACATCGCCTTCGACGACGAGGGCAACGTGTACGTGAGCGACGCGCACGGCACGGAGCCGGACGAGACCGACGGCCGCATCGTGCGCATCGACCGTGACGGCACGAAGACCACCGTCCTGGCCGACGGGCTCGCCCAGCCCAACGGAGTCATGTTCGACCCCGAACTGCGCGGTCTGTGGATCAGCGAGCTCGCCGAGGACACCATCTCCTACCTGTTGCTCGACGCCGGCAAGACCGCTGTGACGTCCCGGCACGAGGCCATCCACGTCGACGGCGGCCTGGCCCAGACCGACTCCATCGCCGTGGACGCCGACGGCAATCTCTACCAGGCGCTGCACGGCCGGCCCGCCATCGCCGTCTACAGCGAGTACGGGGCGCGCCTGGCCACCGTCGAGGTTCCCGCCCCGAGATCCGAGGGTCTGAAGTCGGCGACCAACGTCGCGATCACTCCGGGCGGCACGAGGGCCTACATGACCGTCAGCGGCCCCGCCGGCGGGTACGTCTTCACGTTCCCCTCACTGGCCAAGGGCGTCCGCCAGTCCAACGGCGGCTGACGGTCACTCGTCGACGACCGCCTCGCAGGGTCGCAGCGGTCCCACCTCGACGCCGAGCAGTCGCCAGGCCGCCAGGGCGACGCGCTCGCGCTCGGCCGGGGTGGGGCCTGCGACGGCGCCGGAGACCATCGCGACCGCGAGCATGACGTCGTCGGCGGACAGACGATGCCCGGCGGGCAGGCACCGGGCCAGGACACCGCGGACGCGCTCGGACAGCGCGCGGGCCTGCTCGCCGTCGCCGCGCACGCGCAACAGGTCGACGAACGCCGTCGAGCGGGTCAGGTGCCAAGTGACCACGCCCAGAACATCCTTGAGACTCGCGCCCGGCTCGGCGCCGGCCCGCTCGATCTGCTGGACGTTCTCGTCCAGAACGGCGGAGGCCAGTGCGAAGCGGTCGGCGAAGTGCCGGTAGAGGCTGCCCTGCCCCACCCCCGCGCGGCGAGCGACGGCGGACAGCGGGGCGTTCAGGCCCTGATCGGCGAAGACCTCGCGCGCGGCGGCGATGAGAGCGGCCCGATTGCGGGCCGCGACCCGCCGCCCCTGGTTGGCCGGACGGCTCCGGCCCGCGGCGCCGCCCCCGTCGGAGCCCGCGCGGTCGCCCCGCACCACGGCCGAGCCCCGCGCGGCCGGCAGCGGATCCTGGGGCTCGCTGGGGTTCATCACCTTGGCAGCGTAGTACGAGCACAGCGCGCACCGGCCCGGCAGCCCATCCGCCCCCCCCACCGCGCTTTCGCAGCTCAGACCGCGCCGGCGCCGGAAGACTCCCCCGAGCTGCGCATGGGCCTGACGCCGGTCCACCGGGTCACCAACCGTCCAGCGGCGCGGGAAGCAGCCGCATCATCGAAGGCGGGGGCCGGCCGTCCGATGGAGCGGTCGGCTCAGGGAAAACCTGTCATCCGAGCGCCCAGAAGCCGTGGACCGTGCGGCGGCGCATGGCAGTCGGCTGCTTCACCGTGGCGACGGAGCACTTTCATTCGGTCCGGCTGGGGAGGGACTGCTGCGACCAGACCGTCTTGCCTCGTGCGGCGTAGCGCGTGCCCCAGCGGTAACTCATGCTCATCACGAGATACAGCCCTCGGCCGCCTTCCTCGGTGTCGTGGGCGCGGCGCATGTGGGGCGAGGTGTTGCTTCCGTCGGTGACCTCGCACGTGAGGTGCCGGTCACGGATGAGCCGGAGACTCACCGGGCCCTCGCCGTACCGGATGGCATTCGTCACCAGCTCACTGATGATCAGTTCCGTTTCGAACGTGATGGCCTCCAACCCCCAGGCGGCCAGCTGTCGTCCGGCCAGAGCCCTCGCCGCGGCGACCACCGAGGGATCGGAGGGCAGGTCCCAGTGAACCGCCTGGTCGTCCGAGAGGCCGCGGGCGCGTGCCAGGAGCAGGACGGCGTCGTCCTCGGCCTGCTCGTCGGCCAAGGCGTAGGCGATGGCATCGGCGGTCTCGGACAGGGCGCGGTCCTGGTGGGTGAGCACGCGACGAAGCGTGTGGGCCGCCTCGTCACTGCCCGCGAGCAGTCCGTCGGTGTACAGGCACAGGACGGCGCCGTCGTCGAGGCCGTACGTGGCTGTCTCGTACGTGCCGTGGGCCGTGCCGAGCGCGGGGCCCACGTCGACCTCCACGGTGGCGACCTCTCCTTCCGGCGAGACGAGCAGCGGCGCGGGGTGCCCGGCGGAGGCGAGGGTCAGGCGGCGCTTCACCGGGTCGTAGACGGCGTACGCGCAGGTGGCGACCCGTCCGCGGGCCGGGGGTGCCGTCATGCTGGTCCGACGCGTCGGCGTCGGCGTTCTCACTGGCGAGCCGGGCAGCGATCTCGTCGAGATGGGTCAGCAACTCGTCCGGCTCCAGATCGAGTTCGGCGAGCGTGCGCAGGGCGGTACGGAGGCGCCCCATCATGGCCGCGACCTCGATCCCGTGTCCGACGACGTCGCCGACGACGAGTCCCACCCTTGCTCCGGACAGTTCGATCACGTCGAACCAGTCCCCGCCCGCGCTGACGGGCAGGTACAGATGCGCCGTCTCGACGGTTGTCAGTTCCGGCGTACGGCTCGGCAGCAGATGCCGCTGGAGGGCCATTGCCGTGTTCCGCTCCCGTGCGTAGCTCGACGCGTGGTCGATGCCGAGGGCGGCCCGGGAAGCGACCTGAATCGCAAGATCCAGGTCCTGCTGTGTGTACGGCTGGGGCTGCCCCGAGCGGTAGAGCGTGACGACACCGAGCACGGCATCGGATACGACGAGGGGCACGGCCATCAACGAGTGGACACCCGCGGCGGCGAGTGCACGCGCGTGCTCGGACAGCTCGGGTGGCCAGACCCCGTCGGCGTCCAGCCGCGAGACCAGCCGGGGCGTGGCGTCCTCGAGGCTCCGTGTGAAGGGGGTGGCCAGGGACAGCGTCTCAAGGATCGTGCCCCGTTCATCTACCGTGCCTTGTCCGTCGATCACATCCCGTTCCCCGGCATGTGTCGAGGTCCCCTTCAGGAAGGCCGCGCGGCGCAGCGGCTCTCCGGCGTCGACCCGTCCCGCACGGTGGGGATCACCTCGCAGTACCGCATCCAGGAGGTGCACCGCCACCGCGTCCGCGAGGGCCGGCACCAGCACGCTTGCCAGTTCGCGGGCCGTCGTCATCGCATCCAGCGTCGTGCCGACGGTCCGGTAGGTGTCGGAGAGGAGTTCGAGCCGCGCCCGGGCCGCCTCACGTTCGGTCACGTCCTCGACCGCCATGAGCACGCCGGGCTGCCCGTCGGCCGCGTCGTCCACGTGGAAGATGGACACCGAGACCGTCACGTCCTCGTCCGATCGAGTCGCCGGCCCCTTCAGGGTGTGCCGTAGCAGGGGCCGCCCCGTGCGGAGGGTTTCCTGAGCGAGGGCGGCGAGCTTCGTGGTGTCGAGGCCCGAACCGAACTCTCCGAGCGTCCGCCCGATCACCCGCTCGGCGGCGATGCCGCGCAGGCCACGGGCCGATGTGTCGTAGCGACGCACACGCAGATGTTCGTCGAGAAGGAAGAGGCCGAGCGGTCCCTGCGTGAACAAGGCTTCCAGTACGGCCGTGTCCGATGCTCCCGTGCCGGGGTAGGGGCCGGCGTCCACCACGTGCGTCCCTCCTGTCCAGTTGTTTCAGGCCGGTTGAGCGGTCTCGAGGGGCAGCAGGTGTACGGGCCCGGCGAGAGCTTCGGAGGGCGACGGGTACACGTCCAGGACGGGCAGGGAGGCGCCTGGTGCCGCTCCGGCGGTTCGGCGGCCGAGGACAAGGACGAAGCAGTTCGTGTCGTTGTTGACGCTGCCGAAGGGATCCCGCGGTCCGGTCGGCGCGCCCGCGTGGCTCAAGACGCTGAACGGATCCGCGGGCAACGCCGAGATCCCCTCGCAGGGGAACCACACGGCCTGCCCCTGGTCGAAGACGCTCGGGAAGCCGTCCAGGAACGTCTCGGCCGCCGCCCCTGCGACTTCCACCGCCATGCGCGCACCGCCTTCTCGGGACTCCCGTCCGCGCCATCCTCGCCCCACCGGCCATGCCCCGCCAGCGGGGCGGCACCCACCCGCCACGCCATCCCTGCGGCGACCACGACAGCAGGTCGGCGCGAGCCTTCCGCCACCACCCGAACCGACGACGTCTCCCGGAGCAACCAGAACCTCCCGCACCAGAACGGTGCAGCAGTATCGGTGCTGGAGTCCGTCCCCGTTCACGAGATCGGTCCACGCACGGCCCATGAACGGCGGCCACCGAGTGCGTCACGAACGCCGACTCCGCCACCTGGCCGAGCCGGCAAGTGACTCTGAGTGAATACATGTCGCCCGACAGTGCATCCACACTCATGACGATCCTGGGTCGATCCTGTGCATCTTTGCAGGCCATGACAGAGATATCGGACGAGGCCACCCATCTCACTGTCCACCCCATTCCGGCGCCGTGATAACACGTAGTAATCACATTCGAGGAGGCTACGACCGCATGGGTATCTTCAGCCGTCGCCAGAGCGCGACCATCGAGCCGACACCTGCTGCCGGCCCCCGTACGCCCTTCCCGGGCGCCGAGACTGCCGGCGCCGCGCTCGACCCTGCCCTTCGCGCACTGACCGGGCAATGGACCATCGACCGCCCGCACAGCCGCATCGGCTTCTCCGTACGCCACGCCATGGTCACCACCGTGCGCGGCGCCTTCGCCGACTACGACAGCGCCCTGTACTTCGACGGGGCCCGGCCCTCCCAGTCCCGGGCCGAAATCACCATCCGGGTCGCCAGCGTCGACACCGGCGTCGAACAGCGCGACGCCCACCTCATCGGCACCGACTTCTTCGACGCCCGTCGCTACCCGGAAATGACCTTCCGCAGCACCTCCGCCACCCACGAAGGCGGAGAGAGCTTCCGCATGACAGGTGACCTCACCATCCGCCAGGTCACCCGCCCCGTCGAACTCCAACTCGACTACCTCGGCTCGGTACTCGACCCCTTCGGCTACGAACGAGCCGGCTTCGACGCCACGACCACCATCGACCGTACTCAATGGGGCCTCGTCTACAACCAGCGCCTCGAAGCCGGCGGCACCATGGTGAGTGAGAAGGTCCGGCTGCAGTTCGACATCTCCGCGATCCGCGCCACCCCCGTCGCATAGCTGCACCACGCTGCGCGAAGGGCCCCACTCTCCCACCACGGAAGTGGGAGGGCGACACGCCTGAGGACCGTGGGCGCGATCGCCTGCCAAGCGGTCGCGCCTCCTGGACGGCCCCACGGTCTCGGAGCGGGCCGAGATCCGGACGCACGGCACAGCGCCCCGTCCGGCGCGCCGCGTGACCGGCGATCCCCTCCCGTGAGCGCGATCGCCACAGCCACATGGTGTTCGCGCGGCCGGTTCCTGACCGGCGACGGATTCCTTCCCGCGACCCTTTCGGCCATCTGCCGGTTGCCCGGCACCGCTCGGCGACGCCGGATCCGAGGGGCCGCCGATGGCCGCGCCGTCGGCCGGCCGACCTTGGTCAGCGAGCCGAGGTGGCGCTCGACCTGGTCCGCCGGTCGGCCCCCGTCGCGAGCCTCCCGGCGCAGCTTCTCCAGCGCGTCGGGATGGGCCGCGAGTTCACCGGCCCTGCCCGGCCCAGCAACGCGGTGCGGCCCGGGAAACATGCCCTCTGATCCGGTGTGGCCTCTTGAGGTGTCATCGACTGGTGCTGAGGCCGGGTTCAGATCGTTGCGACGTCCGGACTCGCGCTCAGCAGACTCGGCGTCAGGTGAGGTCTTCCTCGTCCGCGATGATGTCGGTCTCGTACTGGTCGATGATCTGTTGTGGGGTGCGGCCGGTGTGGTGAGCGAGGTCGTTGACGGCGGTGGTGGCCCAGTTCGCCACTGACAGCGCCAGGGCCATCAACTGGTCATCGCCATAGGTGTTTTTGACACCCAGCAGGTACGCGAGGTGGAGATACGGAACCAGTTGGGGGTCGCTCGCGTGGCCGGTGCCGGCGCGGAGCATCTCGATGGTGGTCCGTGTGGCCTGCTCGTGTTCCGGCAGCAATCGCTGTCGCTCGACCTGCACGTGGGCGATCATCTGGCGGCGTGCGAGGGGGTCCACCCTGCGCCCCTTTCTGCGGAAGGTGTCGCTGGTGCGGTCACGGGGTGGCGCGCAGCAGGACAAGGGACCCGTGGTAACTCGGGCGGCTGCGCAGGTGGCCGAAGGCTTCGTCCCAGGTGCCCGAGCCGAGGGCGCGGCGCAGCGAGGTGTCGAAGTCCTGCCGGGCCCGGTCGTCGACGAAGCTCCAGGCCGAGCAGGCTTGGCGGGCGGCCGGGTCGAGGAGCATTTCGGGGCGGCCGTAGTACGCCTCGTTGAAGCCGTCCGTGCAGTCCAGCGGGATGGGGACGGGCTGGATCGTGGTGCTGCCGCCGAGCGCGGCCGTGAGCTGGTCCAGCGGCGGGTAGCGGCGCGCTTCGGTGTCCAGGACATCGGGGGCGTACTCGTAGAGCCAGAAGTCGCGCACGCGCGCGGGGTCGCAGGTCAGGACGGCGACGGGGCCACGCGTGACGCGTCGCATCTCCCGCAGCCCCGCCTCGACGTCGGACCACTGGTGGACGCTGAAGAGGGTCATCGCCGCGTCGAACTGCCCTTCGGCGAAGGGGAGTCCCTCCGCCACGGCGTCGATGGCCGTGGCGAGTTCGGCCGGGCGCTGGGCTCGCATGGCCAAAGAGGGCTCGACCGCGGTGATCGTGTGCGCGGCACTCTCGTAGGAACCGGTACCCGCGCCGACGTTGAGAACGGTGCGCGCATCGCCGAGTGCCTCTGCGATCACGTGGGCGATGCGCTCATCGGGGCGTCGGTAGGAGGCGTAGAGGGAGCCGATGGTGCCGTAGTCGACATCACCGCCACTGCCGTCGTGGGTGCGCATGACCAAGGGGACCTCGCCTGTGGGCCGGGCCGGGGCGGTGTGCGGTCCGCCCCGAACGACGACTCCATCTTGCATCTGCCGCCCCAAATCCCCAAGTACCCTGCCTTATGCCTGGGGGATCAGCCAAGAAGTGCCGCATATGCGTGATCCGACTTGGAGGATGTGTCGGCAAGTCGGCCCGTCAGGGACTCTCGTCCTCCTGGTAGGAGTGGCGTCGGCCCGTCCAGGGGTCGGCGATGTTGTGGAAGCCGCGTTCCTCCCAGAAGCCACGGCGGTCCTGCGTCATGTACTCGATGCCGCGTAGCCATTTGGGGCCTTTGTAGCCGTACAGATGCGGCACCACGAGGCGTAGCGGGAAGCCGTGTTCGGCGGTGAGCACCTCGTCGTCGTGGTGCGTTGCCATGACGGTGGAGTCGGCGGTGAAGTCCTCGAGGCGCAGGTTCGCGCTGTATCCGTACTCGGCCCAGGCCATCACATGGGACACGCCCTCGGCAGGTGGGACGAGGTCCAGCAGGACGCGTGCCGGGATCCCGAAGAAGGTGTGGCCGGTGGTGCTGGTGCCGGACGCGCAGTGCAGGTCCGCGACCACGGTGACTTTGGGCAGGGCGGTGACTTCCTCGAAGGTCCAGGAGTGGCTCGCCCGGTCCGCGGTGGCGCCGAAGACCTGGAGGGTCCAGCGTTCCGGGCGGAAGCGGGGCACCGGCCCGTAGTGCGAGACGGGCCAGCCTTTGGCCAGGCGCTGCCCCGGCGGCAGCATGCCTTTCTCCATGAAACAGCCCCATCGCTTTCCTCGTCCGCAGATGCAAGGTGAAAGCCTAATCCAGAGTCGGACAAGGGATCCAAAAGGAGGCTGAGGCCTCGCGTGTGCGACTCGGGAGGGGTTGGTGTCGGCGGTGGTGCGTGGCGCACTCCACGAGCGCCACGCTCCACCTCTCCGTATGCACCGGCCGGGTCCGCGAGAGCCGTTGCGGGCCGTCGGCGTGGATGGCCCCTAGTGCATCAGCGAACCGTCACGAGATCTACCGGGCGGTGACCCGAAGGATGCGGGGTTGCCGAGTGCTTTCCTGGCTGATCACCCAGGTGGGTGGGCGCCGACCGACGTGCACGCCGGGGCACTTCAGGAGTGCATCTGCTCGTATGCCGACCTCCGGACCGGGCTTCTCGACTGCTTACTCGTGAGCTTGGCCCGTACAGGAGAGACGCCGGTGACACTGACGCGGGATCAGGAGACGCGGGGCGCTTCCCGAAGGCTCCGTGCGGTGTTCACCAGCTGATTCCGGCCGCCACCGGCCGGTGGTCGCTGCCGGTGGCCGGCAACACCCAGGAGCTCTGCGGCTTCACGCCGCGGACCAGGATCTGGTCGATCCGCGCCACCGGGAACTTCGCCGGCCAGCTGAAGCCGAAGCCGTCCCCGGCCGCGTCCTGGGCTGAGCGCATCTGCGAAGTGACGCCGTCGAACGCCCGGTCGTCCATCGTGCCGTTGAGGTCGCCGAGCAGCACCACCCGCTCGTTCCGCTCGGCGGCGACGGCCTCACCGAGCGCCCGCGCGCCCGCGTCCCGCTGACCGGTCGAAAAGCCCGCCCTGGGATTCACGCGTGCGGACCCCAGGTGGGCCACATACACCGCCAGCGGCCCGTGGTCCGTGGCCACCGTGGCCCGCAGCCCTCGGTTGTAAGCCATCTTGACGTCGGCCGGCTTGGTGGCAGCCAGCGGCCCTGCGTCCATCTTGACGTCGACCGGTTCGGTGTCCGACAGCGGGAGCTTGCTCCACAGCCCGACCGTGCCCTGCACCGTGTGGTGCGGGTACGCCTTCGCCAGCTCCTTCTCGTACGTGCCCCGGGCCTGCGGGGTCAACTCCTCCAGTGCCAGCACGTCCGCACCGGAGGCGGCCAGGTCGCGGGCGGTGCCGACCGGGTCGGGGTTGTCGGCGCCGACGTTGTGGCTGGCCACGGTGAGCTCACCGCCCGGGTGGGACTTGTCGCTGAGCAGGCCGCCGAAGAGGTTCAGCCACACCGTGACCGGCAGCAGCAGCGCGACGACCGCAGAAGCGGAGCGGCGCCGGAGCGCCCCGGCCAGCAGCACCGGGACGAACAGGCCGAACCACGGCAGGAAGGTCTCCACCAGGCTGCCGAGGTTGCCGATCCTGTTCGGGATCTCGGCGTGCAGCAGCATGAAAAGGCCCAGCAGCAGCGCCAGCGCAGCGAGGACCGGGCCGCGCTTCCATGGCCCCGGGCGGGAGCCGACGCGGATCGCCTCGCGCAGGCGCGCGCGCCACGTACCGGAGCCGGTGTCCGGGCGGCCGGCGCTCCCTCGTCCGGTCTCCGCCGCGCCCACCTGCACCATCGTCTGTCCTCGCTCACTTCCGGTCACTGCAGCGTCCTCGGGTCCTGGGTGGGGGCACGCATACGCGGGCGACCGTGGTCGACTGCTTCGTGGCGTCGTCGTGCCGGGGTCCATTCTTGTGGATCTGACACAGCGCGTACTCGGCACCCTGATCCGGTGGCCCAGGGCTGCGGCGATCACGCGATGACAACCCCCAGGCCGACGACAAGGAGCCGGCGAATCCAGCGGGTCGGCGTTCCGGCTGTGGCGGGGGTCGAGTCATGCCACCAGTCAAAGCGGCGTGGCGTTGCCGGCACGTATGCGGTTTTCGATACGCCGACGATATGCGCCGGCTCATAGCATCGGTGCCATGCGCGTGTTGATTGTCGAGGACGAACCCTTCATGGCGGAAGCCATCCGCGATGGCCTGCGCCTGGAGGCGATCGCGGCCGACATCGCGGGCGACGGCGACATCGCTCTGGAACTGCTCAACATCAACGACTACGACATCGCCGTCCTCGACCGCGACATCCCCGGACCTTCCGGTGACGAGATCGCCCGAAGCATCGTCGACTCCGGCAGCGGCATGCCGATCCTCATGCTCACCGCGGCCGACCGTCTCGACGACAAGGCCTCCGGGTTCGAACTCGGCGCCGACGACTACCTCACGAAGCCGTTCGAACTTCGAGAACTCGCGCTCCGGCTCAGAGCGCTCAACCGCAGACGTGCCCACAACAGACCTCCCGTACGAGAGATCGCAGGACTGCGGCTGGACCCGTTCCGCAGGGAGGTCTACCGGGACGGCCGCTACGTCGCGCTGACCAGGAAGCAGTTCGCAGTGCTCGAAGTCCTCGTCGCCGCCGAAGGCGGTGTCGTCAGCGCCGAGGAACTGCTGGGACGGGCATGGGACGAGAACGCCGACCCGTTCACCAACGCCGTGCGCATCACCGTCTCGGCACTGCGCAAGCGGCTCGGCGAGCCCTGGCTCATCGCCACCCTGCCAGGCGTCGGCTACCGCATCGACACGAAACCGGAGGCAGGACACGAGGGAGGGGATCGTGGATAGAGCCCCTGGGCTGAGCGTTCGCCTCAAACTCACCCTGAGCTACGCCGGCTTCCTCATGGTCGCCGGCGCCCTGCTGCTCCTGGCGGTGTGGGTGTTCCTGAACCATGTGGTCCACCCCGGGCTCATCATCGTGCCTGACTACCGCTACGCCGTCCTGCGCACCTTCGCCCCAACGGCAGCCGCGGTACTGGCGTTCCTGCTGGTGTTCGGCCTCCTGGGCGGATGGATCCTCGCCGGCCGCATGCTCGCTCCTCTGAACCGGATCACCGACGCCACCCGCCTGGCCGCGAACGGATCGCTCTCCCACCGGATCCGGCTACCGGGCCGCAACGACGAGTTCCGCGAACTCGCCGACGCCTTCGACACGATGCTCGCCCGGCTCGAAGCGCATGTCGCCGGACAACAGAGATTCGCCGCCAACGCCTCTCACGAGCTGCGTACCCCGCTGGCGATCTCGAAGGCACTTCTCGACGTGGCCCGCACCGATCCGAACCACGCCACCGCCGAACTCATCGACCGCCTCCACGCCGTCAACACCCGGGCCATCGATCTCACCGAAGCACTGCTCCTGCTCAGTCGCGCCGACCAGCGGTCCTTCACCCGAGAACAGGTCGACCTGTCCCTCCTGGCGGAAGAAGCCACCGAAACACTTCTCCCTCTCGCGGAGAAGCACGGCGTCACCATCGAGACCCGCGGCGACATCACCCCCACGATCGGATCGCCGGCACTCCTGCTGCAGCTGACGACGAACCTCGTGCACAACGCGATCGTCCACAACCTCCCGGAACAGGGCACCGTGTGGGTCGACACCAGCGTCCGTCCCAGGACCGTGGTGCTCACGGTCGAGAACACCGGCGCGACGCTCACCCCGCAGCTGGTCGCGACGCTCACCGAACCGTTCCAGCGCGGCACCGAACGCATGCGCACCGACCACGCGGGCGTCGGCCTCGGCCTGGCGATCGTCAAAACCATCACCCAGGCACACGACGGAACCCTCACTCTCGCCCCACGCTCGGCCGGCGGGATGCGCATCACTGTGGAACTACCGGCACCGGCCCCGCACACCAGCGGGTAGCGAATCCGGAGCGGACTCTTGATGCGAACCGGCGGTGAAGTGGTGCGCCGGGTTAATACCGACCGCTTCCGACTGAAGCTGTGCGACGGGGAGTTGGGGCTGAGGGTTCAGTGTGTGGACGTCACCGGCGCGTCGGCCTCTCGCCGCTCACGCGCTGGGGTGCGCTGGGCGACGATTCGCGCGGGTCGGCGCCTTGCTCCGAGGGTGAGCGCGCTGAGCGGGAGGAGGGTGAGGGCGGCAGAGACGGTGCCGACCAGCACGGGGCCGGTCAGGCCGAGGGAGGAGTTCAGAGCCGTGCCGGCGAGGGCCGAGCCCGCGGCGATGCCTGTGTTGTAGGCGGAGGTCGTCAGGGCCGAGGTCAGAGTGGGGGCGTCGCCGGCGAAGCGGACGGCGAGGGACGTGACGACCGGGTTGACGGTGAATCCGGTCAGGGCCATGAGGAAGACCAGGGCGATAGCCGCGACCGGGCTGTCCGACAGGGGGATCAGCAGGAACAGGGTCAGGGCAGTGGCCGCGGCGGCGGTGATGGTCGTGGCCATGGGGTGGCTCTCGCCCAGGCGGCCGCCGATCGCGTTGCCGCCCAGCGCGCCGACGCCGAACGCGATCAGGACCAGCGGGACGGCACTCTCGGCGACGCCCGCACGGTCGGTCAGCAGCGGGGCGATGTACGTGTACGTGGCCAGGACGCCGCCCATGATCAGTACCGCGGCGGCCAGCGCGAGCCGCAACCGGCCCTGCCGCAGAGCGCGCACCTCGGCCCGCACCGACACCCCGGCGCGCCGCTCGACGGTGGGGATGAACCGGCCCACGAACACGGCGGCGAGGCCGGACAGGACGGCCAGGGCCCAGAAGGGGCCGCGCCAGCCGGTGAACTGGCCCGCGAGGGAGCCGATCGGCACGCCGACGACGTTGGCCAGGGTCAGACCGCCCATCATGACGCTGACCGCCCGGGTGGAGTTTCCGGGGCCGGCGGCGGCGGTGGCGATGACGAACCCGACGGCCCAGAACGCGCCGGTGGCCAGGGCGGTGACGACGCGGGCGATGAGCAGGACCGTGAAGGAGTTGCTGAGGGCTGCGACGACATGTCCGAGCGCGAAGACGGCCAGAGCCAGGACCATGGTCCGCCGCTGTGGCAGGCGCAGGGTGGTCAGGGCCATGCCCGGCCCGCCGACGATCATGCCGATGGCGAAGGCGGTGATCAGGAGCCCGGCTCGGGAGACGCTGACATGGAGGTCACCGGCCATCTCGGGCAGCAGCCCTGCGACGACGAACTCGGTGGTTCCCATCAGGAATGTACCGGCGGCGAGCACCCAGACGACGAAGGGCAGTCGGCCGGAGGCGGTTCCGGCTGCGGAAGGCATGCGCGTACTTCTTTCCGTGCGAGAGACCGGCGGGGTCAGGAGGCGGGTTCGATGGTGATGCGGTCCGCCCCTGCAAGCCGTTCGGAGTCGGCGTCGATGTGGCCGAGGATCAGGAGGTCGGCCGAGGCCGAGGGGCCGTCGGGGTGGAAGAGCGCCAGATTGCCCCAGGGCGCGTAGTAGGCCACGTCACCGACCATGGGCGCGGCCGGCTCGGGAGCATCGGAGGTGTCCAGTTTGCGCGGCGGGTAGCCGATGCGCTCCGTCCCGTGGAAGTCCTTCAGGTCCAGGGTGAGCGGGAGCAGGGTGGCGAGGTCACGGGCGGCGGGGCTGTCGTTCAACGTGGCGCCGACGGGCCGCCCGTCGAGGGTGAGCCGGATGTCCATGGAGTTGTTCCTGTGAAAGCTGGGCGGGGTGGTGGTTGCTGGTGCTTCTTGGCACCGCTGGGGCTCCGACGGGGAGGACCCGGATGAGCAGGCGCTTTCTCGTGAGTCGATGGAGCAGGCGGTGACAGCCAGCAGCAGTGCGACTGCCGGGGCGGCGCGGGCCTGAGGCCGGTCGGCTGCCGGTTTGGTGAGCGTCTTCATGAGCGTGCTGTGCGAGTCAGTCGGGCATGGGCTCGGCGTAGTGCCGGAATCCAGCGCGCTCGGTGTGGAGGGAGTACAGGCGTTCGGCCAGGACCTCCGGGCTGGAGTGCTCGGCGTCGGGACGAATGGCACCGGGGATGATCAGCTGGGCGGCGTGGATGCCCTCCTCGGCGAGCGCGTCGTGGAGCATGCGCGCGTACGCGCTCTCGGCCGCGAACGCGATCGAGGTGCCGGCCCGCTCCGGGTGCGGTCGCACCGCGCTGCCGCCGTTGACGAAGAGCAGGGTGCCGCGGCCGAGCGCCCGCATGCCGGGCAGGACCGCGTTGACGCAGGTGACCGGGCCCTTGACGGAGAAGCCCAGCGGGGCGTCGAGGTCATCGGCGCGGGTGTCGAGGACCGGCTTCATGAAGTCGGCGCGGGGCACCGGGCTGTACTGCAGGATCTCGATCGGTCCGAGAGTCTCGGAGGCTGCATCGAGGGCCGTGGTGAGGGAGGCGGGGTCGAGGACGTCCGCGGCGAAACCGCGGGCGGGCACGCCGTCACGGCTCAGTTCGGCCGTCAGAGCGTCCAGGTGCTCGACGTTGCGGGAGATGAGCGCGACGCTGTGGCTGGCGATTCCGAAACGGCGGGCGGTGGCCAGCCCCAGGCCGGGGCCTGCGCCGACGAGAGCGAACGTGGTCACGGTGAGTCGTCCTTTGCAAGGGAGGTTCCGCGGCCGGGCCGTATCGGCCCGGTCGGGTGTGTCGGGGTGCGCGGCGGGTCAGGGAGTGAGGAGGGCCTTGATGGCGCGGCGCTCGTCCATCGCCCGGTAGCCCTCGGCGACCTGGTCGAGGGGCAGAGCGAGGTCGAAGACCTTGCCCGGGTCGATCCGGCCTGCGAGGACGCGGTCGATGAGGTCGGGCAGATAGCGGCGCACGGGAGCGGGGCCGCCGCGCAGGCCGACGTGGGAGAAGAACAGCTCCTGCCCGTCGATGGCCACCTCATGGGGGACGCCGACGAAGCCGACGTTGCAGCCCGGCCGCGCCGCGTGCAGGGCCTGCTGCATGGCTTCGGCGGTGCCTACACATTCCAGGACCGAGTCGGCGCCGATCCCGCCGGTGAGGTCCTTGACGCGGGCGATGCCTTCGTCGCCGCGCTCGGCGACGATGTCGGTGGCGCCGAACTCGCGCGCCAGGTTCTGGCGGGGCTCGTGGCGGCTCATGGCGATGATCCGCTCAGCGCCCAGCTCCTTGGCGGCGATCACGCCACACAGGCCGACCGCGCCGTCGCCGACGACCACGGCGGTGGAGCCGGGCCCGACCTCGGCCGCCAGCGCCGCGTACCAGCCGGTTCCCATGACGTCGGAGACCGCCAGCAGGCCGGGCAGGAACTCCTCGGCCGGGTGCTCGTCGGTGGCCACCAGGGTGCCCTGGGCGTTGGGGATACGGACGTAGTCGGCCTGACAGGTGGTCATGAACTCGCGGTGCAGGCAGTTGGACTGCCAGCCGTTCCGGCAGTTCGCGCAGGTGTTGTCCGAGGTGGCGAACGAGCCCACGACGAACTGGCCGGGCTTGACGGAGGTGACCTCGCTGCCGACCTCCTCGACGAAGCCGACGTACTCGTGCCCCATCGGGTGCGGGTCGCCGATCGTCTCCAGACCTCGGTACGGCCACAGGTCCGAACCGCATACGCAGGTGACGGCCGTACGGATGATCGCGTCGGTCGGATGGAGAATCTTCGGATCGGCGAGCGTCTCGAAACGCACGTCGCCGGGGGCGTGGATCACTGCTCCGCGCATGAGGGGTTCCTAACGTGCTGGACATCCGGTGCGGTGCGGTACCGACGGACGCCGAGTGCAGTTGCCTGCCCGGACAGGACCGGCTGCGGTCCACGAGGCCGGGGCCGGGCACCCCCTGCCGCCGCTGTGACGGCAGTGCCAGGAAGTGCCACGTCATCCAGGTAACCGCCATTCCAGGCGTGCGGCGAGGCACCGTCGAGGGGTGTACCGCTGGTACACCCCTACGGCGGCGTGCGGGACGTACCGTCGAGGTGTGGACAACCGTCAAGAGGTCCGCGAGTTTCTGACCTCGCGGCGAGCGAAGATCACCCCGGAGCAGGCGGGGATGCCCGCCGGCTCCCGGCGCCGCGTCCCCGGCCTGCGGCGCAGCGAGGTCGCGGCCCTGGCCGACGTCAGCGTCGAGTACTACGCCAAACTCGAGCGCGGCAACCTCTCCGGCGTCTCACCGGCCGTCCTCGAAGCCGTCGCCCGCGCCCTCCAGCTGGACGACGCCGAACGCGCCCACCTGCTGCAGCTCGCCCAGACAGCCGACGGCAGCGACGCCCTGACCCGCCCGCGACGCCGACGGGCCAAGGACCAGTGGACGCCGCACCGCAGCCTGCAATGGACCCTGGACGCGATCACCGCCGGGCCCGCCTTCGTCCGCAACGGCCGCATGGATCTCCTCGCCGCCAACCAACTCGCCCGCGCCTTCTACAGCGACGTCTACGACAGCGCCCCCAGCCAGAGGAACCTCGCCCGCTTCAACTTCCTCGACCCCGCCTCGCGGCGCTTCTACCCCGACTGGGACACCTTCGCCGACACCTGCGTCGCCCTCCTGCGCACCGAAGCCGGCCGCAACCCCCACGACAAGGACCTTCACGACCTAGTCGGTGAACTCTCCACACTCAGTGAGGAGTTCCGCACACGCTGGGGCGCCCACAACGTCCGCCACCACGGCACCGGGACCAAGCGTTTCCACCACTCGGCCGTCGGAGAGCTCATCCTCGCCTTCGAAGGGCTGGAGATGGCCGCGGAACCCGGCCTCACGCTCACGATCTACACCGCCGAACCAGGGTCCGCTTCCGAAGAAGGTCTGCGACTTCTCGCCACCTGGGCCGCCACTCAGGAAGCCGACTCCCCCACGAGGCAGGCAGCCGGCTGACCGCCCGCTCACCACCTTCATCCCGACGGTTCCGCGCCGGACACCGGCGCCTACGAACTCGCGCCCAGCCCGCCGTCGGCTCTGCTCATGGGCTGTGCCCGAAGTGGTCCGCGGATGCGGCAGGCACCTGCGCGGTGGGGGCGGCGTGTCGCACCGTTCACGAGATGCGACAGCCCCCTGCGCAACACGGCAACCTTCGGCCCCGTCATCCGACCGACCCGCCAGTCGCTCACGTCTCCCCACGCCCCCGCCTGAGACGCTCCTCCACGTGCCCGACGCCACTTCCTCCTACGCTCGGCACATGACCGAGAACGAGATCGAGCTCAAGGCCATCGCGGCACTCACGGCCCTGCGGGGTGGGGTCAGCGCAGACTACGTCTCCGACCTGCTGGGCGAGGTCATCCCGACGCAGTTCCTCGTCCCCGACACCGAAGACGCGGCCGAGGTGGGTCTTGCCGTGCTGGACCAGCTCTCCCAACCGCTGAGCGCCCTCATCAAGGGCTTCGTGCTGGCCTTCGAAACGGTCGCGGACGCGTACGACCGGACAGACTCCGAGGCGTCCACCGAGGACATCCTCCAGGCACTCGCGCTGGAGATCGCGCGCAACTCCGGCTGACAGGACGAACGGGATCGGCCGGTGTCGTGACAGAGCCGCTCCCCGTCACGGAGGCGGCAGGGCTCAGGAAGTGAGTGTCTGTGTCTTCATGCGGGAGACCACGTACTCGACACGGGTGCGGACCTGGAGGTGGGACGTGATGCGCGCTTGCTGCCGGTCGGGCAGGCCGTCGCAACCTTCCGCCGGCTAATCGTCGTGGAGCTCGGCACGTATGCGGCGGGAGGGTTTGAAGGTGTAGAGGTCGAGGATGCCGGGCGGTTCGGTGAGGCCGGGACCGCCGCCCTCGATCCAGGCGGTGATGTCGGCGGTGGCGTCGGGGTCGTTGACCAGGCCCAGCCAGACGGGGCGCCCGCCGGCCTTGCGCCCGGCCGTGGACGGTTGCACGACGATGACGTTCGCGCGCTCGCAGGCGTCGAGGCAGTCGGTGACCCGTACGGTCGCGGAACCGTCCAGGGCGCTTCGCAGATCGCGGAGTTGGGCCGTGTGGTCGAGTCCGGGGACCTTGGGGCTGCCGCAGCAACAGCCGCGGCAGACGGTGACCGTGGGCCGAGGTGCCGCCGCTCCGGATGCCTGGGCGGGAACGGTACGACGGGAGCGTTTGCTCACGCTGCGCCTCCTCGGACGGGGTTCTTCCAGGCCGCTTCGCGCAGCAGGCGCAGGCCGTTGAGGCCGACGATGACGGTGGAGCCTTCGTGGCCGGCGACACCGAGCGGCAACGGCAGAGTGGCGATGAGGTCCCAGGCCACCAGGGCGGTGATGAACACGCCGGCGAGGGCGAGGTTCTGGATGACGAGGCGCCGAGCGGCCCGGGAGAGGCCGACCACGGTGGGGATGGTGGCGAGTTCATCGCGGACGACTACGGCGTCGGCGGTCTCCAGGGCGAGGTCGGAGCCGGCCTTGCCCATGGCGATGCCGGTGTGTGCGGCGGCCAGAGCGGGGGCGTCGTTGACGCCGTCGCCGACGACGAGCACCTTGCGGCGCTCGCTCTCCCAGTGCCGTACTGCGGCAACCTTGTCCTGGGGCAACAGTCCTGCGCGGACGTCGCAGATACCGACCTCGGCGGCCAGATGGCGGGCGGCGCGTTCGTTGTCGCCGGTCAGCAGGACCGGCGTGCGGCCGGTCAGTTCGGTGAGCGCGGCGACCGTGGCGGCTGCGTCCGGGCGCAGCCGGTCCGCGATGCCGATCACCCCGACCGGGGTGCCGTCGCGCAGGACCAGCACCGCAGTCCGTCCGGCGCCCTCCGACTCGGCCACAGCCGCGGCCTCGGGACCGTCGGCGGCGGTCAGCAGGCGGCCGGGGGATCCGACCTGGACGACGTGACCGCCGATGGTGGAGCTCACTCCCCTGCCGGGGACGGAGCTGAAGTCGAGCGCTTCAGGCAGCGGGAGGCGACGTTCGCGGGCGGCTTCGACGACGGCGCGGGCGAGCGGGTGTTCGCTGGGCTGTTCGGCCGCGGCCGCCAGTGCCAGCAGCGTGTCCTCGGTCAGGCCGGTGCCGGGCAGCGGGCGGATGCCGGTGACGCGTGGGGTGCCTTCTGTCAGGGTGCCGGTCTTGTCGAGCGCGACCATGTCGACCTGGCCCAGGCGCTCCATGACGACGGCGGACTTGGCCAGGACTCCGTGGCGGCCCGCGTTGGCGATCGCGGACAGCAGCGGCGGCATCGTGGAGAGCACGACCGCGCACGGCGAGGCGACGATCATGAAGGTCATCGCCCGGAGCAGGGCGGGCTGGAGCGCGGAGCCGAGGGCGAGGGGGATCGCGAAGACGGCGAGAGTGGCCATGACCATGCCGATCGAGTACCGCTGCTCGATCTTCTCGATGAAAAGCTGAGTGGGAGCCTTGGTCTCGGAGGCTTCCTCGACCATCTTCACGATCCTGGCGATCACCGAGTCCGACGGGTCGCGCCCGACGCGCACGCGCAGGGCACCGGTGCCGTTCACCGTGCCGGCGAACGCCTCGTCCCCCGCCTCCTTGGCCACCGGCAGGGGCTCGCCCGTGATGGTGGACTGATCGATGTCGCTGACGCCGTCCAGGATCCGACCGTCGGCGCCGACGCGCTCGCCGGGCCGCACCAGGATCAAGTCCCCGACCTTCAGGTCCGCGGCGGCGACGGTCTCCTCACCGCCGTCGGGCAGCATCCGCGTGGCCGTGGCCGGCGCGAGGTCGAGGAGACCACGTACGGAGTCCGCGGTACGCGCTGTCGCGACGGCCTCCAACGCGCCTGAGGTCGCGAAGATGACGATGAGCAGCGCTCCGTCGAGGACCTGCCCGATGGCGGCGGCCCCGAGCGCCGCGACCACCATCAGCAGATCCACGTCCAAGGTCTTGTCCTTCAGAGCCCTCAGGCCCTCCCACCCCGGCTCCCATCCGCCTGTGATGTAGGTGGCGGCGTACAGCGGCGCCCACGCCCACGCCGGGGCATCGAGCAGCTCGAGCGGGAGGGCGACGAGGAACAGGACCAGTGCGGCCAGTGCCCATCGGGCCTCCGGCAACGCCAGCACCCGCGTACGCCGCCGGGGAGCCGCCGGAAGGGGCCCGGGGACGGCCGGCGCGGGCCGCTGATCCAGGACAGAAGACATGACAGAACAACCCTTCACGGGCGGATGGAGCAAGAGCCTTCACCATACAGGAACATATGAATAGGTCTTCATGTGTCATCGCTATGATGTCCGCATGGGCCACGGAACCGACACCGCCAGCAGCGCCACCACCCGCGAGCGCCTCGACGCCGTCGGCACCGCCGACGTCGCGGCGACCCTCCAGGCCCTCGCCACACCCTCGCGGCTGTACATCCTGGCCCGCCTCCAGGAAGGGCCCTGCTCCGTGAGCGACCTCGCCGAGGCCGTCGGCATGGAAGCGTCCGCCTGCTCGCACCAGTTGCGTCTGCTGCGCAACCTCGGCCTGGTCACCGGGGAGCGCCACGGGCGGTCGATCGTCTACGCCCTTTACGACAACCACGTCGCCGAACTCCTCGACCAGGCCCTGTACCACGTCGAGCACCTGCGGCTGGGAGTTCGGGACGTCCCTGCCGCCGCGCCCGAGTCCCTCGCCGCCGACTGAGGCGATCGGGGCCCGGACGCGGTCCCCTGGCGAGCCCTTGCGCACGCCCACACACCGGGCGTCCGACCAGCCGCAGATACCTCGTCGCCACCGGCTTCCACCCGGCCGTCGCCGTCCTCGGCATGGCCACCTCGTACGACCAGGTCTGCGGCATCGCCGACCCGATCGGCGCGCAGACGGTGTGAAGCGCGCGGTACCCGGGCGTCGCATCGCAGCAGGTGATGGCCGGGACGCTGCCCTACATGGCTACATGGCTACATGGCTACATGGGGAACCGTGGCGATCGGCAGCCCGTGCGTCACCGCCGCGACACACCTCTCCCGCCACGACCTGCCCCCACACGACGCCCTGACGCCGTGACATCATGCTCGCCCTGCGGAACACCACGACCAACCACCGCGACATCTGCTGGAGTTGGACCACCGACGGCTGGAACTGGGCCTACGGCCAGACCCCGATCGTCCGGCACTCGGACGTCGGCGCGGTCAGCCCCGGGGGCCTAGGAGGCGGGCGAACGGCGGCAGGGGCGATCGCGGTCGCACGCGGCTGACCCGACGCAGCCCGCGATGACGGCGCACGCGGGAGAGGAGCCTTCGGGTCTCACTTCGAAGCCACCCGAACGTTTCCACCACTGCGGCGGAGCCACCGGTACGTGGCTCCACCGCGAAGCCCGACGGGCCCTTTACTCGTGGTCGCTGATCACACCGCCGGCGCTGAGCGCGGTGCGGCGAGCACGGCAAATGGTCATTGGCGCAGCCCCGTGAAAGGTCAGGATGCGGCACGTCCGCCTGCTTCTACAGAGCGACCAGCCGGATCCACTGTTCGGTACGCCCCACAAGGCGGCACCCGGGCGGGAGTTGCTCATCGTGTTCTGTCCGCACTCGGTGACAAGGAATCCGAGTGGCGGCCCCGCACGAACCCCACCGGCCTCAGGCGGCGAACGCGTCCACGCCGGTCAGTTCGGCGGACAGTGCCCACAGGCGGGCGGCCTGCTCCGGGTCCGTGGCCCACTCCTTGACGCCGACGCGGGCGCCGTCCGCCGGGGCGGGGTCGGCGATGTCGCAGTCCTCAAGGTAGACGCCGCCCATGCCGTTCAGTTGGGGGGAGGTCGCCGCCCACACCTGCGTGGCCGCACCCTGCTGCGGTGTCTTGAAGACCTCGGGGTGGAGCAGGTTGCCGTCCTCGTCGATCCAGCCCCGCTCGACCATTTCCTGCGTCGGCAGGTGCCGCTGAAGTGGAGTGAGGATGCCACCAGGGTGCAGCGAGAAGGCCCGCACCCCCCGCTCCCGGCCGAGGCGGTCGAGTTGCACGGCGAACAGCGCGTTCGCCGTCTTGGCCTGGCCGTACGCCTCCCACTTGTCGTAGCCGTCGCGCCAGTGGACGTCGTCCCAGCGGATGGGCGAGGCGTGGTGGCCGGTGGAGGAGACCGACACGACGCGGGCGCCACCCGGCTCGATCGCGGGCCACAGGCGGTTGACGAGCGCGAAGTGGCCGAGGTGGTTGGTCGCGAACTGCGCCTCCCAGCCCGGCCCGACCCGGGTCTCGGGACAGGCCATGATCCCCGCGCTGTCGATGACGATGTCCAAGGGCCGGCCCGTGGCGAGGAACCCCTCGGCGAAGGTACGCACGCTGTCCAGGTCGCCGAGGTCCAGTTCGGCCACCTCGACGCCGTCGATCCCGGCCAGGTTCTCCTGTGCCGCGCCGATCCGGCGGGCCGGGACCACGACGCGGGCGCCGGCCTTCGTCAGCGCACGTGTGGTCTCGACGCCGATGCCCGAGTAGCCGCCCGTCACCAGGGCGAGCCGACCGGTGAGGTCGATGCCCGCGAGGACATCGTCGGCGGTGCTCCGGGCACCGAAACCCGAACCGATCTTGTGTTGCGGTGTGCTGTTGTCGCTCATGACCGCAACCTACGAATTCGAGTGCACTCCAAGTCAAGCGCGCCCCGCGCCCGCCGTCCGGACGGGCCCGATCGAGGAACCGGCCCCGGCCGGACGGCCGATTCGTCTCCCGCTGGAGTTCCCGCTGCGCCGAGCGGCCCGACTCCCCCCACCACCACCGCTGAACACCCCGGTACCAACTGGAGCGCTCACTCAGCCAAGACCTGTGCCCCGATGTGCCACGTCCTTCTCCTCGCCCGCCGTGACGCCGATCCCGCCGGCCTTCCGCCGTCGTGGCCCCGGTCGAGCCTGGGGCCGCATCGGATGGGCAGCCTCGGGAGTCCAAGGGCGATGAGTCTCGCCGTGGCCGCCGGTCTGTATTCCCAACACGCGACCGATCGCACTCGAGGAGCGCATCATGACCGCTACGTACACCTTCGACGTCTTCTCCAGCCTGGACGGCTTCGGCGCCGCCGGTGGCGACTGGACCGGCTACTGGGGCAAGCAGGGCCCCGAACTCCTCGCCCACCGCCTCGGCCTGTACGACGAGAAGCAGCGGATGGTCTTCGGGGCCGACACGTATCGGGCGTTCGCGCAGATGCTGGCCGCGAGCACCGAGGACTCCGACGTGCGTGACCCATGGGTCACCCGGATGAGGAGCCTGCCGGCGACGGTGGTGTCGACCACACTGGAAGGGCCCCTCGACTGGCCGGACGCGAACGTGGTGAGCGGCGACGCCGTCGACGTCGTCGCTCGGCTCAAGGAGGAGTCCGAGGTGCCGTTGCGGTCGCACGGCAGCCTGTCGATGAACCGCGCGCTGATGGCCGCCGGTCTGGTGGACCGCGTCCAGGTGACTCTCTTCCCCGTGATCACCGGCCGGACCGGGCTGGAACCGATCTTCCAGGGTGCGGCCGACTTCGACCTCAAGCTGATCGACCACCGGACGCTCGACGGCCACATCCAAGAGCTCGTCTACCGGCCCACCCTGCACGCCTGAGTCCCTCCGAGCCCACGGCCCGTCGCGCGGCCGGACCCGACCGGAAGTTCCCGCGCGCGCTCGGCGCCGTCGGCCCGTCGGCTCAGCCCCCGTGGGGCCGGGCCAGGCCGTGGTCGTACGCGAAGATCACCGCCTGGATGCGGTCGCGGGCGCCGATCTTGGACAGGACGCGGCCGACGTGGGTCTTGACCGTGGACTCCGACAGGACGAAGCGGGTGGCGATCTCGCCGTTGGTCCAGCCCTTGCCGATGGCGACGAGGATCTCGCGTTCGCGGTCGGTGAGGGAGCTCAGCTTCGGCTCCTCGTCGGACCCGTTCGCGCTGGGTGGCACGAGTCGCGCGAACTCGTACAGCAGACGGCGGGTGAGTGCCGGAGCGATCACCGCGTCCCCGACGGCCACGGCACGGATACCGGCCAGGAGTTCGTCGGGACGGGCGTCCTTGAGGAGGAAGCCGCTGGCTCCGGCGCGCAGGGCCGCGTAGACGTGCTCGTCGAGGTCGAAGGTGGTCATGACGAGGACGCGGGAGCGGTCGCCGGTGGCGACGATGCGGCGCGTGGCCTCGATGCCGTCCATGCCCGGCATGCGTACGTCCATGAGGACGACGTCGGGGCGGAGTTCGGCGGCCTTGCGCACCGCGTCGGCTCCGTGCGCGGCTTCTCCGACCACCTCTGTCTCGGGTACGGAGTCGAGGAGCATGCGGAGCCCGTACCGCTGGAGAGGCTGATCGTCCACGAGGAGCACGGTGGTCATCCGGCACCGCCCTGGGGAGCGAGGTCGAGTGCGGCCCGCACCGTCCATCCCCTTCCGGCCGGACCGGCGCTGACGTGTCCGCTGTAGAGAGCCGCTCGTTCTCGCATGCCCACCAGGCCGTGTCCTTCCTCGTTCGCCGGTCCCCGCCGGCCGGCCCGAGCGGGCGGGCCGTCGTCCTGGACGGTGATGGTCAGCCGCGTTCCCTCGACGACGATCGCCAGATTCGCGCGGGTGTCGGCACCTGCGTGCTTCAGCGTGTTCGTCAGGGCCTCCTGCACGATGCGGTAGACGGTCAGCTGGACGCCGCTGTCGAGGGCGTCGACGTCACCGCCGGTACGGTAGATCACTTCCAGGCCGGCGGCGCGCACCCCCTCGCACAGCGCGTCGATGTCCGCGAGCCCGGGCTGCGGGCTCAGCTCGGGCGCGCGCGGGCCGTCCGCCTCGCGCAGCACGCCGAGCAGGCGCCGCAGCTCCCCGAGGGCCTGGCGTCCGGTGTCGCCGATGAGGTGCAGGGCCTCCCGGCCCTGTTCCGGAGCCAGGGCCGTGGCATAGGCACCCGCGTCCGCGAGTGTGACGATCACGGACAGGTTGTGGCCGACGATGTCGTGCATCTCGCGGGCCACCCGTGTCCGTTCGGCCGCGACGGCGAGCCTGCCTCGCTGGTCGCGTTCTATCTCCAGCCGGGCGGCACGGTCCCGCAGGCCGGCCAGCTGAGCCCGCCTGATCCGGATCATCAGACCGAGTGCGAGGGCCGCCGTCGCCGTGCTGAGGAGGAAGAAGAGCGCGTCCCATACCGACACCGTCGGCGCGACCCGCACCGCGACCAGGCCCACGGCACCCGCCATGACCGCGCACGCCCACGGCAGCTGCCGCAGCCGCCCGTGCAGGGCCAGGCTGTACAGGGCGACGAAGAGGGCGACGTCCGCACGGAGTGCGGCACCGATGGACCACTGCAGGACGAACACGGCCGTGACCGCGCCGAAGGCCACCCCGGGCGATCGCCGCCGCCACCACAGCGGTAGCACCAGCCCGGCCTGCAGGGCCAGCATCCCGAGCGCGGGGAGATGGATGAACGCCACGCGTAACCGGCGCGGACCGTCGCCGCCGCCCGCGCCCCCCTGCAGCAGGTCCGGCAGGCAGCACACCAGGAACACCAGGACCACCACCGCGGTGTCCAGCACCCACGGACGAGCCCGGTCGGCGCGCCGGAGCCGTTCGCCGCCGCGGCCGAGCCGAGCGACCAACAGTCCCATCCCGCAGAGGTCCTCGGTGGTCACGGAGTGCCCCAGCCCATGACGGGGCGTCGGGTCCATGATGGGGGTCCGTCCCATGATGCGGAGCCGATGTCTCAGGCGTCGCTGCGCAGCAGCCGGTACGCCGCTCCGGCCAGCGCCAGCGCCGTCCAGCCGAGGAGGACGAGGAGCCCGGCGGCAGGCGACAGTGTGGTGGAGTCGTGGGCCACGGCGAACATCGACGCGCCGGCGTGGCTCGGAAGGTAGGGGTCGATGTCGCCCTGCCATGTGCTGGGCAGCAAGGAGACCAGTCCGGGGACGAGCATGAGGGCGGCGACCAGGACCGAGATGCCGCCCGCCACGGACCGCAGCAGCGCGCCCAGGGCCGTGCCGATCACACCGACCAGACCGAGGTAGACCCCGGCGCCCAGCAGGCTGCGTACGACACCGGCGTGGCCGAGGCCCATGGCAACGGGCGTGCCGTGGACGATCCGGCTGCCGACGAGGAAGGCGACGAACGCGCCGACGGTGGCGACCACCAGCGCGACCAGCCCGTACACCGCCGCCTTGGACCACAGCACGGGGAGCCGGTGCGGCACCGCGACGAGGGTCGAGCGGATCACGCCGGTGGAGTACTCGCTCGCCGTGACCAGCACACCGAGGACACCGAGAGCCAGCTGGGCGAAGTTCGTGCCGAAGAGGGACAGGCTCACGGCCGTCGCGGAGACGAAGTCGCGCTCCATGGGACGGCCGGAGTCGAGCCCGGATTTGTAGTGGCTCGCGGCGATGACACCGAAGGCGACGAGGAACAGCAGGCCCAGGCCGAGGGTGATCCAGGTCGAGCGCACGGACCAGAGTTTGGCCCATTCCGAGAACAGCACACGCCGTCCGGTCACGCGGTAGACGGGCCCGGCCGGAGCGGCCTGCGCGGACTTTGGGGTGTCGGGGGTTGCCGTGAGGGTGCTCATGCTGCGCTCCCGGAGGTGTCGGCGCCCTTCGTGGCGCCGTGGTACTCCACGGCGTCCCTGGTCAGATCCATGAAGGCTTCCTCCAGCGACACCGTCTTCGCGGTCAGTTCGAACAGAGGGATTCCGTGCTCGGCCGCCTTCAGCCCGATCTCACGAGCGGTCATCCCGGTCACCTGCAGTTCCTCGGAGCCGACGCGGCCGATGACCTCCACGCCGGGCCCGGACAGCACGTCCCGCAGCCGGGTCGGGTGCTGGGTCGCGACCGTGACGGTGTCACCGCCCGCCGAACGGACCAGGTCCCGTACGGTCGTGTCGGCCAGCATCCGCCCCCTGCCGACGATGATCAGGTGGTCCGCCACCAGGGCGACCTCGCTCATCAGGTGCGAGGACACGAACACCGTCCTCCCCTCGGCCGCCAGCGAGGTCAGCAGATTGCGGATCCAGAGGACGCCCTCGGGGTCCAGACCGTTGACGGGCTCGTCCAGCATCACCGTCTGCGGATCGCCCAGCAGCGCGGCGGCGATACCGAGCCGCTGCCCCATGCCGAGCGAGAAGGCACCGGCCCGCTTCTTGGCGACGCTGCCGAGACCGGCGAGTTCGATGACCTCGTCGACGCGACGTCGCGGAATGCCGTGGGTGAGCGCGAGCGCCCGGAGATGGTTGCCGGCCGAGCGGCCCGGGTGGATCGACCTGGCCTCCAGGAGCGCTCCGACCTCCTGCAGGGGTGCCTGGTGGCGGGCGTAGCAGCGGCCGTTCACCGTCACGGAGCCGCTCGTCGGCGCGTCGAGCCCGACGATCATGCGCATGGTCGTGGACTTGCCCGCCCCGTTGGGTCCCAGGAAACCGGTGACCGTGCCCGGCTTCACCGTGAAGTCCAGATCGTCGACGGCGGTCTTCTCCCCGTACCTCTTGGTGAGCTGCTGTGCGTCGATCATCGGCTTCTCTCTTTCGGGCTGCGCTGTTCGACACTCCTGACGCCTCCTCCGCAACGCTAAGACCGCGATGGCCCCGATCCGGTGGTACCGGGGGCTGAAGAGGGCCGGTCGGGTGGTACTGGGGTACTACGCCACGGCGACGTGACCTTCGGACGGCTCTGTGGTGGCCGTCCCGGCGGCCTCTGGTCAAGAGGTGTGAGCCGTCGGGTGCGAGTCGGGGCACGTGACCGCTGTCCACGTACCACCCGGCCTGCGGCCGTCTTCCGCAGCAGCCCGTAGGCCAGGACCGGCAGGAGCAGGGCGGCCGCTCAGGAGAGGACGACTGCGCGGCCGAGCCGGCGTCGCAACCAGTCGGTCGCCTTGTCGGGCCGGGCAGCGCTTCGGGGGTTCAGGGCGGCCTTCTTCCGTCGCGGGAGCAGGGGCGGCAAGGAACGCCCGTATGCGCCGGGCCGCGCAGTTGTTCATCCGCCCATGGTGCTCCGCCCGGACGGGGTGGTGCGTGCTGTGCCGCACGGCAGTCAGGATGCGTTCAGGTGTCCGTCGACGTGACGGTGCCATGACGCCATGCGGCTCACACGTTGCTCCTCGACGGCCACCGCGGCGCCGTCCTGCGCCGGCTGCCCGGCACAGCGATGGCCGGCGGCGCCGTCCCCGTGGCCCGCTCAGGCGTTGAGGACTCCGGCGCCCAGGAGAGCGAACAGGAGTACACCGACGACGAGCCGGTAGATGACGAAGGCGTTGAAGCTGTGCCGGGCGACGTACTTGAGCAGCCAGGCGATGGATGCGTACGCGACGACGAAGGAGACCACGGTCCCCACGACGAGGGGCGCGGTGTCGGCGCCGGCCCCGAGGGCGTCCTTGAGTTCGTACAGGCCGGCGCCGGTGAGTGCGGGAATGCCGAGGAAGAAGGACAGGCGCGTGGCGGCGACGCGGTCCAGGTCGAGGATGAGCCCGGTGGACATGGTGGCGCCGGACCGCGAGAAGCCGGGGAAGAGGAGGGCGAGGATCTGGGAGGAGCCGACGAGCATGGCGTCCTTCAGGGAGGTGTCGTCCTCGCCACGCTTGTGCCGGCCCATCTGGTCGGCGGCCCACATCAGTCCACTGCCGACGATCAACGACGCGGCCACGACCCAGAGCGAGGCGAGCGGGCCCTCGATCAGCGGTTTGGCGGCGAGCCCGACGATGACGACGGGGATGGTGGCGTAGATGACCCACCAGGCGAACTTGTAGTCGTGGTGGTAGCGCTGATCGCGATGGCGCAGGCCGCGTCCCCATGCGCCCAGGATCCGGACGATGTCCTTGAAGAAGTAGAGCAGTACCGCGGCGATGGCCCCGACCTGGATCACCGCGGTGAACGCGACGACGGACTTGTCGTCCACCGGGATGTTCATCAGCCCTTCCGTGATCTTCAGATGGCCCGTGGAGGAGACGGGCAGGAACTCCGTCACCCCCTCCACCACGCCGAGGATCACGGCCTGTCCGATGCTGATGGCGCTCACGTGTACTGCCTTTCCGTCGAGAGTGCGTGGTCGGCCCGGCGCCGCCACAGGAGAACAAGGAGTGTCGCCGACGCCGCCCAGCAGGCGGCCAGCAGCCATCCGGCCGCGACATCGGTCGGCCAGTGCATGCCGAGGTAGATACGGGTGAGGCCCACGGCAGTGGCCCAGATCGCGGGGACGGCGAGCAGCATCGACCGTACCGGGCCATGCGCCCTGCGGTGCACGGCGAGGGTGAGCAGGAGAGCGACCACCATGGACGTAGCGGTGTGGCCGGAGGGCATGGACCATCCACTGGCTTGCGCCGCCCAGTCCGAGGACGGCGGTCTGGGCCTTGCCAGTGCCGAGGCCAATGCCATACGTGGCAGTTGTGCCGAGACCAGAGCGAGCACCCCCGCCAGTGCGCCTCGCCAGTGAGCGGTGCGTTGCGCGAGTGACCCGGCCAGCGCCGCCAGCACGTAGGCCGGCGCTCCGCTGCCGGTGTCGGTCACGATGGTGGCCAACTGCCGCGCCCAGAAGGGACGGTGGTGGAGAACCCATCCGTGCACGGCCGTGTCCAGGGCAAAGGGCGACGGCCGTGCCGCGACCGCGGCGACCAGCGTCCCCAGCAGGACACCGCACACTGCCAGGACGGTCACGGCAGGCCACCACGGCATGCTCTCGCGCCGAGGGCTGTGGGCAGACGAAGGAGGCATCAGGCATCCTGTGAGCAGGGTCCGCCGCACGCAGGGACGTGGCAGCGGGGCTGGTAGGCACATTATCTTCTATTCGCGAATAGAAGATACGGGTGACTGTAGACCAGGAAGGCAGGAGGACGGCGTTGGGTGCTCAGGGACATGCTTCTGAGGCAGGTGGCAGGCGCCGGGCCAACGGCGCGCTGGAGGCCGAGATCCTCACCTTGCTGCACTCGGCCGGACGCGCCCTGACCCCCGGGGACGTGGCGGAACTCCTGACGGCGTCCCCCGCGCACACCACCGTGGCCACCACGCTCGCCCGACTGCACAGCCGTGGCGTCCTCGCACGCACGCCCGTCGGCCGCAGTTACGCGTACGAACCCGTCTCCGACGAACCGGGGCTGACGGCCCGGCACATGCACCGGGTGATGGAGGCAGGCACCGACCGCGCCTCCGTACTGACCCGCTTCGTCGATGAGCTGTCGGACGACGACGAAGACCTGCTGCGCCGCCTGTTGGGCAGCGACGGCAGCGACGGGTAGCGGAGAGACGTACCGATGCGTCTGGCCGTCTACCTGCCACTTCTGCTGCCCGCGCTGGCCGGCCTGAGCGCGGGCCCGCTGACCCGCCGCCTCGAACCGCGGCTGGCGACGTGGCTGTTGACCGCCGCCGGACTGATCCTGGCCGGGTCCAGCACCGTGGTCCTCGGTCTGCTCGCCGTGGCCGGACTGGTGCGCCTCCCCCTGATCGATGCGCTTGAGGGCTACTCGCCCACGGTGATCGCCCGCCAGGACCCCGCGGCATGGCCCGCGGCCCTGGCAGGAGCCGTTCTGCTCACCCTCGCGGTGGCGGCCACCGTCCGGCTGACCGTGCGCCGCGCCGGGGCACTGTGGTCAGCCGCGCTGGAAGCGGCCTGCCTGCCGGGAAGGGAATCGGTCGTCGTCACCGACGACCGGCACGCCGACGCCTACACCATGCCCGGACTGCCCGGCCGGATCGTCATCTCCCACGGCATGCTCGACGCTCTCGACCCCACCGGTCACGACATCATCCTGGCCCATGAGCGGGCACACCTGAACCACCATCACTACGCGTTCGTCACGCTCGCCCAGATCTCAGCGGCCGCCAACCCGCTGCTTCGCCCGTTGGCCACGGCAGTCGCCTACACCGTCGAGCGATGGGCCGACGAGTACGCCGCGCTCCACACCGGCGACCGGCGCGCCGTCGCTGAAACCGTCGCCAGAGCCGCCGTCGCCACCAAACGAACCCGCGCGCTGCGCCTGCCCTCGGCGGCTCTGGGGGTCCTCGGCCGCAGCCCTGCGCCGGGCGTCGTCCCCCGCCGAGTCGCAGCCCTGCTCGCACCTCCCCCACGCAGACCGGCCCACCTCCTCGCCGCGGCCGGAGCGCTGGTAGGAGTGAGCAGCGTCTGCGTGCTGGAAGCCGCCCATGACTTGCACGAGTTCCTGGAACTCGCCCATCTACGCTGACGAGTACGCTCCGGCGCAGGCGAGCACACAGTGCCGGGGGGCCTCGGTGCAGCATTCCCCTCGCCTGACAGAAGCGTCCCCTCGCCTGACGGAGAAGACCGCTGTCCCGCTCCCGCAGGACAGCGGCAGCAGCTCGAGATCGGAGAACGGAAGCACGTGAGCACCACCTCAGCCACGTCCACACCCACATCGCGAGTCCTGCTCCTGGAGCGGTTCGGCACCCTTCCAAGTCTCGTGGAACAGGCGGCTCCCCAGCCGCGACCCGGCCACACCCTCGTACAGATGAAGGCGGCGACGGTCGCCCACCTCGACCTCAACGTCCTCGATGGACAGTTCGGCATCCTGCCCGACCTGCCCTCCATCCCGGGCACACAGGGCAGCGGCATCGTCCTCGCCTCCGACACCCATCCCGAGGGCGCGCTCGTCCGGGTGCGCGGCGAAGGGCTCGGGCTCAGCCGCGCAGGCGCCTGGGCGCAGCACGTGCTCGTGCCCGACGCCGCCGCCGAGGTCATGCCGGAAGGCACCGACCCCGTGCTGGCCTGCATCTACTTCTCCCCCGTCGGCACCGCCTGGGCGTCCGTGCACCCGATCGCCCAAGTGCGTCCGGGCGAGCGGGTCATGGTCACCGGCGCGTCCGGCGCGGTCGGCGCGGCGGCGGTACAGCTGGCCGCCCGGGCGGGGGCCGAGGTCGTCGGCGTGGTCGGCCGCCCGGCCAAACTGCCGCACGTTCCCGGCGCCGCCAAGGCGGTCCTCGCGTCCGATCTCTCCGAAGAGGAGATCGGCGGCAAGGTCGACGTCCTCATCGACACGGTCGGCGGCACGATCCTGCGCGATGCCCTCGGCCTGGTCCGCCCGCGCGGCCGGGCCGCGCTCGTCGGCTACACCGCAGGCCGTGAACTCACCCTCGACCTCGCGGACTTCTTCCTCGCCGACGTCTCGCTGCTCCCCGTCAACATGATCAGCCGGGGCAGGGAGGTCGCCGCGGAAGTCGTGCGCCTCCTTCCGGACCTCTCCTCCGGGGAGCTCACGCTGCCGTACGAGCGCTACGGCATCGACCAGCTCGAAGAGGCGGTCAGGAGGCTGCGCACGGGCGAGGCGATCGGCAAGGTAGTGCTCGATCTGGGCTGAACCGGGGGGCCGAGGCGGCTGGAGTGGCGGCTGGCGGGCCGACGTGGCCGCGACGGCTGGTGAGTCGGCGTGGCGGTGACGGCTGGCGGGCCGACGTGGCCGTAACCGCTGGCGGGCCGGCGTGGCGGTGACCACTGGCGGGCCGGCGTGACCGTGGCGGCTGGAATGGCGGCGACACGAGACCGATCCCGGCGCCGGCCCTGTGAACTCGGGTGTGGGCAGGGCGTGCACGACTTCGTTGACGCCCCAGTCGTAGCCGCTCACCGTGGCGCCCTCTCCCTGACCTGTGGACGAACGGACCTACGGCAGCGGCCCCGGGCCGTGTCGTCAGGGCACTGGCGACAGGGCCGCCGACCCGGCTCGGCCGGCGGCACGCGCCGCGCAGCAGACGGCTCTCTCCCCCGGCCCTGGTCGTGCACTCGCACATCACTGACACACATGGTGTGTTCGAGGCGCGTGGCGCGGTGCCGCTGTCCCCTCGGATCCCGGGGCGAGCGAACGGCCTCAGGTGGTGCAGTCCGCCATGCCCCCAGCACGGCGAGGAACGGTACGCGACGAGCGCGGGTGGTCGTGAAGGACCGCGAAAGCCGTGCACGTGAGAGGGGGAAGGCGTTGACTCAGGACGTCACTCATGACGACCGTGCGTGAGAGCCGGTCAGCTGTTCCTGCGTGAAAGGCGGTCGGGAAGGTCGGTGAGCCGTTCTATGCGGAGCACCGTCTCGTCCGCTGTCGGCGACGGTCCACCGGTGACGAAGTCGATGCCGCGGTCCAGCCAGATGCCGGTGAGCCCGGCACGGACGGCTGCTTTCACATCGCTGTCCAGCATGTCGCCCACGTTGACTGCCCGCGTCGGGTCCGTCCGCATCCGTCGGCAGGCGGTTGCGTAGGCGACGGGCTTGGCCGCACCGAGCTCGGTCGGGGTCAGGACGGCTTCGAAGTATTCGAGGAGGCCGAAGCGGGCGAGCTTGGCGGACTGCTGCTCGGGATCCCCATTGGTGAGAACAGCCAGACGCGGTCCTCGGGCAAGCCGTTTCAGGCTCTCCAGGCATGGGTGGACGTCGGGATAGCACCGCCAGGACTCCTCGAACGGGGTGAGGTAGCGCTCGGCGATCCAGGCGTCCTGAAGCGCGGGACTTTCAGGAACCGGCTCGCCGAGCATCGGCAGGAAGGAGCGGAGCCTGCGTCGGTGGTGCTCAGCGAACGAGCACTGACCGGCCAGGTATTCCCGCATGTGGCGCGCCTCAAGCGTCCACCACAATGTCACCAGCTCCTCCCGTGGAGCCGTCGCGTTCGGCGCGCCCTGGACGATCTGACCGATCGTTTCCAAGACCGCACTCCGGTGATCGACCAGGGTGCCGTCCAGATCGAAAAAGATCACATCTGCCACAGGACGATCATCTCGTGGTGCCTGCCCCTGGCGCCAGAAGGCAGGTGTCGCGATCTTCCCTTCAGGAACGTTGCCCGGGTGTTCACGCCGGAGCGAACGCCGCGGGACATCCGGACACTACGGCGACGGCCTTCAGCCATCCAGTCAGCCTGACCCCAACACCCCCTCCACGTAAGGAGATCCGAGCAAGTGCCGGCTGCCGCGAGCCTTGACGGGGCTGACCATCACCGAGGCCGGCTCCTGGGTCGGCGAAGCCCGCCGTCGTGGCATGTCGTGGGACCGCATCGGCGAAGCACTCGGCATGCGCTGCCAGTCGGCGTGGGAACGCTTTTCGTGACACGCCAGAGCTGCGTCAGACACTCGAAACCCACCTGTCACACGTCAATGCGCCCGCGTGCGTCTCCGAGCCACGGCATCAGGCCCCGTTGTGCGACCTGCAGCACCTCATCCGGAGGCAGTTCGTCAGCTCGTTCGATCACAACGAGACCCCAGTCTTTCCGGCACACTGCGCCAAGTGTCACCGCACGCTCACGCAGCAGGTACTTCACCGCCGAAGCCACGTCGGCCACCGGTGGGCTCACCTCATAGCCGGCGAGCTTCCCGACGTACCAGTCCAGCCAGTGCTCGCCTTCTCTCCTCGCGGCTCTGGCCAATGCGCGCTCCGCATTCCCGTCAAGAAAGACCATGACTGGCCGGACCCGAGCGAGAACCTCGGTGAGGACAATCATGAAGGCGTCGATCGCCTCCTCGCCGTGCCTCATGGCCAGTAGCGTCGGCACGAACGGCATCAGCGCGTCCGCGATCACCACGTCGTCACCGCTCGCCATGATCGCATCGACGAACTGCGCAGTCGCCGCGATGAGTGTCTGCCGTCGGACCCTTCCGGTCGCCTTGAACTCCTCGGCCACCGCGGCGAACTGCGGTCGGGTCAAGATCTCTTCCTCGCGAAAGTGGTCCACCCGCAGTCCCGCATCGGTCAGCCACCGAGACAGCCCGTCACACAACGTCGACTTGCCGACTCCCGGTGACGCTCCCCAAACAGTGATCAGAACTGTCATGGCTGCCGAGCCTAGAAGCGGGAGCCACGACTGCCAACTCCCCGGCGTCCCCGGCCGTCCGCGCCTCAGACCTGGTCTTCACGCGAGAACCGTTCGGCGCTGGCAGTGGCCGGCCCGGGATCGAGCCTCGTGGCGTCGTCTCCCCCGACGCGGGCGACGAGGGCCTGACAGGGACCTGGAGCACCAAGGAGCAGGAGGTCATGGCCGACCGGATCGAACGCCAGGTCGAGCGATTCGCGCCCGCTCCGCCGCGCGTACACGTTGTGCGGGCGAGCGTCACCATGTGTGCAGCGGCGGCGCGCGGGCACCTGGCGGATATTGGGTTCTCTGCGGCGCGCAGTGAGCGCGCCCGCCCGGACGAGGAGGTAACCGCCGTGATGACCCCCGCCCCATCGGAGGAACCCGAAGGCCGGGAGCAGGGCTTGGGCGGTGGAGGCAGTGAAGGCGGTGGAAGCGATCCGGATGGGGGCCGGGACTCAGGCAAGGGCCGCGCCCGGCGCCGCGATCCGCTCGACGAGGCCGCGGCGCCGGGCGGCTCCGGGCTCGGCGTCATCACCACGGCCGTACCGGCCCGGCTGGACCGGCTGCCGTGGTCGCGCTGGCACTGGATGATCGTCGTCGGTCTGGGCACCGTGTGGATTCTGGACGGCCTCGAAGTGACGACGGTCGGCAACATCGCGAGCCGGCTCTCGGAGGAGGGGTCCGGGCTGACTGTCACCTCCGCTCAGGTCACGGGCGTTGCCGCGGCCCTCTACGTGGCAGGGGCCTGCTCGGGTGCACTGTTCTTCGGCTGGCTCACCGACCGGTTCGGCCGCAAGAAGCTGTTCATGGTGACGCTCGCGGTCTACCTTGCCGCGACCGCGATGACCGGTCTGTCCTTCAGCGCGTGGTGGTTCTTCCTCTTCCGCTTCCTCACCGGTTTCGGTATCGGCGGCGAGTACGCGGCCATCAACTCTGCGATCGACGAGCTCATCCCGTCGAAGTACCGCGGCAGGGTCGACCTCGTCATCAACGGCAGCTACTGGCTGGGCGCGATCGGCGGGGCGCTGCTGTCGATCGTCATGCTGAACACGGACTACTTCCCCAAAGACCTCGGCTGGCGGCTCACCTTCGCTCTCGGTGTCGTCCTGGGTCTGGCGATCCTCCTCGTACGGCGGCACGTACCGGAGAGCCCGCGGTGGCAGCTCATCCATGGGCACAGAAAGGACGCCGACAAGCTCGTCGACTCCGTCGAGCGGGAAGTCGAGGAGGAAAAACACGAGGAACTGCCGCCCCCGGCAGGCGAGATCACGATCCACGAGCGCAAGAGCATCGGCTTCGGGCTCATCGCGAAGACCGTCTTCCGCAGCTATCCCAAGCGTGCGGTGCTCGGACTGTCCCTCTTCGTCGGGCAGGCCTTCCTCTACAACGCGATCACGTTCGGCTTCGGCGCGATCCTCACCACGTTCTTCGACGTCGAGAGCGGTCACACCGGCTACTACTTCGCGGTGATCGCGGCGGGCAACTTCATCGGCCCGCTCGTGCTGGGCAAGCTGTTCGACACGGTGGGGCGGCGCATCATGATCGCCGGCACGTACATCGTGCCTGGCATTCTGCTGTTCATCACCGCATGGCTCTTCGACCGGGGCTCACTCACGGCCAGCACGCTCACCGCGTGCTGGTGCGTCGTGCTGTTCTTCGCGTCGGCGGGTGCGAGCAGCGCCTACCTGACGGTCTCCGAGGTCTTCCCCATGGAGACCAGGGCCATGGCCATCGCGTTCTTCTACGCGATCGGCACAGCGGTCGGCGGGATCAGCGGCCCGCTCATCTTCGCCGACCTCACCGCATCGGGCGTCCCCGGCGATACGGCCCTCGCCTTCTGTATCGGGGCTGCCCTGATGTGCGCGGCCGGTGTCGTCGCGGCGTTTCTCGCGGTCGACGCCGAGCAGCGGTCCTTGGAAGACATCGCGAGGCCTCTCTCCCAGACGGACAAGAGCGTCGGACAGCGGCCCGGCAGCGGGAGCGGCCGGGCCCCCGCAGGCGGCACGGGAGGCTGAACGACCGCCGCTCACGCGCCGGTGTGCCGAGAACGTCGGGAGCCCGCATCTCCGGTGCGGTGGTCGCTCCCAGCAGCTGACGTCAGGGGCAGGCCGTACACGCACTGTGACCGTCTCTCTTACGCCGATAGGGCCTCCGTCCCAGGGCAAATTTCCTTCTCCCCGCTGGCTTCCAGGCCTTCACCGACACGCGGCGTGTCCGCTCGCCTTGCACGAACGGCGTAAGCCCCCCACCCTTGCACTGACTCAGAAGCGATCAGCGCTCACGCTACGTGTTCGGGGTACGGCCCGTAGGGGCGAGCGACGAGCGGGAGCTTCGCCGGTGAGGAGCCGAAGACGATGAATAACGCAGTGCCCTGCTACTACCACCTCGATGTCGAGGTCAGCTCGGAGCGTGTCTCGCAGGTCAGGCGCATCCTGGCCGCCCATCTCCGGTACTGGAAGCTGGACATTCTCGTCGACCCCGTCTGCCGCGGCGTCGAGGTGCTGCTGCACACGATCGACGAGCACGCCACGGACAAGAACACCACCGTCGAGATGTGGTGGAACGGTCAGCATCTGATCACCGCGGTGTCCGACCACGAACGTGACCTGCCGGGCCCGCACTACGCGCCCCAGGGCTGCCTCGCGGAGATCGCCGCGCTGAGCGACGGCTGGGGCGGCTGTGCCAC
>NZ_JBHJYS010000043.1:0-34725 GCF_042270245.1 Streptomyces sp. NPDC055955
CCTGTCGTCACATTCCCGTCGTCCGCCCGAGGGGCGGGCCCGGCGGCGTCCGGTGCGTGCGATCGCAAGGCGCCGAAAAGCCCTGGTAGCGGAGCTACCAGGGCTTTTCGGCAACGCCGCATGGGGTCCCCCCCTGCTCGAGCAAAGCCGAGAGCCAGGGGGAGTGCGTGCCAGACGCCGCCGGGCAGACGGGAAGGTGACGACAGGCCCTAGGACGGGTCGAGGCCGAGTTCCTCCAAGGTCTGTTCGAGCCAGCGCGCCCAGAACGTCTCCAGGTCGATGCCCGCGCGCAGCACGACGTGCTGCAGGCGGTCCTCGACGGAGTCGACGCCGGGCGGGAAGTCCCGCTTCTCGATCTCTTCGTACTCCGCCAACTGCCGCCGGTGCAGGTCGAGATGACGGCGCAGGTCGGCCTCGATGCCGTCGGTGCCGACGACGGCGGCGGCGCGCAGGCGCAGCAGCAGCGGGTCGCGCAGCGGTTTGGGGTCCTGGCTCGCGGCGGTCCAGCGGGCCAGTTCGGCGCGCCCCTCGGGCAGCACCTCATACTCCTTCTTCTGGCCGCGCGCGGGCGTCGGCGCGGGCAGGGCCCTGATGTACCCCTCGCGTTCCAGGCGGCCCAGCTCGCGGTAGATCTGCTGGTGCGTGGCCGACCAGAAGTAGCCGATCGACTTGTCGAAGCGGCGCGTCAGTTCGAGGCCCGACGACGGCTTCTCCAGGAGGGCCGTGAGGATCGCGTGCGGGAGTGACATGGCTGCACCCTATGCGGAGGCGGTCACGCGGCCGGCGGGCCCGGCCACGTGACCGCCGGTCTCACAGCGCCGCGGCCAGTTCGGTGCCCTGGCGGATGGCGCGCTTGGCGTCCAGCTCGGCGGCCACGTCGGCCCCGCCGATCAGGTGCGCCCCGCGGCCCGCGGCGAGCAGGTCGTCGTACAGACCGCGGGCCGGGTCCTGGCCGGTGCACAGGACGACCGTGTCGACGGGGATGACGGTGGAGTTGCCGTCGACGGTGACGTGCAGGCCAGCGTCGTCGATGCGGTCGTAGGTGGCGCCCGCGACCATGGTGACCCCGCGGTGGCGCAGTTCGGTGCGGTGGATCCAGCCGGTGGTCTTGCCGAGTCCGGCGCCGACCTTCGAGGTCTTGCGCTGGAGTAGGTGGACGGAGCGCGGCGGTACGGGCCTCTCGGGCTTCGCGAGGCCGCCGCGGCCCTGGTAGTCCATGTCGACACCCCACTGGCGGAAGTACGTGGCCGGGTCCTGGCTCGCCTTGTCGCCGCTGTCGGTGAGGTACTCGGCGACGTCGAAGCCGATGCCGCCCGCGCCGACGATCGCGACGCGCTCGCCGACGGGCGCGCCGTCGCGCAGGACGTCGAGGTAGCCGACGACGCTGGGGTGGTCGAGCCCCGCGATCTCGGGGGTGCGGGGGGTGACGCCGGTGGCGACGACCACCTCGTCGTACGCGTCGGGAGTGAGGTCGGCGGCGGTGACGGTGGTGTTCAACCGGACGTCCACGCCGTGCAGTTCGAGCTGCGCGCGGTAGTAGCGGAGGGTCTCGTCGAACTCCTCCTTGCCGGGGACCTTGCGGGCGACGTTCAGCTGGCCGCCGACCTCGGACGCGGCGTCGAAGAGGGTCACGGCGTGGCCGCGCTCGGCGGCGGAGACCGCGCAGGCCAGACCCGCGGGGCCCGCTCCGACGACGGCGACGCGCTTGCGCAGGCGGGTGGGCGCGAGGACGAGTTCGGTCTCGTGGCAGGCGCGCGGGTTGACGAGGCAGGAAGTGATCTTGCCGCTGAACGTGTGGTCGAGGCAGGCCTGGTTGCAGCCGATGCAGGTGTTGATGGTGTCCGAGCGCTCGGCCCGGGCCTTGGCCACGAAGTCCGGGTCGGCGAGCAGGGGTCGCGCGAGGGACACCATGTCGGCGCAGCCGTCGGCGAGCAACTCCTCGGCGATCTCCGGGGTGTTGATGCGGTTCGTGGTGACGAGCGGGATGGAGACCTCGCCCATGACCTTCTTGGTGACGAAGGTGTAAGCGCCGCGCGGCACCGACGTCGCGATGGTCGGGATGCGGGCCTCGTGCCAGCCGATGCCGGTGTTGATGATGGTGGCGCCGGCGGACTCGATCTCCTTGGCGAGCTGCACGACCTCTTCGAGGGTGGAGCCGCCGGGCACGAGGTCGATCATCGAGAGCCGGTAGATGAGGATGAAGTCCGCGCCGACGCGCTCGCGGACGCGGCGGACGATCTCGACGGGGAAGCGGATGCGGTTCTCGTACGAGCCGCCCCAGCGGTCGGTGCGCCGGTTGGTGGCGGCGACGATGAACTCGTTGATGAGGTAGCCCTCGGAGCCCATGATCTCCACGCCGTCGTAGCCCGCCCGCCGGGCGAGTTCGGCGGCGCGCGCGAAGTCCTCGACGGTCTGCTCGACCTCGGCGTCGGTGAGTTCGTGCGGCGCGAAGGGACTGATCGGCGCCTGGAGCGGGCTCGGGGCGACGAGGTCCTCGTGGTAGGCGTAGCGGCCGAAGTGGAGGATCTGCATCGCGATCTTCCCGCCCGCCGCGTGCACGGCGTCGGTGACCTGGCGGTGCTCGTCGGCCTCCGCCTCGGTGGTCAGCTTCGCGCCGCCGGCCCAGGGGCGTCCGGCCTCGTTGGGGGCGATGCCACCGGTGACCATGAGGCCGACACCGCCGCGGGCGCGCGTGGCGTAGAACTCCGCCATGCGCGCGAAGCCGTTCTCCGCCTCCTCGAGTCCCACGTGCATGGAGCCCATCAGGACCCGGTTGGGCAGCGTGGTGAATCCGAGGTCGAGCGGGGTGAGCAGGTGCGGGTATCGGCTCATGGTGGCCCTCCGTGCGCGGCGAACGTCGTCACAGTTGTAGACGACGACACCTCGCTTTTGCAACAAGTTGCATAAGAGAGCTGCGCCACGCCGCACGGCGCCGCCGCACCCCGTCAGGCAGGCGGGGCGCGGCCGGGCGGCCGGTCAGTCCGCGGCGACCTCGGCCACCCACCCGTACGGCAGCTCCTCGCCGTCGACGGTCACGGCCTCGACGGAGCGGGTGAGCGGGTCGATCTCCACCTGCACCCCCTCGCCCTCGAAGCGCGGATAGCCGGACTCCCCGGACGATCCCGTGGCCTCGACGGGCACCACGCGCAGCGGGTTGCCGTGCACGGGGTGGCCGTCCTTGTCGGCGAGTTGGGGCTTGACCAGGACTGTGTAACGGGTGGGCGCATCACTGGGGTCGCTCATGCTCAGGAGGCTAGCCCCGGGCACGGGAACGCGCCTGCCCACCGCGCGCCCCTCCCCCTCGGTTGTAGAATGCAACGAGCAGCGGGGAGAGGACAGCACGTGACAGACCGAGAGACGGCCGTCGAGACCATCCAGCGCGAGATGACGTCGTTCGCGCGGCGTGCCAGAGCGATGGCCGGACGCATGCACCCCGAGCTGTCGCTCGTCTCGTACACCCTGCTCAGCCACCTGGACGAGAAGGGCGGCTGCCGGGCGACGGACCTCGCCACGCACTACGCCCTCGACAAGTCGACGGTGAGCCGGCAGGTGTCCGCGCTGGAGCGGGCCGGGCTCGTGACGCGCCGGGTGGACCCGGACGACCACCGCGTCCAGGTCCTCCATCCGACGGAGGCGGGCGCCGACATCCTCGCCCAGGTCACCGTCAGCCGCCGTCAGGCGTTTCGGGAGCGGGTGGCGGACTGGCCCGAAGAGGATCTCGTCCGCTTCGCGGACTATCTGCTGCGCTACAACGCGCAGGTCCAGGACGACGCCTGAGCCGCCCCCGGCGTCCGGCGCGTCAGCCGGCGGCGGCGTGGTCGAACTGGGGAACCCGGGTCGCCATGAACTTCGTGGTGCGCCGCAGCCGGAAGCCCAGGGACTCGTAGAGCCTGATGGCGTTCGTGTTGCGCGCCGCCGTGTGCAGGAACGGGGTCTCGCCGCGGTCCCTGATCCCCGCCGCCACGGCCAGGACGAGGCGGGCCGCGAGCCCCTGGCCGCGATGGTCCGGGTCGGTGCAGACGGCGCTGATCTCCGTCCAGCCCGGCGGGTGAAGCCGCTCCCCCGCCATCGCCACGAGCGCGCCCTGCCTGCGGATCCCGAGGTAGGTGCCGAGTTCGACGGTGCGGGGCAGGAACGGCCCCGGCTGGGTGCGCGCGACGAGGTCCAGCATCTCGGGCACGTCGGCCGCCCCGAGCAGCACGGCCTCCGCGTCCGGCGCCGCGGCCACGCCGTCGTCGACGAGCTGCACCCCGTCCATGCTCATCGTGAGTTCCCAGCCCTCGGGCGGCGCCGTGCGCATCCCGGGCAGCGGGACGGTCTCGCCCGGCCCGGCGAGCGCCGCGAGATCCGCCCAGTCCCCGGGGCCCGGCTCGTCCGGCAGCGCGAGCCACGGCGACACGTCGAGGGGGTACCGCACGACCCGGCCCCGCCGTTCGGCGAAGTGCGCGTGCGGGCCGGTGAGGGAGGCGTACGCGGGGTTGTCGAGCGGGTGGGCGGTGGCGGCGGCCGGGACGGACATACGGCGGGCTCCCAGGAGACGGCGGTGGGTGTGCGGGCGGTGGAGCGGCCGTGCCGACCATGGCCGCCCTCTGATGAAAGCCCATGTCACCGCGGTCCCATTCCCCCATCGGAGCAATGTTCACGAGCCCGCAACGATGCGCGCGGCGCGCAGGACGTTGCCGACGCGTGATCCTTCTTGGCATGCTGGCGCGATGCCCTCCGTACCCCTGAGTGACCGCGTCGAGGAACTGCTCGCGGGCGAGCACCCGTTGCCGGTCGTGGAGGCGGGCGACCCCGTGCTCCGGTCCCCTGCGCAGACCTACGACGGTCAGCTCGCGCCCGCGCTCCTGGAACGTCTGATCGCCGCGATGCGCGCGTCGATGCACGCCGCTCCCGGCGTCGGTCTCGCCGCACCGCAGATCGGCGTCCCGCTGCGGATCGCCGTCGTCGAGGACGCGGCCGAGGTCCCCGAGGAGGTGCGGGTGGCGCGCGGCCGGGTGCCGCAGCCGTTCCGCGTCCTGGTCAACCCGTCGTACGTGCCCGTGGGGGCGCACCGCGCGGCGTTCTTCGAGGGCTGTCTGAGCGTGCCCGGCCTGCAGGCCGTGGTCTCCCGGCACCAGCGGGTGCGGCTGCGTGGGCTCGACGAGCGGGGCCGCGCCGTGGACGAGGAGTTCTCGGGGTGGCCCGCCCGGATCGTGCAGCACGAGACGGACCACCTGCACGGAACGCTCTATCTCGACCGGGCGGAGCTGCGCTCGCTGTCCACCCGGAACGCGATGGCCGAGCGCTGGACACAGCCCACGGCGGAGCTGGCCGCGGGCGCGCTCGGCTTCTCGCTTCCCTGAGGGCTCGCGCTCCCGGCGAGCCCATGCCCACTCGGAGCGCGTGCCCCCTCGGAGCCCGGCCCCGAGGACCGTGTCCCCGAGCGGCACCGTCTCCCTGAGCGGCACCGTCTCCTTGAGGACCCGTGCGTCCTCCCGTCAGCCGAGGTCGGGCATCTCGCCTTCGGTCGTGCTCAGGTCGATCACCGAGAACGCGGCGCCCTGCGGGTCCGTCACCGCCGCGAAGCGGCCGAACGGGGTGTCCATCGGGCCGTAGTGGAGCTTTCCGCCGAGCCTGGTCACCGTGGCGACCGCCGCGTCGCAGTCGTCGACCGCGAAGTAGACGTTGACGTACGACGGGACCTGCGGCGGGAAGTCCTCGGTCATCTTGAAGCGGCCGAGCTGGGGCTGTCCGTCGAGCTGCCAGACGTTGAAGTCGACGTTCTCGTCGGGCATCTTCCGGACCTCGTAAGGGAAAGCGGCCTCGAAGAACCTGTCCGTCTTCCCGGTGTCCCGCGTGGTCACCTCGGCCCAGGCGTACGAACCGGGCTCACCCACCTTCTCGAACCCGTCGTGCGTACCCGGCTGCCAGAGGCTGAAGAAGACACCGGCCGGGTCCTGGACGGTGACCATGGAGCCGAAGTCGCCGACCTCCATGGGCTCCATCATCAGGGTGCCGCCGGCCTCCTTGACGCGGGCCGCCGTGGCCTTGACGTCAGGCGTGGCCAGGTACAGGTTCCAGGCCGGCGGGATGCCCTCCATGCCCGGCATCTGCGGCGAGAGCGCGCCGACCCGCTTTCCGCCCGACTTCGCCTGCGTGTAGTTGCCGAACTCCTCCTGGCCCTCCTCGAACGTCCAGCCGAGAAGCTCGCCGTAGAAGCGCTTGGCGGCCTCCAGGTCGGGGAACATGGCGTCGGCCCAGATGGGCGCGCCCTCCGGTCGTGCGGCCATGGCGCGAACCCTTCTTCCGAGTGGTGGTGGTTCCGGGGGTGGGACGGTCCGGGCGACGGTGGTGCGATTCAGCCCGTTTCCCACCGATTCACGCTAGCCGCGCACGGGCCGCCGCGCGATACCGAACTCTGTTCGCACAAGCCTTACGGAGCCATGACGCATCGGCGCGGAGAGTCCGCGCGGCGCCGTGCGCCGCATAGCGTGGACGGCATGCGTGTACTGGTCACCGGCGGTGCCGGGTTCATCGGGTCCGCGGTCGTGGACACTCTCCGCGCACGAGGACATGAGGTCGTCGTGCTCGACATGCGGCCGCCCGGCCCGGACGAACGCCGGCCCTGGGTCGTCGCCGACGTACGCGACCCCGCCGCCGTGGAGTCGGCCCTCGCCGGCGTCGACGCGGTGTGCCATCAGGCGGCGAAGGTCGGCCTCGGCAAGGACTTCGCCGACGCGCCCGACTACGTCTCCCGCAACGACCTCGGCACGGCCGTGCTGCTCGCCGCGATGGCCTCGGCGGGGGTACGGGATCTGGTGCTCGCCGGGTCGATGGTCGTGTACGGGGAGGGGCGGTACGAGTGCGGCCGTCACGCAGTGGTGCGCCCGGGACCGCGCGCCGAGGCCGACCTGCGGGCGGGTCGCTTCGAGCCCGCGTGCCCGCACTGCGGCGAAGCGCTGAGCCCCGGTCTCGTCGGCGAGGACGCCCCCACGGACCCGCGCAACGTGTACGCGACGACGAAGCTCGCCCAGGAGCATCTGGCGTCCGCGTGGGCGCGGGCCACCGGGGGCCGCGCGGTGTCGCTGCGCTACCACAACGTGTACGGGCCGGGGATGCCGCGCGACACGCCGTACGCGGGCGTCGCGTCGTTCTTCCGGTCGGCGCTGGCCCGGGGCGAGGCCCCGCGCGTCTTCGAGGACGGCCGCCAGCGGCGGGACTTCGTGCATGTCCACGACGTGGCCGTGGCGAACGCACTCGCCCTCGAGACCATGGGCGACCGGCCCTCCGACGCGTGCGTCGCGTACAACACGGGCAGCGGGGACCCGCACACGGTGGGCGAGATGGCCCACGCGCTCGCCGCCGCCTACGGCGGGCCGATGCCCGTCGTGACGGGCGAGTACCGGCTCGGCGACGTACGGCACATCACGGCGGACCCGGCCCGGCTCAGGGCGGAGCTGGGGTGGCAGGCCGAGGTGGGGTTCGAGGAGGGGATGACGGAGTTCGCCAAGGCGGAGCTGGGGTGAGACGACTGCGCCGGCCGCCGGGACGCGTGCCCGCTACGCCCCCGCGGCCGGGAGCGTCACCTCGAAGCAGCAGCCGCCGGCCACGTTGTGCACGGCGGCGCTGCCCCGGTGGGCCTCCACGATTCCTCTGACGATGGCGAGCCCGAGACCCGCGCCCGACGGAGGTGTACGGGCGTGGCTGCCGCGCCATCCCGTGTCGAAGACGCGCGGCAGATCCTGCTCGGGGATGCCGCCGCAGCCGTCCGTGACCGTGAGGACCACACCGTCCGTGGAACCTGCCGCCGCCACGGCGACCGTGCCGTCGGCCGGCGTGCGACGGATGGCGTTCACGAGGAGGTTGCCGAGGACGCGGCTCATCTCCTTGCCGTCGACCTCGACGGGAATCTTGTCGACGCGGTCGCCGACGAGGCGCACGCCGTGTTCGCGGGCTAGCGGGTCGGCGCCCGCGAGCGCGTCGCCCACGAGATCGTGCAGGGAGATCCTGGACGGGCTCAGCACAAGGGTCCCCGCGTGGATGCGCGACAGCTCGAAGAGGTCGCCCACCATGTCGTTCATGCGCTCGACCTCGGTGCGGATCTGGCGCAGATAGCGGTCCGGGTCGGCCGCCATGCCGTCCTCCAGGGCCTCGGACATCGCGCGGAGCCCGGCGAGCGGGGTGCGCAGATCGTGCGAGATCCAGGCGACGAGCTCGCGACGCGAGGTCTCCAGGGCGCGCTCGCGGTCCCGGGAGGCGGCCAGTTTGGCGCTGGTGGCCTCCAGTTCCCTCGAGAGCGCCGCGAGTTCCGCCGTCGCCGGGACGAGGGGCGCCGCGAAGCTGCCGCCGTCGCCGAAGGAGCGGGCGGCGAGGGTGAGCGCGTTGCTGCGGGCCACGACCCAGCGGCCGAGGAGCAGCGCGGTGGCCAGTGACACGGTGGCGGCCATCGCGGCGACGGTCGTCACGACCGTCAGGTCGTGCGGGGACAGGAACATCGCCCAGGCCACGACGAGCGTTCCGGCGAGCATCGCCGTCACGGCGACGGCGGCGACGACCGTGAGCGACACCGTCAGGGAGCGGCGGCGCAGGACGAACAGGGCGAGCGCGCCCAGCAGGCCGGCACCGACGGCGCCGAGGAAGGCGTAGAGGGCGATGAGGAGCATGTCATGCACGGGGTCCGGTCCCGCCTTCCGTTGCGTGATCGGGCCGAGGAACGTCCGGTGCGCGGTCGGGGCGACCGGTGTCGCCGCGCGGGCCCGGGCCCGCGTCCAGGCGGTAACCGACTCCCCAGACCGTCTGGATGAGGCTCGGGGCCGCCGGGTCGTCCTCGATCTTGCCGCGCAGTCGGCGGACGTGAACCGTGACGGTCGACAGATCACCGAAGTCCCAGCCCCACACCTGCTGCATGAGCTCCTCGCGGGAGAAGGCGCGGCCGGGGTGACGCAGGAAGAAGGCGAGGAGGTCGAACTCCCTTATGGTCAGGGCGAGTTCGACACCACCCTTGACGGCTCGACGTGCCACGGGGTCGACGGTGAGGGCGGCGGCGCGCAGCGGCCCCGCCGGCTCGGGCGCCGTGGCCGCGCGGGCCCGGCGCAACACCGACTCGACCCGCAGAACCAGCTCGCGCGGGCTGAACGGCTTGGTCACGTAGTCGTCCGCGCCGACCTCGAGGCCGAGGATGCGCTCGTCCTCGTCGCCGCGCGCCGTCAGCATGATCACGGGGACGGGGCCGCGGGCCCGCAGTCTGCGGCACACCTCCAAGCCGTCCATGCCGGGCAGCATGAGGTCGAGGACCACCAGGTCGGGCCCGTGCGCGTCGGCTCGGTCGAGGGCGGCCGGGCCGTCGGCGGCGCGGTCGACGTCGTAGCCTGCGCGGCCCAAGTAGCCCGCGACGACCTCGGCGACGGTCGGGTCGTCGTCGACGACGAGGACACGGCCGAGCGGTGCTGTCTGCATGCCACCAGCGTCGCACCCGAGTGTCCCGGTCCGAGCCGCCGGAGGGGTCACCCGCGCGCGACGTCCGCGTTTCGTAAGGAGCGGAGGACCGAAATGTCCGGTTCGGATTCGTAGGGTGACATCGTGATCCCCCCTGACTATGCCTCTCTCCCCACCCCGGCCCCCTCGGTCGATGTCGTGCTGCCCTGCCTCGACGAGGCCGCCGCGCTGCCGTGGGTGCTGGCCCGCATCCCGGACGGCTGGCGGGCGCTCGTGGTGGACAACGGGTCCACCGACGGCTCCCCCGACGTCGCCCGTTCCCTGGGCGCGACGGTGGTGACGGAGTCCCGGCGCGGCTTCGGGGCCGCCTGCCACGCGGGTCTGCTGGCGTCCGACGCGGACATCGTCTGCTTCTGCGACTGCGACGCGTCGCTCGACCCGGGCCTGCTGACCCCGTTCGTCCGGGACGTCGTCGCGGGCCGGGCCGATCTCGTACTCGGGCGGCGCAGGCCGCAGGGCCGTGGCGCCTTCCCCCTGCACGCGCGCGCCGGGAACCTCGCGCTGGCGGGGATGCTGCGCCGGCGCACCGGGCTGCGGCTGCACGACCTGGGCCCGCTGCGCGCCGCGCGCCGCGTCTCGCTCCTCGCCCTGGACCTCGCGGACCGCCGCAGCGGCTACCCCCTCCAGATGGTCGTGCGGGCCGCCGACGCGGGCTGGCGCATCGAGGAGCGTCCGGTGCCCTACCGGCCCCGTACGGGAAAGTCGAAGGTCACCGGCACCTGGCGGGGCACCTGGCAGGCCGTACGGGACATGCGCGCGGTCCTCGCGGAGAAGCCGCTGCCGGCGCTCACGTCGCACGGACAGGCCGCGTCCCGGTGAGCGCGGCCGGATCGCCCGCGGCACGGCGGCACGGCACCACCCTCCTCGTCATCGCCAAGTCCCCGGTGCCCGGGCGGGTCAAGACGCGGCTCACGCCGCCCTTCACCCCCGAGGAGGCCGCGCGCCTGGCCGAGGCCTCGCTCGTCGACACCCTGCACGCCGCGCTCGCCACGTCCGCGCGGCGTCGCGTGCTGGTGCTCGACGGGGCGCCCGGGGCGTGGCTGCCGGACGGGATCGACGTGGTCGCGCAGTGCGCCGGCGGACTGGACGAGCGGCTCGCGGCGGCGTTCGCCGGGTGCGACGGGCCCGCCGTCCTGATCGGGATGGACACGCCTCAGGTGACGCCCGCGCTGCTCGCTCCCGCGCTCGGGCCCGACGCCTGGCGGGACTGCGACGCATGGTTCGGGCCCGCCGACGACGGCGGGTTCTGGGCGCTCGGGCTCGCCCAGCCCGACCCGGAGCTGCTGCGGGGTGTGCCGATGTCGACGGCGCACACCGGTGCGGCCCAGCGGACCCGCCTCACGGATGCGGGGCTGCGCGTACGGGACCTGCCGGTCCTGCGGGACGTCGACACGGCCCGCGACGCCGCCCTGGTGGCGGCCGCCGCGCCGGACGGCCGGTTCGCCGCCGAGCACGCGCGGCTGACGCGGGTGGTCCGCTCATGACCACGGCGCGCGAGGCGGCACCGGCCTGGTGTACGGACCCCTACGCCGACGCCGTGCGCAACGAGCGCGGTCCTCTCTTCCTGCGGAGGGCCGACGGGTGGCTGCTGCCGCTCGAGGTGGAGCGCTGGTGCGCGGTCGCCGACGCCGCCGACCTGTCGGCGCTGCGGCGCTGCGAGGGCGCCGTCCTCGACATCGGCTGCGGTCCGGGCAGGCTGGTCGCCGCACTCGCCTCGGACGGTCACCGCGCGCTCGGCGTCGACGTGAGCGAGGCCGCGGTCGCGCGGACGGTGCGCCTCGGTGGCGCCGCGTTGCAGCGGTCCGTGTTCGACCCGCTGCCCGGCGAGGGCCGTTGGGGGACGGCACTCCTCCTCGACGGCAACATCGGGATCGGCGGCGACCCTGCGACCCTGCTGTCCCGTGTCGCCGAACTCACCGCTTCCGGCGGTCTGCTGATCGCCGAGACGGCTCAGCACGACGTGGACGAGCGGGTGGAGGTGCGCGTGGACGACGGGCAGGGCGCCGCGGGCTCGCTCTTCCCGTGGGCCCGGGTAGGCACGCGCGCGCTGCTGCGGTACGCGCGCCCGCTCGGCTGGCTGCCGGCCGCTCAGTGGTCCGAGGGCGGGCGCTCCTTCGTCTCCTTGCGCCGCTGACGCTCCCGTTCGCGCTCCCGCGCCCGCTCTTCCCGGCGCGCCCTGCGTGCCCGCCTCCAGGGCGACGCGGGAGCGAGGAACGTGACGGCCACGAACCACAGGGCCGACGCGGCGAACAGCGCGGCCGTCAGCAGGAGCCAGCGCGGCAGGAACGCGTCCCCCGAATGTCCCGTCACGAGGGCGTAGTGGTCCTCTCGCGCCCGCGTGATCAGCGGGAACCACACCAGGAGCAGCAGGCCCGACAGGAACGCGGGGACGCGTACGTACGTCATCGTCGTGCGGCTCCGGGCGCCGAGCGCCTTCTGCGCCGCGACGTCCGCGAGCGAGTACACCGGCACGAGCAGCAGGTCGTGGACGAGGGCCGCGCCGACGAACCAGGCCGCCACGGCCCACGGATCGTTGGCGAGCAGCCGCACGCCCGCGTATCCGGCGAGGGCGAACGAGGCCGCCAGGAGCGGGAGTTGGAGGGGGCTCTCGCCGTACCAACGGCTCAGGACTCGGTTGTTCACAGCGCTCCGAACGTCATGCGGGCGACCCACTTGGTGTTCAGGACGCCCGGCGCCGCGGGGACGATGACACGGGCCGGGTAGCCGTGGTCGAGGGTGAGGTCGGCTCCGTTGACGCGCAGGGCGAGCAGGGAGCGCGGGTCGCGTACCTGGTTGTGCCGCAGGGCGGCCTTCCGGAACGCGCCGTGCTGTTGCAGCGATTCGACGAACACGTCGGTGTCGCCGTCGGTCCCGGCGAGGACGGCGAGGTCGCGCAGCCGCACGCCGCTCCACTGCTGGTCGTCCGTGGACCAGCCTTCGACACAGGCGATGGGCAACGCGCTGGTGTGCTGCGGCAGTAGGAGAAGGTCGTCGCGGGTGAGCCGGTGGACGGTGCCTCTGGGGCCGGTGACGACGAGCCGCCACGGCTCGCCCGTGTCGGCGGTACGGATGCCGGCCACGGCGGCGGTCTTGTTGATCTGGAAGCGGCCGGGGCCGGTGCCCGGGTCGGCCCCGCCGTGCGGCGCGAACAGAGCGGTGCGGCGCCACACCCCGCCGATGCTCTGGCCGGCCGTCGTGACGAGCAGCAGGAGCGAGCCCGCGCCCACCATGGCGAGAGCCCCGCGCCGCGAGACCGTGGGCTCGGCGGGTTTCGCCGGCACCAGGTCACCGGTCTCGGGCAGACCCGCCCTGCGCTCGCGCTGCACGCGCAGCGCCTGCGGTACGCGCAGTACCGCGTGGACGATGAACGCGCTGATGAACACCCAGGCGCCGTAGAAGTGCAGCGGATAGAAGGAGCCGGGGAACAGGTAGTCCAGCTGCACGTTGAGGATGCCGGTCAGGAACTCGAAGAGCGCGCCGCCCACGAGCAGGAGCAGGGACAGCCGTTCCAGCGCGTGTCCGATGGAGCGCGCGGGTGGCAGCGTGAACAGTTTGGGCACGACCGACCACAGCTTGGCGAGGAGCACCGGCACGAGCGCGACGCCCAGGGTGACGTGCAGCCCCTGGGTGAGGCGGTACAGCCAGTGCGGGTCCGTCGGCCAGGAGAACAGATAGAAGCCGAGCAGGCCCTTGCCCGGTGTCTTGTCGTTGACCGCCGCGAGGTCCGGGTTGTAGGCGGCGTACGAAAGGAGGCCGGTCACGAAGAGCAGGGTCATGCCGACGAGCAGGACCAGACCGAGGACCGCGGTGAAGCGTGGGCCGCGCAGGGGACTGCGCCACGGATCGGGGAGAGTGCGGGGGAGGACGCCCATGTGGTTCCTTCAGGCTGTGCGCGGCGGGGGCCCGCCGACCTGTTCCGACCGTATTGCGCACAGCCCGCCGATCGGCGCAGGAAGATCTGACGGTTCGGTGACGCGACCTCGCGGTGCCACCATATGGGCGGTTCGGGCGCCTAGCGTTCCGGGTGTGAAGCTCGAAGCTCCCCCCGAAGCCCCCCGCTCCGCGCCACCCTCCACCGGGACGCGCCGTGACCTGCTCGCCGCCGCTGCCGCCGCGGCCCTGGTCGCGGCGGCCGCGCTCGTGGGCCGGTACATCGAGGACCACTACGGCACCCTGTACGTCGACTGGGCCCCTCTGTACGCCCATTGGGAACCCCACGTGGGCCCGGGCACCCCGGCGGCGATCGCCGTCGCCGTACTGGTCGTCACGTACGGGCCCGTGGTGGCGGCCCGGTTGCCGTGGCGGCTGCTGCTGCCCGCCGTGTGGACCGCGTCGGCGGCCTGGACCTTCTCGCTCGCCCTCGTCGACGGCTGGCAGCGGGGCATCGCCGGGCGCCTCACCACGTCGTACGAGTATCTGCGGGTCATCGACCGGTTCGACGACGTCGGCGCGACGCTGCGGGACTTCACGCGGCACATCCTGCTGGACTCCCCCGGTCACTGGCCGCCCCATGTCGCGGGGCATCCGCCCGCGGCGACCCTGACCTTCGTGGGCCTGGACCGGATCGGGCTCGGCGGGGGCGCGTGGGCCGGGGTGTGGTGCATCACGGTGGGGTGCACGGCGGCACTCGCCGTCCTCGTCACGGTGCGCGCGCTCGCGGGCGAGCGGACCGCTCGTCGCGCGGCGCCCTTCCTGGCGCTCGCGCCGGCCGCGGTCTGGACGGGCACGTCGGCGGACGGCTACTTCGCGGCGGTCGCCGCCTGGTCGGTGGCGCTGCTCGCGGTGGCGGCCACGCGCGGCAGCCGCTGGGCGGCCCTCGGCGGCGGACTGCTGTTCGGTCTCACCTGCTATCTGTCGTACGGGCTGACGCTGATGGTCCTCGTCGCGGCGGCCGCGCTGCTCGCGGCGCGGACACCGCGGCCGCTGCCGCTGTTCGTCGTGGGGGCGGCCGTGGTGCCCGTCGCGTTCACCGTCGTCGGGTTCAACTGGTGGGAGGCCTACAACCTGCTGACGGTGCGCTACTACCAGGGCGCGGGCGGGGTCCGGCCGTACGGCTACTGGGTGTGGGCCAACCTCGCGTGCACCGTGCTGATCGTCGGGCTTGCCACGGCGGCGGGGCTGCGCCGGGTTCCGGGACGTGCTCTGCGCGCGCGTGCGGAGCCGGAGGGGCGGCTCGCGCTGGTCGTCCTCGGCGCGGCGCTCGCCCTCCTGGCCGCCGATCTGTCGGGCATGAGCAAGGCGGAGACGGAACGCATCTGGCTCCCGTTCGGCGTCTGGCTCATCGCGGCCACCGCACTGCTGCCCGCACGGTGGAGCCGCGGGTGGCTGACCGCCCAGGCCGTACTCGCCCTGCTGGTCAACCACCTGCTGGTCACGGGGTGGTGAACTCCACCGGCTGCGGCTTCTCCTCGCGGGCGGCGGGCCGGTTCCGCAGCAGCTGCCGCAGCCGCTCCGCCGGGTGCGGCAGGACGACGAACGCCTCGGCCTGGAGACAGGCCCAGCTGATCCTCGGCAGGTCACGCACCGTGGGGTAGACGACGAAGCGCGGCTCCCACTCGGGCTGGAACTTCGCGTTGAAGCGGTACAGGGACTCGATCTGGAACCAGCGCGACAGGAACACGAGCAGCCCCCGCCACACCCGCAGCACCGGGCCCGCGCCGAGCCGCTCCCCGCGCGCGAGAGCGGCCCGGAACACCGCGAAGTTGAGCGACATGCGGCGCACTCCGAGCCCGGGGGCGCCGCGCAGGGCGGCCACGATGAGGAGTTCGTTCAGGCCGGGCTCGGCCGTTCGGTCGCGGCGCATCAGGTCGAGAGAGAGACCGTCCTCGCCCCAGGGCACGAAGTGGAGCAGGGCGCGCACCCGGTCGTTGCCCGCCTCGTCCTCCTGGTGGGCGGTGACGACGACGCAGTCCCCGTCGTCGGGGTCGCCGAACCGGCCGAGCGCCATGGAGAACCCGCGTTCGGTGGCGCTGCCCCGCCACGCGGCGGCGGCCTCGCGCAGCCGCTTCTTCTCCTCGTCGGGCAGATCGCGTACGTGCCGCATGCGGCAGGTGTAGCCGGCGCGTTCGATGCGGTTGACCATCTGCCGGACGTTGCGCATGGTGCGCCCCGAGAGGCTGAAGGCCCGGCAGTCGACGATGGCCTCGTCGCCCAGTTCCAGGGCCCTGAGGCCGCCTTCGCGGACCCAGACCTGTCCGCCGAGTTCGCTGCACCCCATGACGGCGGGGGTCCAGGCGTGCAGGGCACACTCCCGCAGGAACTCCTTGATGGCGCCCGGCCAGGCCTCGTGGTCGCCGATGGGGTCGCCGCCCGCCAGGGCGACGCCGGACACCACGCGGTAGGCGACGGCGGCCTTGCCGGAGGGCGAGAAGAGGACGCTCTTGTCGCCACGCAGCGCGAAGTAGCCGAGCGAGTCGCGCCGCCCCTCGTCGGCCAGCAGGGCGCGCAGCCGTGCGTCGCTGTCGGCGGGGCGCAGGGTCACGGGCCGCAGGGCGAGATAGGCGCTGGTGGCGGCGGTGACCACACCGAGCGCCAGCAGCGAGAAGTACACGATGTCGCCGGCCCTCTCGCTCCGGTACGCGATGGGGCCTGACGCACCGATCAGGCCGTAGCCGACCTCCTGGACCCGGTCGGTGAAGGTGATGGCGTGGCCCGCCTCCTGGTTCGCCCGCACACCGACGACGAGCAGGCCGAGTCCGAAGCTGCTGCCGCCAAGGACGACGAGGTTCCACAGGGCGCGCGTTCTGCCACGCGGGTCGCCGAGCGCGTAGAACTCCTCGCGGTAGGCGACGAGCGCGACGCACAGCACGACCGAGACGGTCGCAGGGATCAGGGCGTGATGGCGCACGCCCTGGACGAGCGCGCTGACCGCGAGGAGCCCCACGGCCGCCTCCCAGGCACGCCGCTTACGGCGGCGCAGGCCTCTGGCGAGCATCACGAGCAGCAGCCCCGCGGCGAGCGCGGCGGCACGGGCCACCTCCTCGGCAAGTCCCGGCACGTAGGGCGCGATGCGCTCTATGCGGTGCTCCTGCATGTGCGGGGAGATCGCCGACGCGATGTCCAGAATTCCGATGATCAGGCACGTGTGACCTGCCACGGCGGCGGGGCGTTGTTTCACAGTGACTGAGCGTAGGAGCGCTCCACCTCGCTGGAGTAAGAGCGACACAGGAGCACGGTAAGAACGCGGTGACCGGCAAACCTTCCCCGGCCATCGCACCTCTTTCCCGGTGAAAACTGCCGAACAGCGCAGATGACGGCTGAAAGTTGAGGACGACATGGGCCTGACGAGCCGGGTACTCGAGTACGCGACGGTGCTGGCCGCGCTGGCGAGTGTGGGGCTCGCGGTCTGGGTGTGGCCGCGACTCGCCCGGCGCGGACCCGTGGCCGTACTCGGCCGCCTCGGCGTGATCGGCGCGACCCAGCTCACGCTCCTCACCGCGTTCGCCGTCGTCGTGAACACGAACTTCGACTTCTACGGCTCGTGGGGCGAGCTGTTCGGCCATGTCGACACGGCGCCCGCCGAGGTCACGGCGCTCGGCCGGTCCGGTCTCCACTCCACGGTCGGAGCGGTGCGCGGCGGTCTGGTGCAGCCCGCCGGACCGCAGGGTCTCGAGCGGGTGAAAGGCATTCCGCACGGGCCCGCGGCACAGGTCGGCCGGGTCGAGTCGGTCAAGATCGTCGGACGGCGCAGCAGGGCCGTGAACCCCGCGTTCGTGTATCTGCCGCCGCAGTACTTCCAGAAGCAGTTCCACCGCCAGCGCTTCCCCGTGATGGTCGCTATCAGCGGCTACCCGGGCGGCATCATGAACCTCGCCCAGTACCTCCAGGTCCCGCAGACCGCCGAGCGGCTGCTGACGGAGGGCAGGATCCAGCCGACGGTGATCGTGATGGTGCGCCCGACGATCGCGCCGCCCCGTGACACGGAGTGCGTGGACGTGCCGGGCGGTCCGCAGGCCGAGACGTTCTTCGCGAAGGATCTGCCGGAGGCGCTCAAGCGGTCGTACCGCGTGGGTCACGACCCCAGCGCGTGGGGCGCTCTCGGCTATTCGTCGGGCGGCACGTGCGCGCTCCAGCTCACCCTGCGCCACCCCGGCGTGTACACCTCGGCGGCGGCGCTGTCGGCGGACTACAGGATCGGCGACGACCTGACCACCGGCAATCTCTTCGGCTCGGGTCCGCGCGCCGTGCGGCGCCGGCGCGAGCACGACCTCATCTGGCGTCTGGACCACCTGCCCGTGCCGCGCGTGTCCGTCCTGGCCGCCAGCAGCAGGTCGGGCGAGAAGGACTACGGCGAAACGATGAAGTTCCTGCACGCGGTGAGGCCGCCCATGACGTCGGCCCGGATCATCCTGCCGCGCGGGAGCCACCACTTCACGACGTGGCAGCGGGAGATCGCTCCGGCCATGCGGTGGATGAGCGGCCAGCTGACGTTTCCGCAGGACACCATGCCGTCACGGCACCGCCGGCCCACGGCGCAGGCCGTGAACCGGCCGCACCCTTAGGCACGCCCGCGTCCGTGTCCCGCCTGCCCGGGCCTCGCTCCGGCCCGACGGATCGCCCGTCACGGACGACCCGTTACGGTGGCCTGACATCGCCGCCGACCCGGCGCGCCTCCCCGTCCGACCAGGAGCAGCCCTCATGCCCGAGTCCGCCGTGTCCGCCCGCCCCGCACTGGCCAGGCCTGGCGCGGCGCCCGGCGACGTGGCCGCCGTCTGGTCCGTCGTGACCGGCATGTACGAGGCGTACGCGACCGGGGACCGCGCCCAGATCGACGCCCGGCTCGACCCGGAGGCGACGATCTGGGACCCGGCCGCCGAGCCGCTGCTGCTCGGCAAGCCGGACCTGGACCGGGTCCGGGACGAGCGGCCCGAGTCCGGTGACGGGCCGGCGGGGAGCGGGCTTCGCCCGTACGACCCGGTCGTCGACGTCTTCGGTGACACGGCGGTCCTGCGCTACTGGCTGCGCGTCGCGTACGCGCCCGGCCCGGACGGCACCCCGCTCCGTCCCGAGCTGCTGCGGAACACGGCGGTCCTGCGCAAAGACCCCACGGTCGGTCGCTGGCTGATCGTGCATCTCCACGAGGACGTACGGCAGGCGGGCGGGGAGCCCGAGACCGCCGTCTAGGGCCTGTCGTCCGGATCGGGCCGGATCAGGGAGCGGGGCCCTGCTTCCGTGCATCGCGCGGCGGAGGAGGGAGCCCACGCGAGCTCGGCGACTGACACCACAGCGCCGCGAGGCGCGCTGCACACCCGGCGAGCCCGGCGTGATCGGGACGAGAGGCGCTGGGGCCTGTCGTCACATTCCCGTCGTCCGCCCGAGGGGCGGGCCCGGCGGCGTCTGGTGCGTGCGATCGCAAGGCGCCGGAGAGCCCTTGTAGCGGAGCTACCAGGGCTTTTCGGCAACGCCGCGAGCGGGCGTGCCAGACGCCGCCGGGCAGACGGGAATGTGACGACAGGTCCTAGCGCGGCGGGCCAGGCTTCGTGGCCACCAGCAGGCGGCATCTGGGGCTGCCGTCGGAGCGCTCGCCGAGTTCCGGCAGCGCCCGGAGCTCCACGCCGAAACCGGCCCCGACCAGTTCGCTGCGTACGTCGCCGAGGCGGAAGCCGCGGTAGTACATGACGAAGGGGGGCCGCCACAGCGCGTTGCGGACCCGCATCGCGCCGTCGAAGGCCAGCATCGACCAGTAGCCGCGGGAGCCGGGCCGCGCGGGAGCCGGCACCGGGAACGCGAAGCGTCCGCCCGGCCGCACCACGGAGTGGACCTGGGCGAACAAGGCGGGCCGCTGCCGCGGCAGGAAATGGCCGAACGCCCCGAAGCTGACGACAAGGTCGAAGACCGGCCCGAAGGGCAGGGCGAGGGCGTCCCCGCGCACCAGATCCGCGCCGCTCCCGTGGGCCGCGCGGCCCGCCGTGAGCATGCCCGCACTGATGTCGACCCCGACGGGCCGCTCGCGGCACACCTGCGCCAGTACGCCGAACCCCGCGCCGGTCCCGCAGCACAGGTCGAGTCCGCGCTCGAAGGGACCCATGCCGCGCAGGGCACGGGTCACGGGTGCGAGGACCGACCGGGGCGTGCGGAACGGCGTGCGGTCGAACTTGGGGGCGAGCAGGTCGTAGCCGTGCTCGACGGAGGACAGCGCCTGGACGGCGAGCTCCCGGACTGTGGGGCCTTCGGGTGCGAACATCGGGGCTCAGCATAGGCCGCGCCCGGCGCCACGGGGGCTTCGCCCAAGGGGCCCAGCAGGGTTCACGGGGCGGCTGGGAGACGGCGGCCCATGACCCGAGCCCTTGCGGGACGGCGCCCCCGTGGTGTTACAGTGCGAGTGGCACATGTGCTAGCCGCCTCTTCGGCGCCGGTGCCAATCTCCCTCTCCGAATCGCCGCGACAGCGGGATTCGTCGAATCGATGTCAGCGATGCGCCAGGCGGCGCCGACACGCCGTACCCCGCATCGTTTCTCCCCGGCCACAGGCTTCTCCGGGCTTTCACGGGCCTTTTCGCCCGCCCGCCTCGCGGGGCGTGCAGTCACCGCCCCGACCCCGCCGGATCCACCTCACTCATGCCCTCGTCCGAACGTCCGCGAAAGGACCGATTCCGATGACCACCACACTCGAACCCCCCACCACCACAAAGGCGTTCACGGCGCAGCCGAAGGAGGTCGCGGTCCAGGCCGCGGGCGTCCTCGACATCTCGGGCAACGGGCCCGGGTTCCTGCGCCCGGCCGACCTCCTGCCGACGTCGCACGACGTCCAGGTGCCGGCCGCCCTGATCCGCCGACTCGGCCTGCGCAAGGGCGACTTGGTCCAGGGGACGTGCGGCAGGCCGCACGTCCTCGCCGAGGCCGAGCGGGTCAACGGGCGCCCCGTGCAGGAGCTGCGCGGGCGGCCCCGGTTCGGCGACCTCACCCCTGTGCACCCGCGGCAACAGCTGCGGCTCGAAACAGCGAAGGGCGGCGTGACACCTCGCGTCGTCGACCTGTTCGCGCCCATCGGCAAGGGGCAGCGTGGGCTGATCGTCGCGCCGCCGAAGACCGGCAAGACGGTCCTGCTCCAGCAGCTCGCCGCGTCCGTCGCCACGAACCACCCCGAGGCCCATCTGATGGTGGTGCTCCTCGACGAACGGCCCGAAGAGGTCACCGACATGCGGCGCTCGGTGCGCGGCGAGGTCCTGGCCTCGACCTTCGACCGGCCCGCGAAGGCCCATGTCGCGCTGGCCGAACTGGCCGTCGAGCGTGCCAAGCGGCTCGTCGAGGACGGCCGGGACGTCGTCATCCTCCTGGACTCCCTGACCCGTCTGTGCCGCGCCCACAACAACACGGCCTCGTCCGGCGGCCGTACGCTCAGCGGCGGCGTCGACGCCTCCGCGCTGATCGGGCCCAAGCGGTTCTTCGGAGCGGCGAGGCTCGCCGAGGAGGGCGGCTCGCTCACCATTCTCGCCACCGCGCTCGTCGACACCGGCTCTCGCGCCGACGACTACTTCTTCGAGGAGCTCAAGAGCACGGGCAACATGGAGATCCGCCTCGACCGCACCCTGGCCGAGCGCCGGATCCACCCCGCCGTCGACCTCGCCCGGTCCGGCACGCGCCGCGAGGAACTCCTGCTTCCGGAGGCCGAGTTGGCGGTCGTACGGGGACTGCGGCGCGCACTTCAGTCGCGGGACGGACACACCGGGCTCGAGACGCTCGTCGAGCGGATTCGGCAGACGCCGGACAACGCGACGTTCCTGCGGCAGGTGCAGTCCACCGTTCCCACCGCGTGAGACAGCCGCCGCACAAGGACCCGGTTCGATCGGCGCGGCAGGATGCGTAATACTCTCACTATGACTTCGAGCATTACAGCCTCGGGAGGCGCGGGGGACGGCGGGGCGGTCCGGGTACGCAGGGCGACCGCCCGCGACGCCAAGCGGCTGACCTGGCTCGTGCGTACGTCCCGCGCCTACGAGGCCCCGTACGCGTCGATGGTGGCCGGCTACCGGGTGGGCCCCGACTACATCGAGGCTCATCGTGTCTTCGTCGCGGTCGGCGCCGACGACCTGGCGCTCGGGTTCTACGCGCTCACGCTCGTGCCGCCGGAGCTCGACCTGATGTTCGTCGCCGACACGGCGCAGGGGCTCGGCATCGGGCGGCTGCTGGTCACCCACATGAAGGAGGAGGCGCGCGCGGCCGGACTCGCCTCGGTCCGCGTGGTCTCGCACCCGCCCGCCGAGGGCTTCTACCGCAGCACGGGAGCCGTTCGCACGGGCACCGCGGCCGCCGACCCGCCCGCCGTGATGTGGGACCGGCCCGAATTGGAGTTCCCGATCGGCTGACGCGTCCGTACTCCCTGGAGCACACTCGAGGTGGACGAGGAGGCCGGCTTGGACAACGAGGTCCGACACACCGACGCAGCCCACGGCACCGACGCGGTCCACGCGTTCGACGTCACCGTGGAGATCCCCCAAGGCTCCCGCAACAAGTACGAGATGGACCACTCCGTCGGCCGGATAAGGCTCGACCGGATGCTGTTCACCTCCACCCAGTACCCGGCGGACTACGGATACGTCGTGGGCACCCTCGGACGCGACGGCGATCCGCTCGACGCACTCGTCCTGGTGGGCGATCCGACGTTCCCCGGCTGCACCGTCGAATGCCGGGCGATCGGCATGTTCGTGATGCGGGACGAGAAGGGCATGGACGAGAAGATTCTGTGCGTGCCCGCGCACGACCCGCGCCACACCTCCGTGCAGGACATCGAGGACATCCCCGAGTTCGACCGGCTGGAGATCACGCACTTCTTCGAGGTCTACAAGGATCTGGAGCCCGGCAAGTCGGTCGAGGGCTCGCACTGGGAGGGTCGCGACCTCACGTACGCGGAGATCGCCGCCGCGCGCCGCCGGGCCGCCGCCCGAGAGGGCTGAAACCGGCCATGACGGCGCGCACGTGTCAGTGCGCGCCGTCCGTCGCGCAGTGCTCCAGCAGGTCGGCGGTCGCCGCGTCGACGACGCGATAGCGCACGATCCTGCCCTCCTTCTCCCCCTCGACCACGCCGGCCGCGCGCAGCAGCCGCAGCGCCTGCGAGACCGCCGGGTCGTTCATGCCCGTGGCCACGGCGAGATCCGACACGGCCAGCGGCCCCGCCCGGTACAGCGCGAGCAGCAGCGCGAGGCGCCGGGGATCGGCGAGCAGGGAGAACCGGTCGGCCCAGGCGCGGACATGCCCTGGCTCACCGATGGCGGCGATGGCCTCGCAGACGCGGTGGCCGTCGATCGTGCGGCGGTCGGCGCGCTCGGCAGGGACGAGATGCATGACGCCATCCTCGCAGCCGCCGATGTGATCTTGAATACCCGCGCACACCTACGCAGCTGTGCAGCCTTGCAGGCGTCGCCGACCGGCCTCTACTGTGGGCGGGCCGTGGTGCTCGGGAATTCGGTGACGGTCCTTCAAAGGACCCAGACCGAAGCGGCCCTCGCCACTGTGATCGGGCCCCGGGTCCCTCGGCAACGAGACGACTCGGGACGCCTCGCCCCACCACGCCACTGGCTGCCGCGCGCAGCTGGGAAGGCAGGGGCGGACGCGGACACCCGTCAGCCAGGAGACCGGCCACGGCATCTCACGAAGTGATTCCACGAGGTGTTGGAGCGTGACCGCATGACCCTGCCCGTAAAGTCCCCGCAGACCGGACGCGACGCGTTCCACTGGCGGCGCGAGGACACCGTCCGCACCGCCGGGCTCCTGGCGGTGATAGCCGCACTCCATGTCGTCGCGTTCGGCGTGCTGTTCCTGCTCGTCGTGCCGGAGCACTACGAGGTGGGGTCGAAGGCCTTCGGCATCGGCCTCGGCGTCACCGCGTACACCCTGGGGATGCGGCACGCGTTCGACGCGGACCACATCGCCGCGATCGACAACACGACCCGCAAGCTGATGGCCGACGGCAAGCGCCCGGTGTCGGTGGGGTTCTGGTTCGCGCTCGGCCACTCCAGCGTGGTGGTCGTGCTCGCCGCGCTGATCGCCGGGGGCACCCAGCTCGCCGGGCGGATCATGAACGAGGGCTCCGCCACCCATCAGACGCTCGGCGTCATGGGCACCACCATCTCCGGGTCCTTCCTCTACCTCATCGCGGCGCTCAACCTCGTCGCCCTGGTGGGGATCCTGCGGGTGTTCCGGGCGATGCGCGCGGGCTCGTACGACGAGGCGGAGCTCGAACAGCACCTGGACTCACGGGGGTTCATGAACCGGATCCTCGGCCGGTTCACCAAGTCCATCACCCGGCCGGGCCAGATGTACCCGCTCGGCTTCCTCTTCGGTCTCGGCTTCGACACGGCGACCGAGGTCACGCTGATGGTGATGGCGGGCAGCGGCGCGGCGGCCGGACTGCCCTGGTACGCGATCCTGTGCCTGCCGCTCCTGTTCGCCGCCGGAATGAGTCTGTTCGACACCCTGGACGGGACGTTCATGAACTTCGCGTACCAGTGGGCCTTCTCGAACCCCGTGCGCAAGGTGTTCTACAACCTGGCCATCACCGGCCTCTCGATCGCCGTCGCCTTCCTGATCGGCACCATCGAGCTCGTGGGGGTCCTGCACGACAAGCTCGAGCTGCGGGACTCGGTGACCGGCTGGATAGCCGGGCTCGACCTGGACAACGTCGGATTCATCATCGTGGGTCTGTTCGTCGTCGTCTGGGCGGTCGCCATCGGGTACTGGCGGCTCGCGAAGGTCGAGGAGCGGTGGGCCGTGCGGACCTGATCCGGCGGGCCGCCCGGACCGGGACTCCGTATGGTCGTGCGGGTGAGTGAAGCCAGCGTTCCACCGGCGGAGCCCGCGCCCGTGCCTCGCAGGTCCGCCCTCCCCGTGGCCCTCACGATCCTCACGGTCGTGAGCGGCTTCGTCGACGCGGTCAGCTATCTGGGCCTCGGCCGTGTCTTCGCGGCGAACATGACCGGCAACGTCCTCGTCATCGGCTTCGCCGCGGCGGGCGCTCCCGGGTTCTCCGTCCTCGGGTCGCTCACCTCCCTCGGTGCGTTCCTCGCGGGGGCCGCGTGCGCCGGGCGGCTGGCCGGAGCGTTCGCAGGGCGGGCGCGGGCGGCCTGGGTGCGGTCGGTGTTCGTCACGGAGGCGGTCCTGCTCGCCGTGGCGACGGCCGTCGCGTTCGCGTGGCCGGGACGGGCGACGTACGCGCTCGTCGCCGTCCTCGCCGGGGCGATGGGTCTGCGCAACGCGACCGTCCGCAAACTCGCGGTCCCGGACATGACCACGACGGTCCTCACGATGACGCTGACCGGGCTCGCCTCGGACTCCTCGCTCGCGGGCGGCTCCGATCAGGGGGCGGGGCGGCGGATCGTCTCCGTCGTGGCGATGCTCGTGGGCGCCGCGCTCGGCGCGCTTCTCGTGCTGCACCACGGCCTCGGCTGGCCGCTCCTCGTCAGCACCCTGCTCGTGGCGGCCGCGACGGCCGGATATCGCGAGCCGGCCGCCGACGCGGACGACATCCGATCGGCCTAACCCTGCGGGCGCCGTCCGCCCGGGCTCACTAGCGTCCTGACCAGGACCGCAGCTCCCCCTGCCGCTGCGGCACAGGGACCGGAGACGCCTCATGTTCTGCCCCATAGCCACCGTCATCACGACGACCGCCTGCCTCACCGCGCTCGCGCCCGGGACAGCGGCCGCACAGCACCCCGTCGCGGCGCCCGCCGCGGTGACCGCACCCGACGAGGTGGGCCGGACCGGCTCATTGGGCCGGACCAACCCCTTGAGCCCCTCCGACGACGGACCTCTCGACCGGGGCCCGGACGACGGGACCCGTGACCGGGGCTCGGTGGACGGAACCCGCGACCGGGGCTCGGTGGACGGAACCCGCGACCGGGGCTCGGCGAACGGCGACTCCTACGCGGAGGCACGCCTCTCGCCGTCCACGGCGGTGGGGGCCGCGTCCACCGCCGAGATCACGGTCTACTGCGCCGGCGGCGGGCGCGGCTCCATCACGGCCCGCTCCCAGGCCTTCGCCGCCGGCTCCGTCACACTCCCCATGTTCGGCGGCGGAATCGGGCAGGACGGGCGCACCCAGTACCGGGGGACTGCACGCCTGGCCGGCGAGGTCGGGACCAGCTCGCAGGTGTCCGTGCAGGGAGCCTGCCCCGACGGCAGGCAGTGGAGCACCCCGATGAACCTGGCACGCGACAACTATCGCGGCGCACGCGCCGGAGTCGGCAGCACCGCGAGCGGCGGCGTCGACCTGGGCCGGATCGGCTTCGGCGCGGCTCTCGCGGGCGGGGCCGCCTGCCTGCTGTGGCGCAGGACGCGCGCACCGCGCGAGAACTGACCGGTCCGTCCGCCGACCGACACCCACAAGGCAAGAGCGCCGTTACGTCCGTTCCGCCCTCGACCAAGCGCGCTTTGCCGACAATCGCCTCCATTGCGGCCGGCCGAACGGGACTCCCCGAGGCTCCCCGTCGATGACGCAGCGCCGCGGATCCGGCCGGGGTTGGCTGAAAATAGCCCCCCGACGGTAACGCGACAGCCACTCAGAGAGGTCGTTCACCGGCCGACGCACCGGCGAGCGCTCCCCGGCCCGAGCCCGCTCGCACCCCACACCCGTACACCTGTCCCTATTTGACGTACCCATGGCGGCGGTCGTCGTTACCACGATCCCCTGACAGGCTGGCGACTTCGCGACGAACTTCGCCGCCGGGCGCTCTGCGCTCATTGTCCCGGTTCTCTCACCACGTGCGGTGGCTAGCATGAGCGCCACATACGTGCCGGAAGATCACCATCCCGTTGGTGGGACCGGCCGTGCGGCCGACCAGAGCCGATCGGCCACGCCCTTCCCGCACGCAAGCACCGATGGGACCGCGGAATGCCAGTGCCTGCCAGCCCGAGGCCGCGCCGAACACCCACGCCGCGGCGCTCCACGCTCGCCGTCCCCCTCGCCGTCCTCGTGGTGGCCGGAGCGGCAGTCGGTGCGGTGACCGCCGCGGCTCCGCAGGCCGCCCGCACCTGGGTGCTGGTAGCGCTTCTGGTCAGCTGGCTCTGCGTGGCCGCCTCTCTCCTGACTGCCGCTCTGCTCCAGCAGCGCGCCCGAGGTGCCGTAAACGCCGCGCAGGACGAATCGCTCGCGCTCCAGCAGCAGTTGACGCAGCGCGGCGCCGAGGCCGCCCATCTCGTGAACGTCACGCTGCCCTCCGTGTCGAAGCGACTGCGGGACGGCGCGGACTCCGAGGAGGCACTCGCCGCGACCGCGCCGCCCGCGGACCGTCAACTGCGCCAGACGCTCGAGGCGTTCACCGCCGAACTCGACGACGCCGTACGGCGCGAGGAGTCCGCGGTGGCCGCCGCTCAGGACACGGCCCACCGGATCGCCCGCACCGACCGCGACCTGGACGAGCTGGCCACCGCGACCCTGCCGGCCGCCGTCGCTGCGCTGCGCGAGGGCTCCACCGCCGACGCGGTCCTCTCGGGCCTCGATCACCCGGACGACGCGCACCTGCGCACCCTGACGGAGTCCTTCGTACGGGAACTCGCCACCAGCGAGCGGCGGGCAGCGGCCGCCCAGGCCGCCAGCGCCAAGGCCCTCAGCCGGGTACAGGCCAAGTCGGTCAGCATGCTCGCCGATCTGCGCGAGATGCAGGACCGGCACGGCGAAGAGGTCTTCGGCGATCTGCTCCGGCTCGACCACAACACGTCCCAACTCGGCCTGCTCACCGACCGGCTGGCCCTCCTCATGGGCGGCCGCGCCAGCCGCGCGTGGAACAAGCCGATCGTCATGGAGAGCATCCTGCGCGGCGCGGTCGGCCGGATCGCCGCATACCAGCGGGTCAGGCTCCACTGCGCCACGCACGCCGCGATCGCCGGCTTCGCCGCCGAGGGCGTCATGCACCTCCTGGCCGAACTGATGGACAACGCCGCGAACTTCTCGCCGCCCATCGACGAGGTCCACGTCTACGTCGAGGAACGCAGCGCCGGGATCGTCGTGACGATCGAGGACAGCGGCCTGAAGATGGCCGACGCGGCCATGCGCCGGGCCGAGGCGGCGGTGTCGGGCCGCGAGACGGACCTGGCCTCGCTCCAGGGCACGCGGCTCGGCCTCGCCGTGGTCGGCCGCCTCGCCGCCAAGTACCGCATCAGCGTGAACTTCCGGCCGTCCTCCCGCGGCGGCACGGGTGTCGTGGTCCTCCTTCCGCCGCAACTGCTCGCCCAGCAGCGCGATCCCGCCCCGCAGCAGCCCCCGGTCCGCCGCGCCGCCCCCGCCGCACCTGCCGCATCTGCTTCGCCTGTGACGGCGCCGGACCCCGCGCCGCAGCCGTCCGACGACACCACGCCCGGGATTCCCGCCCAGGCCGACCCACCGTCCGCGACGCCGGGCGGCCTGCCGGTACGGGCACCGGGACGCACCATGGCCTCGGCCGAACGCGACCGCAAGGACCGTGCCCCCTCCGAAGGCGGCACGCCCACGGACGAGTCCGTGCGTGCGCCGCGCGACGCCGGTGCGCAGTTCGGCGCCTTCCACCGCTCGCGGCGCGCCCGCGACGAGACGCCCGGCACGTCGCCCGAGGTACCCCACCAGGCCGACGAGTCACCGGCCGAGTAGCCCGCCCCGCTCCCCGCACGCGCCCGGGCACCGGCGCCCCATCCCCCGTACGAGAACGATTGATTGGAGGCACGGGCTGGTGACCGGCTCGCCGGGCACAACCCGCCCCACACGCCATGCGGACCACTGACAACAGCCTGACCTGGCTCCTGGAGAGCCTGCTGGACCGCACGCCCGGCACGCGCCACGCCCTGGTGCTCTCCCGGGACGGTCTGAAGCTGTGCTGGAGCGAGCACCTGACCCTCGACCAGGCCGACCAGCTCGCGGCCATCTGCTCCGGCATCCAGGCACTCGCCCAGGGCGCCTCGGTGGAGTTCGGTGACGGGACGGGCGGTGTACGGCACTCGATGACCGAGTTCCACGGCGGTCTGCTGTTCATCGTCGAGGCGGGCCAGGGCGCGCATCTGGCGGTGATCGCCGAGGACGGCGCCGACCCGGGCGTGGTCGGCCACCAGATGAGCGAGCTCGTCGAGCAGATCGGCGAGCACCTGCGGGCCGAGCCACGGACAGGCGACGGAGAGAGCGCGTCCTCATGACGCGCCGGCCCGTCGACACCGGTGACCCGGACCGGCTGTACACGGTCACGGGTGGCCGCAGCCGGGCCGACGACGACACCTTCGATCTGGTCACCCTGGTCGTCGCCGAGTGCGAGCCCACACCGGGGATGCAGTCGGAACAGGTCCGCATCCTCGACATGTGCCGGCATCCGGCGGCCGTGGTCGAGATCGCGGCCGAGATGAAGCTGCCGATCACGGTGGTGCGCATCCTGCTCGGCGATCTCCTCGCCACCGGCCGCATCACCGCCCGGCATCCCCGCGCGGCGCGGTCCGTCGCCTCGCTCCCCGACTCCGCCCTTCTCAAGGAGGTGCTGCATGGACTCCGCAACCTCTGAGCTGCCCTCCCGTACGCCGCTTGCCGACGTCGCCGAGACCGGGCTCAAGATCGTCATCGTGGGCGGGTTCGGGGTCGGCAAGACGACCCTGGTCCGGTCCGTCAGCGAGATCCGGCCGCTGAACACCGAAGAGGTCATGACGCAGGCGGGCGTCGGCGTCGACGAGCCCGCCGCGGTCTCCTCGAAGACCACGACGACGGTGGCGTTCGACTTCGGGCGGATCAGCCTCACCCAGCGGATGGTGCTCTATCTGTTCGGCGCCCCCGGGCAGGAGCGCTTCTGGTTCCTGTGGGACCGGTTGTTCTCGGGGACGCTCGGCGCGGTCGTGCTCGTCGACACGCGGCGGATGAGTGACTCCTGGTACGCCATCGACCGCCTGGAGCACCACCGAACGCCGTTCGTGGTCGCCGTGAACCGGTTCGACGGCGACGGCACCCGGTTCTCCCTCGACGAGATCCGCCAGGCGCTGACGCTGCCCGAGCACGTGCCGCTGATCGACTGTGACGCGCGCGTCAGGTCGTCGGGCAAGCACGTCCTGATCACCCTCGTCGACCACCTCTACGAACTGGCCATGGCCCGGGAGAAGACACCATGACCGACGTGACCCCGCCGCCCGGCTGCCCCGCCCACGCCGGCGCGGTGGCCCTCAGCGGCCTGGAGTACCAGCAGACCCCTTCGGAGCTGTACCGGTCGCTGCGCAAGGAGCACGGCGCGATCGCGCCCGTCCTGCTCGACGGGGACATCCCGGCGTGGCTGGTCCTCGGCTATCCCGAGGTCACGTATGTCACCAGCCATGACGAGCTGTTCGCCCGGGACTCGCGCCGCTGGAACCAGTGGGAGCACATCCCGGCCGACTGGCCGCTGATGCCGTTCGTCGGCTACCAGCCGTCGGTCCTGTTCACGGAGGGCGCCGAGCACCAGCGGCGCGCGGGCGTCATCACCCAGGCCCTCGAAGCGGTCGACCAGTTCGAACTCGCCCGCGACTGCGAGCGCATCGCCGACCAGCTCATCGACACGTTCGCCGGCAGCGGCCGGGCCGAGCTGATGGCCGCCTTCGCGCACGCTCTGCCGATGCGGGCGGCGGTGCAGTTCTGCGGGATGCCCGCGGGCAGCACCGACACCGAGCAACTGGTGGACGATCTGCGGATCTCCCTGGACGCCGCGGAGGGCGACGACCCGGTGGCCGCGTACGGCCGGGTGGGCGCGCGCATCCAGCAACTGGTCGAGGAGAAGCGGGAGTCACCGGGCCCTGACGTCACGTCACGGATGCTGGCACACCCGGCGGGCCTCACCGACGAGGAGGTCGTCCAGGACCTGATCTCCGTCATCGCGGCGGCGCAGCAGCCGACGGCCAACTGGATCTGCAACACGCTGCGTCTGCTGCTGACCGACGAGCGGTTCGCGCTGAACGTCTCCGGCGGGCGGCTCAGTGTCGGTCAGGCGCTGAACGAGGTGCTGTGGCTGGACACCCCCACGCAGAACTTCATCGGCCGGTGGGCGGTGCGCGACACGCAGCTGGGCGGACGGCAGATCAGGGCGGGCGACTGTCTGGTGCTCGGCCTCGCGGCGGCCAACACCGATCCGCAGATCTGGCCCGAGTCGCAGGTGGGCGCGGAGAACTCGGCCCATCTGTCGTTCAGCAACGGCGAGCACCGCTGCCCGTATCCGGCCCCGCTCCTCGCGGACGTCATCGCCCGTACGGCGGTGGAGACGCTGCTCGAGCGGCTCCCCGACCTGGTGCTCGCCGTGGAGCCGCAGGAACTGACCTGGCGCCCGTCGATCTGGATGCGCGGGCTGACCGCGCTGCCGGTGCAGTTCACTCCCGTGTCGCACTGACACCTACGGACACCGGCGCGGCCGGGACCGGTCAACTGCCGGTCCCGGCCGTGTGGTTCACGCGGTGACGGGGGTGAACCGCACCGGCAGGGACTGCGGGCCTCGGGTGAACACGCCTTGTTCCACCGGGTCGAATCCGTCGGCGAGCCGCACGTCCGGCATCGCGTCGAGGAGCTGGCCGACGCCGATCTCGACCTCGGCCTTGGCGAGCAGCGCGCCGACGCAGAAGTGCCGGCCGAGCGCGAAGGACAGATGGTCGGCCGCCGCCGAGAACGCGTTCGTGGCGGTGAGGTCCTCGCGGAAGATGTCGAAGCGGTCGGGATCCGCGTAGCGGTCCGCGTCGCGGTTGGCGGCGCCGATCAGACAGGTGACGGTCGCTCCCGCGGGGATCGTGCCGCCGCTCACCTCCACGTCGGTCGCCGACTGACGCATGATCATGTGGACGGGCGGGGTGTAGCGCAGCGTCTCGGCGAAGGCGCGGGCGATCAGCGAGCGGTCCTTGCGGACGGCGTCGAGCTGCTCGGGGTGGGTGAGCAGGTTGGCGAAGATGCTGGCGATGGCCTTGTCGGTGGTCTCGCCGCCGGCCGCGAGGAGCAGGCTGCAGAACGCCTTGATGTCCTCGTCGCTCATACGGACGCCGTCGACCTCGGCGGCGCAGAGCGAGGAGAGCAGGTCGTCGCCGAGGTTGTCCCGGCGCTGCCGGATGATCGGGATCATGTACTCGGCGAACTCGACGCGGGTGCGCTCACCGGCCGCCGCGACGTCCTTGTCCCCGGACAGGTTGCCGAGGAACGCGATGACGGTGGTGTACCAGCCGTGGAAGCGCGCGTGGTCCGCCTTGTCGAGGCCCAGCATGTCGGCGATGACATTGACGGGGAAGCGGGTGGCGTACGCGCCCACGAGGTCGACCGAGCCGGTGGCGCGGAACGTGTCGATCAGTTCGCGGGAGTTGCGCTCGATGACCGGCAGGAACTTCTCCTGGAGGTCGCTCCCGCGGAACGCCGGTGCGACGAGGGCGCGGCGCACGGCGTGCTCACGCCCGCTGAGCTGGAGGATCGTCTTGCCGTGCACCGGCTCGATCTGCCAGTTGTAGTTGTCCGTCGTGAACTGCGACTCCTTGTCCTTGAAGACGCGCTCGACATCGGCGTACCGCGAGATGACGTAACTCTGCGTGGCCTCGTGCCAGATGAGCGGAGCGTGCTCACGCATGGCCGCGTAGGCCGGGTACGGATTCTCGGCGAACTCCGGCGACAGTATGTCGGGGACCTGTGCGGTGGACATGAAGCTCCCTCGGTCAGTAACAGGCAACGCCCACCAGGTTATTGATCATCCGTCGGCGGAGACAGACCCCCTCACGGATTACCGGAGATCGCCCGCGTGGTAGGTCGCAGCACTCAGCCTTCCGAACGGCAGATGACGAAGTCGGGGAAGACGTGGCGGCCGGTCCGGTCACCGATCTCCGCGATCGCCCGGCGGATGTCCCGCAGTTGCCCGACCGTCATCTCCAGTGGCGGCTCGTCCGGCTGATAGGTCGTCAGGACCGGGTGGTCGACGCCCGGCGTGCCGCTCATCTCGATGTGGCAGCCCAGCACATGGGTGACCGTACGGGTGCCGGCGAACTCGATCATGCGGTCGACGGACCGGGTGAACGCCGCCCAGTCCTCGACGTACAGCCGCCCGGGATAGACCGTGTCACCGGTGAGCAGGAACCCGGTGTGCGGGTCGTAGTACGTGACAGCCGCCACATGGTGGCCGGGTGTGGCCAGGCACTCCAGCACACGGCCGCCCAGGTCGACCCGGGCCACTCGCCCCGGGTCGTCCGCGAACCCGAAGAACTCCCAGGCCCGGTCGCGATCCGCTCCGACCACGCGTGTGTGGGGCCGGTCGGCGAACTGGACGTCTCCCGCGACATGGTCCCCGTGGGCGTGCGTGTGCAGGACGAGAAGTTCGTAGGTGTCCCTGGGGTGCCCGGCCAGCCAGTCCTCGATGAGCCCGTCGACGACCCGGCGCAGGGGAAAGTACCGCGCGGACGCGGTGGCTCCCGTGTCGATGAGTACGGCGCGCGCGTTGCCGAACAGGAGAAACAGGAAGGGCGCCTCGTAATGCACGGCCTTGTTCTGGCGCAGGACGACCGTGTGCTCGTCATAGGGGTGCACCTGGATGTCCGGGTCGGTGTTGTGCTTCGCCGACTCCGATCCATGGATCCAGCGCACGTCCAGCGCGTGGGGCACGGGCCCCTCGGTCACGAAGTCGACCTGCCGCGTCGCTCCACCCATTCCGCCTCCTCAAGAGAGTCGCCCTGTGCGTGCGTCGCCCTGGCCTCCGCAGCGGGCTGGACGCATGACCTGGGTAACACGGCGGGGGTCGGGTCTGTGAGGCGCCCCATAGGGGCCAGATCACATACTAGGGGTGATAGTGGCCGGTGGGGCCGTTCCGGGGCGTAAAGAAGGCACCCCTTTCGGTCATTTCGGACATTCCTCCGTAGTGGGGTAGTACGTCACATCCTTGCGTCGCCTGTCGGTCGTCGCTAACTATGGCTGTCGTCCCGGAGAGCGGGTCGGAGCACGAGCGAGCAGCTCGCTCCACACCCCCGGGTCACGATGCGGATCCCGACTCCGCCCCTGGGTGCCACCGACACAGGCCGGCGCCGCACGATGTCCCCGAGCATGAAGAGGTAATCCCGTATGACCTTCTCCGCCCCGATCACCGCTGCCGCCCGTCCCACCCGTTTCAAGCGCGCCACCGTCACGGTCCTGGCCGCTGCCGGTCTGGCGGGTGCAGCGCTGACGTTCGCCCCGTCGCCCGCGCAGGCCGCCGAGCCCGCCGCGGCGCCGAAGGCCGCTTCCTCGGTGAAGGCCGACGGGGGCAATGTCGACGGGTGGATCAACGAGGCCCTGAAGATCATGAAGGCCAAGGGCATCCCCGGCTCCTACGAGGGTCTGCACCGCAACATCATGCGTGAGTCCTCGGGCAACCCGAACGCCGTGAACGGCTACGACGTCAACGCGGTCAACGGCACCCCGTCCAAGGGCCTGCTCCAGGTGATCCAGCCGACGTTCGACGCCTACCACGTCGCCGGTACCGCCCAGAGCCTGACCGACCCGGTCGCCAACATCACCGCGGCCGCCAACTACGCCGCCCACCGTTACGGCTCCATCGACAACGTCAACTCCGCGTACTGAGCCGCACCATGACCGTGCCGTGACCGACCCACGGCACAGCCCCGCCACAGCACAGCCCCACCACGGCACAGCTGCACCGCATCGCAGCACAGCCCCACCAAGGCACAGCTCCGCCACGGCACATCCCGCCACACGGCGCAGCTCCGCCACGGCACATCCCGCCAAAGCGCAGCTCCGCCACGGCAGATCCCCGCCGAGGCACGGCACATCTGCACCACGGCACATCTCCCCCCTCGAACGGAGGGCAGCGTCCATGGAGCATCACAGCGGAGACGAAGGGCACACGTCCTCGGCCGGCGTCCTTGATCAGCCCGACTACGGGTCCGCGCACCTGCACCGCTCACGAGGCAGATCACGCAGGAAGCGGCTGCGCGTGATCGCCTGCACCGCGCTCGGCGCCGTCCTGGTCGGTGGCGGCGGCCTGGCCTACGCCTGGTCGCACCTGAACGGGAACCTCAAGGGCACCGACATCGACGCCGCCCTGGGCAACAGCCGCCCGCACGCGGGCCACGACGGGGCGATGAACATCCTGCTCCTGGGCTCCGACTCGCGTGCCGGCACCCACGGCCGGTACGGCCGTGGCGTCACCGGCGCCCGCTCGGACACGGCGATGGTGCTGCACATCGACAAGAGCCACCGAACCGCCTCCGTCGTCAGCATCCCCCGCGACACGATGGTCGACCGGCCGCCGTGCGCGAAACCCTCGGGCGGCACGGCACCGGGCGAGCACCAGTCGATGTTCAACGCCGCCTACCAGGCGGGCGGCCCCGCCTGCACCGTCAA
>NZ_JBHJYS010000044.1:0-31559 GCF_042270245.1 Streptomyces sp. NPDC055955
ACCCGCTCTCCGGGACGACAGCCATAGTTAGCGACGGCCGACAGGCGACGCAAGGATGTGACGTACTACCCCACTACGGAGGAATGTCCGAAATGGCACGATTAAGAGGCTTCTGTAGGCCTCTGGGGGACCCTAATGACTACTATCGCCCCCAGTATGTGATCTGGCCCCTATGGGGCGCCTCACAGACCCGACCCCCGCCGTGTTACCCGGGTCACGCGTCCAGCCCGGTCCGGAGGCCAGGGCGACGCAGGCACAGGGCGGCTCCCCCAGAGGGCAACCGATCTGGTTCACGGGCGATTTGATTTGGGGTGTGGCAAGCGACTGCGGCAATGGCTGGTCGTCGCACGCCCACCCCGTGAGTCTCGGTGCCGTTGTCGCAGCGACGACTCTGATGCGCGTTGCGCGTTCACCGAGCCAGTGTTCGTAGCCTGGCGGGCCGCTCGGACCGGCCCGGGAACCGCGACACGGGCGCATGATCTACGGGACATCGCGAACGCCGTCCTCTACGTCAACCGGACGGGCATCCCGTGGGACTAGCTGCCGCACGACTCCCCTCCGTACATGACCGAGTACGTCCTGCTACGCGAAGTGGGACGTGGACGACACCGCTCATAGAATCCACGATCTACCGCGTGACAAGGCCCGCCGCACACAGGGCCGGCCTGCGACTCCCTCCGCAGCCCCGCCTCGTCGCACCCGTCCGTGCCGGAGCACGCGTCGACGCGGCCAGCTCGTCGAACGTCCTGAAGCCGGCACGCCCTGAACGACCGAAACCAATGCCCATGGGACATGGCTCCGGGTCACGGGCGCGGGAAGCGGACGCGCAGCGCAGTGATGCAGGTGTCCCGGGACGTGGGCCCGTCGAACCGGAGACGGTCGTATGCGGTGAACGCCGGTTCCAGCGCGTCGAGTTCATCGATCAAGGCGTGCAGCTGCTCCGCCCACTGCGCGGAGCCGGCATCCGGCTCGTTCGCTGAGGCACCGATCCGGGTGGTCAGACAGTCCTTGCGCTGAATGGTGGCCGGGGTCACCGCGTGCAGGCACACGTACTGTCCGCTGAGATACGCGTTCCACTCAGCCTTCCCGGTGAGCGGATCGGCCCAGTGAGCGGTGAACCATGCTTCGAGCTGATCCACGCCACCCGCTACGTCGGCGAGAGCGAACAGGTCGGCCGGCACCATCTCAGCACCGTCGGAGCGCAGATATCCCGGCAGCGGCAGACGCTGCCCCAGCATCAGCCGGCGGACCGCATCGCCATCGCGGCCATGGGCCGCGCATAGTTCCTCGAGACAGACGAACTGTGCGCTGACGTAGGCATCATCGGCTTCCGTCATCGGATGGTCGCCGTTGACCTCGCGGAACCGCTCGGCGAGCTGCTGTTTCAGGACGGTGTCCGACATTGAGTGGTCCTCCGGCGTCACCAGCGCGAGGGAACTCCCGCGCGGGGTTCCGCACGCTATCGGCCAGATGGTTCGGCCCTCACCGAACCATCGATGGACCAGAGCGAGGGCCGCCGGCCCTCTGACCGCGCGCACCGATCAACAGTTCTCGACCACCACTCTTGGCGCGCCTGCCCCTGACTTCAACGGACTTGTACGCGGACCGGACGATGTCGTCCAGCCGGGGAAGGCATCGCGGGGCTGTGTGTGGTGCTTGGCAGGTGTGCCCTCTTCAAGGTGCTGCCGCGATGGCAACTCCGCTTCATTACTGATGGCTTGGGCCGGCCGGTGCGGTCAGCCCAGCCCCACACCATGGAGGGCCACACTCTCCGAGGCGCAGGCCGGTGAGCCCGTCAGGGCGCATCGCGGATGGGGCGCCGATGGCTCAGCTCAGGCCGAGGCGAAGAAGCGGCGGCCGTCGGCCGTCCCGAGCGATGATCGGTTGGCCAGTTCGATACCGGCACGTGACAGGGCGAGCAGATGGGAGAGCCGTTCCCCTTCCCAGACCGCAAGCCGCCCGGCCGGAAGGTCCTGGTCCGGTGTCCATCCACGCAAGGCAGCCGCAAGAGTGGCCGCGTCGCCGAAGGCCTTGGAGGTCCCGGCGGCCGTGTGCGGGCGCACGGTTCCGGCGGCATCGCCGATCAAAGCCGCATGGTCGGCGACCATCTGGTGAGGCCGAACGTCGAAGACAGGTTGCATGAACACCTCCGAGCGCCGTACGAGTTCTGCGAACTGCGGCGGCAGAGACGCCTCCGCCGTGGCGACGAGCTCGGCGGCGATCTCCGGCACAAGCTGCCCGGGCGGCAGGAAAGTCGTGAACGTCGTCCCTGAACGGCCCTCGAGCAGCCGCGGCAGGCTGTGCTCGGGCACGTTTGTGTACCAGACCCAGTTGACGCGCCTGGCCCCCTCCCCCAGTTCGCCGTCCGGGCCCGGGACGACATAGCAGAGCATCTGCAGACCGTCCGAGCCGAAGAACGTGAACCGCCCGACCAGCAGCTCCAGCAGTTCCTGAGGCAGAGCCGATTCCTGCTCCAGGCCCCGCCAGGCCACGTACCCCGCGTACGCGGGCAGCGCAGCAGGATTGAGCAGCCGACGCGTCGCCGAGCCGATTCCGTCCGCGCCCACCAGGAAGTTGCCCCGCGCCGTGTACCCGTCGGCGAACTCGGCCGTGACCTCGGAACCCTCCACCCGAACCCGCCTCAGAGCACTGTCCAGGCGGTAGCAGACGTCGGAAAGGGGGTCCCGCAGCGCCCGATAGAGGGTGTCCCAAGAAGTCATCAGCTGGGGCGCCGCATACCGGGTGGTTCTGCCAGCTGGGTCGAGCTGCTGGCGTTCACGCAGTTCCACGCTCACCGATTGTGCGGACATTCCCAAGCGGACCAGCAGGGCCTCCACCTCGGGCTGCATGACGATCCCCGCTCCGCGGGCCTCCATCCTGCCCGCAGAGCGCTCGTACACAGCGGCTTCGGCCCCGACCGAGCGCATCTCGTGGGCTGCGGCGAGGCCCCCGACCGACCCACCAATGATCAGAGCCTGCAACTCGGTCCTCGGGTTCATCAGAAGCCCTTCCGCCGATGGCCCCCCGATCGGGTACTTCCATTTTCAGGCGAACCAGGGGCCGCCACATGCGCGCCCCTTCCGTGAAGACCTCAAGACGTCATTCCCGCGACGACGGCGACGGCCTCAGGTGGATGGCGCGGGCAACAGTGCTGGTGGCCGACCTGTTCGGGGCAGGCCGGGTTGCCAGCACCAGCGATGCGCGACGCTGCCTCGTGATCCTCGCCGCGGCTGTGACGGTCCTGCAGCCTCACCCAGCCGGTGGCTGCTGATCGCGGTGGCCGTGGTCTTCGGCGGGGTGGACGCGGTGTCCATGTCGGCGGTGGGGGGCGCGCCCGGCCGCCCGGACATGAGGGCGGCCGGACCGGTGTCACACACTGTCACGCGCGGAGCACCGCCTCTGGGCCGCCATGAACATTGTTTACCGATGCCGTGGTCCAGGGCGCGCCAGAGGTTCTGTGCCGCCGAGAGGCGGGAGTGGGTCAGGAGAGCCAGTCGGTGTAGCGGGTGGGGGCGAGGTCGGCGCCCTTGTCCGTGAGGACGTCGCCCTTGACGACGGCGAACATTCCGGCGGTGGGGTCGTTGACGACAGTGCGGTTGTCGCCCTTGTGGGACAGCGTGATCCGGCCCAGCTCGTCCAGGGTGAAGACTTCGGGGCCGGCGATGTTGCGGATGCCGTTCAGCGGGGTCCCCACCGCGACCTCCGCGACCGCGGCGGCCACGTCCTTGGCGGCGATCGGCTGGATGGGCGTGGCGGGCAGCCGGACGGTGTCGCCGTCGGTGGTCCAGGACAGGACGGCGTCCATGAACTCCATGAACTGCGTGGCCCGGACGATCGAGTACGGGATCGGCCCGGCCGCGAGGACGGTCTCCTGAAGTGCCTTGGCCCGGTAGTAGTCCAGCTCCGGCACCTGGTCCGTGCCGACGATCGAGAGGATGACGAAGTGACCGACGCCGCCCTTGTGGGCCGCGGCGAGAAGGTTGTCCATCGAGGTCTGGAAGAAGGCCGGGGAGGCCTCGTCGAAGGTGGGGGAGTTCGTCAGGTTGACGACGACGTCGGCTCCCGCCACCGCCTCGTCCAGTCCCTGGCCGGTGAGAACGTCGATGCCGGTGGACTTCGAGTGCGGTACCGCCTCGTGACCGGCGGCGTTCAGGTTCTTGACGACCTGGGACCCGATCAGCCCGGTACCGCCGATGACTGCGATCTTCATGGCATGCCTTTCCTCGGGAATATCTGCGCAATATGGAACATGAGTGGTCATGCGGGCGCGACATGGACACGCGCCCTTGCCGACCGGGAGCCGGGGATGTCAGTCACCGACGAACGTGACCGTCTCGCCGAGCGGCGCCCGACCCGTCCGCGTGCGATCCGCCGCGACGTCCTCGAACCCGATCGACATGCCACAGAAGAGCATCAACTCGTCCGGGGGTGACAGGACCTCCGCGACGCTCCTGTGGAACTTCGCCCACGCCATCTGCGGACAGCTGTGCAGCCCTTCGGCGCGGAGCAGCAGCATCACGGTCTGCAGATACATGCCGACATCGGACCACTGGGGCGCGCCCAGATCGCGGTCGATGTAGCAGAACAGGGCCGCGGGTGCGCCGAAACAGTCCCAGTTCGCGGAAGAGGCCCGCTGGCGCGCCTCGATGTCCTCGCGCGCAATGCCGAGCGCGCCGTAGCGCTGCTCACCGAACGCGGATCGGCGCTCGCGATACGGGGACTTCAGTGCGGACGGGTACTGCTCGTACTCCGACTCGTCCCAGGGGTCGCCCGTGGCCAGGCGCTCGCCGGCGCGCTTCTTGAGCTCGGCCAGCGGCCCGCCGGTCAGCACGTAGGCGTGCCACGGCTGAAGGTTTGATCCGGATGGCGCCCAGGCCGCGGCGGACAACACGCGCTCCAGCACCCCTCTCGGAACGGGCTGGTCGGTGAATCCGCGCACCGCCCGTCGGCTGGTGACCGCCTCGTAGACGTCCATGATCGCCCGACTCCCGTTCCGCTCGACGTGACTGTCTCCGTTACGATCACGATAGTATCATTCGATACAGTCTTGAGTGAAACTAGTGCCGCGCATGAACCCGCCCGGCACACCGCACATTGGAGAAACCCATGGCCACACTGCTGCACATCGACTCGTCCGTGCTCACCGGCGAGGCGTCCTCGTCCCGTTCGCTCACGGCCGCCTTCCGCGAGACCTGGCAGGAGCAGCACCCCCAGGGCACGGTGATCTACCGCGACCTCGCCGCCGACCCGGTCCCGCACATCACCGCCGCCGCTTGGTCCGCCGGGTACGCCGCACCGTCCGAGCGCACCCCCGAACAGTCCGCCGCGTTCGCCACGCGCGCGGTGCTCATCGAAGAACTGGAGCAGGCGGACGCCATCCTGATAGGCGCCCCGATGTACAACTTCTCGATCCCGTCGACCCTCAAGGCGTGGCTGGACAACGTGCTGCTGCTGGGCCGCACCGCGGGCGAGGCCCCCTCCGCCCAGGGCACCCCCGTCATCGTCGTCGCCAGCCGTGGCGGCTCGTACGCGCCGGGCACCCCGCGCGAAGGCTACGAGTTCGTGCAGAACTACCTGGAGGCCGTCCTCAAGGGAACCCTCGGCCTGGACCTCGACTTCATCGTCCCGGAACTCACCATGGCCCCCACCAACCCGGCCATGTCCGAGCTGGTCCCCCTCTACGAGGTTTCCCGCAAGCGCGCCTTCGAGGATGCAACCCTCAAGGCCAAGGAACTCGCTGAGCGCCTGGCCGCATAGTCCCCCGGCCCTGGACGCCGTGTGACGCCTCGCCCCGGGACGTCACACGGCGCCCTCTTCGCCCGAGCCCTCGCTGCGGGCAGCGGTGGCACTCCACCCCTGGCCGCAGGTGGCCCCGCCTTGGGGGGTGCGGCATTCGCCCCTGGAGGTGTGCCTCGCATCGGGAGAGACGACGACGATGCGGGCGAGAAAGGAGAACACGTTCCGCCGGCCCGCCAGGTATGCGGCGCGATGGCCGTGCCAACTCGACCCCCGTGGGTACTGCGGCCCTGACAGCCGCCCACGGCCAGGGCCGCAGCACCTACGGCCGGGTTCGCCGCGAAAGCAGCATCGAACGGCGCATGAAACGCGCGCCCACCCGACAGGCGACCGGTGCACGGGTGCGCTTACGCTCCTCCGCCTGCGGGATAGGTGAACCGGGTCAGCAGGTCCGTCAGCTGCTCGGGCTCACCGGACCGCAATTCGGCCACCAGGCGTTCAGCCAGCGGCTCCGCCGCCACATGGGCTGCATCGAAGAGCTCGAGCCCCTGAGGCGTGATCTCCACTGCCCGCACCCGCCGGTCCCCCGGAACGGCCTTGCGTACGGCCAGCCCTCGACGCTCCAGGTCGTCCACGACCCGCATGATTCCCGCCTTGTCCGACCCTGTCGCCGCCACCAAGTCCCGCTGCACCGTGGCCCCACGGTCGACCAGCACGATCAGCACGGCGAAATGCCGCAACTCGATACCCAGCGGCCGAAGCGCCTCCTCCATCACCGCGGCCGCGCGCCAGTGCGCCCGGCGCAGCAACAGGCCAAGAGCGAAAGGTGAGGCGTCCCCAGGGCGGTCGGTGACGCGTGCGGGACTGGTCTCAGGAGGAACGTCGGCGGCCATGAGGCCACATTACAGCCATCTATTCGTTCGATACGGTCTCATTTGAAACTAAAGCCGACTGCCACTGAGGTGCTGTCGGCTTACTGAGCCTGCAAGTCCCGGTTCCCATCGCCGACCCCGCCCCGCTCGGAATTACGATTCTGGTTCCAGCCTGCAGCCTCTCCGCGCGAGGCACCGGCCTCCACTGCGGCTGGGACGATCCTTCGGTGCCACTGTCGATCGTCACCACCGGGTCCGCTATGAGCCCGCCGACCGGCCACACGGCCGGCTCCAGGACATGATCGACGGCGCCCGTGACATGAGGTCCGGCAGGCCGCGCTGTACGGAGCCGCTCGGACCTGAGCGAATCGCCAGCCTTCGCATAGGCCGACACAACCGCGTCGACGGCGTCCTCTACAACTACCTACATGCTGCGTGACCTGCATGGACCTACTCTTCGGCACGCACAGGGCCGACAGCCCGGGTGAGCCCCTGCGTCCCAGAGTTCAGGCGGAGAGATCCAGCCCGTCGAATGTGTTCGGGCTGTAGCGCGGCTTGGAGATTTCCCTGTCCGTCCAGCGTCGGTCTTCTGGATCAGGCCCTGAGGCGCCAGCCCCGTCGAACCGGCGCCCGACAGCTCAGAGCATCTCGGCGACCGGCTCCACCGTCTCCCAGCGGCTGAGGTACTCCGTCGCCGCGTGCGGGTCGAAGTCCCGGTTGCTGACCCGCCGGGTGCGCTCGAGCACGGCGTCGTCCTCGGGGAAGAGCTTCCGCAGCTTCAGCGTGGCGACGATGAAGTCGTCGCGGTCGGCGACGTTCACCCAGCGCTTGAGGTGGGCCGGAGAGCGCAGCGGCTGCGGGCGCAGCCGCCCGCGGATGATCGAGCGCAGCCCGAGCGGCGATCCGAAGGTGACGAGTAGCGGCAGCGGCTGGTCGAGCCGGTGCAGCGCCTCGTAGGCGACAATGGTGCCGAGTGAATGGGCAAGGACGGCCTTGGTGTCGGGGGTCACTCGGGACAGCACAGCCTCGATCGCGCTTTCCCGGACCCGCTCGTCGTCCAGGTAGGCGGCCACCTGCCCGAGGTGGAACGCGCCGGTGCTGGTGAGCGCGGCGAATCCGGAGCGGGCGATGGGGCCGAGCCGCCCCATCATCGAAATGAACATGCGCAGCGGCTCCAACGGCCCCTGCTCGGGGCCGACATCGACGGTCAGCTCCTCCAGGGCTTCCGCGGCCTCGTCGCTGTCTTGGGGGTCGGAGGCGTGTCGGCGGATGTTGTCGATGATGTCCCGGGCGACCTCCTCGCCGGTGGCCGCGATCGGGGCGGGCAGCCGTACGTCGAAGTCGTCGTGGGGCACGTAATCCTGGTACAGGTGGCGGTAGTAGGCCATGTCGATGGTCACCGCCCCGCCGTCAAGGCGGTCAGCCGCGTCAGCGTGGCCGTTGTCCCGCAGCGTGCGTGCGAGGGTTCGCGTCCAGTCCTCCCGCAGCCGCTGCTCGGTCTCGTGCTCGGGTCCGATGCCGTGCACCATGACCAGCTCTGCCATGCGTCTCCCTTTCGCCCGCGCTGCCGCCGTTCGCCAGCCCAACGCGTAGGGCCGGGGCGGCGGTTCCCCATGCCCGGGCACACCATAATGCGCGCATGACAGCCGAGCGCAGAACGCTGGTAATCGCTTCCCACTGGGACGTCCGCGAGAAGAAGGAAGAGGACAAGCTGATCCAACTAGAGCTGAACGCACGCGAGTTGACGGAGCTGTTATTGGACCCGAAGCGTGGTGCGTACGCACCCGCGCACGGTGACGGGCTGCTGCTGAACCCGCGGACGGTGTCCGAGGTGGCGCATGCCGTGGAGGAGGCGTTCCGGGAGGCGCAGGCGGCGCGTGCCTCCCTGCTACTCGGATTCCTCGGCCACGGGTTTCGCCCCGAGGGGGGCGATTTCCTCTTCCCCATCAGCTCCACACCGGCCGCGCCCGGCCCGGAGACGGCCTTCGATCTGCCCGGCGAGGTCGGCCGGATGACCAAGCGGTACGGCGGCGTGCCGGAGTTGACCCTCGTGGTCGACGGGTGCTTCTCCGGCCACGCCCTCCTGGCTGCGGTCGAGGGCTGGGTCAGGTCCGCCATGCAGGCCGGCCGCACGGTCGAGGTGCTGACCTCCTCCAACGACCGGGTCTCCTACGACCTGCAGTTCTCTCGGGTCCTCACCCGGCTCGTCCGCCACGGGGACATCCGGCTCGAACCGTTCCTGGAGACGAAGGCGGTACGTTTGAGGGTCCAGACTCTGCTCCAGCGTCAGATTCCGCAGGCGGTCTCGTTCAACGGGGGAACGGGCTCGCGCCAGGCCCCGTCGGAGGCGTGGATCGCCCGCAACGTGGCACACGACCACAAGCTGAGCGTGCTGGCTGGTTCTCCCGACCAGCAGGTCCTGGTGCCCGCTCTGCGCCACTTCCAGTCGCCCGCAGAACTGGCCCGCATCGCCCGGCTCGTCCGCCTGAACCGGCTCGTAGCGGTGGTCGGCGCGATGGGCACGGGCAAGACGACGATCGCCACCGCGCTCGCCCGCCCCGAGCTGCTGCCCGAGGACGAGGCGGACACCGCCGCGACGGTGTGCGCCGTCGTGCGACTCAGCGACGCCGCGTGGACGTCGGGGACGGCCGTCCAGCAGATGACCCGTCAGCTCCGCAGGTACCTGCCGGGTTTCGACACCGCGCGTACGGCGTACCGGGCACGCGTCCCCCAGGCGCAGCGCGTGCTGCTGCCGAGCACGGTGGCGGAGGTGGCAGGACCGCTCGGCCTGATGGATCCGCACGAGCCGGTGCGCGTGGTCGTCGACGGCCTCGACCAGGTGAAGGACCCGACGAGCCGCGCCGCACTGTTCACGGAGCTCGCAGCGCTGCGGGACGCAGCACCGGAGTGGTTCGGCGTGGTGACCACGGTCCAGGAGTGGGTGGCACTGCCCGAGGACTGGCGTCAGCTGCCGGTCCCGGTGCCCGACGACCGGAACGTGCGCGCCTATCTGCGGGCCCGGCGGGTATCGGAGGACGCCCAGCGGGTGATCCTCGCCCGGCGGGACGGGAACTGGCAGCTCACGAAGGTACTGGCCCATTTCGGCCCGTCCGAGGCGTCCGAGGTCGGTGAGGGACTTGCGGACGCCTACGACAAAGCGCTGATCCCGCTGCGGAACCAGGCCTCCCCGCACGGCGCCTCCGCCTGGCTCGACCCGGTCATGCTCGTCGTCGCCGGCTCCGGCCCCGGCATGACCCTGCCCCGGCCCCTGCTCGCCCGGGCGGCCGGCGAACTCGGCGGCCCGGCCGACGAGGAGGCGGTCGGCCTGGTGCTACGTCTCCTCGACGGTTTCATCGTCCGCGTGCCCGACCCGTCGGGCACCGAACTGCTCGGCATGTACCACCCGTCCCTCATCGAGTACGTGGCGGAGGAGCAGGACCTGGTGGAGGGGCATCGCGCGCTCTGCGATGCGCTGGAGATCATGGCTCCCATGGAACAGCACACGCCCGACGACCCTCTGCATCGCTACGCCGAGCAGGCCGAGCCCGAGCACATGTGGCAGGTGGCTCTCGCCGAGCCCGATGAGAACGCCGTCGCGGCGCTGTACGAGCGGCTCCTGGCGAGCCTGGAGCTGCGCGCCGCACCGGAGGCGACGGTGAACCGGGCCCGCTGGGCGAGCTGGGCCGAGCGCCTCGAGGAGCGCCTCGGCGCGGACGCTCCGGCGACCCTGCGCGCCCGGGCCCGCACTGCGTACTGGACGAGCAAGTCCGGGGCATACGGGCGGGCCCGCGAGCTGTACCGGGAACTGCTGCCGGACCAGCTGCGGGTGCTCGACGCAGACGATCCCGAGCTGCTCGAGACCCGCTCCCGCATCGCGTATGCGACCGGCGAGACGGGTGATTTCGCCGAGGCCGTGGCCCTGCACCGGCAGGTACTCGCCGACCAGGAGCGCCTCCTCGGCCCCGACGACCCGCACACCCTGGACACCCGGCACCACATCGCGTACTGGACGGGTCGCGGCGGCGCCCGGGAGGAGGGGCTGCGGCTGCACGAGGAGCTGCTGCCCGACCTGGAACATGCGCTGAGCCCGACGGACGTGGCCGTCCTGGAGGAGCGGCACTACATCGCGTACTGGCACGGCATGCTGGGCCGCTACGACCAGGCCCTGGAGCTGCACGCCGAGCTCCTGCGGGACCGGATCAAGGTGTTCGGTGAGGAGCACGAGCAGGTGGTGTTCAGCCGGATGAACATCTGCAGGTTCCTGGGCGATTCGGGGCGCCTCCAGGAGGCGCTTGACGGCTACGGCGAGCTGCTGCCGCTCGTCACCCGGGTCCGCGGCGCGTACCACCCGAACACCTTCCTGGTCCGGCTCAACACCGCGCGGTTCACGTGGGAGCTGGGCGACGCCGCGGGCGCGCTGCCGCTACACGAGGAGGTGCTCCGCGACCAGACGGAGGTGCTCGGCGACACTCACCCAGCCGCCATGATTACCCGCTACAACATCGCCATGCTGAAGGCCGAGCTCGGCGACCCGGTCACGGCGCTCGCCGAACTGGACGTCCTGCTGGAGCAGCGGCTGGCGCGCTACGCCAACCCCAAGCACCCGGAGGTCATCACGACGAGGTTCGGTCGGGCCCGGACCCTGGCGCGGCTGGAAGAGGTGGAACCGGCGGTGGCCTTGCTCCGCGAGGTCGTCGCCGACCGTGCCCGGGTCCTGGGCGAGAAGCACCGGGACACGCGCGAGGCGCGGGAGGTACTGGACGGGCTGCTGGGCGGGTGACCGGGGAGCACCGAACCGGGTTGCCGGAATGCGATCGTTCCCGCAAGCGTTAATCCTGACCGCTGTTGTGACCGCACGCCGAAGGCGACCTCGGCCGGGCCGTCGTAATCGGCTCCACCATCGTCCGCGCTCAACAACACGCCGGTCGGGGCCCGTCAGAAGGGGCCCCGACCGGCGAGCCGTACGACCCTGCCTCGGACGGTCCCGCGACGGGCTGACACCCAAAACCCACCTCGCCGCCGAGGCCGCTGCAGCCCCCTGCCCTTCCTCCATCACGCCCGGACAGGCCAGCGACGCACCCGGTGCTCCCCGACGGCTCATCGAGGCGTCGTGTCATGGGTGCGGCGCAGCACAGCAGTCAGCTTCGTCGTCTGGTGCATGCAGCCGTAGTGCCGGGTACGCCCCGGACGGCATCCTCACCCTCGGCGTCGACGGGTCGCCCGTCCAAACAGGCTCCGGCGGCATAAGCCCATGAGGGCCGACGGCGTCCGGCTCACTGTCCGGCCCAGTGTGGCCGCTGCCCGGGCGAACCTCGTGGCGTCGACGACGGCCGCACCGCCCATGTCGTTGTTGAAGTACACGTACACGTCGTCCCGGTCCGGCCAGGCGTCGGCGATGCGTCCGGCCCAGGACTTCAATGCCTGCCGGCCATAGCGGGGCGGCGGCTGGGCGATGCCGCCGTGGAAGCGCACGTACCCCCAGGACGCGGTACGCCACAGGGGCGTCACCGGCCGTGATCCCCGGTCCGCCCAGCACAGCGCGCTGCCGTGCCGCTCCAGCACCGCCCGAAGCTCCCGCCCTGCGTCCCACCACGAGGTGTGCCGCAGTTCAACAGCTACCCGAACCGTGCTCGGAAAGCAGCCCAGGCACGCATCCAGCGCCCCGACGTCCTCCCGGAGGTGGGGCGGCAATTGCAGCAGTACGGGCCCCAGGCGGGCACCAAGGCCCTCGGCACGGTCCAGCAGACGGTGCACCGGCTCCTCGGGGTCGTGCAGCCGCTTCATATGGGTCAGATAGCGGCTGGCCTTGACCGCCATGACGAACCCCTCAGGCGTCCGTTCCCGCCAAGACCCGAAGATCTCCTTCGTCGGAAGCCGGTAGAAGGCGTTGTTGTTCTCGACGGTCGCGAATCGCCGGGCGTACTCCTCCAGCCACAACCGCTGCGGCAGGCCGGACGGGTAGAGAGCGCCGCGCCAGTCCTCGTACTGCCACCCCGAGGTTCCGACGAGCATGGGCATGCCCGACCCCTACCCGTGAGAAATGGAGATATCCGTAACGGATCGTGAGGAAATAGCTGAATGAGCCCACACGGAGGGATTCTGGAAACTGCTGGAATCGGCGCGACCGGAGCCTGAGGAGGCACGTCATGACACACGCCGAGGAGTGGAAGGTCGGCGTCTACTTGACCGAGGAGGACGGCGTCACCAGAGCCCGGGCAGTGCTCGCCAACGGGAAGACGCAGATGGTCGGACACGGCAAGGCGCGCTGCAATCCCCAGGACGTGGAAATCCCCGCGATCGGGGACGAGCTCGCGGCAAGCCGGGCGATGCGCGACCTGGCCGGTCAGCTCATGCACGCCGCAGACCGGGACCTGGCGGCGGTGGGCGCCCTTCCCGATCCGCCGCGCACCGCCTACGGCCGGCCGGACGACGCGGGTCTGACGAGGTAGTCAGCCGCGCTGCCACGGCCGAGCGTCGTACAGGGCGAAGGCGTGCGCGGCCCCGGCGACGATCCCGTACATGGCGCTGAGCGGGGTCACGTCGTGCAGGGCCACGAAGCCCGCGTCCTCATGGTCGATACCGCGCGATCGCGCATGCCGGAACGACTGATCCCCTGGAGCGTCGACATCGCCCTCGGCTGAGGGGGACACGGCCGACCGCTCACAGGCTTCCGGTTGTCGGGTGCCGGACGGACCATGGAAGGGAGCCCGGACTGTGGTCGGGGCTGCGGTACCTGTCTCCTGTCGCGGGTGATGGCGATGAAGGGTTTGATCCGGATCGGGAGTGTGTGGGGAGTGGCGGTGCGGGCGCACTGGAGCGTGCCGTTGATCATGCTTCTCTTCGCGTACGGTCTGGCCGGCCGGACCCTGCCCGTGTACGCGCCGGGCTGGGCGCCGGTGGCGTACGCGGTCGCCGGGGTGGTCGGTGCTCTGTTGTTGCTGGCGAGTCTGGTCGTGCATGAGGCGGCGCATGCGCTGGCGGCCCGCCGAGCCGGGATACCGGTGCGGGACGTGACGCTGTGGGCGCTCGGTGGAATGACCAGGATGGACCGGCCGACGACGGCGCGGGCGGCGTTCGCGGTCGCCGTCAGCGGTCCGCTGGCCAGCCTCCTGCTCGGCGGAGCCACCATCGCAGGCGCGGTGGGGGTCCATGCGGTGCTGGGCTGGCGGATGCCGGTCGCCGTGCTGGCCTGGCTGGGTGGCATGAACGTGCTGCTGGGCGTCTTCAACCTGTTGCCGGCCACGCCGCTGGACGGGGGCCGGGTGCTCCAGGCCGTGTTGTGGTGGCGTACGCGGGACCGGGAGCGGGCCCAGCTGGCGGCGGGGCGCAGCGGACAGGTCATCGGCATGGCGCTGGCCGTGCTGGGCTGGCTGGCGTTCGCGCGGGGTGCGTCGGGCGGACTGTGGCTGATGGTCATCGGCGTGTTCGTGGCGGTCACCGCCACGGCCGAACGGCGGTGGGCCCAGCTGTCCATGGCCGTGCGCGGCCTGCGGGTGACTCAGGCGATGACCAGCCCGGTGGTCACCGGTCCCGAGTGGCTGACCGTGGACCGCTTTCTTGCCGACGTGGCGGCTCAGACGCGACATTCGGTGCTGGCGCTGGTGGACTTCGAGGGCCGCCCCAGCGGGGTCGTGCAACTACGCAGGCTGACTGCCGTGCCGTCCGGGCGGCAGCAGGCACTGCGGGTACGAGACCTGGCGACCCCACTGTCCAAGTGCACGCTCGCCGCATCCGACGAGTTGCTGACCGCCGTCCTGGAGCGCCTCGTCGCCGGCGCCGGACTGCCCATCCTGGTCGTGGACGGCGGCCGCCTCGGCGGGATCGTCACCGCGCACGACATTCAACGGCTCTACCAGCGGAATCCGGCGGGGCAGGGCGGAGCGGCACCTACCGGCGGCGGTGGCGGCAGCTGCCCTGGTAGTGATCCGTAGCCGTCAGCCCGCCTCACCCTGTACCTCCCGCAGCCCGCCGTTTCCGCAGGCGGCCGGTCATCCCACACCTCCACCGACAAGGCCGGGGTGTGGCGTGGCCGCCGCTTTGCAGATGGACTCGCCCGTCGCGTGCGGCGCCGAACGGGGCGCCGTCCTCCGGCTTGGTCCCGTTCACTCGTGCCGTCCGCATCCTCCGGCCACAATGCGTAGAAGTCGACGTCCGCGTCCATCTGCTGCCCGCTGACCAGCCCCATCGGGCACACCCCTTCTTCTTGCGTGCAGCGCTATCGACCAGCCCAGCCCCGGCAGACACCTGGACGACAAGCCGCCCCTCGTGGCGAACGGTTAAGTCCCGGTCATTACCCCCTGCTGAGTCTCAGCCGAAGCCTCGGCCGTACGTCCGAGCCGTGGCACCGGCACGGCCAGCGCCGCGATGCCCGCTATCACCGCCGCCAAGCCGAAGCCTGCGGCGTAGCCGGCGGCACCGATCAGGGCACCGAGCAGAGGTGGAGTCAGAGAAGCGGCCAGGTTCTGGCCGGTGTTCTGGACACCCATGGCACGGCCCGACCAGGAGCGGCCCGCGAGTTCCGCGACCGCGGTGAAGGCCAGGCCGTTGGTACTGGCCGTGATGCCGCAGGCGATGATCAGCAGGGCATCCGAGGCCGGCGAGGGCCACAGCGCGCAGAGTGCGGTCAAGGCGAGCACCGCGGCTGTGGCGTAGGCCAGTTGGCGCATGGGACGCACCCGGCTGGCGACGCGGTCCGACCAACGGCCTGCCACCACGCGGGAGAGGGCGCCGAGGACCTGGGCGAGGGCGATGAGCTGGCCGGCCGCGACGGCACCGTAACCACGTACGTCCACCAGGAAGACCAGGGCGAAGGCGCTTGCCGTGAACTGGGGTACGCACAGCAGGGCGCTGGCGCCGTGGATGCGCCACAGTGAAGGGTTGCGGTACGGGGTGCCGGACTGTTCCTCGGATTTGGTGTCCGAAGTCGGCTTCGCCTGAGGGGGATTGACTGTCAGGGTTGCCACCAGGAGGGCGAACAGGGCGCACAGCGCGGCGCAGAAGACGCCCGGGCCCGGTATCCCGAAGGATTGTGAGAGTGCGGGGATGCACAGCGCCGCGACGCCCATGCCCAGCGGCGTCGACGTCTGCCGGATGCCCATCGCCAGGCCGCGTTCCTCGGCGGAGAACCACCCCATCACCAGGCGCCCGCTGGCTGCGTACACGGAGGCGCTGGCCGCCCCGGACAGGGCGAAGAGGAGGCCGAGTGGGACCAGGCCGTTGACCTGGGTGCCCAGGGCGAGGAGTACCGCGGTCGCCGTCAGGCCCGCCGTGATGACGATGCGTTCGCCGATGCGGTCGGCGAGTGCGCCCCAGGCGACGAGGGCGAGGACCAGGCCCGCGGTGGGGCAGGCGACGACAAGGCCGACCTGGCTGAGACTCAGGGAGCTGTCGTGGCGCAGCTCGTCGGACATGTAGGGCAGTCCGTAGACGAAGACACAGGCGACGGTCTGCGCCCCGGTGCCCAGCGCAAGGATCAGCCAGCGCCGCATATGGGGGTCCTCTCTTAGTACTCTCCGCCAGCCCTGATGACAGGCATCAGGAGCGCTCCGACGAAGCCGCCGAGTTATCGGTGGTCGATACAACCACCATGACACCTTCTCCATTATCTGAGATAGATCGTCTCGCCATGCGGTCATTACGGATGGCGATCAGCCGGCCGCCGATGCCGAGCAGGGCCCTCACCGCCATGACCGCGAGGGCCACGCCCACCCCGCCCGACGAGGTCGGAGGTGCTGAGGACCGAGCCGAAGATGGCGACGGAGACGAGTACGCCGCTCTTGCGGAGCGTGTTCTGCACGCCGGAGGCGAGTCCTGCCTGTTCGCCGGGGGGTACTGGAGGGCACGATCGAGGCGGCCGCGGAGGGCAGGAAGTGTGGATCCGGCGCCGACGAGGAAGGCACCGACGGCGATACGCGCGTACGGCGTCGAGGCGTCAGTGCCGTACAGGGCGAGCGCGCCGAGCAGTAGCGCGACGAAGCCGGTGACGAGCATGACCGGGTGCCCGAAGCGCTTGGACAGCGGCCGATAGAGGGCGAGGGGGCCAGGACTGTGCCGACGGCATCGGGAGCAGGGCCCGGCCGGTGGCGCCCGGGGTCCAGTCGCTGGCCTGCTGGGAGTAGAGCTCCCCCGCAGGCCAGACAACGGACTCGATGACTCTCACTGCTCCCGCTGTCGCGGCCGCAGCCCCATGAACGACAGCAGCCCATACCGTGTGCAGAAATCACTCGATGTGTGGACGCAGATCCCAGTTGGATTCGCGATCAACCGGCGAACGGTGCGGTCTTGCCCCCTACTCTGAGGGAGTGGTTGGGCACGGACTCGGGGGAGGGCTGTTGTGGCGCGGGTGGTGCTGGTGCACGGAGTGGCTCAGCAGTTCGAGGGGCCGGAGCTGTTGTCGTTGCGTCTGGGTGCCGCGCTCCGTGACGGGGTGAAGCTGGCCACAGGGACGGCACTCCTGCCGGAGGACGTGGCGTGCGCGTTCTACGGGAACTGCTTCGTCGAGCCCGGGACGCGGTCGGGTGGTCTCCCTGCGTGGGACGAGCGCGATGTGGAGGACGGTCTGGAGGCCGAACTCCTCGAAGCATGGTGGCGCCGGGCGGTGGAGATCGACGACGCGGTGCCGCCCGTCGATGAGGAGGGGACGCGAGGGCCCGGCGGGTACGCCGCGTCCCGGCTGCTGCTCTCCCGGTGGGTGCGTGAGCGGCTGAACGCTCTGACGGAGGCCCGGTTCTTCCAGCCGGTGTCGGAGCGGATGCTGATCGGTGAGTTGAAGCAGGTGCGCCGGTATCTGGACGAGCCGCCGGTGTGGCAGGCCGCCCGCGCGGCGGTCGCGGCCGAGATCGGCCCCGACACCCGGGTCGTCGTGGCGCATTCACTGGGTTCGGTCGTCGCGTACGAGGCGCTGTGCGAGAACCCCGACTGGCCGGTGACGGATCTGGTGACGGTGGGCTCCCCGCTGGGTCTGCCGGTGATCCACCGGAGGCTGAGCCCGCTGCCGGTGGAGGGCCGTGGGGCGTGGCCCGGCGGGGTGGTGCGGTGGACGAACGTCGCCGATCCGGGTGACATCGTCGCGCTGGTTGGCGCGCTGGCCCCGCGGTTCGCGTCCGGACCCGGCAACGACGTGGCCGACCGGACGATCACCAACGGGGTGCGGATGCACGACTTCGAGCGCTATCTGACTGCGCCGAAGACCGGGACCGCCGTCGCCGCCGGGCTGCGGGAGCCGCACGCATGACATCCGCCGCACCCGCCGCAGACCCCGAACACGCCGTGTCGGGGCGCCGGTTCCTGATCGCGGCCGGTGTCGGCACGTTCCGGCATCCGGGCATCGACGGCCTGCCCGGCGTCCCGGCGGACGTGCGCCGCGTACGGGAGCTGCTCGAGCCGATGGGATACACCCCCGTCCTCACCGACCTGGCCACCGACCCGACCCGGGACGCGCTCGCCGAGGGCATCGAGGACTGGACCCTGGAGACGTCCCTGGGACCGGACGACGTCGTCGTCGTGTACTTCGCCGGACACGGCGTCCACGAGGAGGACCGCCACTACCTACTCTGCAACGACACCAGGCCCGGCCGCTGGACCCGGGCACTGGCCGCCGAAGACCTGGCCCGCCCGCTGGTGAAGAGCCCGGTCGGACATCTGCTGGTCATGCTCGACACCTGCTACGCCGGGGCCGGCACAGCGGACATCAGCCGGCTCGCCGCCGACCTGGCGGACCTGCACCGCGGGCGGGCCAACCGCTGGCACCTGGCGGCCGCCCGCGCCAGGGACCGGGCGCGGGAGAACGTGTTCGTCGACGCCCTCGCCGACGTCTTCGCCCACCCCCGCCACGGCGCCACCCAGCAGTACGTGAGCGTGCGCGAGGTCACCGAACGCGTCAACAACCACTTCAGAGCCCACCGCCCCGGCCAGCAGGCCCGGTTGACCACCACCGAGACCGACGGCCAGGACCCCTTCTTCCCCAGCCCCCTCTACCTGCCCGGACTGCCCGCCGACGGCATCGACCTGGCCGGCCTCGCCCTGCTGCGCCGCCGCCACGCCGGGCACTTCGATCCCCGTAGCCGCGGCCTCGAACACGCCGGGGAACGCGGCGACTACTTCACCGGCCGCGCCCGCGCCCTGGCCGACCTCGCCGCGTTCCTCACCGCCCCGGACGCGGACCACGACCGCAAGGCCCGCGTCGTCACCGGCGACCCCGGCTCAGGCAAGTCGGCACTACTGGGACGCCTCCTGACCCTGACCGACCCCGACACTCCGAGGACGCGCGCGGTCCCGGATGCCTCCGGCGGCGAACAGCTGCCACCTCCGACATATCCCTCCGTGATCGCCCTGCACGCCCGCCGGGCCTCCCTGGCCGACCTGGTGACCGACCTCGCCGCAGCCCTGCACCTGCCCGCCCCCGCCGACCGCGACACCGTGCTGACCGCACTGTCCGCCCGCACCAACCCCGTCGCCGTCCTCGTGGACTCCCTCGACGAGGCCGGAACCGCGGGCGACACCCAAGAAAGCCGACGCATCGCCGGCGAACTCCTCCAACCCCTCTCCACCCTCTCCGCGGTACGGCTCGTCGTCGGCACCCGGCGCCCCCAGATCCCCTCCCTCGGCCACGCCGTACACGTCCTCGACCTCGACGCGCCGGAACACATCACCCGCGCCGAGATCACCGCGTACGCCCGCGCCGTCCTCGAAGACGCCCAGGACCCCGACAGCCGCTCCCCCTACCGCCACGACCCCGCCCTCGCCGCCACGATCGCCGACGGCATCGCCGAACGAGCCCGGTTCTCCTACCTCGTCGCCCGCATGACGGCACGCACCCTCGTCCACGGGCAGATCACCGTCGACACCGGTCGCCCCGACTGGCGCGAGCGCCTCCCCAGCGACGCCAAGGAAGCCTTCGCCGCCTACCTCGACCGCTTCGGCCCCGACCGCCCCAAGGCCGAACGCCTCCTGCGCCCCCTCGCCTACGCCCAGGGCGCCGGCCTGCCCTGGTCCACGCTCTGGGCCCCCCTCGCCGAGGCGCTGTCCGGCCTGCCCTGCTCCCAGGACGACCTCGACTGGCTCCACCGGCACGCAGGCGCCTACATCATCGAGACGCCCACCCCGGACGGATCCGCCTACCGCCTCTTCCACGAGACCATGGCCGAACACCTGCGCCGCACCGGCCACGAACACGAAGACCACGCCACCATCGCCCGCACCCTCACCGCCCTGGTCCACAAAGACCCTGCCACCGGCGTGAACGACTGGCCCGCGGCCCACCCGTACATCCGCCACCACGCGGCAACACACGCGGCTGCAGGCGGCGTCCTGACGGGGTTGCTGTCCGACCCCGAGTACCTCGTCCACGCCGCCCCTGCCCCGCTGCTGCGCGCCCTGGACACAGTGACGGCCCCGACGCACCGCATCGTCGCCGACATCTACCGCGCCTCGGCCGCCGCTCACGCACCGCTGCCTGCGGACGCCCGCCGCGACATCCTGGCGATCGACGCGGCCCGCTACGCGTACCCTCAGCTCGCCGCCGAACTCGCTCGGACCCGCCCATGGGCGCCACTCTGGGCTACGGGCAGCCTTGTTCACCCCGCGCACCGGGCCACTCTCACCGGCCACACAGGCAGGGTCAGCCGTGTAGCCGTGGTGGAGATCGACAACCGCCCCCACGCCGTCACCGCCGGCGAGGACGGGACGGTGCGCGTGTGGGATGTGGCCTCCGGCACCGAACGCGCCGTCCTCGCCGGTCACACCGGCGTCGTGATCGCGGTGGCGGAGTCCGAGATCGACAACCGTCCCCATTTCCTCACGAGCCACAGCGACGGGACGGTGCGGGTGTGGGATCTGGTCACTGGTTCCGAACGCGCCGCGTTCACCGGCCACACCAATTGGGTCGATGCGCTGGCGGTGTCGAAGATCGGGGGCCGTTCCCACATCCTCACGGCCGGCAGGGACGGGACAGTGCGGGTGCGTGACCTGGCCTCCGACACCGAACGCGCTTTCCTCTACGGTCACACCGGCAGGGTGACAGCAGTGGCGATGGTCGAGCTCGACGACCGTCCTCACGCTCTCGTCGGTCAGGATGACGGGACGGTGCGGGTGTGGGATCTGGTCTCCGGCTTCGAACGCTTTGCTCTCACCGGCCACTTCCACGGCGTGTACGCGGTAGTGGTGACGGAGATCGACAATCGTCCGCACGCTCTGACCGCCGGTGGCGACGGGACAGCACGCGTGTGGGATCTGGTCACCGGCTCCGAACGCGCCGTCCTCGCCGGCCACTTCGCCGGCGTGAACGCGGTGGCGGTGGTGGAGATCGACAACCGCCTCCACGCTGTCACCGCCAGCGATGACAAGACAGTGCGGGTATGGGATCTGGTTTCTGGCTCTGAACGTACTGTCCTCACCGGCCACACAGGCCGTGTGACGGCGGTGGCGGTGACCGTGCTCGACAACCGCCTCCATGCCGTCACCTCCAGCGATGACGAGACGGTGCGGGTATGGGATCTGGCTTCAGGCACCGACCATGACGCACTCAGCAACCACACCCGTTGGGTGAGCGCGCTGACGACGGCGGAGATCTACGACTCCCCCTACGTCCTCACCGGCGACGGCGGGACGGTGCGGGTGCGCGAACTGGCCACTGGCACCGAACAGGCCGCCCTCACCGACCGCGACCGCTTGGTGACCGCATTGGTGGTGACGGAGACCGACAACCGTCCCCACGTGCTCATCGGTGGCGACGACGTGGTGCGGTTGTGGGACCTGACCACCGGCACGGAACGGGCCGCCCTCACCGACCACGACCGCTTGGCGTTCGCGGTGGCGATGGCGGTGACGGAGACCGACAACCGCCCCCACGCCGTCACCGCCGGCCATGACGCGACGGTGCGGTTGTGGGATCTGGCTTCAGGCACCGAACGCGCCGCCCTCAGCGGTCAATCGGGTTGGGTGGGTTCGGTCGCGGTGACCGAGATCGGCCACCGTCCCCACGCCCTCTTCACCGACGGCGAGACGGTGCGGGTGTGGGATCTGTCTTCCCACACCGAACGCACCGCCCTTACCGGCCACATCGGTCGCGTGAACGCGGTGGCGGTGACCCAGCTCCACGACCTTCCCTTCGCCGTCACCACGGGCAACGACCGGACAGTGCGGTTGTGGGATCTGGTCTCCGGCACGGAACGTGCCGTCCTCACCGGCCACACCGACGAGGTGAAGGCGGTGGCGGTGACGGAGATCGACCATCGCCTTCATGCCATCACCACCAGCGAGGACGCTTCGGTGCGGGTATGGGACCTGCTCACCAGCCGCGTGGTGGCGGCGCTCGCACTCCCCCTGCCGGCACATATGGTCTCGGCGCACGGCGATGTCATCGTCCTGGCCATGGCCCACGAAGTCCTCACGCTCCAGCGCACCCACACCCCATGACCAAGTCTCAACAGACCCGGCCGAACCAGACTCTGGCCGAAGCCGCCCAATCGGCGCCATGTGTTCGACATGCCACCTGTACGCCGTCACCCGATGCTGTGGGGCTCACAAAGTAATAGCTGCACGTCGCGACCATCGCGCGGTCTGTACTGCAACCCTGCCCGCGTGATCGCCCCACTGCTGCACCAAGTCGCCCGCAAGCTGCTGCCCGTTCCCGGGGGGCAGAGGCGATCGTGCCACGACGGCCAACGCCCCACGACGAGCCTGGAGGACCTCGGCCTTCTCATCAAAGGGGACGGGGAGCCCAACGCCTGGCCTCGCAGCAAGCGCAAGGGCGCGTACAGGCCGAAGTACGGAGCGGATCTGGCAGGCGACGAAGGCAAGGGGACGGCCACGAGCCACGCCCACACGCTGGAGCGGCACGTCGAGGTCAGCACGCAGGATCTCCGGGCCCGCCTTCGGGGGGATGCGAACCTGGACGATGCCTCACGCTATGTCGACCAGGCCTCTGCCCAGAAGCACACCCACGCCGTTGTTCTAAAGCACCAGAAGGAAATCGAGGAGTGGCTGAACAACGGGAAGCCCGCAGGCAAGAAAGACTTCACCGTAGGCCTGGGCGAGGCCACAGGGTTGAGTTTGTCGCGTAGCAACTTCAGAAACGGCCTGCCCCAGAATGGGTCACCGGCGCAACCGTGGTGCTGAAGAAGGATCCGACCGCTGCGCTGGGCTACCGAGTCCTGACCTCCTACCCCACCACCCCATGAACACCACACCGGACAGGCATCCCATGACGCCGACGCCAACCGACCGTTTCCGCGAACTGCGCGACCTGCTCCGCGCTTACGAATCGACTGGACACACCTTCGACGACACTCTGGAGACACCCGGCACCGCGCTGAGTTCCTATGTGCGTACTGCAGCGTTCGCACCCGAGCGAGCGGAAGCCGCCGCGCGAGAGATCGACGACCTCCTCGCCGCCGGTCTGTTCAGCGACGATATCGCCGACGACGTTGACCTCCTGCCTCACATCGAGCCCCCCAAGGGCGTCGGTGTTGAGGAGTGCCTGCGTGTAGTACGACACCATCTGAGCAACTTCCTGCTGAGGCGCCCCGCGCCCAAGGCCGGCTTCTGCCCGCAGACTTCGTGGGAATGGCGGCACCGCTTTCCAGCTCTCTCACACCTGTTGACGTCCTACTTCCATCAGGACTTCTCGCTGGAGTACCAGTCCCGGGGAGAGGCGATCGACGACTACCTCGCGATCGAGGCGCGGGAAGACCAAGAGGCCGTTGATCAGGAAGTTGACGGATTCCTCGCTGTCAACACGAGCGACGACGACCTGAAGGAAGCCACTCGCGTTCTCGGCCTGCGGATCGCTCCGCCCGATGATGTGACGTTGCGTCAATGGCTCCTCGACATTCAAGGCATCCTCCGTCACCACGGGCGTCAATAACCCGACAGGCCGCGAGCGGGATGCTCTCTGTGGGTGCCCGAAACTCAACCACCGCTGCTGACTTGGGCCTTGTGGTCGGGGCCAGGCAAGGCTAGATCCTGAGGTATGGCTCTGCGACTGCTGTATCTGATGAAGGTAACCCTTCACCTGCAACCCCTTGCCCCGCGGTGCTGTCACTCCCTGTCCGAGATTCCAGACTCCACTGCCGACCGTTGACGAACTGTCAGAACCAGCGCAGCGCAACATCCAGAATTGCGCTGAGAGGACGGTCAGTTCGGCTCATTCTGACGGGTTATCCGTAGGCATTGATGTGTCGGTCAAGCGCCACACAATCAGCGGCCCATCCAGCCCCCGTCCACAGGGAGCACCACCCCATTGACATAGTCCGAGGCCGGCGAGGCGAGGAAGACGGCCGCACCCGCCAGATCCTCCGGCCGGCCCCAGCGACCGGCCGGGATGCGGCTGAGGATGTCGGCGCTGCGCCGTGTGTCGTCCTGGAGTGCCTGGGTGTTGTCGGTGGCGATGTAGCCGGGGGCGAGGGCGTTGACCGTGACGCCGGACGCGGCCCATTCGTTGGCGAGAGCCTTGGTGAGGCCGGCGACAGCCGACTTGGCGGCGGTATACGCGCTGACGTTGATGCCTCCCTGGAAGCTCAGCAGTGAAGCGGTAAAGATGATCTTGCCTCGGCCGCGCTCGACCATGCGGCGGCCGATCTCGCGGGTGAGGAAGAACTGGCTGTTCAGGTCCACCTCTATGACGTGGTCCCACACGTCATCCGGGTATTCGGCCGCCGGATGCCGGGCGATGGTGCCGGCGTTGTTGACGAGGATGTCGACGGGGCCGTGATCACGCTCGACGTTCTCAGCGAAGCGCTGGACCGCGGCACGGTCGGCGAAGTCGACCTGGTGACCGGCGAAGGAAACCCCGGCCTCCCGGACCCGCTTCTCGACATCGCTGCCGTCCGGTTCCAACTGGGCACTGACGCCGACGATGTCCGCGCCGGCCTGCGCCAGCGCCTGGGCCATGGCCAGCCCGATGCCCCGGCGGCAGCCGGTGACAAGGGCTCGCTTGCCCTGCAGGGAGAAGGGAGAGGGACGCACGGGAACTCCTGTCGGTCGAACGGCGAGAGAGGAAGGATACGAGCGAGGAGAAGGACGAGAAGCCGAAGAGAGGGTGGGGGGAGAAAGCGAGGGACAGGCGGGACAGGGGACCGGGGAGCATGCCCAGCTGACACGGAGCGATCAGGCGTCGCTGCCGCAGTCGACGAGCACCTTCATCAGCCCGGCAGCGCCGCTCTCCAGGGCGGTGAAAGCGGCGGCGACGGAGGAGAGCGGCACAACCTTGGAGATCAGTTCGGCGGCGGGCACCCGCCCGGCGGCGACGAGTTCGACGGCGGTCTCGAAGTCCGAGCGGTCGTACAACCGAGCACCGACGAGCGTCAGCTCGCGCCAGAAGAAGCGGTGCAGGTCGACCGGGCGGGGCTGCCCGTGGATGGCCACGAGCACGAGGCGTCCCCGGGTGGCGAGCAGGTCCACCGCGGTGGTGATCCCGGCCTCGGCACCCGACACCTCGAAGACCACGGGGGCGCCGGCACCGGCGGTCCACTTGTCCACGAAGCCGCGTACGTCACCGGCCGGGTCGACGGCAGTCAGGCCCAGCTTCACGGCGAACGCACGACGATGTTCGTTCGGTTCGACCACGACGACATCGGCGCCCGCATCACGTGTCACCGCGGCGATCAACAGGCCCACGGGCCCGGCGCCGACGACCACCGCCTGTTCCCCCTTCACGACACCGGCCCTGCGTACGTCGTGGACGGCGACCGCTGTCGGCTCGACCAGTGCCGCACGGTCCAGGGGGAGTCCGTCCGGCAGCGGCACCAGCAGTTCGGCCGGGATCGTCCAGCGCCGCTGCATCGCACCGGCCGAGTCGATGCCGACGAAGTCGAGGCGGTGGCAGATGTGGGAGTTGCCGGCCTGGCACGCGGGGCATAGACCGCACCAGCGCAGCGGCATCACCGTGACGGCGTCACCGACACGGTGTCCGGTCACGTCCGGCCCCAGTGCAGCGATCCGGCCGGACATCTCGTGGCCGATGACCGCCGGCAGCGTGACCCGCGCATCCATGTCTCCGTGGAAGATGTGCAGATCGGTGCCGCAGATGCCGGTGTAGGCGACGTCGATGAGGACGTCCCCGGGGCCCGGGGGCACCGCTGCGGCCGGGCTGACGTCGAAGGTGCGGGAGCCCGTGTACCGGGCGGCAGGGTAGGAGGACATGTCAGGCGGACGTCGCTTTCTTGAGAGGACCGGTGGCCGGGCTGCCGACACGGATCGGTTCGAGCCGGGGAACGAGGAACAGGTAGGTGGCCGCCCCCGCCACGGAGACGACCCCTGTGACGGCGACGGGCAGGAGGTAGGAGCCGGAGGAGTCGATGAGGGCGCCGGTGATGATCGGCCCGGCGAAGCCGGCAAGGTTTCCGGCGAAGTTCTGGATGCCGCCGAGCGACCCGATGTGACGGGGCGTGGGAGCGAAGTCGAGAGGCAGAGAGCCGATGGACGGGCCGCCGATCATCAGCAGTCCGTAGCTCAGGCTGAACAGGGCGAGAGCGGCTGGCTGCGACGGCACCAGGACAGCGACGACGATCACGGAGGCCAGCAGCATGCCGAGCACGAGCGGGGTCTTGCGGATACGGGTCGTGGCGATTCCGGCCGCGGCGGCACGGTCCTGGACCACTCCGCTGACGAACTCGGCGCCGACGGCGACGATTCCGGGGATCATGCCGAAGAATCCGAGGTGCAGCAGGTCGAATCCGCGGGCGTGGACCAGATAGCTGGGGAACCACGTGATGAAGAAGTACGCGATGTAGTTGAAGCAGAAGAAGCCGAGCATCATGCCCCACACCGCGCGGTAGCGGAACAGGTCGCGCCAGCGCAGGGCGTCCTCGGCGACCGGCCCGGTGGGCTTGTCCTGACCGTCCTCGATGTACCGCAACTCCGCCGGGCTCAGCCGCCGATGGGCGCGCGGCTCGCGGTACATCACCAGCCAGCCGACGGCCCACAGGCAGCCGAGCGCGCCGGCCGCCACGAATCCGGCGCGCCAGCCCCACCAGCCGATGACCGCCGTCATCAGCGGCATGGTCAGTACGCCGCCGACCCGGGCGCCCATGTCCCACACGGCGGTGGCGGTGGCGCGCTCGCGGGCCGGGAACCAGCGAGCGGTCGCCTGTACGCACGAGGGGTACTGGCTGGCCTCGCCGATACCGAGCAGCATGCGCAGGCCGAGGAGCGAGGTGACCCCCTGCACGGCGGCAGTCAGGACGGTGGCGATGCCCCAGACGACTCCGCCCGCGCCGTAGACGAGCCGTGCGCCGAACCGGTCGACGACGGAGCCTGCGGGCAGCAGGCAGAAGGCGTACATGAGGAAGAACCAGCCGAGGATCAGGCCCTCGACGGTCGCGGAGATGTGCAGGTCCTGCGACATGTACGGCAGGCTGACGCTGATGGCGGACCGGTCGATGTTGTTGACCGCACAGCCCGCGAAGGCGAGCGAGATCATGCCCCAGCGCAGTCCCGGTCTGCGCCGGCCGCTCGGTGTGCCGCCGGTACGGGGTGCTGCTGCGGGGTCGAGGGTGGTGCGCATACCGCCTCCTTGCGAGAGCGCCGTGTCAGTGAGGGTGAGCATGGGCCCGGACCGGTGCCGGGCGGATGACGGTTTCGCGGCCCGGCCGTAAGCGGAACCGTGCGCCGGCCTCCTCAAGGAGCGCGGCACGCGATGCGGTGATCTTCACTGGGATTTCCTCTCCGGCCCGCGCCGCCGAGCAGCGCGGCGTGCGGGAAGGGTGGGGACGGAAGGGGGCCTGACCGCACGGGGAGGACGCCCGGGAAGTGCGGTGGCCCGCACAATCTAGGACGGGCCCACGGAGCCTGGCAATACATTGGCCCTGCCAATCGCACGCGACAGGCACCCGGCGTCGGCAGTGGCAGGGTGGGCGCCGGCCACACCGAGGAAGTACGCCGAGCACAGCGCGCACTGCGGCAACACCAGCCAGGGCAGCTCCCGGAAGATCATCCGGGGGGCCAGTAGTCCATAGAGTTCTAAGCTCGCGGCATGAGCGCCTCGCAGCCCACACCCACAGAGCCCGGCGACACCGGCAAGGTGTCCGTCGTCGAGGGCACCATCGACGCCATCAAGACCATGATCGTCTCGGGTCGCTTCCAGGCCGGCGAGCGCCTGCCGACCGAGCGTGACCTGGCGCTCACCCTGGGGGTCTCGCGCAACACCGTACGCGAAGCGGTGCGCGCCCTCTCCCTGATGAAGATCGTGGAGTCCCGGCAGGGTGCCGGGACCTACGTCACCAGTCTCGCGCCCAGCCTGCTGCTCGACTCGGTGTCGCTCCTGGTGACCCTCTCCTCGACCGCCACCAGCATCGATCTGCTGGCGGTGCGACGGGTACTGGAGTCGGAGGCGGCGGCACAGGCGGCGGCCCGCATCGACGAGGCGGACCTGGCTCGGCTCGACGCGATCCTCACCGAGATGCGCCACGACCCGCAGTCCGGGGACGGCAGTGTGGAATCGGTGACCGAGGCCGATCTGCGCTTCCACTCGATCATCGCCCAGGCCGCGGGCAACCCGGTCCTCGCGGCGCTCGTCGAGGCTCTGAGCGACCGCACCTACCGGGCCCGGGTGTGGCGTGGATACGCCGAGAGCGGGGTCTACCAACGCGCCTGGCACCAACACGAGGCGATCTACGCCGCGCTCCGCGACCGCGATCCGCAGCGTGCGGCAGCGCAGGCCGCAGCGCATGTGGCCGACGTCGAGGCATTCCTGCGCGCGAGCTCCGCCTGACGGGAGCTGCGGGGCTGGGAATGCCTGGTCACGTAGCCGCCGGCAGGTGATCACTATCGCCGTCGGCACCAGTCGAGTTCTGGTGTAAGACCGCGCCCCTGTTGGCGACCGGGAGGCCAGACCGGACCGCTGACGAGGTGGCGCGCCCGCCCCACGGAGGGGAGCACTGGACCCGTCAGGCCGGGCGTGCGCTTCCGCGGGCTGACACCACCTCCGGCCCGCCACTCCGGCCGCGTGACCCCATGGAGCGAATTGGCCGGGCCAATTGCTTGACGGTGCTTCCGACGCCTGGATACGGTCCGGAGCGTTCGCGCACCCCGCGGACGCTCCGGTTCCCAGGAGGCATCCATGCGCACCCCCTTGTTCGACGACGGCGTGAGCGCCGCCCAGGTCTCCGATTCCCTCGACGCCGCCGGTGTCCGCGGCCAGGTGCTCGACGCCGTCGTGCGCCCGCTGCGCCGCGGGATGCGCGCCGTCGGCCGCGCCCACACCATCCAGTTCGCCCCGGTCGAACGGGACGAGGACGACCCCTACCGCGACTTCATCCGCTTCATGGACACGCTCGGCTCCGGTGACGTGGCCGTCGTCTCGACAGGCGGCAATCCACGTACCGCCTACTGGGGCGAACTCTTCTCCGCCGCTGCCAAGGGCCGCGGCGCGGCCGGCGTCGTCTGCGACAGCTATGTACGCGACAGCGGCCGCATCCTCGATCTGGACTTCCCCGTCTTCTCCGCCGGCGTGCGGCCGCTGGACTACCGCGCCAGGATGCGGGTCGTCTCCGTGGGCGAACCGGTCACCTGCGCCGGAGTCCGGGTGGCTCCCGGGGACATCGTGCTCGCCGAGGACGACGGCGTGGTCGTAGTGCCTACGGCGGCCCAGGAAGACGTCGTCGCCCGGGCCAACGCCCGAGCCCGCGCGGAGTCCACCGTCCTGTCCGAACTCCTGGCCGGCGCCACACTCGGCGAGGTCTGGGCCCGGCACGGTGTCCTGTGACGGAGCCCGACCACACGACCGCCGGACAGCCCGCCGCCCTCTCCCGGCTTTCCCTCACGGCGCAGGGCCCCACCCCCCTACCACCCCCCACCGATGAAGACGGCAACAGCCCCGAACTCCTGCTGCTGGCACCCGAGGACGACTGCCTGGTGCTGCGCACGGCGCTGCCGCGCAGCCATTGGCTGAGTGTGTCGGGACGGAAGGTCCGCCTCGACGACGACCTGCCAGTGGGCCACAAGATCGCCCGCCACAACCTGCCCGCCGGCGCCCCGGTCCGCAAGTACGGGGCCGTGATCGGTCGTACGACGCGTGCCGTCGCGCACGGCGAGAACCTGCACACCCACAACCTCGAAAGCACCTACATGTCCGCGCACCGCCGCGGATTCAGCGCCGCCGACCGAGCGGACGAAGGAGAGACGGCCCCGTGAGCACCACCACCGCCCGCACCGCCTCGAACAGCGGCCTCATACCCGACGCCCTCGGCTACCGCCGCTCGGACGGACGCGTCGGCATCCGGGACAACGTCCTGGTCGCCTACCTCGTCGAGTGCGCGCACCACGTCTGCCGCGAGATCGTCGCCCCCTTCCAGGAGGACGGGAACGTACAGGTCGTCGGTTTCCCCGGGTGCTACCCCAACGCGTACGCGGAACAGATCATGACGCGACTCTGCCTGCACCCCAACACCGGCGCGGTGGTGCTCGTCTCGCTCGGCTGCGAATCCTTCGACCGAGTCGCTCTCGCGGACCGCATCCGCGAGAGTGGACGTCCGGTGCGGACCCTGGTCATCCAGGAGACAGGCGGCACCCGCGCCACCGTCGAGGCGGGCCGCGCGGCCGTCCGGGACGCCCTCGACACGCTCAAGGACACACCGCGCACACCGGTGGCCTGGTCGGACCTGACCGTGGGCACGATCTGCGGCGGCTCGGACGGCACCAGCGGACTCACCGCCAACCCTGCCGTCGGCCGCGCCTTCGACCGCCTCACCGCGCGTGGTGCCCGGTGCGTGTTCGAGGAGACCGGTGAACTGATCGGGTGCGAGCACCACATGGAGCAGCGGGCGGTCACCCCGGAACTCGGCGCGGAGATCGTCCGGACCGTACGCAAGGCCGCTGACTACTACGAGGTCCTCGGGCACGCCAGTATCGCCCCGGGGAACGTCGAGGGCGGTCTGACAACCATCGAGGAGAAGTCGATGGGCGCCTACGCCAAGAGCGGCGCGTCCGAGATCCGCGGCATCATCCGGCCCGGTGAACTCCCGCCCACCGGTGGGCTGTACCTCCTCGACGTCGTCCCCGACGGCGAGCCGCGCCACGGCTATCCGAACATGAACGACACCGTGGAGATCGTAGAACTCATCGCCTCGGGAGCCCAGCTGGTGCTCTTCACCACCGGTCGGGGCTCCGTCGTCGGCTCGGCCGTCTCCCCCGTGGTCAAGGTGTGCGCCAACCCGGACACCTACCGGCGAATGAGCGAGGACATGGACATCGACGCGGGCCGCATCCTGGCCGGCGAGGCGAGCCTGGACGAGGTGGGCGACGAGATCGTCGAGGCGATCGCCCGAACCGTACGCGGCGAACCGACCAAGTCGGAGGCGCTCGGCCACCAGGAGTTCCAGCTGGGGTACAAGTCGTTCAAACCGAGCGGTCCGGCCTGCCTGCCGGTCTAGACGGAGCCGCCACCGCTGGTTCAGGCGGGACTGCCAGTGCCGTCATGTCGGTCGTGTCTCTGAGCCGGTCGTGATCTGTAGGCGTGCCCTGTAGCCGCGCCCTGTCGTGGCCGCGTCGGGGGTGCGGAAGCATCTCGGTGCGGTTGCCCTGCCTGCAAGCGCCCGGGACGACCGTGGTCCGTGCACGCGGTTCGCGCCCTGGGGCCTGCGCCTGGTAGTCCTTCGACGCCGGATGAACGCCCACTGCGAGCGCGGGATAGGCAGCATCCCACGCGAGACCATCGACCCTGTCCTCATCATCGACGAGGCCCACCCCCGACAGATCCTGGCCGCCTGCGAACGGCACTACAACAAGCGCCGCCCCCACCGGGCCCCGCAACCAGCTACCGCCAGGCGCCGACCAACAGCCCATCGCCGTACACGCACTCAAAGGCCGTGTGCCTTTCGTCTCCGCTGAGGTGCGGCATGGGCGCTGCCCTCCGTTCGAGGGTGGGGCTGTGCCGTGGGTCGGTCACGGCACGGTCATGGTGCGGCTCAGTACGCGGAGTTGACGTTGTCGATGGAGCCGTAGCGGTGGGCGGCG
>NZ_JBHJYS010000045.1:0-30021 GCF_042270245.1 Streptomyces sp. NPDC055955
CTTCGTCTGTCGGTGCGCCGCCAGGGACTCGAACCCCGGACCCGCTGATTAAGAGTCAGCTGCTCTAACCAACTGAGCTAGCGGCGCCTGCTGACGTCGTAGACCTTAGCACCCTGATCCGGGCCAGGAAAAATCGATATCCGCACCGCAGGTTTGGCGCTCGCGCGGGCCGCCCGGACGCAGGCCCAGAGCAGTACCTCGGGTCCCGGCAGCCATGGGTGGCTGGTGTCGGGGGCGACCACCCAGCGCGAGTCGGCGCGGGGTTCTCCGGCGTGGTCGGCGCCTCCGGCCGGCGGCGGGACGGTCACGGCGTCACCGCTTCCATGGCACAGGAGAGGGGGCACGGCGGGGCCCCACTCCTCCCACTCCAGGAGCGAGGGCAGCCGGTGGGCGGTGCCGGGTGCCGTGAACAGGAGCATGCGGCCGCGGTGCGCGGCGACCGGGCCCGAGCCGGGGCCGTCCTCCCACAGCGCGTCCAACATCCGGCGCCCGAACATCGACGGCGCGTTCACCACGTCGAAGGTGGTGCCGCAGGGCAGCACCACGGGGGCGCCGGGCCGTGACTCCCAGAACGCGAGAGTGCTGCGCGGGTGCGTTCCCGCCGAGGCGAGCCACGCGGCGCCCTCCCGGGTGGCGCCCGCGATGTCGAACCGGTCGTACCGCGTCAGCGGGCCGGTGCTGTTCTGGCGGTGTGTGGCGCTCATGGCGTTTACATCTACCGGCCGTGAGCGCACGACTTCCCAGGGTTGCCGGAAATCGGGACGGGAGGGGGCGGGGTGGAGTATCTTGCCCCCTTGGCATATGCCAAATGCTCGTTACGAGCGTGGTGGCTGCGGCGTTGCTACGGCCGGTTCTCGGCAGGCCCGCGCATCAGGTCGCGGCCGAACTCGACCATCTTCTTCGCGTAGTCCTCGGTCCACTGCGCCTGCTCGGCGATCGCCGCGGGCGTCAGGCGGTCGAAGCGGCGCGGGTCGGCGAGCTGGGCCGCCGCCAGGGCCTGGAACTCCATGGACCGGTCGGCCGCGGCACGGAACGCGTGCGTCAGCTCCGTGGCGCGGGCGAGCAGCTCACGCGGGTCCTCGATCGCCTCCAGGTCGAAGAAGTGCTCCGGGTCCGCGGCGGCCTCGGCCGGCTCGAAGAGCAGCGGGGCCGGACGCATCCGCCTCTCGGTACGGGCCCGCTCGGGCTCGGCCATGATGTTCCTCCTTGTACGGTGTGCGGCCCCACCTCGCCGCCGGGGCCACCTTCTATTCTCCGCAGGCCCGCAAGAGCGCCCCGGTGTTCAGTTCAAGGCGTCCACGCCACCCGGTGTTCCGCGAGGCGGGCCAGTACCGCGTGATGTGCCTCCCAGCCGTCGGGGCTGTGTTCTTCGGCCGCCTCCGGCGGCGTGCGGTGTGGGGTGGTGGTCGAGCCTGTGTGCGGGGTGACGTCGGGCGCCGGATCCGCTCATGGCGTCCACGCCACCCGGTGTTCCGCGAGGCGGGCCAGTACCGCGTGATGTGCCTCCCAGCCGTCGGGGAATTTCACCGTCACTCCCAGATGGACCGGTTCCGTCGACGGGTGGTCGTCCAGCAGGTCGGGGACGCCCGCGCGGCAGACCACGATGCACGCGTGGCGGTGGCGGGACGCCAGGACGCACAGGCGGCCGGTCTCCAGATGGAACGCCGTCGCGTCGGGGCGGCCCGAGAGCGGGTGCAGGACGACCGTGACGTCGAACTCGCGGCCCTGCAGCCGGTTCGCCGTGTCGACGGTGACGTCCGTGACGCCGAGCTCCGCGAGTGCCGAGCGCACCGCCGCCGCCTGGTCGCGATGCGCCGTGCCGACCGCGATGCGGTCCGCCGTGAGGGGTGACGGGTCGGGGCCGCGCTCCGAGACCGTGACGCCGCCGCGGTCGAGCAGGCGCCGCACCACCTGGGCCAGGGCCCGGACCGCCTCGGGGTCCGTGCGGGGCGTGTGCCCGGCCGGGAGTTCGAGCAGGCCCCAGCCCGACTCCGCCGCCTCGTCGATCACCCGGTCCGGGCCCGAGCCGTCGGAGGCCACCGTGAACCCCAGGCTGCGGTCGCCGTGGTCCGTACCGCTGCGGAACGGCGTGTACGGGTAGAAGGCGCCGGAGACCAGCGGCGCGGCGGACGCCGGGAGGCGCCAGGAGACCGGGAGCCGGTGCTGTGGCAGCCCGGGGTTGTGCGCCAGGAGCGTCGTCACGGCGGATGCCGAAGGGTCGTACGACAGGCCCGCCCACTGCTCGGCCCCGACGATCGCGAACGGGTCCAGCTGGCCCGGATCGCCCACGAACAGCGCCCGCTCGAACAGGCCCGCCACGGCGAGCAGCGCGTCCGAACGCATCTGGTACGCCTCGTCGACGATGGCGTGCTGCCAGGGGTCGATGTCCTTGACGTGTGCCCACTTCGCGGCCGTCGAGATGACGACCGGCAGCGGCGCGAGGTCACCGGCCTTGGTCGACTTGCGCACGTTGACCAGGTCGTCGAGCGCCTTGTCGTACGGGTCGGGGTCGCTGCTGTGCAGGCGCCCGACGGGCAGCTCGGGGTTCTTCTCGGCGAGACGCAGGACGAGGTCGTCGACCTGCGCGTTCGTCTGGGCGATGACCATCAACGGGCGCCCCGCCCCGGCCAGTTCGAGCGCGGCCCGCACCACGAGTGTCGACTTCCCGGCGCCGGGCGGGGAATCCACGACAGTGCCGCGGGCCGTGCCGTGCAGGGTGTCGTGGAGGATCGCGTCGGTGGCGCGGCCGGCCGCCGCCCCCGGGTCGAACGGGGTGTCGCCGTGCGTGCCGGTGCGGCCGAGCTGATGCGGTGCGGTCGTCACAGCAGATCCTCCGTGGTCACGGCGTCCGGAGCCTCAGGCACCGGCGCGCCGGAGCCGTCCCTGTGCGGCGGGCCGCCGTGTGTCCACGGCGTCTCCTCCGGATCCGGCAGCTTCGGGCCGCCCCGCTGCTCGTGCTCGAAGAGCGTGAAGCACACCCGGTCACCCTTCTCCGGGACGGATCCCGGCTCCGGTTCCTTGCCGCGGCCCATCTTGTCCAGGACACGCAGGACGACCCCGCCCTCGGCGTCGTACGACACGAACTCCGCGGCCTGCGGCTTGCCGTCGAGCGAGCGGTAGACCTTCGTGCGCTCGCCGAGGTGCGGCAGGTCGTCGGTGCGAACGGTGATCAGGGGGCGCGGCCGGTTCTTCTCGTTGTACGCCGGCACCGACTCGGTCACCTCGCCCGCGAACGCCTCGCCGGTGAGCCTGCGGCCCGCCATGACCAGCGGGTCGTCGAGCGCCTCCTGCGCGTCCAGTCTGGCCTGCTCGCGCTCGCGCGTCGCCAGCTTGTTGGCCGCCGTCACCGCGTCGTCGCGGCGCGGCTGCGGCGGCTCGCCCGCGGCCACGCGGTCCCGGTGGCCGGTGAACGACCAGCGGTCGCGCGTCCAGCGCTCCGCGGCGTGCGGCCCCTCGGGGAGCGTGCACAGCGCGTCCAGGCCGCGCCACACCGCGTCCCACGTGGGCCGGGTCCGGCTCTCGACGAGTGCGTGGATCTCGCGCTCGGCCGCCGTCAGCGCGGCCAGCCTCGTGTCCGCCTCGATGCCGTCCTCGGCGGCGGCCAGCAGGGTGCGGGCCTTGTCGTAGCGCTCGATCGCGGGCGCCAGCAGCTTGTTGTCGAACGCGGGGTCGGTGGCCGGGCCGGCGGGCGGGCAGACGAGCTGGCCGTCCCCGTCGCGGGCCAGCTCGGCGCGGAGCGCGGCCTCGGCGCCCGACGTGCCCCGCGGGGCCTCGATCCAGGCGAGCAGGGCGCCCAGGTGCTGGTCCTCCAGGGTGGACTGGCCCGTCGCCCAGTGCCGGGACAGCAGGTCCGTCATGGCGAGCAGCAGCGCGGAACCGGGAACTCTGGCCCGCTCCCCGAAGTGCGTCAGCCAGCGGCCCAGGAGCGGGACGTGCGGCGGTGCGGGATAGGGCGCCTCGGGCTCCTGCTCGGCGGTGCGGCGGAACCGCATCGACCGCCCCAGGAGCCGTACGAACTCGATGCCGGAGCGGCTCGGCAGGATCAGCTGGGGCGCGTCCGCGCACAGCTCGACCTCCACCTTGACCCGCTTGCCGGTCGTGGGGTCCGTCTCGGCGCGCTCGGCGGCCTCGACGTCGGCCGCGAACCCGTCGACGTACGGCAGGACGATCCCCGCCAGCTCGGCGAGGAAGGCGAAGCGCAGGTCCCGGTCGCGGGGCTGGGGCACCACGAGGAGCCGGGGCGAGGTGCGCTCCGTGCCGACGAGTGCGCCGAGCGGGGCGCCCGCCTCACCGGCCGTGATCAGCGGGACGAGGACGAGGGGGCGCTGCGACAGATGGCGATGCCGCACGGTCGCGACCGGCTGGGCGCGCCCGCTCTGCACGGCCTCCAGACGGGCCAGATCGCTGATCAGGGGCATGCCGGCGCCGCCTCTCCGCGCGCGCCGAGCGCCTCGGCCCGCAGCCGGGCCGCCCGGCGCAGGGCGGCGACCGCCGGGTCCAGCGGGTCGCCGGAGTGGCCGTGGGCGGCCGAGAGGACCTCGTCGACCGTGGTCAGACCGCCCAGCTCGGCCCGCAGGCCGCGGCCGAGCGAGGTGACCGCGCCCTCCTCGCGGGCCCGGTCACGGCAGTGGAACGCCAGCTCGCACGCGGCCAGGCACTCCGGTGCGTACGTCGCCGGCACCGACTCGACCGCCCGCGTCAGCTCGTCCGCGGGCAGCGTGACGTCGAAGCAGGTGCCCTCGGGCAGCGCGTCCGCGATGTCCTCGATGCGGGTGAGCCGCTCCAGCTGCCGCCGCGTCACCGACAGCTGCTTGCGTACGTCGACGGCGGACGCCGCCGGGAGGTTGCTGAAGTCCTTGGGGCAGACGAGCAGGACCCGGTGCCTGACCTCGGGCGCCGGGTCCAGGCGCCCGGCGACCTGCTCGAGCGCGAGCACGTAGACCGCGGCCTGGCGGGCCGCGGCGCCGACCTTCGCCGCGTCCGCGCTGCCGTCGATCATCGGGAAGGACTTGATCTCGACGACCGTCCACGTCCCGTCGGGGTGCACGACCACCGCGTCCGGTTCGAGGAAGGCCGGGGTGCCCGCGACGTCCAGGGCGAGCATCGGGTGCTCCAGGAACGTCCAGGCGCCGGAGGAGGCCGCTTCCGCCGTCGCCTCACGCAGCGCGAGCGCCGTACGGGCCGTGCGGCCCTCGGGCCCGACCGCCGTCAGATCCGGCGTGCGGGCCTCGCCCGGCACCGGCTCCGGGCCGCCGCCCATGCGCTCGTGCACGAGCCGGAGCAGCTCCGCGCCCCCGTCGGCCTTGACCTTTGCCTCGAACGCGTTCCCCCGCATGAACGCGAACTGCGACTGGCCGAATCCGGACGGCGCCCCGAGCGCGTCCGCGAGACCCGCCTTGTCGACGCCCGCCCCGTCGAGCAGCGCACGCCGCCGGCACCCGGGGTTCGCCGCGAGCGCGGCGAGCGCCCGCGCGTCGAGCGCCCGTGGCTGTATGCCGACGCCACGCAGCTCAGCGAGCTTTGCCCAGGCTCTCGGCTTCGCTCGAGCAGGGGAGGCCCCAATCCGCAGTGCCGTCCCCCGCGTCGGAGGAGCGGGCACCCGGGCCGCCGCCGGGTCCTGCACTGACCTTGCGCTGTCGGGGAATTCGCTCACCCGCCGAAGTCTGGCACTCCCCACTGACAATCGAGGACGCCACCGGGGAGACCGGGGCGGGAGAGGTGCGGCCGGGCCGTGCGGAACCGGCCACGGGCGCGCTGCGCCCCCGGGCCCGTACGAGGTCCGCGGCCCGCACGACGCGCCGGCTCACCAGGAATCCGAGACCCATCACGGCGACCCCGGCGAGGGCGTCGAAGAGGTAGTGGTTCGCGGTGCCCATCACCACGAACGTGGTGATCAGCGGGTAGGCGACACCCATCGCCCTGACCAGCGGCGTACGGCCGTGGCGCCACAGCATGACCCCGCACCACATCGCCCAGCCGACGTGCAGGCTGGGCATCGCCGCGTACTGGTTGGTCATGCCGCCGAGCCCGCGCGGCGCGCTCGCCTGGCCGCCCCACCAGCCCCACGAGCTGTACTGGGCCATGGTGTCGACGAAGCCGTGGCCGGGGGACAGCAGGCGCGGCGGGCAGGTCGGTACGAGGGTGAAGCCGATCAGGCCGATCAGGGTGGAGGTCATCAGCCAGGTCCGGGCGGCGCGGAAGTGGACGGCGCGGCTGCGGAAGAGCCAGATCAGGATGCCCGGAGTGACGAGGTAGTGCAGTGAGGCGTACCAGAAGTCGGCGGGGACACCGATCCAGGCCTCGGCGGTGAAGAGACGGTTCAGCGGGTGTTCGAGGTTGAGATGGAGTGCCTTCTCGGCCCGGAGTATCGCGAGGCCGTGCTCGACGGCGCCCGCCTCGTCCCCGCGCACCAGGAGTCGTCCCGCCGAATAGGCGGCGTACACCAGCACGATCAGCGGCAGTTCGGTCCACCAGCGCAGCCGGTCGCCTGTCGCCGCAGTGGACGGTGCCTCGGTCTGCGACATCAGGCCGCTCCCCCTTAACTCCCTGTACGGCGGCCCGTGGCCACGTGACCACTTTACGGTGTATGTGTCCGACTGGAAGGGGCGCCTCCGACCCACGAAGACGCAACGATCGCCCGGTGGGTTGCCTGAATCCCGGGTGAGCGATGATGGAACGAGCGGGCGCGCCTGGCCTGACTTATCGGTACATGGCAGCCCTTTTCACCCTCCCTCGGAAAGGTCACCCATGGCACCGCGCATCCTGTTGGCCCGGCATGGACAGACGGAGTGGTCACTGTCCGGGCGGCACACCGGCAGGACCGACATCCCCCTCCTCGAAGAGGGACGGCGCGGCGCGAAGCTCCTCGGTGAACGTCTGCACCGGGCGCCCCTCGACGGACTTCCCGGCGCCGAGGTCCGCACGAGCCCGCTCTCCCGCGCGCGCGAGACCTGCGAACTCGCCGGCTTCGGCGACCGCGCCACGCAGTGGGACGCGCTCATGGAGTGGGACTACGGCGCGTACGAGGGGCTGACCCCCGCCCAGATCCAGGAGCGGCGCCCCGGCTGGTTCATCTGGCGCGACGGCGTCCCCGAGGGCGAGACCCTGGAGCAGATGACCGCCCGCGCCGACGAGGTCGTCGCCTGGGCCAGATCCGAGAACCGCGACGCCCTGGTCTTCGCGCACGGCCACATGCTGCGCTCCATCGGCGCCCGCTGGCTGGGCCTCCCGCTGGACTTCGCGGCCCGCATCCGCCTCAACCCGACGTCCCTGTCGGTCCTCGGCTGGGCCTACGGGGAACCGGCGATCGAGTCGTGGAACGACATCGGCCACCTCGCGGGCCACGAGGGCTAGGGCCTCTCGTCCGGATCACGCCGGGCTCGCGAGGCCTGGTCCGGCCCGCTCCGGCCCGCTCCGGACGAAGGGCCCTGGGGCCTGTCGCCCGGGCCGGTCCGGGCTCGCCGGGTCCTCGAGACGCCCGAGGCGTTCACACCGTGCGCGGCGCCGACGCGTGCTGCTCCAGGAACGCCGAGACGCCCGACGCCCTGCGGTGCGGAAGGAGCACGCGCGCGGTGGTCGCCAGCATCGACTGGATGCGCGACGACTGGACCTCGGTCAGCAGATGCAGGACCCGCATCCCCGCGGACGCGGCCTCGTCGGGCTGGCCCGCGCGCGCCAGGTCGTCGGCCAGCTCCGCCGTGTACAGGGCGATGTTCCGGGTGAAGTGCGGGTCCTGGAGGGCCGCGGCGCGACGCGCGTGCCGGGCTGCGCGCGTCCAGTCGCCGAGCGCCGAGTAGCACTGCGCCTCCAGGCCCTCCAGCTCGGCCTCGCCGTAGAACGTCATCCACTCCGGGTCGTCGTCCGACCGCCCGCGCGCGAAGAGGGCCTGCGCCCGGGCCAGCGCCCGCTCGCACCCCGTACGGTCGCCGAGCCCCGCCCAGCCGCCCGCCTCACGCAGCGCGAGCAGCGAGAGCAGCCGTGGCGACGCCAGCTGGGCCGCGACGCGCGTGGCCGCCTGCGCCGCCCGCACCGCCTCCCTCGGCCGCCCCGCGTCCCGGGCCAGGAACGCCGTGTTGCAGAACGCGTGCGCCTCCAGCGCCGGGTCGCCCGCCACGCGCGCGGTGGCCAGGGCCTCCGCGTAGTGCGAGCGCGCGTCGTCGAAGCGGCCCGAGTCATGCGCCAACCAGCCGACGGAGATGGCCAGTTCACCCGCCCCGGCCTGGAGACGCTCGGCCGTGCCGGGCGCCGCCGTCCCCGCGTCGAGCAGCGCGAACGCCGTTCGCAGCGGGGCCGCGGCCCTCTTGTAGAGCCCGTCGGCGCCGTGCCGGTCGTCGAGCAGCCGGATCCGGCGGATGGCCTCCTCGACCGCGCCGACACCGGCCTCGGGCGCCGCGCGCCCGCCGTGGCCCGCGGCGGTCGACCTCGCCGCAGGGGCCGCCGTGCCGTCGGCCGCGATGCCGAAGGGCGTCAGGGAGGCGATGGCCACGGTGGCCGTCCCTCCGGTCATGAATGCGCGACGCCGCACGTCGCTCTCCTCGTCGTGGTGCGGGGACTCGAACTCGGTGTGCGCGAGGGGTACGGGCTCCGCGGGGCGTGCCGCCCGGCCGCGTACGGCCGAGCGGGGCGCGAACCCCAGATCCGTGAGCGAGCGACCGGGGAACATGTGCAGGAACACCCGCTCGTACGCGTAGTTGGGACAGCGGATCTCGCCGGCCTCCACCCGTCCGATGTAGCGGGCGTCGCAGCTGACCCGCTCGCCGATCTCCCGGGCGGCGCGCCGCACCGCGGCCGCGAACTCGCCCGGGGAGCGCTGCCCACGCAGCCGCCTGAAGGCGAGATTCGGCCGCGGGGACTGCGCTGACGATGCCACCGGTGACGGCGTCATGACCGGGCCCTCTCGTGCGAACCGTGCCGGATCACCGGGGAGTTGGGCTCTGTGAGCCCTGGTGCACCCCTGTTCCGACGGGGCACGAAGGTACCTGCTGTAACGACTCCGACACACAGTGTTTAGCTACAAACGGGATATCTCACCCCGCATCCGCCATGAAGTGCCATCCTTTGCGGCGGCGTGCCGCCGTAGCTGTTGACGCCCACGGGCGTTGAACCTTGCGGGGCCGGAGCGGTCGCGTTCCGGTCGTGCAACCCGTACGCGAGAGCGAGGAGGGGCTGACGTGTTGGAGGCATCACTTTCCACGGCGCGGCACCGGCCGACCCAGGACCACAGCGCGCCACCCCGCGACAGCGCGTCCTGCGACGTGGTGACCGTCCCGGCCCGGCAGGGCCTCGAAGCCGTCGACATCCTGCGCCGCGGAGCCACCGAGGCCGTCGGTCCGGTCCTGCACGACGGGGACTGCGGCACCCTCGGCTTCCTCGTGCCGCCCGGCACCGCCGACGCCTGGGACGTCCCCGGCAGCGCCTGCACCCACACCCCCGCGTCCCCCTCGCCGGAGCGCGGCCCCGGTGCGGGCCCCGTGCCGCCCGCCCCCGTCGAGGGCGGCGGCTGGCTGCTCCCTCCCGGCGAGGCCGAGCTCGTCACCGACCCGGCGGTCCTGCGGGCGGCGCTCGACGAGGCGGCCCGCATGATCGAAGCCGCGGACAACTGCCGCTGAGGCCGGACGCCGGGCCCGCGCGGTCCCCGGCCCCGCGGCCGCTGGGCCGACTCGTCGCCGCCCGTCGATAATGGACGGATGGCAAGGTCAAGGGCAAAGAACAAGCAGGCCGGAGCGGCCCGCGGCGGCCGGGAGGCCGTCGTCGAGGCCGTCGACGGCGGGCTCGCCGAGCTGATACCCGACCGGGACCGGCCGCGCGCCTGGACGCTGCTCGTGGACGGTGCCCCGCAGTCGCACGTCGACCTCGACGATCCCGGCCACCTCGCATTCGAGTACCAGCGCAGGATCGGCCACGTCATCGACCTCGCCGTGGACAAGGGCCGCCCCGTGCACGCCGTGCACCTGGGAGGCGGCGCCTTCACGCTCGCCCGCTACATCGCCGCGACCCGCCCCCGCTCCACCCAGCAAGTGGTCGAGCGGGACGAGGCACTCGTCCAACTGGTGCGCCGAGAGCTGCCGTTGGACCCCGGCGCCCGGATCCGCGTCCGCGCCGGAGACGCCCGCGAGGGCCTCACGAAACTCCCCGACGGCTGGGCCGACCTCCTGATAGCCGACGTGTTCAGCGGAGCGCGTACGCCCGCGCACCTCACCAGCACGGAGTTCCTCACCGAGGTACGCCGGGTGGTCAAGCCCGGCGGGGCTTACGTCGCCAACCTCGCCGACGGGCCGCCCCTCGCGCATCTGCGCGGCCAGATCGCCACCGCCGCGGCCGTCTTCCCCGAGCTCGCCCTCGTCGCCGACCCGGCCGTCCTGCGCGGCAAGCGCTTCGGCAACGCGGTGCTCGTCGCCTCCGACCGGGTCCTGCCGGTGGCCGAACTGACCCGGCGCGCGGCCGGCGATCCGCATCCCGCCCGCGTCGAACACGGCAAGGCCCTCGCGGACTTCACCGGGGGCGCCGGCGCAGTCAGCGACTCGCGCGCCGTCGCTTCGCCCGCTCCTCCGCCGTCCGTGTTCCGGTGACGGACACTCGGGGCCGAGGGGGCGTCCGGGTCGGGCCGGGACGGGTGATCGTACGCGTGGTCAGTACTTCGCCACTTCCACGCTCGGTGCGTGGTCGTGCCACGTGCAGAACACCGAGACCTTGTCCGTGCCCGAGGTGAACTCCACCCTGATCCACGTCGAGTCCTTCCACACCTGCACCGACCAGCCGGCCGCGGGCGTCGCCGACACCAGCGTCGCCGAGTCCTTGCCCAGGTCGAACACGGCACGTCCGCCGTTCGTCGTGTAGCCCTTCACCGTGCCGGACGCCGACGGCGACGCGGGCGGCCTCGCGGAGGCGCTCGGTTTCGCCGGACGGCTCGGGGACGGGGTGGCCGGGCCGGGGGAGTGCGACGGCTTCTGCGACGCGGAGCGGGACGGCGACGCCGGCGGCGACGACTCCGGGCGGTGCGTCGACGAGGCCCGCGCGTCCACCGCTCCCGCGGCGATCGGTACCGCGCGCGGCGGGTCGTACGCCGTGCCCGCCATCACCGTGTGCACGCCCCACCACGACAGCGTGACGGCCGCGCCGGTGGCCAGCAGCCAGGCCGCCGTGTGAACAAGTCCTCTGCGCATGGGGTGCATCGCGGCCATACTGCCGCACCCGCCCCACCCGTGTCCCGGGGGGACCGGGGTTGCCCCGGACCTGAGCGGAAGGAGGACCGGGGTCCCCCGAATGGCGTACGGTGCCGCCCATGGCAAGTGTGCTCGTGGTCGAGGACGACCAGTTCGTGCGCTCGGCCCTCATCCGGCACCTGACCGAGGCCTCCCACACCGTACGGAGCGTCGGCACGGCCCTGGAGGCGCTGCGCGAGGTCGCCCATTTCCGCTTCGACGTCGTGATTCTCGACCTCGGACTGCCGGATCTGGACGGATCCGAGGCCTTGAAGATGCTGCGCGGCATCACCGACGTACCCGTGATCATCGCGACGGCCCGCGACGACGAGGCCGAGATCGTCCGGCTCCTCAACGACGGTGCCGACGACTACCTCACCAAGCCGTTCTCGCCCGAGCACCTGTCCGCGCGCATGGCCGCCGTGCTGCGCCGCGCGCGCTCCAGCGCAGCCTCCGAGCCGCCCTCGCGCCTCCTCCAGGTCGGCGGCCTCGCGATAGACCCGCTGCGGCGCCAGGCCGAGCTGGACGGGGCGCGACTCGATCTCACCCGGCGCGAGTTCGACCTGCTCACCTTCCTCGCGGGCCGGCCCGGCGTCGTCGTCCCCCGCAAGGAGCTGCTCGCCGAGGTGTGGCAGCAGTCGTACGGGGACGATCAGACCATCGACGTCCATCTGTCGTGGCTGCGCAGGAAGCTGGGCGAAACGGCCGCACGGCCGCGCTATCTGCACACGCTGCGGGGTGTCGGTGTGAAGCTGGAGCCGCCACGGGCGGAGGGCGGGCCGGCATGAGGTGGGCCCTGGTCAAGGTGTGCCTCGCCGTCACCGCGATGGTCGTGGTGGCTTTCGCGGTTCCTCTCGGCCTTGTCGTCAAGGAGATGGCCCGGGACCGTGCCTTCTCGAACGCCGAGCGGACCGCCGCCGCGATCGGGCCCACCCTCTCCATCACCACCGACCGTGACGAACTGACGCGCGCCGTCGCCTCCACCGAGGCCGGTGCCGACGGCCGCATGGCGGTGTACATCCCGGCCGCCGGTGGCACTCCCGCGATCCAGGTCGGCACGTCACGCGCCGGTGACCGGCATGCCGGCCTCCGCCAGGCCACCGTCGCCGATGTGCCCGGCGGGTCCGTGTGGCTCCAGCCCATCGCCGTCAGCTCCGGCATCGCCGTCGTCGAGGTGTTCGTGCCGGAGTCCGAGGTCACCAACGGGGTCGCCACCGCGTGGCTGGTGCTGGCCGGTGTAGGTGTCGCCCTCGTCATAGGGTCCGTGGCCGTCGCCGACCGGCTCGGCGTACGCATGGTGCAGCCCGCCCAGCGCCTCGTCTCCGCCGCGCACGATCTGGGCGAGGGGAAGCTCGGGGCCCGCGTGCCGGAGGAAGGGCCGACGGAACTCCGGCTCGCCGCCGTCGCGTTCAACTCCATGGCCGACCAGGTCGTCCAGCTTCTCGCCAACGAGCGGGAGCTGGCCGCCGACCTCTCGCACCGGCTGCGTACGCCCCTGACCGTTCTGCGGCTCAACGCCGTCTCGCTCGGGGAAGGCGCCGCCGCCGAGCAGACCCGCGCCGCCGTCGAGCAGCTGGAGCGCGAGGTCGACATCATCATCCGTACCGCCCGCGACGCCAAGCCGCAGACCGCCGCCGCCGGGCCCGGGGCCGGATGCGATGCCGCCGAGGTCATCCGCGAGCGCATGGACTTCTGGTCCGCGCTCGCCGAGGACGAGGGGCGCAAGGTGCGTGTCGCCGGGGTCGACCGGCCCGTCCGCATCCCGGTGGTCCGGGGGGAGCTGGCCGCCGCGCTGGACGCGCTGCTCGGGAACGTCTTCCGGCACACGCCTGAGGGGACCGCCTTCGCCGTCGACGTGCACAGCGGCGAGGACGCCGTGATCGTGCTCGTCTCCGACGCCGGGCCCGGCATTCCGGACCCGGACGCCGCGATGGCCCGCGGGCGCGGGTCCGGCAGCGACGGGTCCACCGGGCTCGGCCTCGACATCGTCCGCCGGCTCGCCGAGTCGACCGGGGGCGATGTGCGGATCGGGTCCTCCGTGCTCGGGGGGACCGAGGTGCGGATCTGGGTGCAGCTGGACGGGCGGGGGCCCGGTGGCGCTGTGCGACGGGGGCATCGGGGCGGGGTGCGGCGCGGGCGGAAGCGGGGCGCCGGCTCGGGCAGTGGCTCAGGGGCGGGCTCGGGCGCCGGGGCGGGTGCGGGCGCCGGGTCCGGTGCCGCTGTGTAGTCGGGTGAGGCCTCATCGTTTCGGGGTCGGTCTCCACCTTTAATCCGTTCCGATGACTTCCTTAAGCCCTCCATAAGAACCTCAACCACCGGTGCTGGTGCCCCATTTGCCGGGTTCCGGATCGCTAGCGTGCTGCCGCACCCCACCCCCGTACAGCTAAGGCAGGCACGCGATGAGCAGCACGCACCGGCGCAGGGTCAGCGGCAGGAACAAGGCGATAGGCGGGCTCGTCGCCGCGGCCGTCGTGGGCGGCGGCGCCTTCCTGTTCTCCGGTACGGCGCAGGCCGCGGGGGTCGGCGCCGTGTACACCAGGACCAGCGAGTGGTCCGGCGGTTACACCGCCCAGTACGTCGTCAAGAACGACTCGGACACGGCGCAGCCGGGCTGGAAACTCGAGTTCGACCTGCCGTCCGGCACCAAGCTCGGCTCCCTGTGGAACGCCGAGTCGTCCGTGTCCGGCTCGCATGTCACCGTGACGCCCGCCTCCTGGGACAAGGAAGGCATCGCCGCCGGGAAGTCCGTGACCGTCGGGTTCGTCGTCACCGGTGACACCGATCCGGCCGGCTGCCTCATCGACGGCGCGAAGTGCTCCGTGGACGACGGGGCCACGCCCGAGCCGAGCGGACGCCCCACGGAGTCCGCGACTCCCGCACCGAGCGCCACCGCGTCCGCCTCGGCCACCGCCGAGCCCACCGGGACCGCCACGTCGACGGCGAGCCCGTCGCCGTCCTCGTCCTCCGGCACCGGTGCGGGCTCCGCCGCCGCGGCGGGCTTCGCCCCGTACGTCGACACGTCGCTCTATCCGAAGTTCGACCTGGTCGCCTCCTCCAAGGCCACCGGCGTCAAGGAGTTCAACCTCGCCTTCATCACCTCCGGCGGCTCCTGCGCCCCCAAGTGGGGCGGTGTGACCGATCTGGGCAGTGACGAAGTCGCCGCCCAGATCGGCGACTTGAGGGCCGCCGGCGGCGATGTGCGCGTCTCGTTCGGTGGCGCATCCGGCACCGAGCTGGCGCAGGCGTGTTCCTCGGCGTCCGACCTCGCGGCGGCGTACCAGAAGGTCATCGACCAGTTCAAGCTCACCAAGGTCGACTTCGACGTCGAGGGCGGCGCCCTGCCGGACACCGCCGCCAACACCGAGCGTGCCCGGGCCATCGCCACGCTGCAGAAGAACAACCCGGGGCTGAACGTCTCCTTCACACTCCCGGTGATGCCCGAGGGCCTCACGTCCGACGGCGTGAACTTCCTCAAGAACGCCAAGTCCAACGGCGTCTCGACCGACCTCGTCAACATCATGGCGATGGACTACGGCGCCTCCTACAGCGGCGACATGGGTACGTACGCCGAGCAGGCCGCCACCGCCACGCAGGCGCAGATCAAGAGCGCGCTCGGGCTGTCCGACGCCGCTGCCTGGAAGGCCGTCGCGATCACCCCGATGATCGGCGTCAACGACGTCTCGTCCGAGGTCTTCAAGGTCGACGACGCCACGCAGCTGGTCGCTTTCGCCGAGCAGAAGGGACTGGGCGGTCTGTCGATGTGGTCCGCCACCCGCGACAAGGCGTGTGAGGGCGGGGCGTCCGACTCGGCCCAGCCGACCTGTTCCTCGATCGAGCAGTCGGCCGGCGCCTTCCAGAAGGCCTTCGCCTCCTTCAAGTAGCCCTCCCCCCCCCGCGGGAAGCTGCGCGCCCCGGCCGGACACTCGACCCCCCACTCGGCCGGGGCGCGCGTTCGTGTGCCGGTTCGTTCCGGGGAGCGACGCGTCTTTGGCACGGCTCGCGGTTCGCGTGGCCCGTCGTTGCGCCGGGTGGCCTTTCGGGTGCCTGCCGGGCGCGGGCTGCCGCCGTGTGTTTTCGGGTGCGGGGCCGCGGGGGCCTGGACGTGCTCGCTGTTCCACGGGTGCACGTCGGCCAGTCGATCGCCTGTACGCGGTGCTGGCGGCTGCGCGCACATGCCCCCGCGTCCCCCTCCCGTCTCGTACGCGGCTGACCGCTCGGAGGGCTAACTCGCCGGTGGGGCCGGGAGCTTGTTCGTGCGTGCCGCCTCCGCGTACCAGTGCGCGCTGGACTTCGGCGTGCGCTTCTGGGTCGCGTAGTCCACGTAGACGGCCCCGAAGCGCTTCTCGTAGCCGTACGCCCACTCGAAGTTGTCCATCAGCGACCAGAGGTAGTACCCGCGGACGTCCGCGCCGTCCTTGATCGCGCGGTGTACGGCGGACAGGTGGCCGTGGAGGTACGCGATGCGCTCCGGGTCGTGGATCCGGCCCTCCGGGCCCGGCTTGTCGTCGTACGCCGCGCCGTTCTCCGTGATGTACAGCGGCAGGCCCGGCGCCTCCGTGGTGTAGCGCATGATCAGGTCGTGCAGGCCCGTCGGGTCGATGGTCCAGCCCATCTCCGTCCGCTCGCCCGGGGACTGGTGGAAGGCGATGTCGTCCGCCCCCGGCCAGGGCGAGTGGTCGCTCGCGCCGTGGCCGTCGGATCGGGTCGTGGGGGCCGACGGGGCCGAGGAGACCAGGGACGGGGTGTAGTAGTTCAGGCCCAGCGCGTCCAGCGGCTGGTGGACCGTCGCCAGGTCGGTGGCGTGGATGAAGGACCAGTCCGTGATGCCGGCGGTGTCCGTGATCAGGTCCGCCGGGTACTCCCCGTGCAGCATGGGGCCGTGGAACACGCCGTTGGCCAGGTTGTCGATGCGCCGGCGGGCGTCGTTGTCGGCGGGACTGTCGGGCGAAAGAGGCCTGACCGTGGAGGAGTTGAGGCTCACCGCCACTTCCGCTCGCGCCGGCAGCGACTGGCGAAGGGCCTGTGTCGCCAGGCCGTGCGCCAGGTTGAGGTGGTGGGCCGCCCGGAGCGTCGCCGCCGGTTCCGTCCTGCCCGGCGCGTGCACACCCGAGCCGTAGCCCAGGAACGCGCTGCACCAGGGTTCGTTGAGCGTGATCCAGAAGTCCACCCGGTCGCCCAGCGCCTCGCCGACCATGCCCGCGTACTCCGCGAAGCGGTACGCCGTGTCGCGCGCCGGCCAGCCGCCCGCGTCCTCCAGCTCCTGCGGCAGATCCCAGTGGTAGAGCGTCAGGGCCGGCTTGATGCCCTGGGCGAGGAGTTCGTCCGTCAGACGCCGGTAGAAGTCCAGGCCCCGCTGGACCGCCGGGCCGCGGCCCGTGGGCTGCACCCTCGGCCACGAGACCGAGAAGCGGTACGAGCCGAGGTCCAGGCCCTTCATGAGCGCCACGTCGTCCCGGTAGCGGTGGTAGTGGTCCACCGCCGTGTCGCCCGTGTCGCCGCCCGCCGTCCTGCCCGGCGTGTGGCTGAACGTGTCCCAGATCGACGGCGTCCTGCCGTCCTCCCGCACCGCCCCCTCGATCTGGTAGGCCGATGTCGCGGCCCCCCAGAGGAAGTTCGGCGGGAAGCTGGGGGCGGCGGTGGATGCGGGAGTGGGGTCTGTCGTGGGTGTCTGTGTAATGGGCTGAGGCATGGAAGCGCTCCCATCGGTAGGAAGGTGTGGGGTGGGGCCGCCGCGTGCGGCGGCCCCCGGGAAACGTCAGCCCTTTACCGCGCCCTGCATGATGCCGCCGACGATCTGCTTGCCGAACAGCAGGAACGCGATCAGCAGCGGCAGCGTGCCGAGCAGGGCTCCGGCCATGATCACCGAGTCGTCGGGGATGTAGCCGGTGCCCAGTTGGTTGAGGGCCACCTGGACCGTCGGGTTCTCTCCGTTGAGCGCGATGATCGGCCAAAGGAAGTCGTTCCAGGCCATCACGAACGTCAGCAGCCCGAGCACCGCCATCGCCGGACGCGCGGCGGGGAAGACCACGTGCCAGACGACCCGCAGACTGCTCGCCCCGTCGACCCGGGCGGCCTCTATGAGCTCGGTGGGCAGCGCCTGGACCAGGTACTGGCGCATGAAGAACGTGCCGAAGGCGCTGACCAGGGTCGGCAGGATGACCGTCTGCAGATGGTTCGCCCAGCCCAGGTCCGTCATCCACAAGTACAGCGGGACGACGGCCAGCTGGGGCGGGATCATCATCGTGCCGATGGTCATCAGCAGCAGCGTGGTCGAGAACCGGAAGCGCAGTTTGGCGAAGGCGAAACCGGCGAGCGTGGAGAACAGCACCGTGCCGACGGTGATGGTCGCCGCCACGAGGATGGTGTTCCACATCGCGGCGCCCATGCCGGCCTGGTTCCAGGCGGTCCCCAGGTTCTTGAACAGGTTTCCGCCGAACCAGAAGGGGGGCGGTGTCTGCGCGAGGCGGGCGTTGGTGCGTGAGGCCGCGATCATCGTCCACAGCAGCGGGGCGAGCGAGATCACGGCGAACAGGGTCAGCACGACGTACGTGACCGGCCCCGCGTGCAGCTGCTTGCCCGCGCCGAGGATCCGCCGACGACGCGGCGGTTCGGCGTCCCGCTCGGCGACCTGAGGCGGTGTCGCGTCGGTGATGGTGGTCATTGGGATTTCCTCAGCCGTCGGGTGATCAGCAGGTTGATCGCGGCCACGATGAGCAGGATCAGGAACATCGACCAGGCGATCGCGGACGCCTTGCCGAGGTTGCCCACGATCCAGCCCTGGTCGTACATGTACAGGCCGAGCGTCTGGTACTGGTGCTCGGATCCGCCCTTGGTGCCGCTGACGCCGCCGAACAGCAGCGGCTCGCCGAAGAGCTGGGTCGCGCCGATCGTGGAGACGACCACCGTGAACAGGATCGTCGGACGCAGCATCGGAATGGTCACGTGCCGGAACTGCTGCCAGCGGCTCGCGCCGTCCAGGGCCGCCGACTCGTACAGGTCGGCCGGGATGGCCTGCATCGCCGCCAGATAGATCAGCGCGTTGTATCCGGTCCACCGCCAGATCACGATCGAGGAGACCGCGGCTTGCGAACCCCAGTCGGACTCACGCCAGTTGACCGGGTCGATGCCGATCAGGTCGAGCGCCCAGTTGATCATGCCGGTGTCGGGTGAGAAGAGCAGCACGAAGACGAGCGTCGCCGCCGCCACCGAGGTGGCGTACGGGGTGAGCATGACGACGCGCCACACGGTGGAGCCGCGCAGCCGGTAGTTGAGCATGTGCGCGAGCCAGATCGCCGCGATCAGCTGCGGCACGGTCGAGATCACGCCGATGGTGAACGTGTTCTTCAGCGCGTTCCAGAAGAAGTCCGACTGGAAGAGGTTCGTGTAGTTGTCCAGGCCCGCCCAGGTCTGGCCGTCCAGGTTCGACAGCTGCACATGGTGCAGGGAGTACCAGGCGGTGTAGAGCAGCGGCACCAGTGAGAAGGCGCCGAAGATGATGAAGAAGGGGGAGATGAACGCGTACGGGGACGCCTTCATGTCCCAGCGGTACAGCCGGCTGCGCCAGGTGCCGGCGCTCGTCGGCGCCGTACCGCGACCCTGAGCGCCCCGGGCCGCGCCCGGCTCCTGGGAGCCGGGCGCGGTGTCGGCGCTCGTCGCGGGCTGCGCGAGAGCCTTGTCGGAGCTGGTCACTGGTCGAGCACGTCCTTGACTTCCTTGGTGGCCGCGTCCCAGCCCTGCGCGGGCGACTTGCCCTTCTGCTCGACCTGGAGGATGCCGGTGTCGGTGATCGCGGTGCTGATCGGCTGGTCCTTGATGCCGAAGACCTGGACCGGGATGGTCTTCGCCGAGTCGGAGAAGATCTGGGTCAGGGGCGCGCCGGAGAAGAACGTGGTCGTCGCGTCCTGCGGCTTCAGGTCGGCGTACGCCGAAGGCGTCGACGGGAAGCTGGCCTGCTTGGCGAACACCTTCGCCTGCTGCGCGGGCGCGGTCAGCCACTTCGCCAGGGCGATGGCCTCCTTCTGGTGCTTGCTCGCCGTCGGCACACCGATGAACGAGCCGCCCCAGTTGGCCGCGGTCGGCGCGGCCGCCACGTCCCACTTGCCCTTGCCGGCGTCACCGGACTTCTCCTGGATGTAGCCGAGCATCCACGCGGGGCAGGCCACCGTGGCGAAGGTGCCGTTGGCGAAGCCCTGGTCCCACGGCTTGTCGAACTGCTTCAGCTTGGCCGACATGTTGCTGGTCGCCACTTCCATGGCGACGTTCCAGGACTTCTTCACCCCCGTGGACTTGTCCCAGATGACGCTGCCGTCCTTGTCGTAGTACCGCTGCTCCTCGCCGCCGAGCGCCGCGTTGTACACGGAGGACGCGGAGTCCACGTACTTGGTGCCGTTCGGCGCCTTCTTCATGTACTGCTTGCCGAGGTCGACGTACTTGCTCCAGTCGCCCTTCCACTGCGCGGCGAGCTTGGTGCGGTCGGTCTCCAGACCGGCCTTCTCGAACAGGTCCTTGCGGTAGCAGATCGCCATCGGACCGACGTCCGTGCCCAGCCCGATGAGCTTGCCGTCCTTGGTGGTGGCCTGGGCGTTCTTCCAGTCCAGCCACTGCGACTTGTCGACCTCCTTGCCGAGGTCGACGAACTTGTCCGCCTGCGTCTGGACGGCCTCGGTGATGTTGCCGACCTCGATCGCCTGGATGTCGTCCGTGCCGGATCCGGCCTGCAGCCGGGTGAGCGTCTTCGGCCAGTAGACGTCGGTGCGGGTGGTGACGTTCTCCTTGATCGTCACGCCCGGGTGCAGCTTCATGTACTCGTCGTAGAGCCCGGCCTGCTTGTAGCCGAAGACGCCGAACGTGCCGATCGTGAGCGTGGTGCCGCCCTTGTTGCCGGCACCCCCGCCCGAACCGCCGTCGGATCCTGAGTCGTCATCGGTCGCGCATCCGGCGAGCAGCCCTGTGGCCAGGGCGGCGACGACCGCGAAGGTCATCGCGCGTCGGGACGTGCGGGCAGTCGTGCGCATTGCGTCCTCCAAAGTACTCACTTGCTCTGAAGTGCCAACCCCGGCCAACTGCCTGGCTACGCCCTTTTGTTCACGTGCGGCTCGGGCGGGGAACGTGCGGCTTCTGTATACGCCCAGTAGAGTGGGAGCGCTCCCATAGGTGATGTGTTGAAGGGTCGTCGCTCGGCCCGGGGGTGTCAAGACGCTCGGCAGCGGCAACTTGGTGCGGTTATCGGGCTGTTAGATTCCGCGTGAGACTTGGGGAGGTGGGAGTCATGGCGACTCGCGGCACTCACGGCAGGCGTCCGACCCTTGAGGAGGTCGCGGCCCGGGCGGGCGTGGGCCGGGGCACGGTCTCCCGGGTGATCAACGGCTCGCCCCGGGTGAGCGAGGCGACCCGCGCCACGGTCGAGGCGGCCGTGGCCGAGCTCGGCTATGTGCCGAACACGGCGGCCCGCGCCCTCGCCGCCAACCGCACCGACGCCATCGCCCTCGTCGTGCCCGAACCGGAGACACGATTCTTCGCCGAGCCCTACTTCTCCGACATGCTGCGCGGCGTCGGTGCCGAGCTCGCCGAGACCGAGATGCAGCTCCTGCTGATCTTCGCGGGCAACGACCGGGAGCGGCGGCGTCTCGCCCAGTACCTCGCGGCGCACCGCGTCGACGGCGTCCTGCTGGTGTCCGTCCACGCCGACGACCCGCTCCCCGACCTGCTCAGCCAGCTGGAGATCCCCTCCGTCATCAGCGGCCGCCGCTCCGCCGCCGAGACGCTGCCCTCGGTGGACTCCGACAACTTCGCGGGCGCGTACTCGGCCGTCGAGCACCTCGTGAGCCGCGGCCGCACCCGCATCGCCACGATCACCGGCCGGCTCGACGTGTACGGAGCCCAGCGCCGCGTCGACGGCTATCGCGCCGCCGTCGAGGCAGCCGGCCGTGAGGTGGACGAGCGGCTCATCGTGCCGGGGGACTTCACGGAGGAGGGCGGCCGGCGGGCGATGGCCGAGCTCCTGGAGCGCTGCCCCGAGGTGGACGCGGTGTTCGCCGGGTCGGACGTGATGGCCGCCGGTGCCCGCCAGGTGCTGCGCGAGGCGGGCCGCCGTATCCCCGACGACGTCGCCCTGGTCGGCTACGACGACTCGGCGATCGCCCGGCACATGGACCCGCCCCTGACCAGCGTCCGTCAGCCCATCGAGGAGATGGGCCGGGCCATGATCGACCTGCTGCTCGCCGAGATCGCCGACCGGCGCCCGGCAGCGTCCCGCACGCTCGACGGCCGCCGGCTGGTCCTTCCGAACGAACTGGTGGAGCGCGCTTCGTCCTGAGGGGCCCGTGTCGTCCTCAGGCGTGCGTGTCGTCCTGAGCGGCGCGGGGTGTCACAACGATCAAGGCCCCGGTTCTTTCGAACCGGGGCCTTGATCATTCAGGGTGAGTGACGGGACTTGAACCCGCGGCCACCTGGACCACAACCAGGTGCTCTACCAACTGAGCTACACCCACCATGTCCGGTCGTATGTCGTTCTTCCGACCGGCCGAGAAAAAGTGTACAGGGTCCGAAGGGGTGCTCGCGCACACCTTTTCCGGACCCCGTACACAGGGGTCGGAAATGCCGTGCGAGGCGCTATTCCGCAGGCGGTGCGTGCTTGGCCGCGATCTTCTTCGCGGTGTCGGAGTCCGGTCCCGGCTGCGGGACGAAGACCGCCTCGCGGTAGTAGCGCAGCTCGACGATGGAGTCGCGGATGTCGGCGAGCGCGCGGTGGTTGCCGTTCTTCTCCGGACTGTTGAAGTACGCCCTCGGGTACCAGCGGCGCGCCAGTTCCTTGACCGAGGACACATCGACGATCCGGTAGTGGAGGTAGTCCTCCAGCGTCGGCATGTCCCGCAGCAGGAATCCACGGTCGGTGCCGACCGAGTTCCCGCACAGGGGCGCCTTGCCCGGTTCCTTGACGTGCTCGCGTACATACGCGAGGACCTGCTCCTCGGCGTCGGCCAGCGTCGTGCCGCCCGCGAGCTCGTCGAGGAGGCCCGAGGCGGTGTGCATCTGCCGCACCACCTCGGGCATGGTCTCCAGGGCCTCGGCCGGCGGGCGGATCACGATGTCCACGCCGTCGCCGAGTACGTTCAGCTCAGAGTCGGTGACCAGTGCGGCCACCTCGATGAGCGCGTCATTCGCCAGCGAGAGCCCGGTCATCTCGCAGTCGATCCACACCATGCGATCGTTCATGCGCCTAACCCTACGGCGCACTCCTCTGCCCCGGCAGACTCGCGCGCCCCGCCGCATACGCATCCGAGCTCGGTTTGCCCGGATCTGTCGGCAGTGAGGCAGTGGGTCCCGGGTAGGTTCCGGCCGCGGCGGTGCGCCGCGACTGGGCCGGGACCGGGGTCTGCGGACCCGGTGCCGCCGCGATCTCCGCCGGCTTCTCCGCCTGCGGCCTGCGCGCCCGGTAGGCCGCGCGGTACGCGGCCGGGGACGAGCCGAGCTGGCGCCGGAAGTGCCCGCGCAGCGCGACCGGCGAACGGAAGCCGCAGCGCCCGGCGACCTCGTCGACCGAGTAGTCGGAGGTCTCCAGGAGCCGCTGGGCCTGCAGCACCCGCTGGGTGATCAGCCACTGCAGGGGAGCGCTCCCGGTCAGGGAGCGGAACCGGCGGTCGAAGGTGCGGCGGCTCATGTAGGCGCGCGCGGCGAGGGTCTCCACGTCGAACTGCTCGTGGAGGTGCTCCAGCGCCCAGGCGACGACCTCGGCCAGCGGGTCGGCGCCGATCTCCTCGGGTAAAGACCTGTCGAGGTAGCGCTCCTGGCCGCCGCTGCGGCGCGGCGGGACCACGAGTCTGCGGGCGAGCGCTCCGGCCGCCTCGTTGCCGTGGTCCGTGCGCACGATGTGCAGACACAGGTCGATGCCGGCCGCCGTCCCGGCGCTCGTCAGGACGTCACCGTCGTCCACGAAGAGCTCGCGCGGGTCCACGTGGACCGACGGGTAGCGCTTGGCCAGCGTCGGCGCGTACATCCAGTGGGTGGTCGCCGGGCGGCCGTCGAGCAGGCCGGCCGCGGCGAGCACGAAGGCGCCGGTGCAGAGCCCGACGATGCGCGCGCCTTCCTCGTGCGCGCGGCGCAGCGCGTCGAGGGCCTCCTCCGGGGGCGGCGAGGTGATCGACCGCCACGCGGGCACGACGACGGTGCCCGCCCGCGAGATCGCGTCGAGCCCGTGGGGCGCGGTGAGTTCGAGGCCGCCCGTCGTGCGCAGCGGGCCCTCCTCGCCGGCGGACACCAGCAGCCGGTAACGCGGAACCCCGGCGTCCTGGCGGTCGATGCCGAACACGGAGAGCGGAATGGAACTTTCGAAGATGGGTCCGCCGCTGAACAGCAGCACCGCGACTATTTCCCGGCGGCGTCGCCCGGAAAGCTTCCGAGCTGCCGCCTCCGGCGCAGCAGTGGAGTCGTGGCTCATCCCGCTAAGCCCCCCTCGGTGGTCGCGGCGCCCTTAGTGGTGTGACGGGCTTGTCGCTCCAGCACGTTTCCCCTCGGTCCTGCAGAGTCCCCCGCCGATGGACAGTCATGATCGAATCTACTGCGTCCGGTGGTCCCGTCGTGACCAGTTGGGGATCCGGCACATTGTCGACATGGCAACTTGGCGTGAAGCATTCGATCACGAAGCGTGGCACTCGGGGGCGTTGCAGGGAAGTGCGCCTCAACTCAGTGGCCGGTCCCCGTAGGGTGCAAGCGCCTTCTACGGTCCTTTCATGCCTGGTGGCACGGGGGTTGGAGGCGGGTGACGGCAAGAAATGCACGACCGGGCGAAGTTGGCTGAAAATATACGCGGTAGTGCGCGGAAATCAGTCAGCCTCCGGCGCACATCATCCGGTGCGGTGACCGCCCTTGCGCGCCCCCGGCATCGTCCCGCCGCGCCGGCCCCGGTGGCCGCAGGACCGTACCGGAGCCTGCCGCGCCGCGCACCGCTCGGACCGGCGCAGAAGCATCCGGCAGGCCCCGGTCACCGCGGCGAGGCCGAACGCCGCGCCCGCGGCCCCGGCCAGGGAGGTCCCGTACCCCACCAGGACGACCGGGACCAGGACGCAGCTGAACGCGGCCCAGCGGACGACGTCGCTCACCGTGTCCGTGCCGGACGGCTGCGTGGTCTCCCGCCGGCCCTCGTGCGCGTCCTCGGGCGGCCGCCGCCCGCTTGAGGCGGCGTCGGGCGGGTACACGATGGACGGTCCGGGCACGGCGCACTCCTTGTTGCTTCGGGTACGCACGTTCAACGCGTGCTGGTCCGGCCGGTCACTCGGCCGAACCGGGGGCTGCGGACCGTACCCAAACCGTCTGTACGAGGCAGCAACCATTGCCATACGGGCGCGGCCTCGGGCATGCTCCCCTGAACGCCACGGAGCGTGCGCTTAACCGGGCAGACGACTCTGGGCAGAGGAGGAGTGTCGCCGTACCCTTGGGGGTATGGGGTTGGGAAGATGATTCCCGGACACAGCTCCGCCGCTCCCTGTCGTCCCTCCACCGAGGATCCGTCGAGGATCCAGAGGACTTAATCGCCGAGATACCCATGGCCGGTCACGAATTCCCTGAACCCGCGGACCGCAAGCGGCAGGTCGCCGATCCCACGGCGACCCCCCAGGCGGCGGATGAAACACGTCATTCCTGCGATCCCGCCTTCAAGCACGGAGTGGTCGTCGGCTTCGACGGCTCGACCTCCAGCGAGCGGGCCCTCGCCTACGCCATCGGCATGGCCTACCGCTCGGGCTCCGGCCTGATCATCGTCCACGTCGCCAACCGGCTGCCCACCACGGTGTGGGCGGGCTGCGAGCCGCCGGTCTTCGTGGATGTGCCGGACCACCGCACCGAGGTGCTCGGTCTCGAACTCGCCTGTGCGGACTATCTGTCCGAGGTGCCCTGGATCCTGGTCGAGCGCGGCGGCGACATCTGCCACGAACTCGAAGAGGTGGGCCGGGAGTACGAGGCCGACGCGATCGTCGTCGGCTCCACGCACGGGATCGTCGGCCGGATCTTCGGCTCGGTCGCGGGACGGCTCGCGCGGCGCGCCAGGCGCCCGGTCATCGTCATCCCTTAACTCCCTTCGGCCCCAGGCGAGATGGGCAAATCCTACTCGCGCGTAGAGGTGCTTTGTGCCTTTGTGAAGGGTACATACCGGTCGCTGGACCATCGCAGGGCCCAGTACCGCGCGCAGCACAACTGCACCCGCACGAAGGGAGCCCGCCGTGGACAAAGACGTCTCCGCGGGAAGCACGACCTCCACTCTCGGCCATCTCGCCCTGGGACTCACCCTGTTGGCCTTCGGCCTCGGTCATACCGAAGTGATCGACGGTGTGACGGCCGCGAACGCCGTATCCCTCGCGACGTACGTCGGTGGCATAGCCCTGTTCGTCGCCGGTCTGCTCGCCTATCGCGCCAGTGACGCCTCGACGGGTACGGCCTTCGCCGCGCTCGGCGCGTTCTGGTTCACCTGGGGCGTCACGGCCGGCGGCGCCATGTCGGCCAACGCGCAAGGGCTGTTCATGCTCCTGTTCGCGATGCTCGCGCTGAGCCTGACCCTCGGGGCGTCCGGCTCCGGGACCCTGGTGCGTGGGGCGTACGCGGCGCTGTGCGTGGCCCTGCTGCTGCTCGCCGTCGCCGCGTTCGGTGACACGGCCGGGCTCGCCAAGGTCGGCGGCTGGTTCGCCGCGGTGGGCGGGCTCCTCGCCTGGTACGCGGCGACGGCCGCGCTGGGCGGGCTGCCCACGGCCCTGCCGGGGCGTGCTGCCGGCCGGGGGGTGACGGCCACCGGCTGACAGCCGGGGGCCGGGGAATGGGCGCCCCGGCCCCCCTCGAAGGAACGGGTTCCTGTGCGCTTGGTGGCGCGCACAGGGACCCGTTCTCGTGCACTCGTACTGCGGGGGCCGACTACTCCACCGTGACGGACTTCGCCAGGTTGCGGGGCTTGTCGATGTCGCGGCCGAGGGCCAGCGCCGTGTGATAGGCGAGGAGTTGGAGCGGGATGCCCATGAGGATCGGGTCGAGCTCGTCCTCGTTCTTCGGGACGACGATCGTGCGGTCGGCCTTCTCCTGGTCCTGGTGCGCGACCGCGAGGATGCGGCCGGAACGGGCCTTGATCTCCTCGAGGGCGGCGCGGTTCTTCTCCAGCAGGTCGTCGTCCGGGACGATCGCGACCGTGGGGAGCGCCGGCTCGATCAGGGCCAGCGGGCCGTGCTTCAGCTCGGAGGCGGGGTAGGCCTCGGCGTGGATGTACGAGACCTCCTTGAGCTTGAGCGAGGCCTCGCGGGCGACGGGGTAGCCACGGACACGGCCGATGAACATCATCGAGCGGGCGTCCGCGTACTCCTCGGCGATCTTCTTGATCTCCTCTTCCCGCTCCAGGATCTCGGTGATCTGGCCGGGGAGCTTGCGCAGGCCCTCGATGATCCGCTTGCCGTCGGCGACGGACAGGTCGCGGATGCGGCCGAGGTGGAGGGCGAGGAGGGCGAAGGCGACCGTGGTGTTGGTGAAGCACTTGGTCGAGACGACGCAGACCTCGGGGCCCGCGTGGACGTACACGCCGGCGTCCGACTCGCGGGCGATGGCCGAGCCGACGACGTTCACGACGCCGAAGACGCGGGCGCCCTTGCGCTTCAGCTCCTGCACGGCGGCCAGGACGTCGTAGGTCTCGCCGGACTGGGAGACCGCGATGTAGAGGGTGTCGGGGTCGACGACCGGGTTGCGGTAGCGGAACTCGGAGGCCGGCTCGGCGTCCGCGGGGATGCGGGCCAGCTCCTCGATCATCTGCGCGCCGATCAGGCCCGCGTGGTACGAGGTGCCGCAGCCCAGGATCTTCACGCGGCGCACGCTGCGCGCCTCGCGCGCGTCGAGGTTGAGGCCGCCCAGGTGCACGGCGGAGAAGCGCTCGTCGATGCGGCCGCGCAGGACGCGGTCGACCGCCTCCGGCTGCTCGAAGATCTCCTTGTGCATGTACGTGTCGTGGCCGCCCATGTCGTACGAGGCGGCCTCCCACTCGACGGTCGTCGGCGACGCGGTCGTGCGCGTGCCCTCCGTCGTGTACGTGCGGAAGTCGTCGGCCTTGAGGGTGGCCATCTCGCCGTCGTCGAGGGTGACGATCTGGCGGGTGTGGGCGACCAGGGCGGCGATGTCCGAGGCGACGAACATCTCCTTCTCGCCGATGCCGAGGACGACCGGGGAGCCGTTGCGGGCCACCACGATGCGGTCGGGGAAGTCGGCGTGCAGGACGGCGATGCCGTACGTGCCCTCGATCAGCCGGAGCGCCTCGCGGACCTTGTCCTCGAGCTTCTCGGCCGGGGAGCGGGCGATGAGGTGGGTGAGGACCTCGGTGTCCGTCTCGGAGAGGAAGGTGACGCCCTCGGCGGTCAGCTTGGCGCGCAGGTCGGCGGCGTTGTCGACGATGCCGTTGTGGACGACGGCGACCTTGTTGTCCGCGGACATGTGGGGGTGCGCGTTCTCGTCGGACGGTGCGCCGTGGGTGGCCCAGCGGGTGTGGGCGATGCCCGTGGTGCCCTTGAAGCGGGCGGGCACCTTGGCCTCCAGGTCGCGCACGCGGCCCTTGGCCTTCACCATTTTCAGGCCGCCCGCCTTCGGGCTGGTGATGACGACGCCCGCGGAGTCGTAGCCGCGGTACTCCAGCCGCTGCAGCCCTTCGAGCAGCAGCGGTGCCACGTCACGCTTACCGATGTAACCGACAATTCCGCACATATGTGTACTGATCCCCTCTAGCCGTAGACGATGCGCCGCAGCTGCCGCAGGGACAGCTCGGGCGGCGCGACCGCGCGGTACTTCAGATCCGCCGAGATCCGTTCGAAGATCTGCGCGTTCACCAGGCCCTGACCCTGGAGCTCGCGGTGGCGGCGACGGACGAACACCTCGGTCGTCTCGTCGAAGTAGGCGAGCACGTCCTGGATCACCCGCAGTGCCTCGCCCCGGTTCAGGGGCGAACTGCGCGTCAGGTGATCAACAAGTTCGTCGTGCACTCGGATGATCCTGGGGGATGAGGGGACGGTTCGCAAGAATTCTGCCCGATTTCGGGCAGAGGGGCGCCGTCCGGCGTGGATGCCGGGGTTCTTGGGACATCTGTGGTCAAGGTTTGAAGGGCGCCATGCCGCTTGTTCCCGCTGCGTTCACATGCCGTATCCGGCCGGGATGAGTGACCCGAGCAACTTTTCCGGACATGGACATTCCCCGTATGGGCGTACCCGAGCAGCTGGCCGACCGGAGCCTGGCCGAGCAGCACGAGTATCTGCGCAGCAAGTTCTCCCGCCGCACGATGATGCGCGGCGGCGCCGTCACCCTGGGCGCGATAGCGGGCGGCGCCTTCGTGCCGGGCGCCGCGAGCGCCGCCGTTCCCACGCAGACCGGGCGGACCCCCGGCCACGTACCCGCCGCCCAGAAGGTCGACGGCGCGCTCGTCGCGCCCTTCGCCCGCCACCTCGCCTACGGCGCGGACGCGCGTACCGAGATGACCGTCTCCTGGCAGGTGCCGGTCGCCGTCAAGAACCCGTACATCCGCGTCGGCGTCCACCCCTGGGACCTGTCGCGGAAGATCGAGGCCGAGGTCCGGCCCCTCTACACCCCGGCCGGGGTCGGCACCGGCGCCGACCACACCCAGTACTACCTCCACGTCCAGCTGACGCGGCTGCGTCCCGGCACCACGTACTACTACGGCGTCGGCCACGACGGCTTCGACCCGGCGGCCGCGCACCTGGCCGGCACGCTCGGCACCTTCACGACGGCCCCCTCGCACCGCGAGCCGTTCACCTTCACGGCCTTCGGCGACCAGGGCGTCAGCTACCACGCGCTGGCCAACGACAGCCTGATCCTGGCGCAGAACCCGGCGTTCCATCTGCACGCGGGAGACATCGCCTACGCCGACCCGTCGGGTTCGGGCCAGACCGGCGACACGTTCGACGCCCGCACCTGGGACCAGTTCCTCGCCCAGACGGAGTCCGTCGCCAAGCAGGTGCCGTGGATGGTCGCGTACGGCAACCACGACATGGAGGCCTGGTACGCGCCGCACGGTTACGGCAGTCAGCAGGCCCGCTTCACCCTGCCGGACAACGGCCCCGACGCGAAGAACCTGCCCGGCGTCTACTCCTTCGTGCACGGCAACACGGCGGTCGTCTCGCTCGACGCCAACGACGTGTCCTGGGAGATCCCGGCCAACCTCGGCCTGTCCGGCGGCACGCAGACCTCGTGGTTCGAGCGCCAGTTGAAGAAGTTCCGCGCCGACCGCGACATCGACTTCATCGTGGTCTTCTTCCACCACTGCGCGTACTGCACCGCCACGAGCCACGCCTCCGAGGGCGGGGTGCGCAAGGAGTGGGTGCCGCTGTTCGAGAAGTACACCGTCGACCTCGTCATCAACGGGCACAACCACGTCTACGAGCGCACCGACGTGCTCAAGGGCGACCGGGTCACCAAGGAGCTGCCGATCGGCGGCACGGCGTACCCCGAGACCGACGGCATCGTCTACGTCACCGCGGGCGCCGCGGGCCGGAGCCTGTACGCGTTCCCGGTCGACGACACGTACGAGGGGCACGAGAAGGAGATCGATCCCTTCACGTCCTTCGTCGTCCAGCCCGACGGCAGCAAGAAGAACGTCACCGTCGACTGGTCGCGCGTGCGCTACACGAACTACTCGTTCCTGCGCGTCGACGTGGAGCCGGCTCCCGCGGGCCACACGGCGAAGCTGACCGTGCGGGGTCTCGCGGAGACCGGTGAGGAGATCGATCGCTTCGTCATCGCGCGCAAGGTGCGGCGGGGCTGAGGCCACGGCGGGGCCCGCCCCTTCGGGAAGGGGCGGGCC
>NZ_JBHJYS010000046.1:0-29070 GCF_042270245.1 Streptomyces sp. NPDC055955
ACCCGCTCTCCGGGACGACAGCCATAGTTAGCGACGGCCGACAGGCGACGCAAGGATGTGACGTACTACCCCACTACGGAGGAATGTCCGAAATGACCAAATAAGGAAGCTTATATGGCCTCAGGGTTGCCCTATTTCCTACTATCGCCCCTAGTATGTGATCTGGCCCCTATGGGGTGCTTCACAGGCTCGGCCCCCGCCGTGTTACCCAGGTCACGTGTTCAGCCCGGCCTGACTCAGGATGATGCCCTCGGAGGACGTCTCTCTCAGCACCTGTTGTCGTTCCGACCTTGATCGCCAAGTTTCTGCTGGTGGGAGCGGCTTTCGACTGAGTTAGGAAGAGCTGCCTTGTCCGTCTCCTTTCCCGTTCGGGGTGGCCGGTGGCGTCAGTCCTGGGGGCAAAGGAATCATCAGCGGGGGTTCGGTGGTGCCGCATCGCCGGGAGAGCCTCGCCGCGGGTGTGCTCGCGCCGGACTACCAACGGATCATGTCGGTCTTTGTTTCCAGGTGCCTTAAGGCGGCCTGCGGCCATGGAGTTGGCCCAAGTGCCAAAACTCGAGCTGGTCCCCGCGAAGATCGAGGGACTGAGGCCGAAGTTAAAACGCCTGGTGAGACGGGGCTGAGTGGTGCAGTCGGCGTCCAGGATGTTCGCGGCGGTGTGTGCCTCAGCCGAGTGAGGGCGGCCGGTGCCGGGCCAGATGTCGCCTCTATGAGCATTGCATCAACCACATCACCACCGCCTCGCTGTCCACAGGCGAACGTTCATCGTCGCGGATCAGGCACCGACGGTGCATCAGCCGGGCCAGAGTGCGCTCGACGCACCACCCTCGGGGTAAGACGGTGAAGCCGATGCTGTCGTTAGAGCGTTTGACAACGGTGAGGGCCATGGCGTGGTGTTCGCGGGCGAGATCGACGAGCCGGCCGGCATAGCCTCCGTCGGCCCACACGAGTGTGATCTTGCGGTGGGGTCGGCTGAGTTGTTTCAGCAGCGGCAAGCTGGCGTCACGGTCCTCGACGCTCGCGCTGGTCACCAGCACCACTGGTGGCATCCCGAGGCAGTCAACGGCGATGTGCCGCTTACGGCTGCCCACCTTCTTGCCGCTGCCCCAGCCGCGAGTTGAGGCGCCGACGCTCTCGGCCACCCTCACAGACTGCGACTCGACGATCGCCGCCGTCGGACCCACCGGCCGCACCGAGGCCTGCCGCCCCCGGCCGCGGAGCCGGTGGTGGAACGCTGCGACCAGCCCTTGATCGCGCCACTGACGGAAGAACCATAGACCGCGCTCCAGACGGGAAAGCCGACCGGCATCGACCGACTTGATGCCGTTGCCGATGAGATAGCGCACTGCATCGAGCATCTGACGACGGCAGTAACCCTCTGGACTGTGGCAGCGTGCGCGTCGGCCCTGACTCGCAGTCGATAGGCGTTCGCTCGCAGGCGACCGCCGAGTGGGTCCGGGGCGACAACGGCGAGTTCGTCGCCGCGTTAGCGCAGTTGGCGCAGGTGTCGGTGCGGACGCTGTTGCCGCAGCCGGATAGGCAGCGTACTACCGAGGCGTGGTGGCTCCGGGGGCCCGCACCCCGCCTCCGTCCCCTCTTCCCGCCGCGGCCCCGTCTCATCGGGCCGCGAGCGCGGAGGCCCCCGGCCGACGCGCAACACGACGCGACGCGGCTCCGACCCCGAGCACGCACGCGCCGGCCTCGTCCTGCCGTCTGCTCTTTCTCTCCTTCTTCCTCCTTCCCCAACTGTTGCCAGGCCGAAGTGCGCGTGAGAGGGGTTGTCGGCACGACCGGTACGCACGTACCAGCGGTCCTGACCTGCCGTTTCTCGCTTTCACGTAGTGGAGGGTGCACTAGGGGCTTTGATACCCCCTTTGAGGGTGACTTTGCCGGTGGTTTTGAGGGTGAGTTTGTCGGCGATGCCAGTGCAGGCGGCCGCGTCTCCCGGGCGGGTCGTCACAGGCGTCGGCCTCCCTCGCACAGGCACTACCGTTCCGTTGCGAACGTCTCGATCAGGACCTTCACCGGTGTCTGGGTGGTCGCCCGAACGCCGTCGACTTCCGCCCCACTTGCCCAGCTAATCCTGGGCAGTGGGGCTGGTCTTGTGGCTTGCAGGCCGTCACATGATGGTGAGCGATGCGGGAAGGTCCAGGGACTGGGGACTGCCGCCGCAGGCTGTGTTCCACCAGGTCTGACCCCACGGTCCGCGCTCGTACAGGCACGTCAAGGTGGTGCCGATGGCCGTAAACGGCAGCTTGAGGCTGTCCACCAGGTTCATCACGACCGCGGCCCGGTTGAGGACGCTTCATCCGCGGCGACGACCAAGTCGGCCTGCACCGAGCCATGTCCCGACTCCGCGTCGGTGCCGGTGCCCGACAGACCGACCTCGGTGCTCATCGCCCTCCAGACTGCCGACACCATGCGGGCCGTTGTCCACCACAGCCTGATCGGCCACTCCGTCACAGCCAGTCGGTACGTACTCCGGTACGCGTCTCGCTGCACCGCCAGCGAGGCCGGGCGCCGCTACATGCCGGTTGCGCACTCGCCTGTCGCTGCCTGCGCAACGGCTCGTAGGTGGTTGCGCAGGACGACCCGATCATCCACTGCGCAGCGGCGGGTCACAATTCCTGTACAGCGGTCCCCCAGGGTGCGCAGTCAGGGTGCACAGCGGAGGATACGCAGCACCGTGGGTGCTCTTCGCGGTGACTGCGCACTCCCCACACCGGTACGCGTTTGGTTTCCCAACGCGTACCGGCAGCCTCGACCGATTCCCCGTCACCCAGTTTCAGGGGCGCCACGGCGACTTACCGCGCCCGCCGCCACCTGGCGACCGGTACGCGTTTTGCGGGAGCGGGCAAACGCGTACTGAAACGCGCACCGGTCTACAGAACCCGCAGGTCACAGACTACTCAGGCCTACCCAATGTCAGCAGAACGCAACAGGTCGCTCAGGTACTGGCACCCACTTTCGCCGTACCAGTCTGGCCGCCCGGTACGCGTATCACTGTGTGCCTCAAGGGGCGTTCGGGCCTCTCACAGTCGGCCGGCACGCGTTGTGCGTAGTACCCAGTGCGCAACGCTCCTCAATCGGCGGTGCGCAGTCGGAGTCGGGGCGAACGGACCCTGCTGCGCACCCCCGGGACTCCGTTGCGCAGCGAGCCGGAGCATCTGCGCACTGCACCCCGAGTACGGGGTTCCATAGCGCGCTGCGCAGCCGTGGGCCGTACCCCGGCACCGGTCGCTTCGCACCGGGTCGTGTGGAGGGTGCGCACCTCGTGCTGGGTTCGTAGGCCGACCGTGCGGGCCGAACGGCAGCACTGACCTGGTCCATCGGCCTGATGGCGCTGGGCACGCTGCTCATCTGCGTCATACCCTCGTACACGGCGATCGGCGTGGCCGCGCCGATCGGCATCCTCGTGGCCCGGCTCGTCCAGGGCTTCGCCGCGAGTGGCGAGTTCGGCAGCGCGACGGCGCTTATGGTCGAACTCATGCCGCACCGAAAGGGCTTCGCGGCCAGCTGGCAGTTCACCAGCCAGGCCGCGAGCACGCTGCTCGCCGCACTCGCCGACACCGTGCTCACCTCTGCCCTCAGCCCCTAGCAGCTGGGCTCCTGGGGCTTCAGGATCCCGTTCGCCTGCAGCCTGCTCATCGCACCCGTGGGGGCTACCTTTGGATCTTGGTCAGTGCTCCGGCGTTTACGCCGGGGGTGAAGGCCATGTCAGGACTGCTTTGACTCGCAGGTGAGTACGGGTCGGCACTGTTCACCTCAGCCTATGGGGCGCTGTTGGTTCTCGATGTCATGGCGTGCGACGGTCAGGGGCCTGCCGTCGCAGCTTCCGGCGAAGTAGGAGCCGGAGCAGAGGGCCGCCCCGCAGGTAGCGGCGGATGTGCGCGTCGCACTCCTGGCGCATACGGCGCAAGGAGACGCGTCTTTGGGGGAGTTGACCGGCTTGGAGAGCTATGTCTTGGGCGGGTAGTGCGCGAGCAGGTGTACGTGGTCCTCCTCGTCGTTGAACTGCTTGAATTCGGTCTCGAAGTCCGTGCTCACCTCCCGCATGCGGATTCCACCACGGTGACATGGACAAACTGTAGGATCGTGATCGTCATGAGTGAACTCGGTTGGGAGAAGCGGCAGTTCGGGCACCGTGCCCGGCTGGCACTGTCGGCTGCCGAGCATCTCCTCATGGACGAGCAGGCGCATGCCGCGCGCACGATGTGGAACTGCTTGCACGCGTGGTGGCAGATGATGCCGAAGGACAAGCGGACTTTGGCGAACGCGGACGCCGCGATACGCCAGGCCCGCAAGGAGATCGATTTCCTCGCCGTCCTTCCTGCGCAGGCCGCGCAAGCGGTCCTCAAGACGTACTTCCAGGCCTGGAAGAACTGCTGGGACGGCCGCGTGGACGCGCCGAACTTCAAGGGCCGCCTCCGGTCGGTGATGAGCGTGGACATCCCGCAGGGCCGTGACCTCCAGATCAAACGGGTCCACCGCCGCTGGGGCATGGCCAACATTCCCAAGGTCGGCCGTGTCCGCTTCCGCTGGACCAAAGACCTCCCCGTGGGAAAACATGCCGACAACAACAACCGGATCACCGGGGCTCGGCTGGTCAAGGATGCGCTCGGCTGGCATATCGCCTTCCGAGTCCAGTTACTTGAGGCCAAGCCTGAGCCCCACCAGTTCACGGAGGTCGGGATCGACGCCGGGGTGAACCTGCCCCTGGCCCTGTCGGACGGCAATCACCAGGACCACGGGCGTGCGCCTCGCCTCCCCGATGGCAGCGCCGACCGTGACAAGTGGCTGAACACGCAGGAAAAGAGCAAACTCCTGCGCCTCGAGCGCCTGGCCGCCCAGCGCAAGGCTCACTGCAAGCCGGGCGAGCGCACCAGCCGCCGCCTGCACCACACCTACGACCAGATCCGGGGGCTGCGCGCCAAAGCCACGCGGCGGCACCAGGACTGGCAGCACAAGACGACCACCGCCCTCGCCCAGAGGTACGGCGTCATGGTGGTCGAGGCACTCACCATCACGAACATGGTCAAGTCCGCTCGGGGCACCATCGCCGAGCCGGGGAGCAGCGTTGCCCAGAAGGCCGGACTCAACCGTGCCATCAGCCAGGAGGCGTGGGGCAGGACGGTCACGATGCTGACCTACAAGGCCGGCCGGTACGGCGGCACCCTGCACAAGGTGCCCGCCCCCAACACCTCCCGGCGTTGTTCCGCCTGCGGCTTCATCACGCCCGGCAGCCGGGAGGACCAGGCCACGTTCGTCTGCAAGAACCCGGACTGCGGATGGTCGGGCAACGCCGACCACAACGCGGCCCAAAACATCTTGCACCTGTACCGGACGGGCCACGCGCTCATCCCGGCTGCCGGGAGGGCAGTCGTCAGGCGTGACAAACGCGTCAAGCCCGCCACCGCAAGGTAGACGGGAATCTCCTTCCCAAGCTCGCGAAGGGAGGAGAGCACTTCAAATCCGCCGTACGGTCCCCCGAGCCACGCGCCGCCGCGCAGCAGCACCGCACGCCGATCCGTACCGTGCTGCGCGGACAGAAGACCGGCGTGCTTCTCGCCATCGGACTGCTCGCCGTCACGACCTGCCTCAACTACCTCTTCACGTACCTGCCGACGTACGCGACCAAGACCCTCGGGCTGCCCGACTCCACGGGCTTCATCGCGACCCTGGCGGGCGGCCTGGTCCTGCTCGCGGTGACGAGTGTGGCGGGCCATTTCTCCGACAAGGTGGGCCAGATCGCCATCATGGTGCCGGCGGCGGGCAGCGTCCTGCTGCTCGTCTACCCGATGTTCGAGCTCCTGGTGGCCGCGCCGTCGCTCGCTCTGCTGATCGGCGTCGTCATGGTGATGGCGCTCATGAAGGGCTGCTACTACGGGCCGATGGGCGCCCTGATGGGTGCGATCTTCCCCAGCGAGACGCGAGCGACCGGCATGGCCCTCGGCTACAACATCGGGGTCACCGTCTTCGGCGGGTTCACACCGATGATCATCACCTGGCTGCTCGACACGACCGGCCAAGCGGCCGCGCCCGGCTACTGGGTGGCGATCGCGGCCGCGGCTAGCCTCGGCAGCCTTGCCGTACTGCACCGCCAAGGACGCCGCCGATCCGTGCAGGGCTGAGCCAGACGGCCGCCAACTCTCCTGTTCCGCCACTTCGTTGCAGGCACCACCCCACGTGATCACCAACCCTTGACAGGTCACATCATGCGAAGTGCAATATATTGCATGCCAGTTCCGCAGAGCCGAGGACTCGTCTCCAGGTCCCTCCTTCGGGAGACGGCCTACCAAGCGATCCGGGACGCCATCGTCGACGGCACCCTCGCTCCGGGCGAGCGTCTCAACGACGCTGCCCTGGTGGAGTGGTTGGGCGTCAGCCGCACTCCGGTCCGCGAGGCCCTCACCCGCCTCGAACAGATGGGCCTGGTGCAGACGAAGCCCGGCCGCCACACCCTCGTCAGTCCGCTGGACGTACGGGCCGTGCGCAACGCCCAGTCGGTCACCACCGCCATGCACGAACTCGCCGTACGCGAAGCGGTCCCCCACCTGTCCGCAACCGAACTCGACGCGATGCGGGACGCCAACGCACGCTTCGCTCACGCCCTGCGCGGCAATGACGCCGCGGCAGCGCTCGCCGCCGACGACGACTTCCACAACATCACCGTCACCGCCTGCGCCAACGACGCGGTGCGTACCGTCCTCGAGCAGTTCACCCCACTGCTGCGACGGCTCGAACGCGTCCACTTCTCCTCACTGAGCGGACGCGGCTCAGTGGCCCAGCACGAGCGGATCATCTCCCTGTGCGAGGCCGGCGACGCCGAAGGCGCCGTGGCCGCGACGCGCGCCAACTGGCAGACGTTGCGCCCCCTGCTCGACATCTCGCCCCCCGAAAGCCCTTGACCGGACGCTCCCTCCCGAACAGCCCCTCTCTCGCGAGGAGTTACCCATGCCCCTGAAGGACTTCGAGCGCCACCCCCTCCTGTTCGGCCACAGCCCGGTGCACCCCCTGGACCGGCTCAGCGCGCACCTCGGCGGAGCCCGCGTCTGGGCCAAGCGGGAGGACTGCAACTCCGGACTCGCCTATGGCGGCAACAAGACCCGCAAGCTGGAGTACCTGATCCCCGACGCGCTCGCCCAGCGCGCCGACACCCTGGTGAGCATCGGCGGGGTGCAGTCCAATCACACGCGGCAAGTCGCGGCGGTGGCGGCCAAGTTGGGCCTCAAGGCCGTACTGGTCCAGGAGAGCTGGGTGGACTGGCCCGACGCGGTCAACGACAAGGTCGGCAACATCCTCCTGTCCCGGATCATGGGCGCCGATGTCCGCCTCGTCCAGGCTGGCTTCGGTATCGGCTTGAAGGACAGCTGGCAGCAGGCCCTGGACGACGTACGGGCATCCGGCTCCACCCCCTACGCCATCCCGGCCGGCGCCTCCGACCACCCGCTCGGCGGCCTCGGCTTCGCCAACTGGGCCTACGAGGTGGAGCAGCAGGAACGCGAGCTCGGCGTCTTCTTCGACACCATCGTGGTCTGCAGCGTCACCGGCTCCACCCACGCCGGCATGATCGCCGGGTTCGCCGGCCAGGACCGGCCGCGCCGCGTCATCGGCATCGACGCCTCCGCGAAGATCGGCGAGACCCGGGCCCAGGTGGAGAAGATCGCCCGGAACACCGCAGAACTCATCGGCTTGGGAAGGGAGTTGCGCGACGACGAGATCACCGTCCTGGAGGGCTGGGCGGGAGACCTGTACGGCATCCCCGTCGACTCCACCCTGGACGCCATCCGGCTCACCGGAGAGCTGGAGGGCGTGATCATCGACCCGGTCTACGAGGGCAAGTCCATGGCCGGCCTCATCGACCTCGTCCGCGGCGGTGACATCCCCAAGGACTCCAACGTCCTCTACGCCCACCTGGGCGGCCAGCCCGCCCTCAACGCCTATAGCGGCGTCTTCCGCTGACACCGAGCACGACGGTTCGGGTTCGCGGACTATCAGCCATGGGGCGAAGGAAGGGAGTCGGCATTCCCAGAGGCCTCCCCCTGTCCTGTCCGCGGATCCGGCGCTCGATCCGGGCGGCTTCTGCGGCGCCCGAACGCAGATTTCCTCCGCCATGGTCCTCACCGCATCCGACAACTCCCGTGGAGAGGGGCCAACTTGTGAGGTCAGGGGGCTCATCGCCGCACAGATCCAGTTCGGTCTGCGGCTGCCGATGACGACCTGTCGGGCAGAACCTGACGGTCGGCCACCGGCGAGGCTCATCCTTTGTATACCGTGCGGAGCGCCACGGTGCTCGAGCGTGCCATGATCGGGCCCGGGCCTCGAAGTCCCAGGTCGAAGCACGTACGAGTTATGGCACCCCACACGCCTTGCCCGAGCGGCGGTTCGGTTCACCGGCCCAGATCCGCAAGGCCGGACGGTGGCGCCCGGTCGCGCTGTTACGGCCGAAGGCCCCAAGGATGTCCGAGCGGCTGGTCGGGGACATATTCACCGCCCTGGACGAGCAGACCGTCACCGTTCCGGGCACCGAGGCGGCCGCACTGATCGTCCCGAGCCTGGCCAGATCCCTGACCGCAGTCCTTGACCAGCGCAAATTCCTGGCCGGGCGGATCGAGGAACTCCTAGAAGCTCACCCTCTTTCGAAGGTCCTGATGTCGATGCCGGGCGTCGGTGTCACGACCGGGGCCAGGATTCTGATCGAGGTCGGAGACGGTAGCATCTTCCCCACCGCCGGCCACCTCGCCGCCTATGCAGGACTCGCCCCGGCAACCCGCAGCTCAGGGTCGTCGATCCGCGGCGAACAGCCCTCCCGATGAGGAAACGAGCACATCAAACGGGCCTTCTTCCTCACCGTGTTCGCCGCCCTGGCCGACCCGGCCTCCCGGGCCTACTACGACAGGGAGATCGCCCGGGGCAAGCACCACACCCAGGTCGTCCTCTGCCTCGCCCGACGCCGCCGACGTCCTCTTCGCCATGCTCCGCGACGGCACCTTCTACGAATCACGTCCGGCGGCCACGGTCAGCTGATCTGCGGCTCTGCCAGCAGCACCACCTGGTCGGAGTCGACGTCGAATCCCAGCACCGGATGGCTCTGGTCCCAGTCACCTTCGGGCGTCATCACCACCGGCTTGCTCAGGCGGCGCCCGATCGCACGGAGAAATCCGCACAGCACATCCAGCCGGTCCTGTCCCTGCAACTCCCTCAGGTCCACGTCGAAACCAATCTCGTCAGCCGACTCCAACCGAAAGATCGCCAACACATCCGGTGTCAGCCAGACCCGCAGGTCCGCGCACTCGGCATCAGCAGGCCGCGACAGCGCCTCCCCAGCACGCGGCAGCGGAATGACCACGCCACCTTCGGAGTACTCACTCCGCCAGCCACTCGCACCGACCAGATCGAGGACCGCTTGCCAATCCTGGACCCTAGTACCCGTGACCCACACATCCGGAAGACACCCCTCCCACTCAAGGTCGAAGAAGCCCTTCACGTCATCCCACAGCAGCTCAGGCACCAGGCAATGCTGACCTCAGCCCGAACACAAACGCACCCGGATTTCCTTGACCGAACCCATAGGGGCACCCCCTGCTTCGGCCGCTCAAGGGCAGGCCTCAGTCCCAGGGTGAGGGCTCATCGGCCACGTCCGGGCAGTCGCCGCAGTGGACCACCCACGTACCGTGATCGTCCGGATCGACACCGGCCCAGGACAGCGCCGCCTCCTCCACAGGAAGCAGCACATCGACGACTGGACCGCCGCACACCGGCCCGCAGCCGCGCACAAGCTCCTTCGACGCGGTGAACGCGATGTCCTGCACGATCATTTCGGCGTCGTACCCGGGAGGGATAGGCTCTCCGGCCAGCAGTCGCCGCTCGACGGTGTGCCGCAGAAGGAGCTGACGGTGCTCGTCCTCCAGGGCGCCGCGTTCCCGCCGGGCCTGCAGCTGCGCCGCGCGCACGGTCACGTCGGTGAGCAGGGCGGTCAGCCAGTCCGGTGCGCTGCCCGGATTCCGTCGCCACTGCCTGGCCTGCGCCGTTTGCAGCGGCTGTGTGACCCCGTGGGCTCGCATAGCCCGAGCGACCTCGTGGACCTTCAGCCCCAGCAGGTGCGAGACCTGCACGGGACACAGCGCGCGGTCTGCCTGCTTCTCTGCACTGAGCTTGCGTTTCGCCACGTCGTCCGCCTTCTGGTGCGCCGATGGTACTCCCACGTCCCGACCGGGGACGCCCTCCACCTTTCCAACCCTGCGGCCAGACGTCCCCCGAACATACAGCGATCACCCGAACAAGCGAACTTCGGGGCGTCGCACGGAACTTGATGCACGGCGCCGGTCGCCGCCGACCACTCGATCCGGCACAGGTGCGGCGGACCGCTGGCAGCCGGCGATCTCGAGCTGGCGGCCTCGCCCCATGACGGGGACGAGGCGAGGGCCGATGTGGTCACGAGCCGGACCTGACCGAGGCGTCGGACTCCAGTCAGCCCTCAAGTGTGTACTGCTGACCGCGAGCACCCCTGAAGCCGCTCAGCTCTCCAGGGCGATCAGCCCGTCCCCTGACCCGATCACGAGCAGGCCATCCACGGCCAACAGCGCGTTGATCGGGGCCCCGACAGGCAGCGCGTGCACCAACTCACCCGTCTCCGGCTCCCACAGGCGCAGCACTCCCTCGTCGCCGCCGGTGGCCACCATCCGGCGGCCTGCACGCGTGAGGCATCCCGCGATCGCGTGCGGATGCCTCCCGAAGATCATCGGGCGGTCGGAGCGTGCCATCTCGGGCTCGGAACCCACGGCCAGTGCCGCCCGCACCCGGTCCTGCGGGGCGTCCTCCGAGAACAGATCCACCAGGCGCGTGCTCGTCTTGTCGGTCACCGCCAGCAGCGGGTTGGCGTCGGGCCAGGTCACCGGGGTGACAGTGGAGGGGTAGACGAGTTCGCGGGTCCACTCCGCGAGGCGCGCGCCGGTCCTGGTGTCCCAGAGCCTGATGCCGTCCTTCGAGCTCGTGACCAGCACGGTCCGGCCGTCGGGGAGAGTCATCGTCGCGGCATTCAGCGGCCTGAAACCCATGGGGAAGCGGCGGTTGTTGATGCCCCGCCCCGACGCCGGGTCCCACAGCGTGACGACCGATCCGTCCGTGACGGCCACCGCCGTGCCTCCGCGGCGCCACGGCACCGCAGCCACGGCCGTGGCGAAGTCGATCAGATGCATGCGACGGAACGGGTTCAGGCTCGTCATGCTGCGTACGATCCGGTGGGTCTCCGGGTCCCACAACCGGATCGGGCCGTTGCCGTCTCCCAGTGCGAGCAGGGTCGGTCCCTTGGCCATCGGTACGGCGACAGGCCGGCCGGGGGCGTCCGGAAGTGGCTGCGCCATGGGCAGTCCGCTGGAGGCCTCCCAGAGTTGGAGGGTCTCGTCCCTGCTCACGGAGGCGAGCAGCGGTCTGCTCTGCAGGATGGCGCCCGGTCGGGCGGGCAGCGAGACCAGGTGGTCGACGGGGCCGGCCAGCGGGTCGTCGATGTGTCCCGCCGATTCGGGGTCCCAAAGCTGTACGGTGCCGTCCTCGCCGCCGCCCGCCACGAAGGACCGGCCGTCGGCGAGGTGCAGGCTGGTGAGTGCGCGTACGCCGCTGTTCTGGGCAGACATCGGCGCGCCGAGGAGCGTGCCGGTCGCGGGGTCCCAGGCCCGCACCGTGCGGTCGCCGCCGACGGTGACCAGGGCGGCGCGCCCGTGCCTCAGGCGCACGGTGGAGGCCCCGACCACGTCGGCACCGTTGCCGTGCAACCACTCCCCCACCTGGTTGGGGCCCTCGGGGTCGAAGAGCCGCACCACCCCGCCGCCGCCAGCGGTGGCCAGGGCCTCCCGTCCGTCACGTAGAGACACCGTGGTGAGGGCCGTGAGGGTACCGCTGTACCCGGTGCGGAGGCTCCACACCAGCTCACCCGTGGCGACGTCCCATGCCCATAGACGCCCGAACTCGAAGTCGGTGGAGCCGTCGATCGAGTCCAGGACCCGGGACGTGCCTCCGACGACGAGAAGCACCCGCCCGTCCGGCAGGGTCACCGGCGCCAGGACCCCGTCCAGGCTGTCCGAACCGTCACTGATCGCCTGCTTCACCGTGAGCGACTCGGGCCCGATGAGTTGCGGGCCCACGGGGTCACCGGTGAACGGATCCCACAACCGCACGTTGTTGGTGTCGCAGACCGCGATCAGCGGACGGCCGTCGGGCAGGCTCACCGCCCTCCAGGCGGGCTCTCTGAATGAGCGTTCCCCGGAGCCGGCGTCGGTGTCCAGTACAGACGTACCGACCGCCGACTGTGTCACCGGGTCCCACAGGTGGACGGTCCGGCCGACCCCGGAGGCCAGCAGGATCGACCCGTCCGGCGTCGCGACGGTCTCGAGGGTGTGGACCGGGCGGTCGTACGACAGTTCCTCGACGGGAGACATGGCGGCATCGAGGACCGACTCCGAGTCCCATAGCCGCACCCTTCCGTCCTGCGTCCCGACGGCGAGAAGCTGCCGCCCGTCCCGCAGCGTGAAGGCGCGCAGCGCCTCCACCGGGCTGGCGCAGTCGGTGACGATCGCCGGGAGGAGATCGCGGCGCAGCCTGGTCCAGCGCACGGACCACGTGGCATCGCCGCGAGGTGCCTCCGCCGCGGCCGGAACCCCGACGAAGCGTGCGCTGGTGAGGGCGCGCACGGTCGCCCGGTCCTCGGGGGCCACCGATGCCAGCAGGTCACGGGCCACGAGCGTGGCGGTGATGGGGTCCGGGAGGCCGCCGCGCCCGTATCCGAGCCGCAACGCCTCCGCCGCGACGGCCCGGGGCTCGAGGCGGTCGAGCACGTCCGGTGCGTCAGCGAGGTCCTGCCAGGCGCCGGCCTCGGCGACGTGCCCGGCGAGGTGGTGCGTGACGTACGGGTTGGGGGAATCCGCCGAGGTTGCGGCGATGAGGCTCTGGGCGATCCTGCGGTGGCGATCAGCCGACGACCGTGTCATCTCGCCTGCCCTTGCGGCGGGTTGAGGAAGTGTTCCTGAAAGGTGCGGTGGGCGAGGCGGTACACGCTCTGCCCGTGTTCGGAGTCGAGCATGACGTACGGGGCGGCCGCCTCGAGGAGGTCGTCGATGTCGAGGTCGGTCACCGGAACGCCATCGGAGAGTGCCCCGGCCGCGATCGCCCAGATGCGGTCGGCGCGGGGCAGGCCACGGCCGCGGGCCAGAGCAAGCGCCTCAAGCAGCGGTTCCGCGGTCGCGGAGCGCCGGGCGAGACGCTCGACCGCCGCGCCGAACAGGGCACGGTGGTCCCGCCGGAGCAGCTCGATGAGCGCTTCGTTGCCTTCCGGCGTCATCAGATGCGGGTCGGCGACGATCTCGTGTACGGCGAGCCGGGCGTACAGGAAGTGCCGGTCGTACGCCTGGATATGGCGGGCTGCGGCGTCGACGGAGACCGGGTCGGCGGCGACCAGGGCGTGGGTAAGCCGCAGTCGCACGTACTCCCCGAGTGCCTCCGGGTCGCGCAGCACGGCGACAAGGCGTGCCGTGCCCAACGCCTCAAGGAGGTCACGATCCTCGGTCTCCGGCTGGTCGGGGCCTTCCTGCGTCGAGGCACGGGTGCCGACCACGACCCGCACGCCGGGCAGCGCGGCCAGTCGGCGAAGCAGCGATCCGGCGATGTCGAGCGGCTCTTGGGCCTCGTCGAGCGCGTCGACGAGCAGCGTGAACGGCTCGGCGCGCCGGCCAAGGCCGTCCACGAGCCACTCGATGTCCTGGGCCGTGGATCCCACCTCGGCCCGCTCCCCAAGGCCGGCGAGCTCGGCGACCCGGGCCACAAGCCCACCCATCGATGCCCCGGTCAGATGAATGACGGCATCGAAGACCCTGTCCGGCGGCCGCTCGTCGCTTTCGAGTTCACGCAAGTACCCACTTCTGATGAGCAGTTCACGCAGGTCGGGATGGTTGTACACGAGTACGTTGCCGAGCAGCGCGGACTTTCCGGCCCCGGCCCGGCCCGTGACGACGAGCAGGCCGGACGACTCCGTACGCAGCCAGCGAGCGATGTCGGCACGCTCCCGGTCACGGCCGACGAAGTACCAGGCCAGCTCGCCCTGTTCGGCACCCTGCGCCTTGGGGATGAAGTGGCCGCGCTCGTCGGGGGTCAACTCGGCTAGGAAGTCCTGGAGTTCGGCGTACACGTCCAGAGGTGTGGTGACACCGGAGGCCAGCAGGTGCGGGCGCGGCAGCGGTGGTGCCAGGTGGAGGTCGAAGGCATCGGCGTGGATGCTGCCGACCTGCATGCGGTCGTGCAGGCGCAGCATCAGATCGGCGAGCCGGATCGACTCGTCGTTGTCGGTGTACGAGGCGAGCGCCCCGGCGAGCGCGTCGGCGAACTCTCCCAGGTGGCCCGCCCCGTAGCCCCCGACCCCGACGATCGCGAGGCGCCGCGGCTTGTCCCCGCTGAGCAGCCGTACGGCGACCAGGTCGGCGAACCGCTCGGCGCCACACGCCTCGATGACCACGACCGTCCAGGCGTGCGGATCGGCGATGCGGCGCGACCACTCTGCGTCGATGAACGCGGCGAGGGTCTCGGGCAGCAGCCCGCGCGTGCGCATCGAACCGGGTGTCTCGTGGACGGCGAGCCAGGCCCCGTCGGGCGCCGCTTCGCCGTGCCCGGCCCAGTACAGGACCGAACTCCGCGCGGCGGGCGGCCCGGCCCACCGCTCCAGGCGTTCCTCTACGGCGGACCGGTTGCGCGCACTGCCCGGCACCGACCAGGGTTCGGCCCGACCGCCCAACTCGGCGAACAATGCGGCGACTTGGGCCGCGGCCTCGTCGGCCTCGAGGGGTGCGTGGTGGCGGTAGCGCCCGATCGGCAGGCAGACGACCGGGAAGCGGGCCGGCCCTTGGCCGGTACCGTTCGAGGACATCACGTCGTACACCGTCGTACTCTCGGTCATCCCTCTGCCAGGTCCTCCGGTCGGGCGGCCAGGACGAGTTGGGTGACGGGCGAGAAGCCGCCGGCCTTGGCCTCGATCCGGTGCAGGCCCGGGTCGGGCAAGGTCACCTGCGCCGCCAGTGTGCCCTCGCGCGACACGAGCCGGGGCCGGGCGAGGACGTGATGTGTATGAGCGCTCGTCACCTGCACGGATACGGATACCGGGTCGGTCTGCAGCTCCACGCCGACGTCGAAGGGCCGCCCGGCCGCGACCACGTCGGGCACATCGAGGGCGATGGCGGTGGCGCCGAGCGGCGGGCCGAGTCGACGCTCCGTCAGAATGGCTCGTACGTGGGCGAGCGTCTCGCTGGTCTGTGACATCGCCCCGTGGGTCTGCGGCAGGTGCACCGGTTCGGCGTCGCCGATCCAGGCCGCGTCCCGGTAGACGGTTCCGTCTCCACGCCGGTCGACACGACGCAGCGCGCCGTCGTCGCCGTCCTCACACACGTAGTCGTGCAGCTCGGCGATGCCGTCGCGGAAGGTCAGGGACTGCGCCGTGCGCTGCTCGACGCCGACGAGAGGGCGGGTGTGCGGGCCGGACGCCGCGGCGAGGAGACGTTCGCGCACGGCGAGGGCGGATGTGGCGAGGGCGCCGTCCGCGCCGATGCCGACGATGTCGCCCGCGACCAGCCGGCGCGCGGACGCACCCTCGTCCACGCAACGGTAGCTGGGCAGCAGGTCGTACAGGCCCGGCAGCGTCGTCGCCAGGTCACGCAGCCTGCGGCGCGGCAACGGCAGCGGCGCCCCGCGCCCGGTGCTGAGGATCTGCACCGCCTTCACCGCCCCGTGGTACGGCGTACCGAGCGTGATCACGGTGCGCACCTCCGCTCCCCCGCCGAGCACATGCGTGAAGTACCGCGCGACGAGCCCTCCCATGGAGTGTGCGACCAACACGAGCCGCGCCTGCCGACTCCCGCCAGGATGCGCGCGCCAGGCGTTCAGGTGCTGTTCGGCCGCCAATGCGAGGCGCTTCGCGTTGAGTTCGATGGGCAGCCTCCAGTCGTAGGGGAACTCCGCCACGGCATCCGCGTGCGCCGTCACCCGCCGGATCCCGGCGATCAACGCCGTATAGGGCTCGAAGCCACGCAGCACAGGGGCGAAGGCGGGAAATCGCAGCAGTCGTGTCGCCACGATCCGCCCCGTCCGCCCCTGCCGCTCCTCGTCGGTGACACGCAGTCCGGCCAGGGACGCCCCTGTGGTCCACGCGCGTGCGTACCACCGTGCGTCGCCGAGCCCCCACAGCACACGCCCCGACTCGGCGTCCACCAACTCGCTGCCCATGATGCCGGGCAGCACCATGACCGCGTCCCGGCTGGCGTCGGACGTGCCGGTCGGCCCCATGCGCCCTCCCCGTATTGTTGGACAACACACGTTAGCGAAGGTCCAGTTGGAAGGGCACGGGTCCGCGATCGACACCCGACTCGCGAGTTCGTGGATGAGTCGGTTGCTGGGTGGAGCGTGGTCCGCCCAGGGCGAGGCTCCGCACGTGAGGCGACCACCTTGATGCGGACGCGGCTCGCGGTGACGGGCGCCTCCAGCGGCAGACTCCGCTGATGGCCGATGGTGGTACCGGTGGCGATCTGCCGCCAGGCCCCGCCGATCTCGGCCTCTACGGCGAAACTCTCCACCCGTTGCCCGTGCTCGATGTCCTCGCAGACCGCGACCCTGTCGAAGGTGGCCGGGGCTGCAGGCGGCGACGCGCTCCCGCATGCCGTCCTGGCGCCAGGCGGCCAGCCGGGCGGCTGCTCCGAAGGTCCGGCGGGACTGCTCCACCCTGTCGACGTCGACGCCGGACTCCTGCTCCAGAAGTCGGCGGACCCTCCGGCCGGTGTGGAACGGCCGCGGGTGCGACCTCGATGCGGCCGGCACGGCGACGGCGTACGGCCGGGAGCCCAGGCGCTCCGCACGCCACAACCCGCCCCGGTGACGGCCTCGCTGCCGCACACTCAGCAGCCCGGCGTCCCGCACACGCCGGGCCGGACCGCAGGAGGAGTCGCGTGAGCACGGAGCCTTCCAAGTTTCTGGGCACTCTCGCGAGCCGTGCTGTCGGAGGTGGCTTGTAGCCTGCACTCATTCGACGGTCGGACGATCACGGGTACGGGCATGCGGGCACGGGGCGGGCGTCCAGGGGCGGGAGCGCGGGGATTTCGATGAGTGACGCACATCCGACAGGAAGCCGCAGACCGGGCCTCTCGGTCGGCGCGCGCATCATCGCCGTGGTCGTCCTCGCCGCGATCGGAGTCGTCAGCGCCTGGCTCCAACACGACGCTCCCGGCCGGAATGCGGAGCCGCGTACGGAGTTCACCGCGAGCAACCCGCCCGCCGGTCTGCCCACCGCGCTCACCACCGGCCAGCACCTCCACTGGTCCGAGTGCACGTCGCCGCCCACAGCGCGCACGGGCTACGACTGCGCCACCATGAAAGCCCCCCTCGACTACCTGAAACCGGACGGCAGGACGATCGACGTCGCCCTGATCCGCCGCAAGGCCACCGGCCCGAACGCCCGGCGCATCGGCTCGCTCGTCCTCAACTTCGGCGGCCCCGGTGTGTCCGGCGTGAGCGGACTGCCCGAATTCCTGAACCAGTACGAGCCGCTCCTCGACCGCTACGACCTGGTCTCCTTCGACCCGCGCGGCGTCGGCGCGACCATCCCCGTGCGATGTGGGAAGACCGCGGACGACACCGGGTTCGACGGGGCCGACGCCTGCGCCGAGCACTCCGGGGCGCTCCTCCCGTACATCGGCACCTCGCACACCGCGCGCGACCTCGACCTGATGCGCTACCTCCTCGGCGACGAGCGACTGCACTACTTCGGCGTCTCGTACGGAACGGCGCTCGGCGCGGTCTACGCCCACCTGTACCCGTCGCACGTCGGACGGCTCGTCCTCGAAGCGTCCGTCGATCCGACCGAGGACTTCGACGAGAAGCAGGTCTCGCAGGTCAAGGCGGTCCAGGCGGCGTTCGACCGGTTCGCCGCGCACTGCGCGGCCCATATCCGCCACTGCCCGACCGGCGACGGACCCGAGGAGGCCGCGCGGCGCATGGCACGCCTGGCCGACCGCCTGGAGAAGAAGCCCGCCCCGGCCGGCGGCAGAAGGACCCTCGACGCCGACGACCTCGCGTATGCCGTCAGCGACCGTCTCGACCGCGGCACGGACGGCTGGGCGCCGCTCGCCAAGGCCCTCACGGCTCTGATCGACCACAACGACGGCCGTCCGCTGAGCAAGGGCGCGGACGACAACGGCTCCGCCGACCGCGCGGCGACCTCGCGCGACAACAGCCGCGTTGCCCTGACCGCGATCACTTGCGCGGACTCCAGCCTGCGCCCCGGCATCGAACGCCTCGACCGGGACGAGGCTCGCATCAAAGCCGCCTCACCCGTCTTCGGCGCGGCCTGGTCCATCGGCGTCTACCGCTGCTACGACTGGCCGTTCGACGGCGAGCACACCACGCTCCAGGTGAACGCCGACGGCGCGGCCCCCGTCCTGGTGGTCGGCGGCACCGGCGACCCGACCACCCCCTACCCCGGCGCCCGCCACATGGCCCGCGCCCTGGGCGACGGCGTCGGCGTCCTCCTGACGGCCGAGGAGGAGGGCCACGGCACATACCCGCAGAACCGCTGCGTCACGGAGACGGTCGACCACTACCTCCGCACGGGCCGCACCCCGGCCCCGGGGACGGTGTGCCGGGGCGACATGTCCTGATGCCTGTACGGATCCGCCGGGCGGCCGTCAGGACACCGGTTCAGTCATGCAAGGTGGCTCAGTGCCGCTGGGCTCGGTGCGCCTTCCGGGCCGAGTTGGAGCCTGCCGATCGTCTGAGTCCCGCCCGCGTCGACCGCCGCCCCAGCCCCGCCGCGCATGGTGGCCCGTTCGACCGCACCAGCCTCACCCCATCGGCCGGCCGACAAGGCCCACTGATTCCCATCGCCCGCACGACCGCCCTGCCTACGAACACAGGCGGCCACACGGCTGCTGTTTGACGTGCGCGAAGCCAATCGGGGCTCGGCCGGTTACTGCTTTCTGGCGAAGCTGCCCGTGTCCACCTCGGTGAGGATGCGAGAGGGGGCCAGATCGCCCACGTCAACTTGACCCGGCCCTAAATGGACCGGGCTTGGAGGTAGTTCCCGGCTGGCTGCTGGGTTGGACCCCTCCGTCCAGACACCCCGTTATGGGGTGGCAGGGACGCGTGACTCACGCCCCGCATTCCACACGTTCTCGCCGCGTTGGGCGATGTTGTGGGAAGCGTTCCGGTCGGCGTGGGCAACGACCCCGCACCCCCGGCAGATGAAAAGCCCCTGGTCCACACGGTTGCGCTTGTCGACGTGCCGGCACTGCGAGCACGTCTGCGACGTGTACGCGGGATCAACGAAGACCAGGGGCACGCCCGCCCGCTTGGCCTTGTAGACGATGAAGTCTCCGAGCTGGGAGAACGCCCAGGAGTGGAGCGCGACCCGTTGGGGCTTGCGGAGCCGTACCCTCTGCCGGATGCCCTTGAGTTCTTCCAGGGCTATGCCGTGTGCGGTGCGTTCAGCCTCGGTCACGATCGTCTTCGCGATGATGTGGTTGGTGTTCTTGACGTGCCGCTGCTCGCGGCGGGAGCGCTCCTTGAGCCGGCGTTTGGCGGACTTGGTGCGCTTCTTCTGCAACTTCCGCCGCAGGGCCAGCTGACGTTTGCGGTAGCGGCCCAGTCCGCGCCCGGCAGCCTGGTAGCCGGTGGACGTGGTGGCGATGTTGACGATGCCGAGGTCCACGCCGATGAAACCGTCCGGCTCGTACGCCTCAGCCTCGGGCACGTCACAGGTGGCGATCAGGTAGAACACGCCGTCGCGCTCGATCAGGTCGGACTCGCCCTTGCGGTACTGCTGGAGCACTTTGAGCGCGTCGGCGGCGCACACGAACGAGACGTTCTTGATCCGCCCCGCCATCGTCCAGATGGACACCGTCTGCTGGCCGTACTGCCAGCTCAGACACCGGTCGTCATACGGCTGCGCGGCCTCGGGACGGAACGCGATCGGCTTGGACTCCGCCTTGACCCGGCGCCTCGACTTCGGCCTGCCGAGATGTCCGGCGCGCAGGCTGGCGTGCAGCGTGGTGTACGCGTCACGCACCTTCTTGATCACATGCTGCGCGGCCTGCGCCCCGAGCCCTTCGGCCTTGAGGTGCGGATACGTGTGCTTACGCAGCTCATACTCACGCGGCACGCCGCGAGCGAACGCCACCTGGGACACCCAGCACGCCAGATCGTTGACCGTACGCAGCGTGGAGCGCAGCGCGGCGGCCTGGTCGGCCTCCGGCAACAGCTTCACCTGCACCACGACCTTCATACCGAAACCCTATGCGGGAGCACTGACAACAAAACAGACCCATGCGTACGCGCAGGCCACCCCCATTTTGAGAAGTGATTCCTCCCGGGCCTGAAGGCCCGGGGATCCTCACTAGACCCCACTGAACATACGCGGACGCGACCGCCTCAGCGGAATGCTCCACGCATGTCACCATCAAGCCTGACCAGCTCGGATGACCTTTTCGGCACCCGCGGGGGGCGAGGGGCCTCGCACGCGCCCGGAGCGGGCGATCGAATCCACGCCGGGCAGGTCTGGACAGGTCGGGTCTTCACGTCTACCTTCTAGACATGCCTGGACAGGTTCATAAGCATCATCGCGTCGCCCAAGCCCTCGCCGACGAGATCCGTGCGGGTGTGCACGCCGACGGCGTCAAGCTGCCCGGTGAGCACGCTCTGCGGGAGCGATTCGGGGTCAGCCGGACGACCGTGCGGCAGGCCCTCGGGGTCCTGGGTGAGCAAGGGCTCATCGAGACGCACGCCGGAATCGGTTCGATCGTCACCTTCGACGGCACCCCGCTCGACCAGCGGCTCGGCTGGACCCGGGCCCTCGCCGTTCAGGGCACCGAACTCAGCACCCACGTCCTGCGGTTCGAGCGGATCAAGGACGCGGCCCTGGCTGCCGAACTCGGCCTGGACAGCGACGAGTTCACCGCTCTTGACCGGGTGCGGCGGCTGCCCGACGGACATGGTGTCTCCCTGGAGTTCAGCCGGGTGCCCGCCGTGGGCGCGCTCGCCGACCTGGCCGAGCGCGGCCTGGACGGGGACTCGCTGAGCCGCACGCTGACCGCGGCGGGCCGGATCCCGGACTCGGCCGAGGCACAAATCGGCGTCGCGGGACTGGCGGACGCCGACGCCTCGGCCCTGCACCGCTCCCCCGGCGAGTCCTTCCTCCGTGTCGCCCAGGTGTTCCGCGACGCGGACGGGGGCGTGGTCGAGCAGGTGACGAGCCTGCTGGATCCCGCCCGGTTCCAACTGCACGTACATACCGGCCGAGGAGGCCACCTGTGACCGGCACCACCCAGTTCGACCGCGCCCTCGGGGCCTTCTACGGCCTCGCACTCGGCGACGCCCTCGGCATGCCGACGCAGGTCATGTCGCGCGCCGACGTCGTCCGCGTCTACGGCACGCTGCGCGGCTTCGAATCCGCACAGCCCGACAACCCGGTCAGTGCAGGAATGCCCGCCGGGTCCGTCACCGACGACACGGACCAGGCAGTCATCGTGGCGCGGCTGCTCATCGAGGGCGGCGGGCACGTCGACCCGCTGCGGTTCGCCGAGGAACTCCTCGCCTGGGAGAAGGAGATGAAGGCCAAGGGGTCCTTCGACCTGCTCGGCCCGTCGACAAAAGCGGCGCTCGACTCCGTGGCCGGCGGCACCGACCCCAAGGAGGCCGGGAAGTACGGCACCACGAACGGTGCCGCGATGCGGGTCACCCCGGTCGGCATCGCCTTCGCCTGTGCTCCCGACACGGAGCGGTTCCTCGACCGGGTCGTTGAGTCCTGCCAGGTCACGCACGACACCACCGTCGGCATCGCGGGCGCGGCGGCGGTCGCGGCCGCGGTCTCCACCGGCGTCGCGGGCGGCAGCCTCGACGACGCCTTCGACGCCGCGATCAGCCTGTCCGCGGCCGGTGCCCGGCGCGGGCACTGGATCGCGGGCGCCAGCATCTCGGCCCGGATCGGCTGGGCGCGCGACCTGGTCGCCGGTCTCGACGAGGCCGCGGCGCTCGACCGGATCGACGCGCTCATCGGCACCAGCGTCGCCAGCCAGGAGTCGGTGCCCGCCGCCTTCGCCGTGCTCGCGCTGGCCGACGGCGACCCGTGGCGCTCCGCGCTCCTCGCGGCGAATCTCGGCGGCGACAGCGACACGATCGGTGCGATCGCGGGCGCGATCGCCGGTTCCGTGCACGGCTTCGCCGCCCTGCCCGCCGGCGAGGTACGCACCCTGCACGAGGTCAACGACCTCGAACTGGAGCAACTGACAGGCCAGTTGCTCACCCACCGCCCCTGAACACCCACCGCTCCACACACTCACCCCACCGACAGCCCAGCAAGGAGGTTCCGCGATGGCCGCTTCAACGAAGAACGACCGCGTCGGCACTGTGGAGACCCGAGGGATCGAGCCGGTCCCCGACACCGAGCGGCACGGCCACGCAGGCCAGATGTTCTGGACGTGGTTCGCCGCGAACATATCGATCCTCGGGCTGCCGCTCGGCGCGACGCTCGTCGCCTTCCGCGGCCTGAACATCTGGCAGGCCGCGCTCGTCGCGGTCGTCGGCTCGGTCGGATCGTTCGCCCTGGTGGGCGCGCTCAGCCTGGCCGGCAAGAAGGGCGGGGCCCCGGCCCTGACGCTGTCGCGGGCGGTATTCGGGCAGCGCGGCAACCACGGCCCCACGCTGGTGACGTGGCTGAGCCGGGTCGGCTGGGAGACGATCACGACGACCACCGCGGCCTACGCCCTCCTCGCTCTCCTCAACACCCTGTTCGGGGTGGGCAAGGGCACCGTCCTCACCCTGGCCTGTCTGCTGGTCTTCATCCTCTGCACGCTGCTGATCAGCGGGCTCGGGCATGCCACGATCATGTGGATCAACAAGTGGGCGACGGTGGCCTTCGGCGTCCTGAACCTCATCGTCATGGGCTTCCTCGTCGCCACCGTCGACTGGCAGAAGGTGCTCGACGCACCGGCCGGCCGGGCCAGCGCGGTCGTCGCGGGTATCGGTTTCATCGCCTCGGGCACCGGCATCGGCTGGGCCAACGCCGGTGCGGACTACGCCCGTTACCTGCCGCGGTCGATCCCCGGCGGGCGCCTCGTGCGCGCCTCGGCCTTCGGCGCCGGCATCCCGCTCGTGCTGCTGATCTCGCTGGGCTCGCTCCTCACGGCCGGCGACCCGTCTCTCGCCACCTCCGCCGATCCGGTTGCCGCGATCAACGCGATGCTGCCGTCGTGGATGGCGGTGCCGTATCTGATCGCGGCGTTCGGCGGGCTGCTGATGTCCAATCACCTGTCCACGTACTCGGCAGGCCTGACGATGATCACGCTCGGTCTGCGGGTGCCGCGCGCCTGGGCGGTCTGCATCGACATCGTGCTGATGTTCCTCGGCGGCATCTACTTCATGCTGATCGCCGATGACTTCTACGGTCCGTTCAGTACGTTCCTCACGCTGCTCGCCGTGCCGATCTCGGCGTGGATCGGGGTGATCGCCGTCGACATGCTGCGCGGACGGGAGTACGACCCGTCTGCGCTGATGAACACGAGTCGGGGCAGCCGGTACTGGTACCGCGGCGGCTTCCATCTGCCCGCCGTCACCGCCTGGCTGGTGGCCATCGCTGCCGGGCTGCTGTTCACGACGGCCGCGACGAGCGCGGACGACGTGTGGTTCAAGGGGCCGCTCGCCAACTCGTGGCCCGGGGTGAACGGGCTCGGCTGGTTCGTCGCCATCGTCGTGGGCGGCGCACTGTACGCGCTGCTCGGACGCCGCTCGCCGGTGACGCTCACCACCCCTGTCGCTGACTGCGCTGCCGCCGACTCCACCACCCTTGAGGAGGTCACTCGATGACCGCCCGCTCCCGTGTCGTCCTCGCCGGAAACGTCATCGCCGATCTGGTCGTCGAGGTGCCTGCCCTGCCGGAGCGCGGTGGCGATGTCATCGGTACGCGTACGGAGTTGTACGCGGGCGGCGGCTTCAACACCCTGACCGCCGCGCGCCGACTCGGCGCCGAGGCCGTGTACGCGGGACTGCACGGCAGCGGTCCGTACGGCGACCTCGTACGCTCATCGCTCGCGGCCGAGGACATCGGCACGGTACTCAGGGCGCGCACGGACGGTGACACCGGATTCTGTGTGGCGCTGGTCGACGGCGGCGGCGAGCGCACGTTCGTGACGAGTTTCGGGGTCGACGCACGGATGACGCCCGAGGAGGCGCGGACGATCGCCGGGTCCGTGCGCGGCGGTGACCTCCTGCAGGTCTCCGGCTACGGCCTGGTGATGGAGGTCAACGGGCCGCTCCTGGCCGGGGTGGTGACGGGCCTCGCGGACGACGTACGGGTCTGCTTCGACCCGGCGCCGCTGGTGGCGGACATCCCGGCCGAGGTGCTCGATCCGGTGCTCGCCCGCACCGACTGGCTGAGCTGCAATGCGCGGGAGGCCGAGCTGATGACCTCGCTGGCCGATCCGCGCGCGGCGGCCGAGGTGCTGCGCGGGCGTCTGCGGGCCGGGGCCGGTGTGCTGGTGCGGGCCGACAAGGACGGCTGCTGGCTGGCCGCGCCGGGCGGCGGTGATGCGGTGCACGTCCCCGGGTTCCCGGTGGACGCGGTGGACAGCAACGGGGCCGGGGACGCGCACGTCGGCGCGTTCCTGGCACTCCTTGGCCGCGGAGTCCCCGCTGACGAGGCGGCCCGGGGCGCGAACGCGGCGGCCGCTCTCGCGGTCACCCGGCGCGGGCCGGCAACCGGCCCGACGGCGACCGAACTCGCGGCGTTCCTCGACGCACATGGCGTGCGGCTCGGCGGGTGACCACGTGGAGCCGCGAGAGCGCTCGGCGGACCACGAGGCCGCACGGATGGCCTCGGCCTGCACATCGGGAATCTTGTCCGAGTCTCCGACGACCTCCATCGCGGTCGTATCGCCATGCCACTGTCCCACTCGGACAGACGATTCTTTTGAGGCCCACGCGGCCCGTGCCACTTGTGCCACGGACGCGGTCCATGCCTGACGAGGTCTCGGTGCCGGCGTCTGCTGGACGGCACGTCTGTCGGCGTCGGTACTCGACGGGTGCCGACAAATGAATGGAGGGCTTCTGCCTCCGGCTTCGCCGTAGAACAGCGATGGGTAGCCGAGGTCCTCGACCTCGTGAGCGTGTGCCATCACGTCGCTGATCGACCACCGGTCGCTCGTCCGCCAGGCGCCGTCAGGAAGGCTGAAGTTGATGTCGGCGCCATGCTTCGGGGCTGTCGGCGCCGGTAAGAGGAAACCGATGCCCCCGGAAAACAGGTTGAGGCGCACGAGAACAGCGCACACATCAGGCCGTGCGACGTATGCGGCGCCAGCGTCCGGGTAGTTGGCGCCGCATGGAACCCAAAACTCGTCTACGGCGGCACTCATGGGGCTGGAGTCTGGTACGCGCCTTTGTCATGGCGGTTGGTTTCGTCTGCATGGTGGCATTCGCCGTCGCGCTGGCGAAGGTCACACTCGTCCCCTCACCTGCGTCAGTACCGTTGACCCACACCAACCTGCACCCCGGCAGCTCGATTCGGCTGTACTTCAACCAGCCTGATTGGCGAGACACGATCAAGCAGGTGGGAGGAAACGTCGTTCTGGGAGTGCCGTTCGGATTCCTGTTGCCGGTGCTTTTCCCACGCACACGGGGCTTCGTCCGAGTGGTGCTCATGACGGCGTTCGTGATGCTCACCGTAGAGATCGCTCAAGGACTGCTGGTCGCCGGCCGGGCATTCGACATCGACGATGTGATCCTCAACGCGGCGGGCGCTTTCCTCGGGTATCTCGTCCTTGGCCGCAGGCTCGGCCGAGCGTTGCATCCGCGCCGCGTCCACTGGTGGCGCCCGCGCACCGGATCGGCCGTCGAACCAGCTCGGGACGCCGCCGTCAAGAAGAGCCGGAACCACTGGGTGTGGGCCTGGCGTACAAGGGATGCTCGCCGCACGGCGGGCATCAAAACAAGCGCCATGACAAAGATCAAGAATATGACCAGGAAGCAACCTGCGCCGAAGCGTCTCCGCGAGAGGATTCCCGCGTTGCTGCGGGCCAAGCGCCCCTGATTTCCGCACCGCCCGCCACGATGGGAGCATCCTCCCTGGGGGTCAGGGCTTCGGCATAGTCGGATGGTGTCCGGTTCACGACTTTCTGTCGGGTGGGAAGCCCTGGGAGTGAGGCAGTGTCGGTGTGTGGCCTCAGCCCCGGATCCCGAACTGGAGAAGAGGACCACCCGTCACGAACGGGGACGTGCATCTGCTGGATCCGCTGGCCCCGACTTCACGTCGTGATCGGAGGCTCCCGGCACGAGGTCGAACCCGCTGTGGCCGACAGGCCGGTCAGCACGCTGTCGCGCACCTGGTGCGCTGGCCGTGGGGACCGAATACTGTCCCCTTTCCGGGGCGTCGTGGTGCAGAACTGTGCTGTAGGACGTGTGGGGTTCGCTGGCTGTGTGAGCCATCCCTCTCCTGTCGTCGTGGCGCTGACGGCCTGGGAAGATCGACCATGTAGTCCTGACCTCTTCGCCCCGCCCGCCGCACGTCAATGGCCGACCGGATCCGAGAGGCGGGACTGCCGCGCTCTGTGGAGAGTCCGCTTCCGCCCGCGGTTACCTGCTGGACAACGCGTGCGCCGAGGCGGGCGAGCGATTCGTTTGGCTGGCCGAGCTGTTCGACGGTGTGACGCGCGGGCGCTTCGATCGACTGAAGATCAGGACCGGCTGGCGCTGCTGGGAAGTGGGTGCCGGTGGCACAAGTATCCCGCAGGCGCTCGCCGCGGCCGTGGGTCCGGCCGGGCACGTGCTGGCCACGGACATCGGCCCGTCGTAGATGAAGGCAGGCGACGGGTACGAGGTGCGCCGGCACGACGTCGCCGCTGATCCGCCCCCGGAGCCGGGGACGTTCGATCTGGTGCACGCCCGGCTCGTGCTGGTCCATGTACCCGACCGGGCACGGGCGTTGGCCACGCTGGCGGCGGCACTGCGGCACTGCGGCCCGGCTGCTGGCTGCTGGCTGCTGGCTGCTGGCTGCTGGCTGCTGGTCGAGAACGCCGATACCGCTCTGCAGCCACTGGCATGCCTGGACGACAGCGGCCCGGCGCAGCGGCGGGCCAACCAGCCGCGCGACGCGGTCCGGGAGCTGCTGACGCGCCGCGGCGCCGACCTGCGCTACGCCCAGACACTGCCGAGGGCATTGCGCGAGGCCGGCTTGGTGGATGTCGCTGCGGCGGGCTCCTTTCCCGGTCGGCGGGACGGCCTGCGACCGGCTGGAGGCGGCGACCATCCGGCACGCGCGGGCCGAGTACGGCCGCAACGTGTCCGTAGCCGCACCTGCGTCGCACGGCACGGTGTCGACTGTGTCAGACCTTGCGCCAGCGGGCGTTGGCCCAGGAGAAGACACCGAAGGCCGCGAGGCCGAGCGCGATGAGCACGAGCAACCAGGGGCCCGCGGGGGTGTCGGCGAAGGAGCGCAGAGTGTCATCCATCCCCTTGGCCTTGCCTGGCTTGTGCTTAAGGGCTGCCGCGACGGCGAAGCCGCCCGCAACAGCGAAGACAGCGCCCCGGCAGGCACCGCCGAACATTCCCAGAAAGTTGACCACCTTGCGGGTCTTCTGCGACATATCAGATACCTTCAGGTGCTTCTGGAACTTGCGCATGAACGCCCTGACAGCGATCCACACACCAGCACCGGCCACCGCTGCACCCGCGATCCCGACGATCCACTGCCCGCCCGGCCAGTTCAGGACCTTCGCCGTGATGTCCTGGGAGTCCTTGTCCGAGCTCCCGCTACCACTTCCCCTCTCCCCGGCCGCGTACGACAGCACGGAGTAGGCGACGAATCCGTAGAAGACGCAGCGGCCTGCGGCCATCGCCCTCTTGCTCGCCTTCTTGCCGTCGGGCCCCGCTTGCCCGAAGGCCGCTTCCGTCAGCCGCCATAGAGCCATCCCCACCAGCGCTGTGCCGAGCAGCCACAGCAGGACGGTGCCGAAGGGCTTCTCAGCGATCTCGGCGATGGCGCCACCCCGGTCTGCTTGCTCACCGCCTCCGTCCGAGAAGGCGATCCTGAGCGAGAGCACGCCAATGAGTGCGTAGATGACTCCACGTGCCGCGAAGCCCGCACGGGCTGCGCCCGAAACTGCTGTGCTGTTCGCCGCGCGCCGAGCCTGTCTGCGTCCGCGTCCCGTAGCTGATCCCGTTGTCATGCCCGCCTTCTGCCCCCAGGGGGGTATGAGATCCCTGAATCAGGCCCTTCAACTTTGTTTTCCCGCTCATCGCCCAGGAAGGTGCATCCATGACACACACTCAGAGCGCTCCCGCAGGCCCCACCGAAACGAGCAACGCCGTCATGCCGTCTTCCTCTGGCACCGCGGGAGAGGAGGACATCCATGCCGTCCTTGATGAGCGGGCCCGGCGCGCCAGACGTCGGCTGGGGAGACTCATAGGAGTGACGGCGACCGAAAGCAACATGCTGGTCCCGCTCGATGGTCATTTCACTGAGGATCCTCGAACGCAGCGAGCTCATCAGGCCCGGACGCTGGAAGCGCCGTTCGGCCCTCCAGCGCGCCAGGGAAGCGTCTGTCGTCCCCATCCGGCGCTTCCTCTGACCCGCCGGACCCGTCACCGCGCCAGTCCCACGGCTGCCAACTAGGCCACCCGCTAGGGCTGAAGCCTCTTTTCCCGGCACGTGGGCCTCAGCGTGGCGGCCAGTCCAGACCCAGTTGCTGGACTGGGCCCATCCCTTCGCCCGACTGTTGGTGCCACTAGCCAAAACCCGGAAGGGACCACACACAGCGTTCGCCCCGACTCAGGATCAGATCAAAGCCATGCAGAATTCGCGCACAAGGGCGCTTAGGTCTCACGGCGCCACAGCCTATTGGTCCGCGAGACCAAGCGTTGCATCAACAGCGTCTGAGCTGAAACGTGCGACGGCTTCGTCCTCATGGCCGGGAAGAATTCCTCGTTCTCAACGGTCACCCCGGAGTGAGTGGCGGGGACCGAATGACGCGACAGCGGTGGGGCGGACTCCTTGGGAGAGTCCGCCCC
>NZ_JBHJYS010000047.1:0-28677 GCF_042270245.1 Streptomyces sp. NPDC055955
GTTGAGTTCTCAAGGAACGGACGCTTCCTTTGTACTCACCCGAGAGACTCTCTCAGGCTTTCCTCCGGGCAGTTTCCCTTCGGTCTTGCGTTTCCAACTCTACCAGATCCGTTTTCCGTTCCGTCCCCGGTTCAGAATTCATTTCCGGTGGCCGTTGGGGGCCTTTGCCTTTCGGCGTGTCCACTACGTTAGCGGATTTCCCTTGAGCCTCATAATCGAGTTCCGCGGATTCGAATTCAGACATGCAGGCACGCCGAATAAGCCCCCGCTGAGGGGAAGTCGTAGGTAGTGGTTTGGCCGCCTTCGGCTGCTGGCAGATTGCCGTAACCGGGTCAAGCGGCTCGGGCTACATTACGGATCCCTCAGGGGCGAGTCAAGTTGAACGGCGGCGTGGCGCGTGCGGGCGATATGGGCTCACCGTCGGGTCGTTGACGGTCCAGTAGCGCCAGGGGTGGACACCTCCCTCGCCGGCCACGCCCGTGCGCGGACCGTTCCGTACCTGGTCGCGTGGCGTGGGGGTGCCGGAGAGGATCGCTAGCGGGGAGTCCGGGGAGGCGCAGACGTCCGTGCCGTTCAGTGCGCGGTCCACGTCCAGGGCCGTGGCCAGGCGTGCCGGCCCTTTGGCCAGTTCCTTGTCGTTGCGGGCCGATAGTCGACGTTTACGCGCGAGGTCGGCGCCCTTCGTGATCTCTCCGGCGCGGAGCAGGACCCCGCTCGCGGTGCCTTCCCGGCCGCACACCAGATTGAGGCAGTGCCACATGCCGTAGGTGAAGTAGACGTACGCGTGTCCGGGCGGACCGAACATCACGTCGTTGCGGGCGGTGCGGGAGCGGTACGCGTGGGAGCCGGGATCGTTGGGGCCGTCGTAGGCCTCCACCTCGGTGAGTCGCAGCTCGATCGGGCCTTGCGGGGTGTTGCGCACGAGGACGCGCCCGAGGAGATCGGGGGCGACCTCCAGTACGGGCCGGTCGAAGAAGTCCCGTGTGAGGGGCGTACGGTCAGGGGCCGCGATCATGGCGGACGAGCGTAGTCCACCGGCGAAGTGACAAGGAAGCGCGGCGAATCGGCGTGGACGGGTAGCCCCCGGGCTCCGTTGCTTGCCAGGGTGAGCCGCGCGGAACCGGTCACCGGTCTATCGCGTTGGTAGAGATCAAGGATCGCGACAGGAAGACACGGGCCACGGGTCGTGGCACGGGGAGGAGTGGAGTCATGGGGTTCAAGCGGCTGCTGGCGAGTCTGGGTGCGGGCGGTGCGTCGGTCGAGACGGTGCTGACCGAGGTCAACGTGGTGCCGGGTGGTGTCGTCCAGGGTGAGGTGCGGATCCAGGGCGGGTCCGTGGACCAGGACATCGAGGGGCTGTCGGTCGGTCTGCAGGCGCGGGTCGAGGTCGAGGGTGCGGACCAGGAGACCAAGCAGGACATCGAGTTCACGAAGCTGCGCCTGGGCGGGGCGTTCCAGCTGCAGGCGAACGCGGTGCACGCGGTGCCGTTCGGGCTCGAGATCCCGTGGGAGACGCCGGTCACGACGATCGACGGGCAGCAGCTGCGCGGCATGAACATCGGTGTGACGACGGAGCTGGAGATCGCGCGCGCGCTGGACTCCGGTGACCTCGACCCGATCAACGTGCACCCGCTGCCGTCGCAGCAGGCGATCCTGGACGCCTTCATCGGGCTCGGCTTCCGCTTCAAGAGCGCGGACATGGAGCGCGGGCACATCCGGGGGACGCGGCAGAAGCTGCCCTTCTACCAGGAGATCGAGTTCTTCCCCCCGCAGCAGTACCGCGGGCTCAACCAGGTCGAGCTGAGCTTCGTGGCGGACGACCGCGAGATGGACGTCGTCCTGGAGATGGACAAGAAGCCGGGGCTCTTCAGCGAGGGCAGTGACACGTTCCGGTCGTTCGTCGTGGGGCACAACGACTTCCAGGGGACGGACTGGTCGGCGTATCTGCACCAGTGGCTGTCCGAGGTCGGCAGCAAGCGCAACTGGTTCTGACCCCGGTGCGTCGGCCGGTGGCGGCGCCGTCCGCTGCCGGCCGGGCGGGGCATAGGCTCGGCACCGAGAGTTTTCGCCGATCAGGAGGTGCCGACGTGACCGACCTCAAGAGGCCGCCGCTTCCCCATGACTTCCATCCGCAGGTGCCGTCGTTCACGGTGGTGAGCGAGGACTTCGAGCCGGGTGCGGTGCTCAAGGACGCTCAGGTCTACGCGGCGGGGAACACCTCGCCGCAGCTGCGGTGGGAGGGCTTCCCGGCCGGGACGAAGAGTTTCGCCGTGACGTGCTTCGACCCGGACGCCCCGACGGGCAGTGGTTTCTGGCACTGGACCGTGTTCGACATCCCGGTTTCGGTGACCGAGCTGCCGGCCGGCGCGGGCAGCGGCAAGTTCGAGGGGCTGCCCGCCGGTGCGGTGCAGGTGCGCAACGACTACGGGACGAAGGACTTCGGGGGCGCCGCGCCGCCGCCCGGTGACCCGGCCCACCGTTATGTCTTCACCGTGTACGCGGTGGATCAGGAGAAGCTGGGTCCCGACTCGGACGCCTCGCCGGCTGTCGTCGGGTTCAACCTGCGCTTCCACACGCTTGCGCGCGCGCAGGTCCTCGCCGAGTACGCGGCCTCCGCGGACAGCTAGCGTTCATCGGCTGTTTGCCCGCCCCCGGTCATGGAAGTGATCGGGGGCGGGCATTTTTATTGCGTTGTCCATCTCGGCGCGCCCGGCCAGAGTTGATCCAAGCCCGCCACGGGGGTGGGCCGGGGACGTACGGGAGGTGGGCGAGATGCGGGACACGCTGGTACTGAACGCCAGCTTCGAGCCGTTGTCGACGGTGACGCTCAACCGGGCCGTCGTACTGGTGCTGCAGGACAAGGCCGTCGTCGAGCAGGCCCACCCCGGACTCCGTGTGCGTGCGGCCGCCGTCGACATACCGGTGCCGCAGGTGATCAGGCTCTGCAGGTATGTACGGGTGCCCTTCCGAAGACGGGCTCCGTGGTCGAGGCGGGGTGTGCTGGTGCGTGACCAGCACCGGTGCGCGTACTGCGGGCGACGGGCGACGACGGTGGACCACGTGGTGCCGCGGTCGCGCGGTGGTGCGGACTCCTGGCTGAATACGGTCGCCTCGTGCGCGGAGGACAACCACCGCAAGGCGGACCGGACTCCGGAGCAGGCGGGGATGCCGCTGCTGCGGGAGCCGTTCGAGCCCACTCCCGCCGATGCGATGCTGCTGACGCTCGGCCAGTCCGAGCGGGACGCGCTGCCGGCCTGGCTGGCGCGTACGGCGGCGTAGCGCGGGAGGCGGCGCGCACGGAAGAGCCCGCCTCCGGGGTGCCGGGGCGGGCTTCTTCTTGGTGTGAGGACTGGTCAGTCGATGGGGGGCTGTTCGCGGCGCTCGGCTCCCGCGGGGGCCGAACCGCCGCCCATCGGGCCGAAGTTGCCCATGGCGCCGGAGAGTCCCTTGAGCGCGTCGCCGATCTCGCTGGGCACGATCCAGAGCTTGTTGGCGTCGCCCTCGGCGATCTTCGGGAGCATCTGGAGGTACTGGTAGGCGAGGAGCTTCTGGTCGGCGTCGCCGGCGTGGATGGACTCGAAGACCGTGCGGATGGCCTGAGCCTCGCCCTCCGCGCGCAGGGCGGCGGCCTTGGCCTCACCTTCGGCGCGCAGGATCGCGGACTGCTTCTCGCCCTCGGCGGTGAGGATCTGGGACTGCCGGATGCCTTCGGCGGTGAGGATCGCGGCGCGCTTGTCGCGGTCGGCGCGCATCTGCTTCTCCATCGAGTCCTGGATGGAGGTGGGCGGTTCGATCGCCTTGAGCTCGACGCGGTTGACGCGGATGCCCCACTTGCCGGTGGCCTCGTCGAGGACGCCGCGCAGGGCCGCGTTGATCTCCTCGCGGGAGGTCAGGGTCCGCTCCAGGTCCATGCCGCCGATGATGTTGCGCAGGGTGGTGACCGTGAGCTGCTCGATGGCCTGGATGTAGCTGGCGACCTCGTAGGTCGCGGCGCGGGCGTCGGTCACCTGGTAGTAGATGACGGTGTCGATGTTCACGACCAGGTTGTCCTGGGTGATCACCGGCTGGGGCGGGAAGGGGACGACCTGTTCACGCAGGTCGATCCGGTTGCGGATCGAGTCGATGAACGGGACGACGATGTTCAGGCCCGCGTTCAGTGTGCGGGTGTAGCGGCCGAAGCGTTCGACGATCGCCGCGCTCGCCTGCGGGATGACTTGAATGGTCTTGATCAGGGCTATGAAGACCAGCACCACCAGAATGATCAGGACGATGATGATCGCTGACATCGCGTCTCCCGTGCCCTTCGTGCCGTCGTCGTTCCGGCGGGTCCCACCGGAAGATCTTGAGGATCTTGCTGGTCGAGTCTGTCAGAACGGGCTCTGCGGCGTGGGGAGTTCAAGCCACCTCCCCGATCACGTCACCATGATCACACGACGATCGCGGTGGCTCCCTCGATGTCGACGACGTCGACGTGACGGCCCGGCTCGTAGCTCTCGGACTCGTCGAGCGAGCGGGCGGACCAGATCTCTCCGGCCAGCTTGATACGGCCGCCGCTGCCGTCGACGCGTTCCACGACGACGGCCTGTTTGCCCTTGAGGGCCTCGATTCCGGTGGCGAGCGCCGGGCGTTGGGCGCTGTGGCGGGCCGCGATGGGCCGTACGACGGCGATGAGCGCGACGGAGACGGCGGCGAAGACGAGGACCTGCATCACCATCCCGCCGCCGAGGCCGGCGGTCACGGCGCCCGCGACGGCGCCGGCGGAGAGCATGCCGAATTCGGGCATCGCGGTGATGACGAGAGGGATTCCGAGCGCGGCCGCCCCGATCAGCCACCACACCCATGCGTCGATGTCTGCCACATGGTCATGGTAGGACCGGGGTTCCCTCCGGCGACAGGGTGCCTTGGGGGCGGCCCGCGCCGGGTCAGCCCAGCGGGAGGCCCTGCGCGCTCCAGCGCTCGCCACGCTGCTCGACGACGAGCGGGAGGCCGAAGCAGAGGGAGAGGTTGCGGGAGGTCAGCTCCAGCTCCAGGGGGCCCGCGGCGAGGACCTTGCCCTGGCGGATCATGAGGACGTGGGTGAAACCGGGGGCGATCTCCTCGACATGGTGCGTGACCATGATCATCGAGGGGGCGATCGGGTCGCGGGCGAGGCGGCCGAGGCGGCGTACGAGGTCCTCGCGGCCGCCGAGGTCGAGGCCGGCGGCGGGCTCGTCGAGGAGGAGGAGCTCGGGGTCGGTCATGAGGGCGCGGGCGATGAGGGTGCGCTTGCGCTCGCCCTCGGAGAGCGTGCCGAACTTGCGGTCCACGTACTCGGTCATGCCGAGGCGGTCGAGGAAGGCGCGGGCGCGCTGCTCGTCGATGTCCTCGTAGTCCTCGTGCCAGCCGGCGGTCATGCCGTACGCGGCGGTGAGGACCGTCTGCAGGACGGTCTGGCGCTTGGGCAGCTTCTCGGCGAGCGCGATGCCGGCGATGCCGATGCGCGGGCGCAGCTCGAAGACGTCGGTGCCGGGCTTGCCGAGGGTCTCGCCCAGGACCGTGGCGGTGCCCTGGCTGGGGAAGAGGTAGCTGGAGGCGACGTTCAGGAGGGTCGTCTTGCCGGCGCCGTTCGGGCCGAGGATGACCCAGCGCTCACCTTCCTTGACCGACCAGGAGACCTGGTCCACCAGAGCCCGGCCCTCGCGGACCACGGATACGTCCACCAGCTCCAGTACATCGCTCATGAGCGCGTTGTCTCCCATTGCAGTCTCGGCAGTCGCGTGCGTCTTGTGGACGCATCCCCCAAGGGAAAACCTACGCCACCGGTCGACCCGTCCGATCCATCGGTCGGTCTTTAGGGTGGGGCCCATGCTTTCGGAACCACGCTCAGGTCGGCTGGCCTCATGGGGAAATGCCCTTTTGGCCGGGTTTGTTGCTCCCGATGACGCCGCGCTCGCCATAGTCGGCGAGGACGCGGTGCACCGGGTGGAGGGGCTGCCCGGCGAGTCGGCGCCGGTGGGGCTGACGCTCGCCCTGGGGCGGCTGCGCACGCTGGGGGCGACCGGGCTGCGGGTCGCGCTGCCCGCGCCGGGCCACCCGCTGGGCCTGAGCGGCCCTCCGGAGTTCAACGCGCGTGCCCTCGACGCGGAGGAGGCCGTCGTATGTCAGGGGGTCGCGCTCGGGCTCGTGCCCGAGGTGTCCGAGGCCGGGCCCGCCGGCGACGTCCATGTGGACGTCCTGTGGCACTGCCTTCCCGTGCGGGAGGCGCCCCCTGCCGATGTGCCCTCCCTCGGTGAGGCCGAGCGGGAGCTGGCGGAGGCGCTGCGGGACGCGACGGCCGTCCTTTCGCGGCTCGACGTCGCCGGGTCGGGCCCCGTGGCCGAGGCGGCGGTGGACGCGTACCGGGCGCGGGCCGAGCGGGGGCGCGAGGTTCTCGCGCCGGGTTATCCGCCGCGCGCGGTAAGAGTGCTGGAGCTGGCGCAGCGCGTCGGGCTGCTGATCTCGGTGGCGTACGAGAGCGGGCACGGCGGGGCCGTGAGCGCCTCGGAGATGGCGGCGCGGTCGGAGGCGCTGCGTCCGGTGGAGCGGACGGCCCGGCGGGCGCAGGTCGCGGCGTACAACGCTTTCGTGGAGGAGCGGGAGCGCGGGTCGCGGTGAGGCCGGGAGTACGGCGTGAGGCGGGGGATCGGGCCCTGAGGGTGCGGGGGCACAGGCGCACAGGCACTCGGGAGTGACGTGACGTGCAGGAAGGGCCCCGCGGATCCGTATCCGTGGGGCCCTTCCTGGAGGGGGTGCCTCAGTTGTTCGCGGAGGCGTTGCCGAACGTCGGGTTCAGCAGGCCGATCACGTTGACGCTGTTGCCCGTGGCGTTGACCGGAACGTGGACCGGGACCTCGACCAGGTTGCCCGAGGCCACGCCCGGGGAGTTGGCGGCCAGGCCCTCGGCGCCCGAGTCCGCGAAAGCGGCTCCGGCGGAAGCGCCCGCGGCGATACCGGCGACGGCGACGGCCAGGGCGGCCTTCTTGGCGATGTTCATGAGAAGTATTCCTCCAGCTATGGCGATTCGACCCCAGCCACGGGGGTGCACGCTGTGCAACGGGCGGGCCTGGCGGATGACACGGGCGGGGGCGGCGATGCGCCCGTTCGGATCAACCGGTCTGCGACCGGGCCGGACACGGGAGCGGCCCCCGGGGGTACCGGGGGCCGGTGGTCACGGGTGGACCTGAGACATACGTCAGTGGTTGACGCCGAGGTTGCCGAAGGCCGGGTTGAGCACACCGATGACGTTCACGGTGTTGCCGACGACGTTGACCGGGATGTGGACCGGAGCCTGGATCACGTTGCCCGAGACGACGCCGGGCGAGTGCACGGCCTGGCCGTCCGCGTGCGCGTCGGTGGCGGAGGCCATACCGGCACCGGCGGCGACGAGCCCACCGGCGACCATCGATACGGCCGCGACCCTCTTCAGCTTCTTCACTTCTTGACCCTCCTAGGCGATCACTGCGACGAACCGCCGCAGCACGCACTGGAGAACGCCGGAGCCTCGCGCAGGATGCGCCACCTGGGGGACATACACACGACAGTATGAATCTCAGCCCGGAACGGAACCATTCGAATCGCCGTCCCCCGCCGGGCCCGGCGAAGCCTCGTGCCGTCCCGCAGCCGCGGCGTCGTTCAGCCGGCCGCCCCATGGCGTACGGCCCACAGAGCGGCCTGGGTGCGGTCCGCCAGGTCGAGCTTCATCAGGATGTTGGACACATGGGTCTTGACCGTCTTCTCGGAGAGGACGAGGGCGCGGGCGATCTCCCGGTTCGACCGGCCGTCCGCGATCAGGCCGAGCACCTCGCGCTCCCGCTCGGTCAGCGAATTGCCTCTCCCCTGCCCGCCGTTGGTCTCCTCCTGCGAGAGCAGGGCGCCGGCCACCTCCGGCTGGAGCAGCACATGGCCCGCGTGCACCGAGCGGATGGCGCCGGCCAAGGCGTCCGGGTCGACGTCCTTGTAGACGTACCCGGCGGCGCCCGCGCGCAGGGCGGGGACCACCGTGCGCTGTTCGGTGAAGCTCGTGACGATGAGCACGCGCGCGGGGTTGGCCAGCTCGCGCAGCTTGCGCAGGGCCTCGACGCCGTCCATGACGGGCATCTTGACGTCCATCAGGACGACGTCCGGCTTCAGCTCCTCGGTACGGGCGACGCCCTCGGCACCGTCCGACGCCTCCCCCACGACCTCGATGTCGTCCTGGACCTCGAGGAACGTGCGCAGCCCTCGGCGGACGACCTGGTGGTCGTCGACCAGCAGCACCCGGATCCGGTTGTCAGCCACCGGGGACCTCCATCTCGATCGTGGTGCCCTTGCCGGGCTCCGATTCCACCGTCAGACGGCCGCCGACGCCACTGGACCGGTCACGCATCGAGACCAGGCCGAGGTGGCGTCCCGCGTGCCGGACGGCCTTGGGTTCGAAACCGCCGCCGTCGTCGCTGACGCGCAGGACGGCTCCGGGGCCACGCTTGTCGAGCGTCACGCGGACGTGCTCGGCGCCCGAGTGGCGCAGCGCGTTGTGCAGCGCCTCCTGGGCCACGCGCAACATGGCCTCCTCCTGCGCGGCGGGCAGGGCGCGGATGCCGCCGCAGTCGAAGGTGACCTGGGCCGAGTGGGCGCGGTCGAGCACCTGGATCTGCGTGCGCAGCGTGGCGATCAGGCCGTCCTCGTCGAGCGCGGCAGGGCGCAACTCGACCACGGCGGCGCGCAGTTCGTCGGCGGCTTCGGCGGCCAGCTCCGCCACGTGCTGCAACTCGCCCTTGGCACGGGACGGGTCGCGGTCGACCAGGGCCGCGGCGGCCTGGGCGGTCAGGCGCAGGGAGAAGAGCTTCTGACTCACGGCGTCGTGCAGTTCGTGGGCGAGACGCGAGCGCTCCTCGGCGATGGTGAGCTCGCGGCTTCGCTCGTACAGACGGGCGTTCGTCAGGGCGATGGCCGCGTGCTGGGCGAGGATCGTCAGCAGCTCCTCGTCCTCCATCGTGAAGCCGCAACCTCCTTGCGGCTTGGGGCAGTTCTTGTTGGCGAGGAAGAGGGCGCCGATGACCTCGTCCCCGTCACGGATGGGCAGGCCGAGGAAGTCGGACATCTCGGGGTGCGCGGACGGCCAGCCCTCGAAGCGCGGGTCCTCGCGCACGTCGCCCAGACGCTCGGTCTTCGCCTCGCGCAGCATCGCGGCGAGGATGCCGTGCTGGCGCGGGAGCGGGCCGATGGCCTTCCACTGCGCGTCGCTGACGCCGTCGACGACGAACTGCGCGAAACCTCCGTGGTCGTCCGGCACCCCGAGGGCCGCGTACTCGGCGTCGAGCAGCTCGCGGGCCGACGCGACGATCGTCTTGAGGACGTCGCGCACCTCGAGGTGTCTGCTCATGGCCAGCAGCGCGGAACTCACCGCGGAGAGGCCTGATCGTGGGCCGTGACTCATGCCCTCAAGGTACCGGCGGGGTGTGACAGCGCGTATCGGGCCCGTGGCGGCCGCCTTCTGGTCCGGTGGTCGTAGGGCGAAGGGCCCCGGTGAGGTGCGGCCCGCGGACGAGGCGCCCGGGGCGGGTCGGTTCCTACGTTGGAGGCGGATCGAAGCACGTACGGCACAAAGGCGGCCCGACGGGCCCGAGGGGACGGATGTCATGCCGGTGGCGATCATCACGGGGGCTTCGAAGGGACTCGGCCGCGCGCTCGCCGTGGCTCTCGCGCGGCGCGGCTGGGATCTGGTGCTCGACGCCAGGTCCGGGGCGGTGCTGCGGGAGGCCGCGGACGAGGTGGGGACGTACGGGACGCGGGTGGAGGCGCTGCCCGGGGATGTCACGGAGGCGGCGCACCGCGCGGAGCTGGTGGCGGCGGCGCGCGGTCTCGGCGGTCTCGATCTGCTGGTGAACAACGCGAGCGCGCTGGGGGCCGAGCCGCTGGTGCGCCTCGACGCGCTGCCGGTGGAGGGGCTGCGGCGGGCGCTGGAGGTCAATGTCGTGGCGGCGCTCGGGCTGGTGCAGGAGGCGCTTCCGCTGCTGCGGGGGACGGCCGGGGGCGCGGTCGTCTCGGTGAGCTCGGACGCGTCGGCGGAGGCGTACGAGACCTGGGGCGGCTACGGCGCTTCCAAGGCCGCGCTCGACCAGCTGTCCGCGGTCCTCGCGGTGGAGGAGCCGGGGCTGCGGGTGTGGGCGGTGGATCCGGGCGACATGCGCACGGATCTCTACCGGGCGGCGGCGCCGCTCGACGACGACTCGGACCGGCCGCTGCCGGAAACGGTGGTGCCGGCATTCCTGCGGCTGCTCGACGAGCGGCCGGACAGCGGGCGGTACGCCGCCCCCTCTCTTCTTCTGGAGGCGCGGTGACGGTCGCGGTGCGGGTACCGGAGGAGTTGTCGGCCCGGGTGCCGGCGGAGCAGCGTGGGCCCGGCCTGGACAGGGACGCGGTGCGGCTGCTCGTCTCGCGTGGCACGGATGTCACGCACCGGGACTTCGCGCAGCTGCCGGGAGAGCTGCGGGCCGGGGACCTGCTCGTGGTCAATACGTCGCCGACGCTGGCAGCCGCGGTCGACGGGCGGATCGGGCACGCGCGCGTGGTGGTGCACTTCTCCACGCGTGGCGATGACGGGCGATGGGCCGTCGAGTTGCGGGATCCGGACGGGCGTGGCACCACGCGCCCGCGTGCGGGCGGTCCGGAGGGGACGAGGGCGGAGCTCCCCGGGGGTGTGCGTCTCGTGTGGGAGGAACCGCTGGCGGGCGGCGCGGCGCGGCTCTGGTGGGTGCGGGTCACGGGGGACGTGCCGGCGCTGCTGCGGCGGCACGGCAGGCCCATCCGTTACTCCTACACGGAGCGCGATCAGCCGCTCTCCGTCTATCAGACGGTGTTCGCGCTGCCGTACGCGGACGGGGCGGGCAGTGCGGAGATGCCGAGTGCGGCGCGTCCGTTCACTGCGCGCCTGGTGGCGGAGCTGGTCAGCAGGGGGGTCCAGTTCGCGCCCGTCACGCTGCACACAGGGGTGGCGTCGGCGGAGTCGCACGAGCCGCCGTATCCGGAGCGGTTCGAGGTGCCGGAGGCGTCGGCGCGGCTGATCAACGCGGCGAGGGCCGGGGGCGGGCGGGTGGTGGCGGTCGGTACGACAGCCGTTCGGGCCGTGGAGTCCGCCGCGGGGCGGGACGGGGTGGTGCGGGCGGCCGCGGGCTGGACGGACCTCGTGGTGACGCCCGAGCGGGGTGTGCGGGTGGTGGACGGCCTCCTCACCGGGCTGCACGAGCCGGAGGCGTCGCATCTGCTGATGCTGGAGGCCGTCGCGGGAACCGAGGCAATTACCCGTACATACGCGGAAGCATTGGGACATTTGTACCTGTGGCATGAGTTCGGGGACGTCCACCTCATACTTCCTGACGAATCCGGTCACGCAGCGCGTTGCAATGGCAACGCTTGGTGAGGTTGTTACGTGTCCGATGTGAGCCCGGGCATAGGGCGCACATCACGTACGAAGACAGCTAGGAATGAGCTGTGGGCGGCGTTACCGGTGCAGGAGGGGCGAAATGGACCTCGCCGGGGGGCCTGATCCACTACCCGGCTTCGTACGTCACACCTTTGCCACGCAATTTTGCGGCCGCTAACAATGGCTCTCGTTGCTCGACAGCGTGGGCCGCTACCCACAGCGTTCATGTCCGAAACATGAACGGTCCTGCTTTGGACCGGTGAGCGACTTCCCCGATTCGAAGAGGTCCTCCATGTCCAAGCTCAGCTTCTCCGGTCATAGTCGCCCCCTGACGAAGACCCACAAGTACTCGATCGCCGGTATCGCCACGCTCGGCGCCGCTGCCCTCGCGTTCACGCTGGTGCCGGGCAACTCCACCGCGGAGGCGGAGACGATCTCGGCCGCTCCCGTCGCCTTCGAGGCGACCGCCGGCAAGCCCCAGATCAAGGACGTGCACGCCAGCGTCACCAACCAGATGGCCACCGCCGACCAGCAGGTCAAGAACGCTGCCGCCAAGCTGAAGGCCACGCAGGTCGCCGAGACGAAGAAGGCCGCCGACGCGGCCGCGGCGAAGGCGAAGGCCGACGCAGCTGCAAAGGCCGTCAAGGACCGCCAGGTCCGGGAGGCCGCCAGCCGCGCCGCCGCCCGCAAGCCGGTCTACGCGAACAACCTGGACGGCTGGATCCGCGAGTCCCTCGCCATCATGAAGGCCAAGGGCATTCCGGGCTCCTACGAGGGCCTGCACCGCAACATCCTCCGCGAGTCGTCCGGCAACCCGCAGGCGATCAACAACTGGGACATCAACGCGATCAACGGCATCCCCTCGAAGGGTCTGCTGCAGGTCATCCCGCCGACCTTCACCGCGTACCACGTCCCCGGTACCTCGTGGAACATCTACGACCCGGTCGCCAACATCACCGCCGCCGCGAACTACGCCGCGGACAAGTACGGCTCGATGGACAACGTGAACAGCGCCTACTGAGACTCTCCCTGGACCTCAGGGTCTCAGTGAACGCCGAAGGGCGGCACCCCGTGCGGGGTGCCGCCCTTCCTCCGTGCGCGGGTCACGCTACTTGCGCATGACCTCGGGCTCGTGGCGGCGCAGCAGGCGCGCGACCGCGAAGCCGCAGAGGACACCGAGGGCGATCAGGATCGCGAGGTTGATGCCCCACTGGCTCACCGAGTGCTCCCACAGCGGGTCCAGGTCGTTCGGGTGCGCCTGGTCCCACGGCGGCATGAGGTGCGCGAGGTCGAGCGTCGAACCGGCGCCGGCGATCGCCCAGCGCGACGGCATCAGCCAGGCGAACTGTTCCAGGCCCGGCGAGCCGTACACCTGGAACAGGATCCCGGTGAAGACGACCTGGACGATCGCGAACATGACCAGGAGCGGCATCGTCTTCTCGGCGGTCTTCACCAGCGAGGAGATGACCAGGCCGAACATCATCGACGTGAAGCCGAGCGCGATGATCACGATGCACAGTTCGACGGCCGGCGGCATCATCAGACCCTCGGCCGGCAGATCGCGCGGGATGAAGCCGATCGCGCAGATGATCACGCCCTGGAAGGCCGTGACGACGCCGAGAACGATCACCTTGGACATCAGGTACGCCGAGCGGGACAGGCCGGTGGCCCGCTCCCGTTCGTAGATGACACGTTCCTTGATCAGTTCACGTACGGAGTTGGCCGCGCCCGAGAAGCACATGCCGACCGCGAGGATCAGCATGATCGTGCCGGCGTCGCCGTTGAACCGGGACGGCGGCTTGGGCGGGGCCAGGCCGAAGTCGGCCGGGATCACTGTGCTGACGACGCCGAGGACCGCCGGCAGGATCACCATCAGGCCCAGGAAGCCCTTGTCGGACGCGATCACCGACGTGTAGCGGCGGATCAGGGTCCACAGCTGCGAGCCCCAGCCCTGCGGCTTGGGCGGCTTCATCGCCTGCGGCGGCGGCATGTGTACGGACTGTGCGGCGACGGCGTCGATGTCCGCGGCGTACATCTGGTAGTGCTGCGAGCCCTTCCAGCGGCCCGCCCAGTCGTAGTCGCGATAGTTCTCGAAGGCGGAGAAGACATCGGCCCAGGTGCCGTAGCCGAAGAAGTTCAGGGCCTCCTCGGGCGGACCGAAGTACGCCACCGAACCGCCCGGCGCCATCACCAGGAGCTTGTCGCAGATCGCCAGCTCGGCGACCGAGTGCGTGACGACGAGGACCGTGCGGCCGTCGTCGGCGAGGCCGCGCAGGAGCTGCATGACGTCGCGGTCCATGCCCGGGTCGAGGCCGGAGGTCGGCTCGTCCAGGAAGATCAGCGAGGGCTTGGTGAGCAGCTCCAGAGCGACGGAGACGCGCTTGCGCTGGCCACCGGAGAGGGAGGTGACCTTCTTCTCCTTGTGGATGTCCAGCTTCAGCTCGCGCAGCACCTCGTCGATGCGCTGCTCGCGCTCCTGCTCGCTGGTGTCCGAGGGGAAGCGCAGCTTGGCCGCGTACTTGAGGGCCTTCTTGACGGACAGTTCCTTGTGCAGGATGTCGTCCTGCGGGACCAGACCGATGCGCTGACGCAGCTCGGCGAACTGCTTGTACAGGTTCCGGTTGTCGTAGAGCACGTCGCCCTTGTTGGCGGGCCGGTAGCCGGTGAGCGCCTTGAGCAGGGTGGACTTGCCGGAACCCGAGGGGCCGATGACCGCGATGAGCGACTTCTCCGGGACGCCGAAGGAGACGTCCTTGAGGATGTCCTTGCCGCCGTCGACCGTCACCGTCAGATGGCGGGCGGAGAAGGAGACCTCACCGGTGTCGACGAACTCCTCGAGACGGTCCCCGACGAGGCGGAACGTCGAGTGGCCGACGCCGACGATGTCGTTCGGGCCGAGCAGCGCGGAGCCGCCCTTGGCGATCGGCATACCGTTGACGTACGTGCCGTTGTGCGAGCCGAGGTCACGGATCTCGTAGCGGCCGTCGGGCGTCGCGTGGAACTCGGCGTGCAGGCGCGAGACCTGGAGGTCGGAGACCACCAGCTCGTTCTCGAGGGCACGGCCGATCCGCATCACGCGGCCGAGGGCCAGCTGGTGGAACGTGGTGGGGCTGCGGTCGCCGTACACCGGCGGAGCCCCCGCGACACCGCCGGGCCCCTGCTGGGGCGGGATGTTCTGCGCCTGCTGCGGCTGCTGCCAGCTCTGCTGGGCGGGCACCTGCTGCTGCGGCGGGGCGTTGTGCGCCCAGCCGGCGTCACCACCCTGCTGCGCGACGTGCGGCTGCTGGGCCGGCGCCTGCTGCGGGTGGGCCTGCTGCTGGACCTGCTGGGCCGCGGGCACGGCCGCCCCGGCGGCGCCGCCCGACAGGCTGACCCGCGGACCGTCCGTCGCGTTGCCGAGGTGCAGCGTCGAGCCCGGGCCGATCTCCATCTGATGGATCCGCCGGCCCTGCACGAACGTGCCGTTGGTGGAGCCGTGGTCCTCGATGACCCAACTGCGGCCGCTCCAGCTGATGGTGGCGTGACGCCAGGAGACCCTGGCATCGTCGATCGCGACGTCCCCCTGCGGATCACGTCCGAGGGTGTATGGCCTGGACGGGTCGAGCGTCCAGGTCCTTCCATTCAATTCCAGTACGAGTTCCGGCACTCCATGCCCCACTGAGTTGTCCCCCGAGCTAGCCCCCATCTTGGGGAGTCTAGGGATGTCGAACATCGTGGGGAACTATTTCAGGCGGAGCCCCCTGACCGAAAGTCGGGCATTGAGGCGGGCGTTGTGAAGACCGTCCACGCGCCTGTACGCCCGCCCCGTTGACGAGGCAGAAACAGCCCCGGAGAGTGGTAAGCACCCACAAGTGCCTACGGATCATGCGCGAATGGGACATCCGATACATCCCTGTGCGGATCGGGGGCCCTGATGGAGACCGTTGTTCGGGGGAGCGGGCGCGAGGGCGTGCGCTGGAGCGACGTACTGCTCACCGCGGTCGCCTCCGTGAGCTGGGCGTTCATCGGGATGGCGGCGGTCGCCGCGGCCGGCCTCCATCTGCTCGGTGCGGATTCCGCGGGTTCCCTCGGTCCGATGACGGCCGCGGTGGTGGCGCTTGGGGTGGGTGGGAAGGTCACGCCGTCGGGAGACGTCTCGGCCTTCGGGCTTGACGGCGCGCAGGCCCACACCGCGATCGACATCGCGCCGCTCGGCGTGGGCCTCACGGGTGCTCTGGTGCTCAGCTGGTTCTTCCTGCGTTCCTTACGCGGGGCGGGAGTTGAGGTCACGCCGACCGAACTCGCGGCACGCGCGGGGAGCGTGGCCGCGCTGTTCCTGGCGATGCTCGCGGGGCTTGCCCGGGCGGGTCACGACCTCATCACGATTGACGGCGGGAAGCTCGGGCTCGACCGGATGCCGGACGGGGATCCGCCCGGCGGCATCAAGGACAGGCTGCCGGGCGGCCTCGACCTCGGAGGGCTCCTGCCGGACCACATCGGCGGCCTCGTGGACGCGAAGGCGACCGTCGGGTTCACCGTCGAGACCGGGTCCTCGCTGCTGGGCGGCGCCGCGTGGGTGATCGGCGTCCTGCTGATCGCGCTGCTCGCCTCGCGCCGGACGCCGCTGCCGCGCGCCCTCGACGCGCTGCACCGGGTGGTCCGTCCCGCCGCTTCGTCGCTGGTCACGGTGTTACTGGTAGCGGTTGCCGCGGGGCTCGCTGCGGCGGTGTACGCGATGATCGGCGACGACCATCCACGGCGGATCGCGGGCGCCGCGCTGCTCGGGGCACCCAACGGAGTGTGGCTCGGTATTCCCCTCGGCCTGTTCGTCCCGTGGGACGGCAAGGCGACGGGCGCTCTCGCGCAAGCCCTTCCCCACCCGGTCGACGAGCTGCTGCGGATGCGCGCGAACCAGCCGGTGACGCTGGGCCGACTTGCCGAACTGGACGGCAGAATATGGCTGTTGGCCTTCGCGACCGTTCTGATGACGGTGCTCGCGGGCGTGCTGACCGCCGTACGGACGCCTGCGGTGACCGGCGGGCCCGGATCGCGGCCGATGGGCGCCGTCGCCTTCGCCGGGAGGTGCGCGCTGCGGCTCGGGGCCGTCACGGCGCTCGGCCTGCCGCTGCTCGTGCGGCTGACGGACGTGTCCGCGGACGCCTCGCTGTCCGTACTCGGCTTCGACGCGTTCGGGGCCGGGATCGAACTGCACGGCCGCCTCGGGACGGCGCTGCTGCTCGGGGCCGCCTGGGGAGCGGGGGCGGGAGCGGTGGGAGCGGTGCTGGCTCACGGGGCGGGGGTGGCGGGCCTGCGGGCGGTTCCCGCTGCGCTGGGCGGGGGCGGCGTGGAACCGGAGGAGCGGTGGGAACCGGGCGAGCGGGGGAACGGCGTGGTCCGGTCCGTCGGGACCGTCCCGCCCCAGGAGGCGGGACCGTATCGGCCGAGCACTCCGTATCGGGCGACGCCGGACGGGACGAACCCGTATCTGAAGCCGCCGGACGAACGCCCGGCCGATCGGCCGGCGAACGGGCCCAGCAGTCGGTCGCGGGATCGGTCGGGGAACACGTCGGACGATGGGTCACAGGATCGGACGGAGAACAGGTCGAGCAATCGGCCACAAGATCGGACGCAGGACACGTCGAGCGACCGGCCACAGGATCGGTCTGGCAAGCGGCGGGATGATCTGCCGGACGATCTGTACGGGGCGCCGACGATGGTGGGGCCGGTCAGGCCACCCGTGCCGCCGCGGCCACGGGGGCGGCACGGGTCCGGCAAGGGCGGATGGCCCGTGCCGCCACCGCCTCCTCCGCCACCGCCGCTGCCGCACCCGCCGTCGCCGTCGTCGTCGCCGGACGAGGAGGGGCCGCAGGCACCCCGCCGGGGCCCGCGCGGCTGAGCCGAGTACGGGCGGCGGCCCGCGAACCGGCCGGTCGGCGTGGGCGCCGCCACCTGTCCGCCACACGGACCACCGCCGCGCGCCGCGACGCGGGCCGGATAACGTGGGACCACCATGAGTGCTTCGCAGCCCCGCCACCCCGCTGATGTCCCGGTCGCAGTTCCGGACGACGTCCCGACGCTCCTCGTCAAGATATTCGGCAAGGACCGGCCCGGTATCACCGCCGGGCTCTTCGACACCCTCGCCGCCTACTCCGTCGATGTCGTCGACATCGAGCAGGTCGTCACCCGCGGCCGCATCGTCCTGTGCGCCCTGGTGACGGAGCCGCCCCCCGGTCTCGAGGGCGACCTGCGGGCCACCGTCCACAGCTGGGCGGAGTCGATGCGGATGCAGGCCGAGATCATCTCGGGCATCGGCGACAACCGTCCGCGCGGTCTCGGCCGCTCGCTCGTCACCGTGCTCGGCCACCCGCTGACCGCGGAGACGACGGCCGCCATCGCCGCCAGGATCACTGGCACCGGCGGCAACATCGACCGTATCTTCCGGCTCGCGAAGTACCCCGTGACCGCCGTCGAGTTCGCCGTCTCCGGCACCGAGACCGAGCCCCTGCGCACCGCACTCGCGACGGAGTCGGCGGCGCTCGGCGTCGACGTCGCCGTCGTCGCGGCCGGACTGCACCGGCGCGCCCAGCGCCTCGTCGTGATGGACGTCGACTCGACGCTCATCCAGGACGAGGTGATCGAGCTCTTCGCGGCGCACGCCGGCTGCGAGGACAAGGTCGCCGAGGTCACCGCGGCGGCGATGCGGGGCGAGCTGGACTTCGAGCAGTCACTGCACGCGCGGGTCGCGCTGCTCGCCGGGCTCGACGCGTCGGTCGTCGACAAGGTCCGCGCCGAGGTGCGGCTCACGCCCGGCGCGCGGACCCTGATCCGCACGCTGAAGCGGCTCGGCTATCAAGTGGGCGTCGTCTCGGGCGGGTTCACCCAGGTCACGGACGATCTGCAGGACCGGCTCGGGCTCGACTTCGCCCAGGCCAACACCCTGGAGATCGTCGACGGGAAGCTGACCGGCCGGGTCACCGGCGAGATCGTGGACCGCGCGGGCAAGGCACGGCTGCTGCGCCGGTTCGCCGCGGAGGCCGGGGTGCCGCTCGCGCAGACCGTGGCGATCGGAGACGGCGCCAACGATCTGGACATGCTGAACGCGGCCGGCCTCGGTGTCGCCTTCAACGCGAAGCCCGTGGTCCGCGAGGCCGCGCACACCGCGGTGAACGTGCCGTTCCTCGACACCGTCCTCTACCTCCTCGGCATCACCCGGGAAGAGGTCGAGGCCGCGGACGCCCACGACGACTGACTCCGGTCGACGCGGACGATCACTGCTGCGGCGGGCCCCGGTACCCGTGCGGTACCGGGGCCCGCCCGCGTATCAGGGTCCGGCCGTCGGTCGACGGGTCACTCGGACGGTGCCCAGTAGTCGAGGAGCGTGGCGGTACCCGGCTCGAGAGACTTCCAGGGGCCGGTGAAGGACAGGACCGCGAAGGCGGAGGTCGGGAAGCCGCGCCGGGCCATCCGCTCCCCCGCGTCGCCCTCGGCCTGCCCCGAGAGGATGTCGGCGAGCCCTTGGATCCCCGGGTTGTGGCCGACCAGCACCGCGTTCCGCACGTCGTCCGGGGTCTCGTTCAGCACGGCGATGAGTTCCCCGGGGGAGGCCTCGTAGACCCGCTCCTCGTACACCGTCCTCGGCCGGTGGGGCAGCTCGTGGACGGCGAGCTTCCACGTCTCGCGGGTCCTCGCGGACGTCGAGCAGAGGGCCAGGTCGAGGTCGATACCGGAGTCGGCGAGCTTGCGGCCGGCGACGGGGGCGTCCTTTCGGCCCCTCTCCGCGAGCGGCCTTTCATGGTCGGAGACCTGGGGCCAGTCCGCCTTCGCATGCCGGAAAAGGACAATCCTGCGGGGTTCTGCGACGCTCATGGGTCCCAGCTTCGCATGAAACCGGCCACGGGGCGCAGGGAGTTGAAGCGCTCGACCGGCACGGGTGACGCGTCGTGCGGGGGCGCTCACGGGGTCGTGTGCAGCACCGCCTGCTGGATACGGTCGAGGAGCCGGCCGACTGCCGGGTCGCCGGCCGCGGCGTGGGCGTCGGCCGGGTTGAGTATCAGGAGCAGGAGTACGGCGAAGATGATCGCGGGCAGGGTGATCGCCCACCACGGGAGCCTGACGTCGACGCCGCCCGCTGGGGCCGGGTGGGGCCGGGTGTGCGTAGGGGCCGACATGACGCCTCCGGGGTCATCGAGATGCTCGGTGCCGTGGTCCGCGGTGCTCGCGGTCACATCTCGAATCTACGGAAGGCCGGGCCCTCAACCCATCCGGTGATCCACCCAGTTGACCCTGACACTGACCCCCTAGGGGTTAGGGGGGCCAGCCCCACCAACCCCGGCCGCGAACGGGCCGGGGTCCGCTCTCACGGGGCCGCGACGGCGTCTACGGCACCGAAGACGTGGATGCCGTCGATGGCGTCGAATACGTGGATGGCGTCGATGGTCACGGTGAGGCGATCGAGGCGATGACCGCGATGATCACGGTGATGGCCAGCATCGAGCCGAGCACGATGAGGAGCTTCTTCTGGCCGTTCTGGGGGTTCGGGTCGAGCACAGGCGACATGCGGTCAGTCTCGCACCCTTTGCCCCGGCTCCCGGAGCCGGGGTGGGCAGCGGGCGGGGGTCAGACCGCGGGGGCCGGAGCGGCCTCGTCCTCGACCGTGCGGTTGCGTCCAGCGATGACGCCCACCACGATCTGCGGCACCATCAGGGCCGCCATGAGCGCGATCGGGACGCCCCAGCCGCCGCTGTGCTGGTAGAGCACGCCGACGAGCAGGGGCCCCGGGATGGAGATCAGGTAGCCGGTGCTCTGGGCGAAGGCGGAGAGCTTGGCGACGCCCGTGCCGGTCCGCGCCCGCATGCCGACCATCGTCAGGGCGAGCGGGAAGGCGCAGTTGGAGATGCCGAGGAGGATGGCCCACGCCCAGGCGCCACCGGACGGGGCGAGGTAGAGGCCCGCGTAACCGGCGAGTCCGCACACGCCGAGGGCGATCACGATGGGGCCCTGGTTGGACAGGCGGGTGGCGAGGCGCGGGATGACGAAGGCCAGCGGTACGCCCATCGCCATGGTGACGGCGAGCAGCACGCCCGCGGTGCCCGCGGAGACTCCGGCGTCGCGGAAGATCTGCGCCATCCAGCCCATGGTGATGTAGGCGGCGGTGGCCTGGAGGCCGAAGAAGACGGCGAGCGCCCAGGCGGTGCGGCTGCGGGTGATGCGCAGGCCGTCGTCCTGGTGCGGGGTGCCGGCGGTGGTGCCGCCCTCGGCTCCCCGTTCGCGTACGAGCGGGACCCACGGGACGACGGCGGCGACGGCGAGAGCGGCCCAGACGGCGAGTCCGGTCTTCCAGTTGCCGCCGAGCGCGTCCGTCATGGGGACCGTCACGGCCGCCGCGAGGGAGGTGCCGAGCGCGAGGGCCATCGAGTAGAGGCCGGTCATGGAGCCCACGCGGTCGGGGAACCAGCGCTTGACGATCACCGGCATGAGGACGTTGCTGACCGCGATGCCCATGAGGGCGAGGCCGCTGGCGACGAGGAAGCCGACGGTGTTGCCGGTGAACGGGCGGATCACCAGACCTGCGGCGATCGCGGCCATACCGGCGCACACCACGGCGCCGGGGCCGAAGCGGCGGGCGAGCCGGGGCGCCATCACTCCGAAGATCGCGAAACAGAGCGGGGGTACGGAGGTGAGGAGCCCGGCGACGCTGCCGCTCATGCCGAGCCCGTCGCGCACCTCTTCGAGGAGGGCACCGAGGCTGGTGATGGCGGGGCGCAGGTTCAGAGCCGCTAGGACGATGCCCACGATCATCAGGCGCACGGCCCACGCGCGCGTGGGAGCTGTTTTCGCTTCGGGTGCGCTCTCGGTCCGTATCGGGGTCTGTGTCATCGTCGGGATTTCCTCACTGGCCATGGCCCCATCTTAGAATCATGGGATGATTGGGTGTCCAATCGGATTGCGTCACACTCTGCGCGGTCCCCCCGCCCGCGCCCGTTTCTGCCCGCCCCGGTTCGTCCCGGACATCGCACCAAGGACCGTCATGCCGCTGACCTCCCCCAGGCGCTCGGCTCTCTCCGAACAGGTCATCGCCGAGCTGCGCGCCCAGATCTCGTCGGGCGAGTGGCCGGTGGGCTCCCGCATCCCGACCGAGCCCGAGCTGGTCGAGCAGCTCGGCGTCGCGCGCAACACCGTGCGCGAGGCCGTGCGCGCGCTCGCCCACAACGGCCTGCTGGACATCCGTCAGGGGTCGGGCACCTACGTCGTCGCGACCAGCGAGCTGGCGGGCGTGATGCAGCGCAGGTTCGCCGACGCCGACCCCCGGCACATCGCCGAGCTGCGCTCGACCCTGGAGTCCAGCGCCGCGAGCCTCGCCGCGCAGCGGCGTACCGAGCGCGACCTCAAGCAGCTCGACGCGCTGATGGTGCGCCGCGAGGACGCCTGGGCGTCGGGCGACGCGGAGGCGTTCGTGGCGGCCGACGCGACCTTCCACCTGGCGGTCGTGGCCGCGTCGCACAACGACGTCATGACGGCGATGTACGCGGATCTCGGTGAGGTCCTGCGGGACGTCCTGCGCGTGGACGTGGGCGAGGAGCTGACGCCCGAGAACCACATGGACCACACGGGTCTGCTCGACGCGATCCGGGTCGGTGACGCGGAGGCGGCCGCCGCCGAGGCGGCGCGCTATCCGTTCCTGTGCCTGCCGATCCCGTCCGCAACTCAGTAGGCCGGCACCCGGGCCCGGGCCCGGCGCTCAGCCCTCGACCCTGGCGTGGCCGATCCAGGCCGAGCGGACCTCTTTCCAGCACCGGCCGGTGAGCCGCACGGTCTCGGCGGCCTCGGCCGGAACCTGCCCCCCGTCGCTGTCGATGTCCCACCAGCGGTCGCACTCGACGTGGAGGCTGACCGCGTCGGTCGCCGGATACGGGTTGTGGCAGTACGCCGTCACGTCCGAACCCGAGACGGTCACCCGGCAGTCCGCTCCGAAGGGCTCGGTCCTGCGATCGTCCCCGCTGTCGGCCACGCGCGCGTGGGGCACGGTCCGGGTGGAGTGGGAAGCGGCGTCGTACGGCACCGCGAAGAGGAGTACGAGAGCGGCGAGTACCGGGGCACTGCGCTGAAAGAGGCGCACAAGGGGACCTCCTCGGCCGTACGGGAGAGGGGGAACGAACGCCTTCCCAGCCTGCGGGCCCACCCCTCGCGCCCGCCCGGCCAGTAGGCCGAACGGGTGACGCCCCGCCCTCCGCGCGGTGCGGGGAGCGGGGCGTCGGCCACGTACGAACGATCAGGCGCCGATCGCGTGCAGACCGCCGTCGACGTGGATGATCTCGCCGGTGGTCTTCGGGAACCAGTCGCTCAGCAGCGCGACGACGCCCTTGCCGGCCGGCTCCGGGTCCTTGAGGTCCCACTCCAGCGGAGCGCGGTCGTCCCAGACGGCGGCCAGCTCGCCGAAGCCCGGGATGGACTTGGCGGCCATGGAGCCGATCGGGCCGGCCGAGATGAGGTTCGAGCGGACGTTCTGCTTGCCGAGGTCACGCGCGAGGTACCGGTTGGTGGCCTCGAGGGCGGCCTTGGCCGGGCCCATCCAGTCGTACTGCGGCCAGGCGTACTGGGCGTCGAAGGTGAGGCCGACGACCGAGCCGCCGTTCTGCATCAGCGGCAGGCAGGCCATGGTCAGCGACTTCAGGGAGAAGGCGGAGACGTGCATGGCCGTGGCGACCGACTCGAACGGGGTGTTGAGGAAGTTGCCGCCGAGGGCGTCCTGCGGCGCGAAGCCGATGGAGTGCACGACGCCGTCGAGGCCGCCGAGCTCCTCGCCGACGACCTCGGCGAGGCGGCCGAGGTGCTCGTCGTTGGTGACGTCGAGCTCGATGACCTTGGTGGGCTTCGGCAGCTTCTTGGCGATGCGCTCGGTCAGCGTGGGCCGCGGGAACGCGGTGAGGATGATCTCCGCACCCTGCTCCTGGGCCAGCCTCGCGGTGTGGAAGGCGATGGAGGACTCCATCAGCACGCCGGTGATCAGGACGCGCTTGCCCTCGAGAATTCCGCTCATGGTGATCAGTGACCCATGCCCAATCCGCCGTCGACGGGAATGACGGCTCCAGTGATGTACGAGGCGTCGTCCGAGGCGAGGAACCGCACCGTCGCGGCGATCTCCTCGGGCTGCGCGTAGCGGCCGAGGGGCACCTGCTTCACGATGCCCTCGCGCTGCTCGTCGGTGAGCGCCTTGGTCATGTCGGTGTCGACGAAACCGGGCGCGACGACGTTGAAAGTGAGGTTGCGCGACCCGAGCTCACGGGCGAGGGAGCGCGCGAAACCGACCAGACCCGCCTTCGACGCGGCGTAGTTCGCCTGTCCCGCGGAGCCGAGCAGGCCGACCACGGAGGAGATGAGTACGACGCGGCCCTTCTTGGCGCGCAGCATGCCGCGGTTGGCGCGCTTCACGACCCGGAAGGTGCCGGTGAGGTTGGTGTCGAGGACCGACGTGAAGTCGTCCTCGGACATGCGCATGAGGAGCTGGTCCTTGGTGACGCCGGCGTTGGCCACGAGGACCTCGACGGGACCGTGCTTCTCCTCGATCTCCTTGTAGGCCTGCTCCACCTGCTCGCTGTCGGTGATGTCGCACTTGACGGCGAGGAAGCCGGCCTTCTCCAGCTCGGCCGCGTCGCCCGAGCGGTATGTGATCGCGACCTTGTCGCCGGCGTCGGCGAACGCACGGGCGATGGCGAGGCCGATGCCCCGGTTTCCTCCGGTGACGAGAACCGAGCGGCTCAACGGATCACCCTTTCGATAGCGGGTCTGGTACGTCGAAAACCTATCGGTACCGGCCGGGATACGGAGAATCGACCACCGACAGTGGCGCCGGACAGTCGCTGTCGGGTCCCTACAGAAAAGTGTGGCCGCGGGGCCCGCCGACGCGACATGATCGAGGCTGACCGGTGCTCGTACCCGGGAGCGGCCGGCGACAGCGCCTCCGACGACAGGGAGAACATCCGTGCCCCATTCGATCGATGAAGCCTTCACGGCGCTGCCGCTGCGGGCCCTCGCCGATGCCGCGCTGGCCCGCGCGCGGGCTCTCGGCGCCGACCACGCGGACTTCCGTCTGGAGCGGGTGCGCAGCGCGGAGCGGCGCCTGCGGGACGCGCGGCCCGCGGGCTCGTCGGACACGACGGACCTCGGGTACGCGGTGCGCGTCGTGCACGGCGGCACCTGGGGCTTCGCGTCGGGCGTGGATCTGACGATGGACTCGGCCGCGAAGGTGGCGTCGCAGGCGGTGGCGATGGCGAAGCTGTCGGCGCAGGTCATCAAGGCGGCGGGGTCGGACGAGAGAGTCGAGCTGGCCGCAGAGCCGGTGCACGCGGACAGGACGTGGGTGTCCTCGTACGAGATCGATCCGTTCTCCGTGCCGGACGAGGACAAGGCCGGGCTGCTCGCCGACTTCAGTGCGCGGCTGCTCGGTGCGAACGGCGTCGACCATGTGGACGCCTCGCTGCTCACCGTGCACGAGAACAAGTTCTACGCCGACACGGCGGGGACGGTGACGACGCAGCAGCGGGTGCGGCTGCATCCGCAGCTGACGGCGGTCGCCGTGGACGGTTCGAGCGGCGAGTTCGATTCCATGCGGACGCTCGCGCCACCGGTGGGCCGGGGCTGGGAGTACCTCACCGGGACCGGCTGGGACTGGGACCGCGAGCTGGCCGAGATCCCGGAGCTGCTCGCCGAGAAGATGCGGGCGCCCAGCGTCGAGGCCGGCCTGTACGACCTCGTGGTCGACCCGTCCAACCTGTGGCTGACCATCCACGAGTCCATCGGCCACGCGACCGAGCTGGACCGGGCGCTCGGCTACGAGGCGGCGTACGCGGGCACGTCCTTCGCCACGTTCGACCAGCTCGGCAAGCTCAGGTACGGCTCCGAGATCATGAACGTGACGGGTGACCGCACCGCCGAGCACGGCCTCGCCACCATCGGGTACGACGACGAGGGCGTGGCCGGGCAGTCCTGGGACCTGGTCAAGGACGGGACGCTCGTCGGCTACCAGCTGGACCGCCGCATCGCGAAGCTGACGGGCTTCGACCGGTCGAACGGCTGCGCGTACGCGGATTCCCCCGGCCATGTGCCCGTGCAGCGCATGGCGAACGTGTCGCTCCAGCCGGACCCGGGCGGCCTGTCGACCGAGGACCTGATCGGGGGCGTCGACCGCGGGATCTACGTCGTCGGCGACCGCTCCTGGTCGATCGACATGCAGCGCTACAACTTCCAGTTCACGGGGCAGCGCTTCTACCGCATCGAGAACGGCCGGCTCGCCGGGCAGCTGCGCGATGTCGCCTACCAGGCCACGACCACCGACTTCTGGGGTTCGATGACGGCGGTCGGCGGCCCGCAGACATACGTACTGGGCGGCGCGTTCAACTGCGGAAAGGCCCAGCCGGGGCAGGTCGCTGCGGTGTCGCACGGCTGCCCCTCCGCCCTCTTCAAGGGCGTGAACATTCTGAACACCACGCAGGAGGCCGGTCGATGAGCCCTCGTACGAACAAGCCGCACGAGATCGTCGAGCGTGCCCTCGAACTGTCCTCGGCCGACGGCTGCGTGGTCATCGCCGACGAGCAGTCCACCGCCAATCTGCGCTGGGCGGGCAACGCGCTCACCACGAACGGGGTCACGCGCGGGCGCACCCTCACGGTCATCGCGACCGTCGACGGCAAGGAGGGCACGGCTTCCGGGGTCGTCTCCCGCTCGGCCGTGACCACGGACGACCTCGAACCGCTGGTGCGGGCCGCGGAGGCCGCCGCCCGGGGCGCGGCGCCCGCCGAGGACGCCGGTCCGCTGGTCTTCGGAGTACCCCACTCCCCCGACTTCACGGACGCGCCCGCCGAGACCTCCTCGGCCGTCTTCGCGGACTTCGCCCCGGCCCTGGGCGAGTCGTTCGCCCGGGCCCACGCGGGAGGCCGTGAGCTGTACGGCTTCGCCAACCACGAGCTCGTCTCCAGCTATCTCGGTACGTCGACGGGCCTGCGCCTGCGGCACGACCAGCCGAACGGGACGCTGGAGGTGAACGCGAAGTCCCCGGACCGGACGCGCTCGGCCTGGGCGGGGCGCTCGACGCGCGATTTCAAGGACGTCGACCCGGGCGCGCTCGACGCCGAGCTGGCGCAGCGCCTCGACTGGGCGCGCCGCCGCGTCGAGCTGCCCGCGGGCCGTTACGAGACGCTCCTGCCGCCGACCGCGGTCGCCGACCTGCTGATCTACCAGCTGTGGTCGTCCGCGGCCCGGGACGCCGCCGAGGGCCGGACCGTCTTCAGCAGGCCGGGCGGCGGCACGCGCGTCGGCGAGCGGCTGACCGAGCTCCCGCTGACGCTGCGCAGCGACCCGAACGAGCCGGGCCTGGAGTCGGCGCCGTTCGTCCTCGCGCACGCCTCGGGCGACAGCGCCTCCGTGTTCGACAACGGGCTGCCGCTGACGGCGACGGACTGGGTCCGCGAGGGCGAGCTGGACCGTCTGACGACGACCCGGCACAGCGCGGGCCTCACCGGTCTCCCGGTGGCGCCGGCGATCGACAACCTGATCCTGGACGGGGGCGAGGACCGTTCCCTGGACGAGATGGTCGCGGCCACCGGGCGCGGGCTGCTCCTGACCTGCCTCTGGTACATCCGCGAGGTCGATCCGGCGACGCTGCTGCTGACCGGTCTGACCCGGGACGGGGTGTACCTCGTGGAGGACGGCGAGGTGGTGGGCGAGGTGAACAACTTCCGGTTCAACGAGTCGCCCGTCGACCTGCTGGGGCGCGCGGTGGAGGCCGGGCGGACGGAAAAGACGCTGCCCAGGGAGTGGAGCGACTGGTTCACTAGGGCTGCGATGCCGGCCCTGCGGGTGCCGGACTTCAACATGAGCTCGGTCAGCCAGGGCGTATGACCCCGTAACCTGGTCGGGCAGCATCCAAGTCATCCGAGGAGATACGAGAACCGTGACGGACATCGTCGACGAACTTCAGTGGCGCGGCCTGCTGGCCCTGTCCACTGACGAGGACGCATTGCGCAAGGCGTTCGCGGACGGTCCCCTCACGTTCTATTGCGGGTTCGACCCGACCGCGCCGAGTCTCCACCTCGGCAACCTGGTCCAGATCCTGACCATGCGCCGCATCCAGCTCGCGGGGAACCTCCCGCTGGGCCTGGTCGGCGGGGCCACCGGCCTGATCGGCGACCCGAAGCCGAACGCCGAGCGGACGCTGAACGCTCCGGAGACGGTGGCACTGTGGGTCGAGCGGCTGCGCGGGCAGATCGAGCGGTTCCTCGACTTCGAGGGCCCGTACGCCGCCCGCATGGTCAACAACCTGGACTGGACGTCGGGTCTGTCGGCGATCGACTTCCTGCGGGACATCGGCAAGTACTTCCGGGTCAACAAGATGATCGCCAAGGAGGCCGTCTCGCGACGGCTCAACTCCGACGCGGGCATCAGCTACACCGAGTTCAGCTACCAGATCCTCCAGGGCATGGACTTCATGGAGCTGAACCGTCGGTACGGCTGCACGCTGCAGACCGGCGGCAGCGACCAGTGGGGAAACCTCACCGCGGGCACCGACCTGATCCACCGGGTCGAGCCGGAGGCGTCGGTGCACGCGCTGGCCACCCCGTTGATCACCAAGGCGGACGGCACCAAGTTCGGCAAGACGGAGTCCGGCACGGTCTGGCTCGACCCCGAGCTGACCACCCCGTACGCCTTCTACCAGTTCTGGCTGAACGCCGACGACCGCGATGTGTCCAAGTTCCTGCGGATCTTCAGCTTCAGGTCCCGTGAGGAGATCGAGGATCTGGAGCGGCAGACCGAGGAGCGGCCGCAGGCGCGGGCCGCCCAGCGGTCCCTGGCCGAGGAGCTGACGACGCTGGTGCACGGGGCCGACCAGTGCGCCGCCGTCATCGCCGCGTCCAAGGCGCTGTTCGGGCAGGGCGACCTGGGTGAGCTGGACGAGGCGACCCTCGCGGCCGCCCTGTCCGAGCTGCCGCACGCGAAGGTCGACACGCTCGGCCCGGTCGTGGACCTGCTCGCCGAGGTCGGTCTCGTGGCGAGCAAGTCCGCCGCCCGGCGCACGGTGAAGGAGGGCGGCGCGTACGTGAACAACGTGAAGGTCGCCGCCGAGGACGCGGTGCCGGCCGCGGACGAGCTGCTGCACGGGCGCTGGCTCGTGCTGCGCCGCGGCAAGAAGAACCTGGCGGCCATCGAGGTCGCCGGCGCCTGAGCGGACAGCTTGTGAACACGCTCTGAGACAGCCGGAAGGGCGGGCCACACACCTGGTGTGTGGC
>NZ_JBHJYS010000048.1:0-21897 GCF_042270245.1 Streptomyces sp. NPDC055955
GCCCCGGAGAGAGTTGTCTCTCCGGGGCCCGACCCCTGTGCGCAAAGGGTGGAGGAGCGGTTACGTGATGGCTCCGCCGTACGGCGCGACGGTGGGCGTCAGCGGAAGGTGCCCTGCGACACCGATCCGGCGATCCGGCGCTGGAAGATGATGTACACGATCAGTACGGGCACCACCGTGACCACGATCGCCGCGAACAGCCCACCGTAGTCGATGTCGTAGACCTGCGAGGACGCGTAGGCGGACATCCCCTGGGTCAGCACCCACTTGTCCTGGTCGGTGTTGAGTGCCACGGGCAGCAGGAACTGGTTCCACAGCCCCAGGAAGTTGAAGATCGCCACCGCGGCCATGCCCGGCTTGGCCATCGGCAGCATCACCTGGAAGAACGCCCGCCAGTCACCGGCACCGTCGATCAGCGCGGCCTCGTACACGTCGTGCGGCAGCGACCGGAAGAACGAGTACAGGAAGAACATCGTGAACGGCAGCGCGAACGCGACGTACGTGAGGATCAGCCCGGGCCGCGTGTTCAGCAGCCCGAAGTTCTGCAGCTGGAAGAAGAGCGGCACGATCGCCAGGAAGACGGGGAAGGTCAGCCCGGCGAGCATCACGTAGTAGATCAGCCGGCGGCCGGGGAACTCGAACCGGGCCAGGATGTAGGCGCACATCGCACCCAGCAGCATCACCAGGACCAGCGCGGAGACCACGACGATCACCGAGTTCAGGAAGTACTTCCCGATGTTCGCGTCGGTCCACGCGTGCGCGTAGTTCTCGAACCGCCAGCGCTGCGGCAGCTTGAACGGCGACGACAGGATCTCGCTGGTCGACTTGAACGACGACACCAGCACCCACAGCATGGGCACGATCACGATCACGGACCACAGGATCAGCAGGGTGTGCGAGATCACCGCGAACCTGCGGTCGCTGCTCGCGGCGGCTCTCGTCAGCTTCCGGTCCCTCGCCGGCTTGCGGTCGCTCGCCTGCTCCCGGTCAGCAACGATGGCGCTCACTGGGCACCTCCCTTGGCCGCGGTACGCCGAGCCTTGGCCCCGGGCGCTTTCTTTCTGCCCTCGCCCTCGCCGCCGCCCGACAGGCGGTTGACGAGGAACACCAGCGCCGCGAACACCAGGGTGACGACGGCGAGGACGACGCCCATCGCGGTGGCGAGTCCGAACTGCTGCTTCGCGAAGGCGACGTTGAACAGCCGCTGGCTGATCGTCAGGGTCGAGTTGTTCGGGCCACCGTTCGGCAGCATCGCCTGGACGTAGACGAACGAGTCGAGCGCGGCGATGCCCAGGTAGATGTAACCCGTCTGCACGGTGTCCCGGATCGACGGCAGGGTGACCGAGAGCGTCATCCGGAACCGGCCGGCTCCGTCGATCCTGGCCGCCTCGTACAGCTCGGCGGGGACGCCCTTGATCGCGGCGATGAAGAGCACCGCGTAGAACCCGACGAGCCCCCAGACGATGACGAACATCAGGGCCGGCATCGCGCTCACCGTCTCGCCCAGCCAGGCGAACTTGTCGAACCCGTCGAGGCCGAGCCCGGTGAGGATGCCGTTGACCAGGCCGGCGTTCGGGTCGTACATCTGCGCCCAGACCAGGCCGACGATGATCGCCGGCACGACATAGGGGAAGAACGAGACGATCCGGTAGAACGACGCTCCCTTGATGCCCCGGACAGGGCCCTTGCTGGGACCGCCCAGGGTGACCGCCACCGCGACCGCCAGGGCGAGCGTCAACGTCACCAGCGGCACGCAGACCGCGAGGAGCGCGATGTTGCGCAACGCCTTCATGAAGACGTCGTCCTGGAACATCTTGGTGAAGTTGTCCAGGCCGATGAACTCGTAGTCCGGGCTGAACCCGCGCCAGTCGGTCATCGCCCAGAAGATCGCCTGGACGAACGGGTACAGGACGAAGAGCACGAAGATGGTCAGCGGGACGCCGAGGAACGCGAGGAAGAACGTCACCCGGTCGAAGGTGAGCTTGCGGCGCCGGGGCCGCCCACCGCGAGCGGCCGGCGCCGGCCGGCGGCTCGCGGTGTCGGATGTGGTGATCGTTTCTTTCATCGCAGTGCTAGCTGACCTTGATCTTGTCGACGGAGTCGTCTTCCCGGACCTTGTCGGAGATCTTCTGCAGAGCCGAGGTGAGGCCCTTGCCGTCGATGTCGCCGGAGAGGAACGAGTTCCACGGCACCAGCTGGTCCGTGTTCATCCCGTAGGCCTCGACGAAGTTGTAGGTGAAGATGTTGGTGCCGGCGGCCTCGAGCATCTTCGTCTGCGAGACGAGGGCCGACGACCCGTAACCGTCGGCGGGCACGGTGCCCTTGACGATCGTCGGAGCCAGCTTCGTCTTGGAGAAGTTCGCCGCCGCCTTCTCGGACAGCATCGCCCGCAGAACTTCCTTGCCGCCGGCCGGGTTCTTGCCCTGCTTGGGCACGATGAACGGCTCGCCGGCGGCCGCGCGAATCGCCTCGTAGGGCAGCTTCGGCTTCTCGGTGAGCGTCATCGACGGAAAGCCGGTCATCTGGAAGTCGGCCTTGGTGGCCTTCTTCATCTCGTTCTCGATCCAGCCACCGGACGGATAGAGCAGCGCCTTCTGGTCGTTGCTCCAGATCGCCTGCGCCTTCTGGAACTGGGTGCCGGAGCCGCCGGGGACGAACATCTTCTGCTTGACCATGGTCTCCATGACCTTGATCACGCCCTGGACGGCCGGGTGCGACCAGCAGCCCTTCTCCAGGTTCTCCAGCGCGAGCCGGACCTCGTCGCCGCCCTCCTTGATCGCCGAGTCGATCAGGAGCGTGCGGTAGTAGGTCGCCGCCTCCTTGCCGTGGACGAAGAGGTACTTGCCCTTCTTCTTCGCCTTCTGGCCGAGGTCGAGCGCCTCGTCCCACGTCTTCGGCGGGGTCCAGCCGTTCGCCTCGAACAGGGTCTTCGAGTACCAGACGCCGTAGACCGTCATCACGTAGTTGAGCGCGACGAACTTGTCCTTGAACGTGCCGGGGCCCTTGACGCCCGGGTAGACGATGTCGGCGATCTTCTTGCCCTCGTAGGTGTTGGCCTCGAAGACGTCGTCGAGCTCCTCGAGCTGGTCGAGGATGCCGAGGAAGCCGATCTGGTCCTCACCGGAGTTGTCGATGAGGTCCGGCGGGTTGCCGCCGACGAAGCGGGGCTGGAGCTCCGGGGCGATGTCGACGACCGGCTTGACCTGGACCTTGAGTCCCTTGATCTGGCTCCCGACGACCTGGTTGGTGTAGTCGACGTAGTCGGTGCCGTAGCCGCCGTCGAAGATGGCCGCATCGACCTTGGAGTTCGCGGCGACACCGAACGGGTTCTTGGCCCCCTTCTTGCCCTTCGAGCCACCGCCGCCGCCGTCGCCTTTGCTGGAGGGAGAGCCACACGCCACCGCGAACGAACCCATGGCTGCGGTTGCGATCGCCCCGCGCAGGAGCGTCCGCCTGTCAAGAGAGCCGGCACGAATGGTCATCTCTGCATCCTCACTGATCGATTGGATCTGTACGGGTGTGCTGCGTGTGCGACTGCCGGGCCAGATCGGCCAGGCCTTGCCGCACTTCTCTTTGAGCGCGCCCCTGGTGCGGGTCTCCGCCTGAGATTTGGGCGGAGACACGCATCGGGGCGTTTCGCCGTCGTCTCGGTGCCGCCCGGCGGCACCGATGGTGATCAGCTGAGCGATGCCGGAAGAGCGGTCACCGGGGCCGCGGCCGGAACGACGGTCGCGCCCCGCTCGATCAGATCGCGATGGCCTACGCCGGGGGTGGATCCCATGCTCAAGTCCTCGCCTTCTCCAGGACTCAGGCGGTGAACCGGATCCTCCCCGGCACCGCGGTGACGTGCTGTGTCGTACCGGGGACGAATCCCCGGACCCCAGGCCGGAATTGCATCAGCGGAACTCGTCCGGAAATGCACTGGCCCGAGGGAACGCAGTTGGAGCTGGGTGGTACTGGAAAGTCCGGGCTCTGCAGAGATGTACAGCAGTCGGTGCGTTCGCACGCTTCGCCATTTCCCCCCTCCCCCGGGTCCTGCCCCCGGTCGCGAGACCGTCCGGGCCGGACGCCGACAGGTATAGTCCACTTCGCGGTAACTGGGCAAGATCGAATGCAGGTTTGGACGGCGTTCTTTCCCGAGTTGAGACCTCTCGGATATATGAGGCACCCATGAGCGGCCCATGCACACCCTGAACGACCGATGACCTCACTTAATGGATGGTCGCGCCACTCTTCTCGCCCCGCGTGCCGCCCCCCTCGGCCTCAACACCCTTGACACCACGAGCGACTTACCTCCCTACTGGACCCTGCGCTGCAAATTGACAACGTTGTCTCGCTCCGGGAGGGTGCTCGCGCATGCATGGCAGATCCAGACACAGACTCAGGTCCACGGCCGCCCTGGGGGCGGCCTCACTCGCGCTCGTCGCCGCCGGTCAGGGGGCGTCCGCCGCCTCCCCCGGCCAACAGCCGCACGCCGACCGCGAGTTCAGCTCCTCGTTCGAAACGGGCGATCCCGCCCCGACGTGGCTGAACACCGTGGATACCGCCGCAGACGGGACGAAGCGGTCGTCCGGAGTCGACGGCGGTGACAGCGGCGGACTTCCGGGCAATGTCAACAGCCATGTCACGGAGGTCCGCGCCAGCGACGAGAACACGGGCGGCGGTGAGACCAAGGAGAACCTCATCGACGGCGAGTCGAGCACCAAGTGGCTCTCCTTCGAGCCGACGGCCTGGGTCGAGTACGACCTGGACGCGCCGGCCAAGATCACGACGTACGCCCTGACATCGGCCAACGACCACGCCGAGCGCGACCCGAAGGACTGGACCCTCAAGGGCTCCACCGACGGCAAGGAGTGGACGACGCTCGACACCCGCACCGGGGAGAGCTTCGCCGACCGCTTCCAGACCAAGAAGTACGACCTCCAGAACCCGGCCGAGTACCAGCACTTCCGGATCGAGTTCACCAAGAACAACGGCGCGGGCGACGCCACGCAGCTCGCCGACCTCCAGCTGGCCACCGCCGACACCGGCTCGCCCACGCCCGACGACATGCTCTCCCTCGTCGACAAGGGCCCCAGCGGCTCTCCCACCGCCAAGGCGGGCGCGGGCTTCACCGGCAAGAAGGCCCTGCGCTACGCGGGCACGCACAAGGCCGACGGGCGCGCCTACTCGTACAACAAGGTCTTCGACGTCGACGTGGCCGTCGCCCGTGACACGGAGCTCTCGTACAAGATCTTCCCGTCGATGGCGGACGGCGACCGCGACTACGACGCCACCAACGTCTCCGTGGACCTCGCCTTCACCGACGGCACCTACCTGAGCGACCTGAAGGCCACCGACAGCAACGGCGGGCTGCTGACGCCGCAGGGCCAGGGCGCGGCCAAGCGGCTCTACGTCAACCAGTGGAACGCCGTCTCCTCCTCCATCGGCTCCGTCGCGGCCGGCAAGACCGTCGACCGGATCCTGGTGGCGTACGACTCGCCCAAGGGCCCGGCGAAGTTCCGCGGCTGGGTCGACGACATCGCGCTGAAGGCCGCGAAGCCGGAACCGCCGAAGGCGCATCTGTCGGACTACGCGGTCACGACGCGCGGCACGAACTCCAGCGGCGGCTTCTCGCGCGGCAACACGTTCCCGGCCACCGCGGTCCCCCATGGCTTCAACTTCTGGACGCCGGTGACCAACGCCGGCTCGCTCAGCTGGCTCTACGACTACAGCCGCGACAACAACGCGGACAACCTCCCGACGATGGAGGCGTTCAGCGCCAGCCACGAGCCCAGCCCCTGGATGGGCGACCGGCAGACGTTCCAGATGATGCCGTCGGCGGCGTCCGGCACCCCGGACACCTCCCGCACCGGCCGCGCGCTGCCGTTCAAGCACGAGAACGAGACGGCCAACCCCTACTACTACGGGGTGCGCTTCGAGAACGGCCTCAAGGCCGAGATGACGCCGACCGACCACGCGGCGATGCTGCGGTTCACCTACCCCGGTGACGACGCGAGCGTGATCTTCGACAACGTCTCCGACCAGGCGGGTCTCACGCTCGACAAGGACAAGGGCATCGTCACCGGCTACTCGGACGTGAAGTCCGGGCTCTCCGCGGGCGCGACCCGGCTCTTCGTCTACGGCGTCTTCGACACCCCGGTCACCGGCGGCGACTCCAGCGGCCCCAAGGGCTACCTCCGCTTCAAGCCGGGCGCCGACAAGACGGTCACCCTGCGCCTCGCGACGTCCCTGATCGGCATCGACCAGGCCAAGGCGAACCTCGCGCAGGAGCTGCCCTCCGGGTCGTCGTTCTCCTCCGTGCGGGACAGCGCCCGCGCGCAGTGGGACAAGCTCCTCGGCAAGGTCGAGGTGGAGGGCGCCACGGCCGACCAGCGCACCACCCTCTACTCGTCCCTGTACCGGCTGTACCTGTACCCCAACTCCGGCTTCGAGAAGGTCGGTTCGAAGTACCAGTACGCCTCGCCGTTCTCGCCGATGCCGGGTCCGGACACCCCGACCCACACCGGCGCGAAGATCGTCGACGGCAAGCCCTACGTCAACAACGGCTTCTGGGACACGTACCGCACGACCTGGCCCGCGTACTCGCTCCTGACGCCGAAGAAGGCGGGCGAGCTCGTCGACGGGTTCGTGCAGCAGTACAAGGACGGCGGCTGGATATCGCGCTGGTCCTCCCCCGGTTACGCGGACCTGATGACCGGCACGTCGTCGGACGTGGCGTTCGCCGACGCGTACGTCAAGGGCGTCAAGTTCGACGCGGAGGCCGCGTACAAGGCGGCGCTGAAGAACGCGAGCGTCGTGCCGCCCGCGGCCGGTGTGGGCCGCAAGGGCATGCAGACGTCGCCGTTCCTCGGCTACACGAGCACGGACACCCACGAGGGTCTGTCCTGGGCGCTCGAGGGCTACATCAACGACTACGGCATCGCGCAGATGGGCCAGGCCCTCTACAAGAAGACCGGCGAGAAGCACTACCAGGAGGAGTCGGAGTACTTCCTCAACCGGGCCCGTGAGTACGTGAACATGTTCGACCCGAAGGCGGGCTTCTTCCAGGGCAAGAACGAGAAGGGCGACTGGCGCGTCGAGTCGTCACAGTTCGACCCGCGCATCTGGGGCTACGACTACACGGAGACCAACGCCTGGGGCTACGCGTTCACCGCCCCGCAGGACTCGCGCGGACTCGCCAACCTCTATGGCGGCCGCGACGGTCTCGCCAAGAAGCTCGACACGTTCTTCGCCACCCCGGAGACGGCGACGAACGACGTCGCGGGCTCGTACGGCGGCGTCATCCACGAGATGACGGAGGCGCGTGACGTCCGGATGGGCATGTACGGCCACTCCAACCAGGTCGGGCACCACATCACGTACATGTACGACGCGGCGGGCCAGCCGTACAAGACGCAGGAGAAGGTCCGCGAGGTCCTCTCCCGTCTCTACACGGGCAGCGAGATTGGCCAGGGCTACCACGGCGACGAGGACAACGGCGAGCAGTCGGCCTGGTACCTCTTCTCCTCGCTCGGCTTCTACCCGCTGGTCATGGGCAGCGGTGAATACGCCATCGGCTCCCCGCAGTTCACGAAGATGACGCTGCACCTGGAGAACGGCAAGGACCTCGTCGTCAAGGCCCCGAAGAACAGCGCGAAGAACATCTACGTGCAGGGGCTGAAGGTCAACGGCAAGAACTGGACGTCGACGTCACTGCCGCACTCGGTCGTCGCGAAGGGCGGGGTCCTGGAGTTCGCGATGGGCCCGAAGCCGTCGAAGTGGGGCACGGGCAAGGACGCGGCGCCGGTCTCCATCACGCAGGACGACAAGGTGCCGTCGCCGCGCAAGGACGCCATCACGGGTTCGGGTCCGCTGTTCGACAACTCCTCGGCGACGAGCGCGAGTTCGGAGTCGGTGGAACTGCCGGTCGGCGCGGACGGCGCAAAGGCCGTGCAGTACACGCTGACGTCGGACGACAGGGCGAAGGCCCCGGCGGGCTGGAAGCTGGAGGCCTCGGCCGACGGCTCGTCGTGGAAGACGCTGGACCAGCGGTCCGGCGAGTCCTTCTCCTGGGACAAGCAGACGCGGGCGTTCTCGGTGAGCAAGCCGGGCACGTACCAGCACTACCGGCTGGTGTTCACCGGTGGGGCCGCGACGGTGGCGGAGGTGGAACTGCTGTCGTGATCCCTGGTGAGTGAACCGGCGGGCGGGCGTGGAGAGTTCACGCCCGCCCGCCGTGTCGTTCCGCCAGTCACCGGCTGGGGTGCGCGGCAGCGGGGCCCCGGCGCACGCACAGTCCCCGTGCGGGGGCGAGAGGCCGGGCGACCGGCACTCGGACGCATGCAGCACTGGCCGCCGCCCCTGTGAGGGACGACGGCCAGGAACCCCGGGCACTCATGCCCAGGGGCACATCACTTGCGGATCAGGCTGCGCAGCACGTACTGCATGATGCCGCCGTTGCGGTAGTAGTCCGCCTCACCGGGGGTGTCGATGCGGACGACCGCGTCGAACTCCACACCGGTGTCGGTGCTGACCTTGACCGTGCGCGGCGTGGTGCCGTTGTTGAGCTCCTCGACACCGGTGAAGGAGAAGGTCTCCTCGCCGGTCAGGCCGAGGGACTCGGCCGAGGCGCCCTCCGGGAACTGGAGCGGCAGGACACCCATGCCGATGAGGTTCGAGCGGTGGATGCGCTCGTACGACTCGGCGATGACGGCCTTGACGCCGAGGAGCGCGGTGCCCTTGGCGGCCCAGTCACGCGACGAACCCGAGCCGTACTCCTTGCCGGCCAGGATGGCCAGCGGGGTGCCCTGCTCGATGTAGTTGCGCGAGGCGTCGTAGATGAACGACACCGGAGCCGCGTCAGCAGTCGCAGCCTGGGTGAAGTCGCGGGTGTAGCCGCCCTCGGTGCCCGGCGCGATCTGGTTGCGCAGGCGGATGTTGGCGAACGTGCCGCGGATCATGACCTCGTGGTTGCCACGGCGCGAGCCGTAGGAGTTGAAGTCACGGCGCTGGACGCCGTGCTCCGTGAGGTACTGGCCGGCCGGGGTGTCGGCCTTGATCGCACCGGCCGGGGAGATGTGGTCGGTGGTGACCGAGTCGCCCAGCTTGGCGAGGACACGCGCGCCCGTGATGTCGGAGACCGGGGTGGTCTCCATCGTCATGCCCTCGAAGTACGGGGGCTTGCGGACGTAGGTGGACTCGGTGTCCCACTCGAAGGTGTTGCCGGTCGGGATCGACAGGGCCTGCCACTGGGCGTCGCCCGCGAAGACGTCCTGGTAGGACTTGTTGAACATGTCCTCGCCGATGGAGTTGGCGACGACGTCGTTGACCTCGGCCTCCGTCGGCCAGATGTCCGCGAGGTAGACCGGCTTGCCGTCCTGGTCGGTGCCCAGGGCGTCCTTGGTGATGTCGACCTTCATCGAACCGGCGATGGCGTACGCGACGACCAGCGGCGGGGACGCGAGGTAGTTCATCTTGACGTCGGGGTTGATGCGGCCCTCGAAGTTGCGGTTGCCGGAGAGGACCGACGTGACCGCCAGGTCGTGCTCGTTGACCGCCTTCGAGACCTCCTCGGGCAGCGGGCCCGAGTTGCCGATGCAGGTGGTGCAGCCGTAGCCGACGAGGTTGAAGCCGACCTTGTCCAGGTACGGCGTCAGACCGGCCTTGTCGAAGTAGTCGGTGACGACCTTCGAGCCCGGGGCGAGCGTGGTTTTGACCCACGGCTTGCGGGTCAGGCCCTTCTCGACGGCCTTCTTCGCGACGAGCGCGGCGGCGACCATCACGTACGGGTTCGACGTGTTGGTGCAGGAGGTGATCGCGGCGACGGTGACGGCGCCGTGGTCGATCTCGTACGTCGAGCCGTCGGGGGCCGTGACCAGGGTCGGGCGCGAGGGGACGCCGTTGGTGGCGGCCGGGGAGTCGGAGGCCGGGAAGGACTCCTTGCCCGCCTCGTCGTCGTCCTCGACGTAGTTGCGCACGTCGAGCGCGAACTGCTGCGCGGCGTTCGCGAGGACGATGCGGTCCTGCGGGCGCTTCGGGCCGGCGATGGAGGGGACGACCGTGGAGAGGTCGAGCTCCAGCTTCTCGGAGAAGTCGGGCTCGGCGGCCGGGTCGAGCCAGAGGCCCTGCTCCTTGGCGTACGCCTCGACGAGCGCGACCTGCTGCTCGTCACGGCCCGTCAGCTTCAGGTACTTCAGCGTCTCGTCGTCGATCGGGAAGATCGCGGCGGTGGAGCCGAACTCCGGCGACATGTTGCCGATGGTGGCGCGGTTCGCCAGGGAGGTGGCGGCGACGCCCTCACCGTAGAACTCGACGAACTTGCCGACGACGCCGTGCTTGCGCAGCATCTCGGTGATCGTGAGCACGAGGTCCGTGGCGGTGGTGCCGGGCTTGAGCTCACCGGTGAGCTTGAAGCCGACGACGCGCGGGATGAGCATCGAGACCGGCTGGCCGAGCATCGCGGCCTCGGCCTCGATGCCTCCGACGCCCCAGCCCAGGACGCCCAGGCCGTTGACCATCGTGGTGTGCGAGTCGGTGCCGACGAGGGTGTCGGGGTAGGCCTGGCCACCCCGGACCATGACCGTGCGAGCGAGGTGCTCGATGTTCACCTGGTGCACGATGCCGGTGCCCGGGGGAACGACCTTGAACTCGTCGAAGGCGGTCTGGCCCCAGCGCAGGAACTGGTAGCGCTCCTTGTTGCGGCCGTACTCCAGCTCGACGTTCTGGCCGAAGGCGTCGGAGGTACCGAACTTGTCGGCGATGACGGAGTGGTCGATGACCAGCTCGGCCGGGGCCAGCGGGTTGATCTTCGCCGGGTCGCCGCCGAGCTCCTTCACGGCCTCACGCATGGTGGCGAGGTCCACGACACAGGGCACACCGGTGAAGTCCTGCATGATCACGCGGGCGGGCGTGAACTGGATCTCCTGGGACGGCTGGGCCTGGGAGTCCCAGTTGCCGAGCGCACGGATGTGGTCGGCGGTGATGTTCGCGCCGTCCTCGGTGCGGAGCAGGTTCTCAAGGAGAACCTTCAGGCTGTAAGGGAGGCGCGCGGAGCCCTCGACCTTGTCCAGCTTGAAGATCTCGTACGACTCGTCGCCCACGCGCAGCGTGCTGCGGGCGTCGAAGCTGTTCGCCGACACGACAGTCTCCTTCATATATGTGCGCGTTCCACCGCATCCTGCCGCCACGACGAGTTCGCCGATCCGCTAAGGTAAGGCTAAGTTAGGTAACCCTTACCGAGCATGGCGGCTGCGGTGTGCCTCTGTAGATATCTCGATGTCGAGATAACTCTAGTACATGAGGCCGGACTGGTCATGCCCGGCCTTCGCCGGGCCGTCCCGCCGCGCCGCCGGCGGACCGCCCTCCCATCGTCCCGCACGCGCGCCGACGCGCCACCAGGGCCGATTGACGGCCCGTCACCCCAATGGGCCCGCCGGAATGCGGCATCTCATATCTGAGATAGCCTGCGGCCATGGCAGACGACTACCTCGTACGCATCGGCAAGCTCATCCGTGACGCCCGGCAGCACCGGGGCTGGACACAGTCGCAGCTCGCCGAGGCGCTCGGTACCAGCCAGAGCGCCGTCAACCGCATCGAGCGCGGCAACCAAAACATCAGCCTTGAGATGATCGCCCGAATAGGCGAAGCGCTCGACAGTGAAATCGTCTCTCTGGGCTACTCGGGTCCGATGCACCTGCGCGTGGTCGGCGGCCGCCGACTGTCCGGGTCGATCGACGTGAAGACGAGCAAGAACGCCTGCGTGGCACTGCTGTGCGCCTCGCTCCTCAACAAGGGCCGTACGGTCCTGCGCCGCGTCGCCCACATCGAAGAGGTCTACCGCCTCCTCGAGGTCCTGAACTCCATCGGTGTCCGCACCCGGTGGATCAACGACGGCGTGGACCTGGAGATAGTGCCGCCGGCCGCCCTCGACATGGACGCCATCGACGCCACCGCCGCCCGCCGCACGCGCTCGATCATCATGTTCCTCGGCCCGCTCCTGCACCGCCTCGACCACTTCAAGCTGCCGTACGCGGGCGGCTGCGACCTCGGCACCCGCACCATCGAGCCGCACATGATCGCGCTGCGCCGGTTCGGCCTGGACATCACGGCGACCGAGGGGCTCTACCACGCACAGGTCGAGGCGGGTGTCTCCCCCAGCCGGCCGATCGTGCTGACCGAGCGCGGCGACACCGTGACCGAGAACGCGCTGCTCGCGGCCGCCCGCCACGACGGCGTCACCGTCATCCGCAACGCGTCCTCGAACTACATGGTCCAGGACCTCTGCTTCTTCCTCGAGGCCCTGGGCATCCGCGTCGAGGGCATCGGCACGACCACCCTCACCGTGCACGGCGTCCCGCAGATCGACGTCGACGTCGACTACTCGCCGTCCGAGGACCCGGTCGAGGCGATGAGCCTGCTGGCCGCCGCGGTGGTCACCGAGTCCGAACTGACGGTGAAGCGGGTGCCGATCGAGTTCCTGGAGATCGAGCTCGCGGTCCTGGAGGAGATGGGTCTCGACCACGACCGCTCGGCCGAGTACTTCGCGGACAACGGCCGTACGCGCCTGGTGGACCTCACCGTCCGGCCCTCCAAGCTGGAGGCGCCGATCGACAAGATCCACCCGATGCCGTTCCCCGGCCTCAACATCGACAACGTGCCCTTCTTCGCGGCCATCGCGGCGGCGGCCCAGGGCAAGACCCTCATCCACGACTGGGTGTACGACAACCGCGCGATCTATCTCACGGACCTGAACCGGCTCGGCGGGCGCCTCCAGCTGCTCGACCCGCACCGCGTCCTCGTCGAGGGCCCGACGCGCTGGCGCGCCGCCGAGATGATGTGCCCGCCGGCACTGCGCCCCGCCGTCGTCGTGCTCCTCGCGATGATGGCCGCCGAGGGCACGTCCGTCCTGCGCAACGTCTACGTGATCAACCGCGGTTACGAGGACCTGGCCGAGCGGCTCAACTCCGTTGGCGCACAGATCGAGACGTTCCGGGACATCTGACGCGATCGGCGCCGTTCAGGGCCGCGGGAAGAGGTTGAGCAGTTCCTCTTCCGCGGCCCATCGGCGTACCTGCTCCACGATCAGGCGCTCGGCACGCGGGCGGAAGGCCGCCGAGCCGCCGGCCACGTGCGGGGTGACGAGGACGCCGGGGGCGTGGCGCAGGGCGTGGTCCGCCGGGAGGGGCTCCGGGTCGGTGACGTCGAGTGCGGCGCGCAGCCGGCCCGTGACGGTCTCGGCGAGCAGGGCCTCGGTGTCGAGGGTGCGGCCGCGGCCCACGTTGACGACGAGGGCGCCGTCCGGCAGTGCGGCCATTTCCTTCGGGCCGAACAGGCCGGCCGTGCCCGGGTTCTCGGGCAGGACGAGGACCACGATGTCGAGGCCGGGGAGCAGTGCGGGCAGGTCGGCGATCGCGTGGACCCGCTCGTCGGGGCGGGCGCGCCGGGCGACGCGGACGACCTCGGCCTCGCAGGCGAGGAGCCGGGCCTCCAGGGCCGAGCCGATCGAGCCGTAGCCGACGATCGCGACGCGGCTGTCGGCGAGCGAGCGTGTGAAATGCGGGTCCCAGCGTCCGGCCACCTGGTCGGCGGCCCAGCGGGGCAGTTCGCGCTGGGCCGCGAGGATGAGGCCGAGGGCGTGCTCCGCGGTGGAGGCGTCGTGCAGGCCGCGGCCGTTGTGCAGGGTGACGCCCTCGGGCAGCCGCGGCTGGAGCTTCTCGACCCCGGCGCTGAGGCACTGGACGGCGCGCAGGCGCGGGAGCCGGGGCAGCAGCCGGTCCGCGTCGGGGACCGCGTAGGGCATCACCCAGAACTCCACGGCGTCCAGGACGTCTTGCGGGAGTTCGGACGCGGGCGTCACGCCGTCCCACACGTGGACGCGGACGCCGTCGGGCCACGGGCCGTGGCGCCGGTCGAGCTGCGGCCAGGGGACGAGCACGTCGGTGTCGGTCATCTCGGGTTTCTCCTTCGGCTGCTTGCCGTCACGGTAAGCGGGCGGCCCATTGACCCGGCCGCCACTCCCTCGTAACGTCTTCCCGCCCAGTGAAACACTTTCCATCTCACGGAAAACAGGGGGTCAAGGGATGACAGCGCCGTCGCCCTCCCGGCCGTCCACCGACGGCTTCTGGAGCTCGACCCGCGCCCGGCACCTGATACCGGTCGCGTTCATCACGTACTCGCTCGCCTATCTCGACAAGTCGAACTACGCGATCGCCTCCGCCGGCGGCATGGCCGACGAGCTGCATCTGTCCGCGGGCCTCGACTCGCTGATCGCCGCGTCGTTCTTCCTCGGCTACTTCTTCTTCCAGATCCCCGGCACGATCTACGCCGAGCAGCGCAGCGCGCGCCGGCTCGTCGCCTGGTCGACGGTGCTCTGGGGGCTGCTCGCCGTGGTGCAGGGCCTGCTGAGCAGCCCCGGGCAGCTGATCGCGGTGCGGTTCGCACTCGGGGTCGTCGAGGGCGCGGTGCTGCCGTCGATGGTGATGCTGCTCAGCCGCTGGTTCACGCACGGCGAGCGCGGCCGCGCCAACACCCTGCTCATCCTGGGCAATCCGGTCACCGTGATGTGGCTCTCCGCCCTGTCGGGCTGGCTGGTGTCGGTGACGGACTGGCGCGTGATGTTCATCGTCGAGGGTGTGCCCTCGGTCATCTGGGGCCTGCTCTGCCTGCGGCTCCTCAAGGACCGTCCCGAGGACGCCAGGTGGGTCGCCCCGGCCGAGTTGGAAGCCCTGCGCGCGGACCGCGCCCTCGTGCCGGCCGCCTCCGGGAACCTGCGCGAGGAGTACGGCAGGGTCCTGCGCTCGCGCCCGGTGCTGCTGATGGCCGTGCAGTACTTCTTCTGGTCGTTCGGCATGTACGGCTTCATCTTCTGGCTGCCGTCGATCGTGAAGAAGGGCTCGGGCGAGGGCATCGGCGCCACCGGGCTGCTGACCGCCGTGCCGTACGCCTTCGCGGTCGTCGCGATGCTGCTCAACTCGCGCCTGTCCGACCGCAGCGGGCGGCGCAAGGCGGCCGTGTGGCCCTGGCTCGCCGCCGGCGGCCTCGCCCTGTTCGGCTCGTACGCGGCCGGGTCCCACTTCCCCGTGGCGCTCGCGCTGCTCGTGGTGGCGGGCCTGTGCCTGTACGCGCCCTACGGCCCGTACTTCGCGCTCGTCTCCACGCTCGCCCCGGCGGGCGTCTCCGGCGCGGCGGTGGCGCTCGTCAACTCGTTCGGCGCGCTCGGCTCGTTCGCCGGAACGTATCTCGTGGGCTGGGTACGCGGCACGTCGCTCGGGGACGCGGGAGCCTTCGCGTTCATGGCGGCGGGCGCGCTGGTCTCGGCCGCGCTGATGCTGGCGGTCCACGAGCCCCGTCCGTCCGGTCCCCGCCCGGGTACGGTGAACCGGCAGCCCAGCGCTGCCACCACCTGAGTGCGCCGGGGACCGGTCCCGGCGTACGGGCGCAGCACACGGGAGACGAGCAGCGTGACCACGACGTCCGGCGACGACATGCTCGGCCGGGGCCTGCGACTCCTCACCGTGCTGGCCGACCATCCCGCGGGCCTGGGGGTGAGTGCCGCGGCCCGCGCCGCGGCGCTCCCGGTCAGCAGCGCCCACCGGCTCCTCGGCCGGCTCGCCGCCGAACGGTTCGTGGCGTACGACGAGGACACCCGGCGCTACGCGCTGGGCGTGCGGGTGCTCGAACTGTCGCGGGGATTCCAGCGCTCACCGGCCGGCTACTCCGCGGCGGCGGCGCCGATGCGCAGGCTCGCCGACCGCACGGGCCTGCCCGCCATCGCGGGCATCCTCCACGACGCGGACGTGCTGCTCGTCCTCACCGCGCAGGGCACGCAGCACCTTCAGCTGCGCAGCGCGGAGGGCACCCGTAACGCCTGGCACGCGACCTCGCTCGGCAAGGTCCTCGTCGCGGGCCTGCCCGAGCGCGAGCGCGACGAGCTGGTCGCGGCCGGCCTGAGCGCGGTCACCGCCCGCACGGTGACCGACCCGGCGGCGGTCCGCGAGGAGCTCGACGCCGTGCGCGAGCGCGGCTGGGCCGAGGTCGACGAGGAGAACGAGGTCGGCGTCCGGTCGATCGCCGTCGCCGTGCCCGCGCCGCACGGACAGGTGCCGCGCCTCGCCGTCTCGCTCGGCGCGGCCGTCGCCCTCACCGGCGCCGACGAACTGCGCGCGCACGTCCCGGCCCTGCGCGCATGCGCGGAGGACATCGCGGCGCACATGGACCACTGAGCGGGCCTGCGGGTGTGACGGCCGCCGCCCGGTGACATGGATCCCGGGGAGGGCGGCCACCGGGCCCCCGCGCCGCTCCGGGAGGAACGCACGATGACCGAGCTGATGAAGGCCGTCCAGTACCGCGCGGTGGGTGCCGCTCCCGAAGTCGTGCAGGTCCCCGTGCCCACCCCCGGTCCCGGCCAGGTGCTGCTGCGGATGACGGCGGCCGGTGTCTGCCACTCCGACATCGCCGTGATGAGCTGGCCCGCCCAGCAGCTGGGCTTCGCCCTGCCGCTCACGCTCGGCCACGAGGGCGTCGGTACGGTCGCGGCGGTGGGTGACGGGGCGGTGGGCGTCGAGGTCGACGACGCGGTCGCCGTCTACGGGCCGTGGGGCTGCGGCACCTGCGCCAAGTGCGCGGAGGGCAAGGAGAATTACTGCCTGCGCGCCAAGGAACTCGGCATCTACCCGCCCGGCCTCGGCGCGCCCGGCGCCATGGCCGAGTACATGGTCGTGGACAGCCCGCGCCATCTCGTGCCGCTCGGCGGCCTCGACCCGGTGCAGGCGGTGCCGCTGACCGACGCCGGTCTGACGCCGTACCACGCGATCAAGCGGTCGCTGCCGAAACTGGTGCCGGGGTCGACGGCCGTCGTGATCGGCACGGGCGGGCTCGGACACGTCGCGATCCAGCTGCTGCGGGCGCTGTCCCCGGCCTGGGTGATCGCGCTCGACGTGAACGAGGAGAAGCTGGCGCTCGCCCGCGAGGTGGGCGCCCATGAGGCGATCCTGTCGGACGCCGAATCCGTCGCTGTCGTACGGGAGTTGACCGGCGGCAGGGGCGCCGAGGCGGTCTTCGACTTCGTCGGGGCCCCGTCGACGGTGGCCACGGCGGGCGGCTGCGTGGCGGTCGAGGGCGATGTCACCATCGTCGGCCTCGGCGGCGGCAGCCTCTCGGTCGGCTTCGGCACCACCCCGTACGAGGCGTCGGTGACCGCGCCGTACTGGGGCAGCCGCGGCGAGCTGATGGAGGTGCTCGACCTGGCGCGGGCCGGGGTCGTCTCCGTGCACGTGGAGACGTACCGCATCGACGACGCGCCCACCGCCTACCAGCGGCTGCACGACGGGACCGTGCGCGGTCGCGCGGTGATCCTGCCGCAGGAGTAGCGGCCGGTCCCGCGCGGGCGGGGAGCGGGCATGCGCTTCGGGCTCCGTGCCGGGGTTCACCGGCCGGGGCCGGCGCGGACCTGGGGCCTTCATCGCGGGCCCGGCGCCTTTCGTTGGGATCAGGCCGAACGGCCGAACCAGGAAGTGGGTGCCGGTGCCGTGCATCGCAAGGCGACCGACGACAACGCCGCGCGGCGCGGTCCCGGCACCCGCGAGCCCGGCATGATCCGAACGACAGGCCCTAGCCCTGGTGGGGCAGGACCGCCAGACCGTCCAGTTCCACCAGGGCCTGCTCGTCCCACAGGCGGGTCGTGCCGATCACCGCCATCGCCGGGTAGTCGCGGCCCGCCGACTCGCGCCAGATGCGGCCGAGTTCGCGGGCGTGGGTGCGGTAGTCGGCGATGTCGGTGGCGTAGACGGTGACGCGGGCGAGGGTGTCGGGGGCGCCTCCCGCGTGGCGCAGGGCGGTGAGGAGGTTGGCCAGGGCCCGCTCGAACTGCTCCGGGAGCGTGTCGCCGGTGATCTTGCCGTCCGCGTCGAGGGCGGTCTGGCCGGCGAGGAAGACGAGGCGGCCGCCGGTGGCGGTGACGGCGTGCGAGAAGCCGGTGGGCGGGGAGAGTTCGGGTGGGTTGATCCGCTCGATGCCGCTCACGCGTACAACTCCTTTGCGATGATGGCGCGTTGGACCTCGCTCGCCCCTTCGTAGATGCGGGGGGCCCGCACCTCGCGGTAGAGGTGTTCGAGGAGGTGGCCGCGTTGCAGGGCGCGGGCGCCGTGCAGCTGGACGGCCGTGTCGACGACGTGCTGGGCGGTCTCGGTGGCGAGGAGCTTCGCCATCGCGGCGCGCTGCGGCACGTCGGGGGCGCCCGCGTCGTACGCCGCCGCGGCCGCGTAGACCATGAGGCGGGCCGCCTCGGTGCGCAGGGCGAGATCGGCCACCTGGTGCGCGACCGTCTGGAGGTCCTTCAGCTTGCCGCCGAACGCGTCGCGCCGGGCGGTGTGGGCGAGCGTCGCGTCGAGCGCGGCCTGCGCCATGCCCACGGCGAAGGCGCCGACGCTCGGGCGGAAGAGGTTCAGGGTGGTCATGGCGACGCGGAAGCCGCGGTCCGGTTCGCCGAGCACGTCGTCGGCGGTGACCGGGACCGCGTCGAAGTCGAGGGAGCCGATGGGGTGCGGGGACAGCATGTCGAGGGGGGTGCCGGTGAGTCCGGGGCGGTCGGCGGGGACCAGGAACGCGGTGACTCCGCGCGCTCCGGCGTTCGGGGCCGTACGGGCGAAGACGGTGTAGAAGTCGGCCTCGGGGGCGTTCGAGATCCAGGTCTTCTCGCCGATGAGGCACCAGCCTCCGGTGCCGTCGGGCTCGGCGCGCAGCGCGAGGGCCGCGGCGTCGGAGCCGGCGCCCGGCTCGCTGAGCGCGAAGGCCGCGACGGCGGTGCCGTCACTGACGCGCGGCAGCCAGTGCGCGCGCTGGGCGTCGGTGCCGTACGCGTGCACGGGGTGCGCGCCGAGCCCCTGGAGGGCGAGGGCGGTCTCGGCCTCCGTGCAGGCGCGGGCGAGGGACTCGCGCATCAGGCACAGGTCGAGGGCCCCGGAGCGGAACAGGCGCTCCAGGAGACCGAGCCGGCCGAGCTCGGCGACGAGCGGCCGGTTCACCTGTCCCGCTTCGCCCTTCTCGGCGAGGGGCGCGAGCCGCTCGGCGGCGAGCGCGCGCAGTTCGGCACACCAGGCGGTCTGCGTCGGGTCGAGCGAGAATGACGGAGCTGCGGGCTTTGCGGTCATCTGTCGGCGCCTCCCGGTTCGCCGGCGGCTCGGGCCGGCTCCGTCACGGTATCGCGGACCGTTGACTGTCGTCACCATCACGATACGCTCGTTCCGCGAGCCCACCACAAGCAGGGTCTTTCGTTCCTAGGGGGCGCACGGCCATGACAGACGCTCCGCCACAGCACACGTCGGCCCACGTCGACACCTTCGCGCGCGACCATCTCCCACCGCCCGAACTCTGGCCCGACCTGGTCTTCGACCTCCCCGAACTGCGCTATCCGCAGCAACTGAACTGCGGGGCCGAGCTGCTCGACCGCACCGTCGAACGGTTCGGCCCCGACCGTCCCGCGTTCCGCACGGGCGACGGGGAGATGTGGACATACGGGGAACTGCTGCGCCGCGTCGACCGGATCGCTCATCTGCTCAGCGGCGAACTGGGCGTACGGCCGGGGAACCGGGTGCTGCTGCGCGGCCCCACCACACCGTGGCTCGCGGCCTGCTGGCTGGCCGTGATGAAGGCGGGCGCGGTCGCCGTCACCGTGCTCGCGCAGGCCCGCGCGCAGGAGCTGGCGACACTCTGCTCCCTCGCCCGGGTCACCCACGCGCTGTGCGACGCCAGGGCCATGGACGACCTGGTGAAGGCCGAGATACCCGGGCTGCGCATCACACCGTTCGGCGGCGAAGGGCCCGACGACCTCCTCGGGCGCGGTTCCGGCCTGCCCGAGACGTACGAGGCCGTGGCGACCGCCGCCGACGACGTCGCCCTGATCGCGTTCACGTCGGGCACGACCGGGCGTCCAAAGGGCTGTATGCACTTCCACCGGGACGTCCTCGCCGTCGCGGACACGTTCGCGCGCCATGTCCTGCGGCCGACGCCCGACGACGTGTTCGCGGGGAGCCCGCCGCTCGGTTTCACGTTCGGGCTCGGCGGGCTCGTCATCTTCCCGCTGCGGGCCGGCGCCTCGTCGCTGCTGCTCGAACAGGCGGGGCCGAGGCAGCTGCTGCCCGCGATCGCCGAGCACGGGGTGTCCGTCCTGTTCACCGCGCCGACCGCGTACCGAGCGCTCCTCGACCACACCGACGGGCACGCTCTCTCGTCGCTGCGGCGATGCGTCTCCGCGGGCGAGAACCTGCCGGCCGCGACCTGGCGGGCCTGGCACGAGGCGACGGGAATCCGGATCATCAACGGCATCGGCGCCACGGAACTCCTGCACATCTTCATCTCCGCCGCCGACGACGCGATCCGCCCCGGGACGACGGGCGTGCCCGTACCCGGGTGGCAGGCGCGCGTGGTCGACGCCGCGGGGTCGGAAGTGCCGGACGGGGAACCGGGGTTGCTCGCCGTGCGCGGCCCGGTCGGCTGCCGCTATCTCGCCGACGAGCGGCAGACGACGTACGTCCGCGGCGGCTGGAACGTCACCGGGGACACGTACGTCCGCGAGCCCGACGGCTACTTCCGGTATGTCGCCCGCGCCGACGACATGATCATTTCGGCGGGGTACAACATCGCGGGCCCCGAGGTCGAGGACGCGCTGCTGCGGCACCCGGACGTCGCGGAGACCGCGGTGGTGGGCCGCCCCGACGACGAGCGCGGGCAGATCGCCGTCGCCTACGTCGTGTTGCGCGAGGGCGCCCGCCGGGATCCGGACGCGCTGCGGGCGTTCGTGAAGGCCGAGCTGGTGCCGTACAAGTGCCCACGCGAGATCGTCTTCCTCGACGCCCTGCCGCGCACGGCGACCGGGAAGCTCCAGCGGTTCCGGCTGCGCTCCGCCGGCGATCTAGAGTGATCACGTGTCCGAGCTGCACACTCCCCGGTCCCTGATCGTCACCCTCTACGGCGCCTACGGGCGCGGCTTTCCCGGCCCCGTGCCCGTCGCCGAGCTGATCCGTCTCCTCGGCGCGGTCGGCGTCGACGCGCCCGCCGTGCGGTCCTGCGTGTCCCGCCTCAAGCGGCGCGGGCTGCTCCTGCCGGAGCGTACGGAGTCGGGCGCCGCCGGATACACCCTGTCTCCGGCCGCTCGCCAGCTCCTGGACGACGGCGACCGGCGCATCTACGGGGCGCCCGCCGGCGAGGCGGACGGCTGGGTGCTCGCGGTGTTCTCCGTGCCGGAGGCCGAGCGCGCCAAGCGGCACGTCCTGCGCTCACGGCTGGCCGGGCTCGGCTTCGGCTCGGCGGCGCCCGGCGTGTGGATCGCCCCGGCGGGCCTGCACGAGGAGACCCGGCACACCCTGGAACGCCTCGGACTCTCCCCGTACGTCGATCTGTTCCGCGGCGAGCACCTGGGCTTCGCGGCGACGGCCGACGCGGTCGCGCGCTGGTGGGACCTGGACCGCCTCGCCGCGCTGCACGACGCGTTCCTCGACGAGCACGCGCCGGTGCTCGCCGCCTGGCAGGACCGCTCCCCCGGCGACGCCGCGCCGGAGGAGGCGTACCGGGACTACCTCCTCGCCCTCGACTCCTGGCGCCATCTGCCGTACGCCGACCCGGGACTGCCCGCCGGGCTGCTGCCCGCGCGGTGGCCGGGCACGCGGTCGGCGAGCGTGTTCCGGGCGCTGCACGAGCGACTGCGGGACGCGGGGGCACGGTTCGCGGGCGGGGCCGCAGAGCGAGCGGACGGGGCGGGTGACGGAGACGACGGGCCGAAGACCGACCGGCGCCCGGCAGCCGTGTGACCCGCACTACATGAGAGGCCACTAGGGCCTGTCGTCACATTCCCGTCGTCCGCCCGAGGGGCGGGCCCGGCGGCGTCTGGTGCGTGCGATCGCAAGGCGCCGGAGAGCCCTTGTA
>NZ_JBHJYS010000049.1:0-20989 GCF_042270245.1 Streptomyces sp. NPDC055955
GACTCATGACGCGCGACGACATCACCCAGCGCAGCCTCCAACGCATCCGCGTCCAAAGCACCAGTCAACCGCAAAGCCATCGGCACGTTATACGTGGCACTCGGGCCTTCGAGGTGGTTAAGGAACCACAGACGACGCTGCGCAAACGACAGAGGAATCATGATTGCTTCATCTTTCTGAAGAGTCTGTGGAAGCGGCGTCGCTGGGCTTGGATGTGCACGGCGGTGGGGCCTGAGGCACTAAAGGGCCTGCTTAGGGGAGGGCCCGCCTATGAGGGCCTGCATGCGAAACGTGTGCTGTGGCTCCGTGAGGGTGACTGACGTGAGTTCAGGGCAGCTGGACCAAGGCGGATTCGAGCCCCCGGTAGCCGGTCCCGACTGACCACTGAACGGTTTCCGGTGACAGGAGCATCTCTGGGAAGGTCGTCGTCCAATCACGTATCGCGATGAGCGCGCCCTTGCGGGCGATCGGAGCGCCGAGGCAGTAGTGAATTCCGACGCCGAACGCGATGTTCTTCTGTTCCCGCGCGAAGTCGAGTACGTCGGCGTCTTCCGAGTTCTGCCAGTCCCGGTTGGCGGCGGCGAGTAGCACCAGGACGCGGTCGCCCGCGCGGATGGTGTGTCCGTCGACGGTCACATCAGACAGCGCTACCCGTGGGACTTGCGGAACGGGAGTGTCGAAGCGCACCAGCTCTTCGATGACTGCAGCAAGGTCGGGATGTCCCGCGGCAACTTCCTTGTAGAGGTTGGGGCGGCGCAGTAGATGCAGGAGTCCGGTGCCGATGAGCCCTGCAGTCGTCTCCTGTCCCGCGAAGGACAGAAGGTGAGCGGTGTGCAGGTAGGTGTCTGGCGGCAGTGCGTTGTCATTGACGAGGGGGAACAGGGCGCTGTTGTCGGAGAGGCTCGGGGCGAGCCTTCGGTAGAGGGCGTTGAGCTGGTCGACCGAGTCGGCGGCCTTCGCTGCGAACTCCCTCTTGTGAGGCTGGGCGAGGAAACTGGCGATTGCGGCCACGTGTTCAGCGGCCTCCACGGTCACTTCGACGGGAACATCGAGGACGCGGGCGAGAATTCCGCTGGCGACGGGCGCGGCGAAGTCCTTGGCGAGGTCGACCGTGGGGAGGGTTCGGACCTTGTCCAGGTGTGCGCTTACAACCGATTGGAAGTCCTCGGTGAGGCTTTCCGCGCGGCTTCGGCTGAACCAGGACTGCATGGTACGGCGAAGGAGGGTGTGGGCTGGCGGATCCATGAGCATGAACCAGCCGTGCAGCATCCGCTCCAGTTCGGGAAACTCCTGGGAGGCCGACTCGTCGATGTTGAGCCGGTGCCAGTCGGAGGACATTGCGGGGGAGCGCAGCACGGTGCTGACCGCATTGCGGCCGGTGACCACCCAGACATCCAGGGCGTCGTCCCAGAAGACGGCGGAGCGCTCTTGGAATCTCTTGTAAACCGGATAAGGATCTTCCCAGAACGAGACCCCCATGACCGAACTCCTTACTGCGCTGTGCGACGTTGGGCGGTGGCCTCTGAGGTGGCCGCCCCGTTGGTGAGTAGCTTTTCGTAAGCGGTTCGTACGGCCTCGACTGTGTTTGCGCTGATGCGTTCCGGCCGGGAGCCGAAGGTGAACCTGATGCTGCCGTCGGGCTGTGGCCAGGCCTCTACGACGAGTTCGTGCATGGGGCGGGGGTGCTCTACGTCGAGGGTCGTGACGTCGCAGTCGACGAGGTCGAGGTTCTGCTGGTCGACGTTTTGGAACGCGAACATCGTTTGGAATAGAGGATTGCGGTCCGAGCGTGGCGATCGGACCGCGCCGGCCACTTCGGGGAACGGGACGTCCTGGGCGGCGAACGCCTTCATGACGACGTCGTGCGTGTCATCAAGCACGGACGAAGAGGTTCGGCCGATGCCGCGGAACGGGATGCAGAGCGTGTTGATCATGCAGCCTACGGCGTCCTCCGCGGAGGGGAAGTCGCGTTTGGCCACGGGAACACCGACACCGAAATCGTCTTGACCGAGGATCTGGTGGAGCGCGGTGGCATAGTGGGCCAGCAGCAGGGTGAATATCGTGGTGCCTGCATCGGCCACTGTCTTCTCCAGCTCGGCGACCTCCGAGGCCGGGAGCGTGAAGGAGCTGTCGATGTTGCCGCGTGTGCCGTTCGGTGACCTTGGCGCTGGGCCGAAGTCGAGTGGTGGCAGGTCGGCCAGCGTTTCCCGCCAGAAGTCGAGTTGGCGAGTCCGTTGGCTTGATGTGAGCTGTCGGGCTCGTTCGGCGGTGGTCTCCTGGAGCGTGGCGGGGGCTTCACCGAACTCAGGCTGGTCTCCACGCTGGTGCGCCGCATAGGCCTGGGAGAGTTCTCCGAGGATGATCTTCTCTGACCATGCGTCGAATGCCACGTGATGGACGCAGTAGCCGAGGAGCCAGGTGGAGCCGAAGGGGATGGCGGCGCACTTCCACACTTCCCCCTTCTCGATCTGAAGGGGGACGATGAGGTGCTCTCGCATGAGCCGAGTGGCGTCCGCCTCGCTCTTGGCAGGAGCCAGGATCCGCAGGGAATGTGGCAAGGCGTCAGGATGTAGGAGAGCGCGAGGCCTGGGGATGGCCTCGTACGTGGCGGTCAGGGCCTGGTGGCGCTGTCCCACGTCTAGTACGGCCCGGGCCAGGGCGTCGAGGTCGAGGGGTCCCTCGATCTTCCAGAGAGAGGGACAGAGCGGCGCCAGATCGTCGGGATGGAACTCGTGAGCCATGACGAATCCGGCTTGCATGCCGACGAGTTCCACGGATGACGCTGAAGGGCCCTCCTGTGGAGCGGACGGCCTCACCAGTGGCGTTGCCATCACCTGCACGTCGCGCAGCGCGTGGAGGAAGCCGTCGAGGGTTGGGTTGGCCATCAGCAGCGAGATCGGGACGGGCGTCTCGAGGATCAGGCCCAGCTTGGTGCACAGCCTGCCGGCGTCCAGAGACGTGCCGCCGAGCGCGAAGAAGGATTCATGGGGCAGCACACCGTCACGGCGCAGGACTTGGGCGAACGCCGACTCAACTACTGCTTCCAGAGGGTCCGTTGCATGCCCGCTGGGTTCTCGTGGGGCACTGCTCGCTCCGGGGATCAAGGCGGCCAGCCGCTGATGGTCGATCTTGCCGTTGCCGGATAGAGGGAATTTCTTGAGGCGTTCGAAGTGGTCCGGTACGACGTATCCAGGAGCGTGAGCGGCGATGCGGTGGCGCAGCTCGTCGGGCCCTGGACCCGTCGCTGGGTCTGCGGTGTAGAAGAGTGCGATGGCCTGACAGGTGCCGTTGGCGTCGGTACGGGGGACGGCTACACAGTCGGTGACGCCCGGCACGCGCCGCGCCAGCGTCTCGATCTCCGCCAGCTCGATGCGGTGCCCGCGCAGCTTCACCTGGCGGCCGATGCGGCCGTGGAAGCTAAACGCCCCGTCTGCGTCCACGGAGACCAGGTCGCCCGTCGCGTACATCCGCCGCGTGTGCCCCGACACGTCCACCTGGACGAACTTCTCGTCGGTGAGCTTGGGCTGGCCGAGATAAGAGAGGGCCAAACCGTCGCCGGCGACGAAGAGTTCACCGGGCTGCCCCAGCTCGCACGCCTGACCGTTCTTGAGGACGTGCAGCTCCCTTCCGGCTACGGCCTTGCCGATAGGGATGCCACTCTCGCGCGCGCAGTCGGCGAGCGTGATCTCGTGAACGGCAGCAAAGACCGTTGTCTCTACGGGACCGTAGCCATTGACAAGAGTGACCCCGGGATGGGCTTCGAGGAACGTACGCACATGTCCCGGAGAGAGGCGTTCACCTCCGATGAACAGCCGGTCGATGCCGTCGAAGCAGCCCGGATCCTCCTCGACGAACATGTTGAAGAGTGAGGCGGTGAGCCACAGGACGTTCACCCCGTGGTCGGCGACCATGGCACGCAGCGATGTGGGCAGCAGGTATGCGCCATCGGCCAGAACCGAGGTTCCGCCGCACAGCAGCATCCCCCAGAGCTCCAGGCTGAACGCGTCCCAGGGAAGGGCTGCGCCTTGCGGCATGACGCTTCCGGGTGCGAAGGCACCGAAGACCGGATCCTCGAACAGACTGATGGTGGCCCTGTGCGGTGACACGACGGCTTTGGGTACACCGGTGCTGCCGGAGGTGAAGAAGACGACGGCAGGAGATTCACCGGATACGGAGGATGTGCCGGCGAAGGTGTCGAGCCGGTCCGCGTGCTCCAGGGTGGGCGGAACGAACACGGGAACGGGATAGTGCACCGATTCAGTCGAGAGGACCAGCGGCGACCGCAGGCGCTCCACGAGCTGTTCTTGCCGTGCGCGAGGCCACTCAGGGGCAATGAGTGAATAGGCGGCGCCAGCCTTGAGGACGGCCAGGATGCCGGCGACTAGCTCTGCTGAACGCGGCATGATGACGGGGACGATGTCGCCCGCCGATACTCCCCGGATATGTAGCTCATTGGCCCAGGCATTCGAGACCGCATCCAGTGTGCGGTAAGAAATTCTTCGTCCGCGATCGATCAGCGCGATGTCCTCGTTCCGGGCTGCTGCCTGAACGGAAAAAATCTCGCAAAGACTATCGCCCCGAAATGTGAGGCCTTCCAAGGGTAGCGGCTTCATGTCGTTCGTCATCCGGCCTCAAAATGGATTTGTGGCGATTCGCCGCTGGTTTCGATGTGGCGCCGTGACAGATAGGCCGTGGTGGCCATAAAGGACTATGCAACCTGCGCTGTACCCCCTCGATGGGAGTCGTGAGCATATGCACGAGTTCACGACGTCTATCAGGGGAATTGATTAACTGTCAAGGATTTTCTGAGGGGGCTGCGTCTTTGATTGGGCGGAGCGGAAATAGCGCGTGTGGAGAGCGGAGGGTGCTCGCGCGAGGTGCCTTCTCGGCGTGGTCGTGTGCGTCCGGTGCTGGTCAGTGCAGGAGAGAAGCGCAGGTCCGAGGCGTGTGGAGTGATCTTACGCAGTCGCCGACGATCATCGCTGTGATCCAGGTCATAGTGAATCGGGTCCGAGTGCAATGGGGTAGTAAAAACCCAAGGGGGGCGCTGAGGTGGGCGCTTGAAAGAACTGGAACCGACCGGGCGGCATGTCCCGGTTTGATCTTGCATGCGACGGAATCCTTTGATTAGCGACAAAGGGCGTTGGTTGCCGATTAATGTCACGCATAATTCTCGTTGACTGGCCCCTTCGACTCGTGTCAGCATGACGAGGTGTTCAGACTAAATGAGCCCCTCCGGCTATTAAGGAAACAGCCGTATTGGCCGGTCGTCACTCATTCGCGCTTGCGCCGTATTCTCCCCGGCTTTGCGCTGTCTTATCTGGGTGATGGCATGGCTCTTGTTGCCACTCCCGTCCTGGCCCTCCAGCTAGCTTCCGGGGACAATCGAGGACTGTGGGCGGCCCTGGCCGTCGCGGCCAATAGTCTCCCGGGTGCCATCGGCGGATTCGTCTTCGGTCGTTTCCTCAAGGGGAAACGGGGGGCGCAACTGTCGGGCTGGGACGCGACGCTCCGGGCCACGTGTCTGGCCATGATCCCCATCGCCTACCTGCTCGGGGTGCTCAACGTCGTACTCTTCGTGGCACTCCTCGCCGTTTCCTCGCTGCTCCACGCATGGGGTTCGGGCGGGCGGTACACGATCATCTCCGAAGTGCTGCCGGAAGAGCAGCACTTGGCCGCGAACGGGCTGATAGCGACCCTCGGTCAATTCGGTACCATCGTCGGGCCAGTGATCGCCGGCATGCTCGCGGGGTCCATAGGGCCCGTCTATATCGTCGCCATCGACGCGGTGACATTTGCGGTGCTCGCCGCTACCTACCGCTGGGCCGATAGTCCGGACGGCGCCGTGCGTCCCGCGGCCGTCAAGGGGGATCGGGTCGACGGCTTCAAGATCATTCGGGGCAATCCCGCCCTGCTGGGGATCCTCTGCTTGACGTTCTGCTTCTACTTCTTCTTCGGTCCCGTATATGCGGCACTGCCCGTGCGCGTGTCGGACGACCTGCACGGATCTGCCGACCAACTCGGGCTTTTCTACTCCGCGTTCGGGATCGGCGCCTTCGTCGGTGCGATCCTCACCGGCTACCTGCGGCGCTGGTCGGGATGGCCGCTCATCCTGGTCGTCGTCGTGGGCTTCGGCACCGCGATGCTTCCGCTCGGACTCCACGTACCGTTGTACGTCGCTCTATGCTCCTTCGCGGTCGCCGGCGTGATCTGGGCTCCCTACACGCCGGCGGTGATGGCCCTCTTCCAACGCAGCGCATCGTCCACGGTGTTGCCGCAAGCGCTCGCCGCGTACGGTGCCGTCACGCTGATGGCGTCACCCATCAGCACGGCGCTGGGAGGTCCACTCGTCTTCCTCCTGGGCGCACAGGGAACCCTCCTGTTCTCCGCCACCGGCGTTCTCGCCATCGGCGTGGCGGCTCTCGCGTTCGTCGCCCTGCGTAGGACCGCGCCCGAACCCGCCGACGGCAGCAACGCGGACCGACCGGCGACGGTGGCGGAATCCTCGCAGTGACCTTTGACTGCCTCAACCACCATTAATGGATGGAAATGCCAAACGCTCACCCGAAGACTTCTCGATCCGTCGTCCTGCGCGCCTTCAACAGTCCCCTCGACCTCGAAGAACATGAGGTCGGTGAGGCAGGACCCGGCGAGCTCGTGGTCAACGTCGCGTACGGCGGCGTCTGCGGCACCGACGCGCACCTGTGGAGCGGGCGGCTGAACATACCCACGCCCGTCGTCCTCGGCCACGAAGGCCTCGGGCGGGTCGAGCAGATCGGATCCAGCGAGCTCCTCGACTCCAACGGCGACCTCCTGCACGTCGGTGACACCGTCATGTGGGCCTCGTCGATCTCCTGTGGCACGTGTGTCCCGTGCCGCATCCACGAAGAGCCCACTCTGTGCGAGCGCCGCACCACCTACGGCGTGAACATCCCCGCGTCCGACGAGCCTGGACCCTCCGGCTCGTGGTCTGAGCGCATGACCCTGCGCCGTGGCACGAGCGTCGTCAAGCTCCCCGCAGGGGTGGACCCGCTGGCGGCAATGTCCCTGGCCTGCGCCGGCCCCACCATGGTCCACGCGCTCTACGGTCGCCGGCCCGTGAGGCTCGGAGAGACCGTCGTGGTTCAAGGCAGCGGTCCGGTAGGACTTGCCGCCGCCGCCATGGCCCAACTCGCCGGCGCCGCAAAGGTCATCGTGGTGGGCGGCCCCGAAACCCGCCTTGCCGTCGCCGCGCAGCTCGGCATCGGTGACCACCACATCGACGTCATCGGCGGACAGGGCCCCAAGGCCGTGGTCGACGAGGTATACGCCTTGACCGGAGGCCGTGGCGCGGACCTGGTCATCGAGTGCGCGGGCGCTCCGAGCGCTGTTCCCCAGGGAATTGCCATGGCGCGACGCGGAGGGGACTACCTCGTCGTCGGCCAGTACACGGACCGCGGCAATGTCGAGATCAACCCGCACCAGCTCGTCTATCGCCAGCTGTCCCTGTTCGGCTCCTGGGGATTCACCGGCGCGCACCTGGTCGCCTACGTGAACCTCCTGCCAGCCCTCACCGAACGGTTCGACCTCCAGCACCTGGTGACCGAGTTCCCGATGGTGGAGTGCGAGGAGGCACTGCGCCGCCTCGGCGAAGGCTCCGTCATGAAGGCTGTACTGCGCCCCTAGCAGCGAGCCAACACGCCGCCAACACCGGCAGCGAACGAGGCGCGTGACCGCCCTGGGCCCGTACCGAGCGAGCGGCGCAGCCGTCCGTTGACGTGCGCAGTTCCACCGACCCCAAGAACCAGAAGAGACGGAAACGTGGCTTCGAGATCATTTGCGCTGCATTGCGCCGAACCGGAGAACGCCTCGGTACGTGTCCTGCTCATCCCGCACGCGGGGGCTGGAACGTCGAGCTCGGCGGGCCTACGACGGCACGTGCCTACCGACTGGATGGTGGCGACCGCACGGCTGCCCGGCCGCGAGTCTCGCATCCGGGAACAGGTCACCGGCCTGGACGGGCTGGTCGACGATGTCGTGCGCACCGTACGCGCCCTGCCCGGCTCGGCGCCGCTGATCCTTGTCGGGGTCTGCTCCGGCGCGGTCATCGGCCTCGAAGCCCTGCGCGAACTGCAACGTCATGACCCCACGCTGGTGGCCGGTCTCGTGGTGGTCGCGCAGGGGGCGCTCAACGAGGACCCGGCCCCCACGGCACGGCTGCTGCGCGACACCGACTCCACAGCCGAGGTCATCGAGATAGTCCAGGGCCTCGGCGGGATCCCGGACACGGTGGCGGCCAATGAGGAGATGCTGCAGATGGTCTTGCCCGGCATCGTCGCCGACTTCCGGGCGGTGGAGGGACATCGCGCCGAGCCGCAGCCGCTGCTGACCTGCCCCCTCCTCACCATCGCCGGACACGACGACGAACTGTGCTCCGAGGAGCGGATGGAGGGCTGGTCGCTCTACGCCGAGCAGGTCTTCGACCGCAGGATCGACGGCGGTCACATGCTGCTGACCGACAGCCCGGCCGCACTCGTGGAGTGCATCACCGATCACCTCCCGCAGTTGACCTCCGACACCCTTGAGCGGCGCCGATGAACGTAGCGGTGGAATCCATGGAGACCATGCCGACCGACCGGTCGCGATGCCTCGACACGATGCTGCTGGAGCGGTGGGACCGTACGCCTTCCCTTCCGGCACTCGTCGACGGCGACGTCGTCGTCTCGATGGGAGAGCTGAAGGAACGCGCCCTGCGGGTCGCAGGAGCACTCCTGGAGCAGGGCCTGCGTCCGGGCGAGCGGGTGGTCGTTTACCAGGAGCGCTCGGTCGAGTTCGTCGTGTCGCTGCTCGGCGTCATCGTCGCGGGCGGCGCGACCGCTGCCTTCGATGTCGGGGACCCGGTGCAACGGACCCTCCAGATGGTCGAGGACTGCACGCCTCGCCTGTTGATCACGACGGATGTCCTGGCGGAGCGGCTGGGCAGCGACCTCACGGTGCCCATGCTCACCGCGGAGGCATGCCGACGACACGACCCGGCCGACCTGAGTACGCCGACGGTCCGTGATCCCGAGCAGCCGGCCGTGATCATCTACACCTCGGGATCCACGGGCAAACCGAAGGCGTCGCTGATCAGTCACCGTGCACTGATCTCACGGCTCGAGGCACTGCAGTCCACGCACCGAATGGACGAAGCGGACAGCATCATCCACCACACGGTGTGCAGCTTCGACATGTATCTCATCGAGGTGTACTGGCCGTTGGTGGCGGGCGCCCGCGTGGTCATCGCGGAACCCGGCCGGCACCGCGACGCGGACTACCTCGCCGACCTGATCAAGGTCCACGGCATCACCACGTTCTACTGCGTCGTCTCGCTGCTCGACCTGTTCTTGCTGGCACGAGACCCGGCCGAACGCTACGACGGGATCCGCCAGGTCCTCACGGGCGGCGAACCGCTCAGCCCCGACCTCGTCAAGCGGCTGTATGCCCGGTCGGCCGCCACCCTCACCAACCTCTACGGGCCCAGCGAGTGCACGATCTACTGCACAGCCTGGGAATGCCCGCGGGATCCTGAGCTGGACACCGTCCTCATCGGACCCGCCATCGACAACACCCTCCTGCGCATACTCGACGAGGACGGCCAGGCGGTGGACGCCGGTGAGCCCGGGGAGCTCTACATCGGCGGAGCCGGCCTCGCTCTCGGCTACCTGAACCGGCCCGAGCTGACGGCCGAACGGTTCGTGCAGGACCCCTACGGGAAACCGGGGGAGAGGCTCTACCGCTCCGGGGACCTGGTGCGCGAACAGCCCCATGGCGTACTGGAATACCTGGGACGCGTCGACCGACAGGTCAAGATCCGCGGCATCCGTATCGAACCGGGCGGGATCGAAGCGGTAGCAGTGCAGTGCCCCGGCGTGCAGCAAGCCGCCGTCGTCACGCAGGGAGAAGGCAGCGCCAAGCGACTGGTGGCCTTCGTGGTCAAGGAGCCGGACGCTGACGAGCAGACCACCAAGGCAGCGCTGCGCGATTGGCTGCGCGCCCAACTTCCCTACTACATGGTGCCTTCCGCGCTCTGGACCGTGGACCACTTCCCGCTGACCGCCAACGGAAAGTTGGACCAGACCGCACTGGGCGAGTGGGCCGACAAGCTCCAGACCGATCAGCCCTCCGCCCCGGCGCCCGCGGTCACAGACGACGCCGACCTGGAGACCGCCGTCGCCGACATCTGGTGCTCGGTCCTGGGGACCTCCACCGTCGACCTCGATGAGGACTTCTTCGACATCGGAGGCGACTCCTTCAAGGTCGTCCAGGTCATCGAAGCGGTCAGGGACCTCCTGCAGCGCGAGATCCCCATGTCGACCCTCTTGCACGAACCCACGCTCGCCGCGTTCACCGCGCAGCTGCGCCACACGATCAACCAGGAGCGCCGGGCATGACCCCTTCCACCGCACACCACCCCGCACGCCTGGGCACTCCACGGCTGCTGCGCTCCTTTGCAGACCTCTCGCCGGAACGCCTGGACCCCAAGCGCCCCGTAGTCACTCTGTTCAGCGGCGGCCTGGACAGCAGTTACCTTCTACTCCGCCTGGTCCAGGCCGGTTTTCGTGAGGTCCACGCGGTGAGCGTGGACCTCGGTGACGGAGAGACAGCCGAGGACCAGCAGCAGGCCGCGGAGCACCTCGGCGTCCACCTTCACATCGTGGACGGCCGACAGCGTTTCGTCGACGACTTCGTACGCCCGGCAATCAGCGCCCAGGCGGTCTACCTCGACACGCACCCCATCAGCTCCTCGCTCAGCCGCCCCCTGATCGCCGAGGTCGCCGTCGGCATCGCCCGGGACCTCGAAGCCTCGGCGGTCCTGCACACCGCGAACCGCTCGCAGAACACCCTGCGTAGGCTCAACGGCGCGCTGAGCCTGCTCGGTTACGAGGGAGCCTTCGGCAGCCCCTACGACCTCGACCCCGTCGACCGCGACCAAAAGGCCCGCGAGCTTGAAGACGTCGGCCTCGCGCGCATGGGCAAGCGGATCGTCAGCGTCGACTCCAACCTGTGGTGCCGCGAGTTCGAGTCGGGAGTCCTGGACGACCCCGAGGACCACGTCGTTCCGGAACACCTCTACGAGTGGAGCATCCGCACCAACGAGGCGACGCCGACAAGCGTCGAGGTCGGCTTCGAGGCAGGCGTGCCCACCTCCCTGGACGGGCGCCCGCTGGGTCTGCGTGCCCTCATCGAGCGTCTCAACCAGCAGGTGGGCGCCTACGGCATCGGCCGCTACAGCGGCCTTGAGCACCTCCCAGGCGGACAGAAGGTACTGGAGCTGCGCGAGATGCCGGCCGCCTGGCTCCTGCTCCACTCCTACCGGCACCTGGAGACTGCGACCCTCGACGCGGAGACCATCAGGGAGAAGATGCACCTCGAGCAGGTGTGGGTGCGCGAGGCCCTGGAAGGCCGGTGGTACGGCCACCTGCGCGAGGCCACCCAGTCGTTCATCGACGTCTGCGCCACGAAGGTCACCGGCACCGTCCGCTGGCGGCTGCATCCCGGGCACGCCGACACCCAGTCCATCGTCGCCCAGCACCCGCTGTACCTGCGCGACCGCGAGGAGTGGGAGAAGTCCTCCCTGGGCAAGGCCGCGCCCCTCGCCGGCGGTTGATGCCCACCTGCCCGCTCCACAGCCCACGAAGTGCCGGTGGCCGAGACGACGCTCGACCAGCACCCGGCAAAGCCACACGCGTCCCACTGGGCGCCCGATGACAGGGGGGAAGGTTCGTTGACAGGAAGAACTGCCATGCGGCTGAGCACCGTCATCCTGCCCACCCAGCGCTGGACCGAGGGCGGCAGCCGGTGGCGACAGGCCGAGGAACTCGGTTTCCACACCGCGTACACCTATGACCACCTGTCCTGGCGCAGCTTGCGCGACGGTCCCTGGTTCGGCACGGTTCCCACCCTGGCGGCCGCCGCGGCGGTGACCCGGCACATCCGCCTGGGCACACTCGTCGCCAGTCCCAACTTCCGTCACCCGGTCCCGTTCGCCAAGGAACTCATGACACTGGACGACCTCTCGGAAGGACGGATCACCCTGGGAGTGGGCGCCGGTGCCCATGGCTTCGACGCCACCGCCCTAGGGCAACCCGCATGGTCGCCGCGCGAACGGGCCACCCGTTTCGAGGAATTCCTCACGTTGCTCGACCAGCTGCTACGGGAACCCGCCGTCTCCTACGAGGGAGCCTTCTACCGCGCGGAAGAGGCGCACGGCATTCCCGGATGCCTGCAACGTCCGCGCCTGCCATTCGCTGTCGCCGCCACCGGACCACGCGGCATGGAGCTGGCAGCACGATACGGGCAGGCATGGGTGACCCTGGGACATCCAGGGCTGTCCGACGATGAGGCCCGGTTCCACGCCACGGTCGTCGAACAGGTCGGCCGCCTCGAAAAAGCATGTGCCGGGCAGGGACGGGCGCCGCAGGACATTGACCGGATCCTCCTGACGGGCTTTACCGGCGGCGACCCGCTGCAGTCCGTGGACGCGTTCGTCGACTTCGCCGGACGCTACGCCGAACTGGGATTCACCGAGATCGTCATCCATTGGCCCCTCGAAGACTCCGTCTTTGCGGCCGACCAGCAGGTCTTCGAACGCATCGCGTCGGAGGCCATGCCGCAACTCACCGTCTCCGCCCCACCGGCGTGAGGAGGCCGGCCGCTGCGGCGCCCACCGCTTCACCGGCCCACATACGCAACAGCCTTCGGGCGCGACAGACATACGCAAGGGAAATGGGACAATGACAGCTCCGACAGCCGCCGCACTTGAGCCGGTCCTTGACGTGTTGGGGGTGGGGTTTGGTCCCTCCAACCTCGGCCTGGCCATCGCCATCGACGAGCGCAACCAAGCAGAGGGCCTCGGCGTCAAGGCGCGCTTCATCGAACGCAAGCCGAGCTTCGGCTGGCACCGAGGCATGCTGATTGAGGGCGCCACCATGCAGGTGAGCTTCCTCAAGGACCTGGTCACCATGCGCAACCCCGTCAGCGGGTTCAGCTTCCTCTCGTACCTCCACGAGAAGGGGCGCATGGCCGACTTCATCAACCACAAGGACTTCTACCCCTCACGCCTGGAGTTCCACGACTACCTGGAGTGGGCCGCTGCGCGCGTCGCGTCGGACGTCACTTACGGCACCGAGGTCGTCGGCGTGGAGTTCGACCCCGACCAGGGCGAGACGCTCGCCGTCTCCGTGCGGGAGGTCGACGACCCGCGGACCGTGACCGTGTACCGCACCCGCAACCTCGTCATCGCTAGCGGCCTCATCCCCAAGTTGCCCGAGGGCGTCACGCGCTCCGAGCGGGTGTGGCACAGCTCGGAACTGCTGGACCGCCTCGAGGAGGTGCGTCACGGCGCCCCTCGCCGGTTCGCCGTTGTCGGTGCCGGGCAGAGCGGAGCCGAAGCGACCGCACACCTGCACGACGTCTTCCCCGAGGCGGAGGTCTTCTCCGTCATCCCGCGCTACGGCTACAGCCCCGCGGACGACTCATCCTTCGCGAACCGGGTCTTCGACCCAGCGACCGTCAACGAGTTCTTCGGCACCTCCGCGGACGTCAAGCAGAAGTTCTACGCCTACCACGCGAACACCAACTACTCCGTCGTCGACAACGACCTCATCTCGGAGCTCTACCGGCGTTCATACCTGGAAGGAGTGAAGGGCCACAGGCGGCTGCACCTGCTGAACATGTCACGTGTCGACGAGGTAGCCACGAACCCCGACAACGTGAACCTTCGCGTGCAGCTCATGCTGGACGACACGTCAAGGGAACTCGACGTGGACTACGTCGTGTTCGCGACCGGCTATCACCCTATGGACTGTGCGGGCCTCCTGGGCGGTGTCCTCGACTCGTGCAAGCGTGAAAGCGACGGTCGCCTCCGAGTCGGGCGCAACTACCGCGTCGTGACAAGCGAAGACCTGACGCCGGGCATCTACGTCCAGGGTGGAGTGGAGCTGTCGCACGGCATCACGTCGTCCCTGCTGTCGAACATCGCGGTGCGGTCCGGCGAGATCGTCGACTCGATCCTCCAGCGTCCCGTCCCCACCGCCTAGCGCGCGTTCGCCGCCCCAGCTCAAGGAGAATCACCGTGTACGTTCCCAAGGGATACCGCCCCCAAGATCCTTCCTGGGCGATCGACGCCGTACGGAGCAACCCGCTGGCTGTCCTCGTCAGTAGCGGGGACGGAAGTCCGTACGCCACCCACCTGCCGGTAATCCTCGATACGTCCACCCTGGACGCGGGCACGGGCGAGACCGGTCTGGAAGGCGTCACCTTCCTGGGACACCTCAACCGGCAGAACCCGCACTGGAACCACCTGGCGTCGGGTCAGCGGGCGCTCCTGATCTTCCAGGGACCTCACAGCTACATCACACCCAGCGTGTACGAGGTGTCCCCCGCGGCTCCCACCTGGAACTTCGTGTCCGTCCACGCGCAGGGAAGCCTCGAGGTCATCGACGACCCGGCCGGCACCCTGGACATCATCAAGGCCACGGTAGCCGCCTACGAGAGCGACTTCGGTTCCGACTGGGACATGGCGCACTCCCTGGACTACTTCGATGAACTACTCCCGGGCGTAGGCGCGTTCCGGCTCAAGGCCGACTCCGTCCAGGGCATGTTCAAACTCAGTCAGGAAAAGACGCCCGAGGTACGGTCACGGGTCGTCCACGCCCTGGACGCCAGCGGATCCACCACCAAGCAGACCCTCGCTGCCACCATGCGCGCATACACGTAGGCTCCCATGGACACGACCTACCTCCCCTCCTGGCAGCGCCGCGACGACCGCGCCCGCATGCGTCTGTTCTGCCTCCCGCACGCCGGTGCCGGAGCCGGTGCCTACCGCGCGTGGACCGACCTCGGCTCTCCCGATGTCGACGTCCAACCGGTGCAACTACCCGGCCGGGATGCGCTGGCGGGCACCGCCCTGATCGATGACCTGCACACTCTGGTGGGCGAACACCTGGGCCCGGCCATCGCCCAGGCCGACGACCTGCCCTACGTCCTGTTCGGACACAGTATGGGCGCCGCACTGGCGGCGGAGCTCACCGCGTTCCTACTGCGGCACGGGCACCGCCCGCCCGAACTCCTCGTCGTCTCGGCGTACCGTGGCGGCGACGACACCAGCCGCTGGCTGCCCGGATCGAGCGACGAAGAGCTCCTTAAGGACGTCCTCTCCCTGGGAGGAACCGACGCCGAGCTCTTCAGCGAGCCCAGCATGCGCCAGTTCTTCCTCGAGACCATGCGCAACGACATCAAGATGCTGCGCGGCTACCGGCGCGGCTACCGGCGCCTCCCAGTGCCCCTGCTGGCCCTCGGAGGCAAGGATGACCACGATGTCCCGGAGGACGAACTGGCTCTCTGGAGCAGCCGCACCACGCTGCAGTTCACACAGCGGATGCTGCCCGGAGGACACTTCTACCTTCACGAGCAGCCCGCCGAGGTGATCGGGCACGTTCTCGAGACCCTGAGACAACTCCCACTCGCCACCGCCCACTTCGGCCGGGTCGGGAGCCGCCATGCATAGCGTGCGCAGAGGAGACCACGACATTACCTACACCCGGCAGGGCGCGGGCGAGCCCGTTCTGCTGATCATGGGGAGCGGCGGGAGTTCCCGAACCTGGGACGCCTACCAGGTGCCGGCACTGGTGCGCGCCGGCCACCAAGTCGTGACCTTCGAAAACCGGGGCAGCGTGCCCGGGCCCTCCCAGCCCTTCGGCCTGGACGACATGGTCGAGGACACCGCCCACCTCATCGAGGCACTCGGACTTGCCCCGTGCCGGGTCGTCGGGGTGTCCCTGGGAGCCATCGTCGCGCAGGAGCTGGCCCTACGCCATCCGCGCCTGCTCCGCCAGGCCGTCTTCATGGCCACTCGCGGACGCACCGACGCGATGCGCCGTGCCATCGTCACGGCCGAGATCGAGCAGACCCAGACCGGGTCCACGACGTCGGCCGCCCACCGAGGAATTCTGCTAGCCACCCAGAACCTCTCCCAATCAACTCTGAAGGACGACTTCCAGGCGCAGGACTGGATCGCCCTGCTGGAAGGGCCGGCCGACACGAGCGAGGGCTACCGGTACCAGCTGGAGAGCACGCTCGTCCCCAACCGGCTGAAGGACTACGCGGCCATCGAAGTGCCCTGCGCCGTACTGGCCTTCGGCGACGACATCATCACACCACCCCATCTGGGACGGGAGGTGGCCGACGCCATCCAGGGCTGCCAGTACGTCGAGATCGAACGGTGTGGGCACTACGGATACCTGGAGCGCCCCGCCTCGGTGAACGCTGCGCTGACCGACTTCTTCGCCGGACGGCAGCCCTAGACAAACTCGAGAGCGCAGGAACCGCATGCTTCGTCTGAACAGTAGAAACGATCGCGACGAGACTTTCGCCGGGATCCTCGACACCGTCACCCCGGACACCGTCCGATCCTTGGTCGAATCGATAGCCGGTTTCGGACCGCGCTCCGAAGACCGCCCCGAGGCAGTCGCGGCCACCCTGGACTTCCTGCAGGAACGGCTCGAAAGCCTCGGCTACGAGGTCACCCTGGAGAAGTTCGGTGCCCAGGCCCATCAAGTAAACGTCTCCGCTCTCCTCAAAGGCTCCCAGCCCGAGCAGCCGCTGATCGAGATCGGCGCGCACTGGGACACCGTCAAGGAGAGCCCCGGGGCAGACGACAACGCGAGCGGCGTCGCTGGGCTCCTGGAGGTCGCGCGATGCCTCAAGGGCGTGCCCCGGATGAAGCGCGGCATCCGATTCTGCTTCTTCGGCGAAGAGGAGGTCGTCGGACTCCCCGGCAGCACCAGCCACGTCGCCAACCTCGGAGATGAGAAGGTCGACGGCCTGATCATGCTGGAGATGATCGGATACAGCGACCCGCGCCCCGACTCTCAGAAGACCCCTTTCCGGGTCCCGGGCGTCTTCTGGCCGCCGCGGACCGGAGACTTCATCGCGGTGATCGCCGACCGGCGCTCCACGCGGTGGGCCAAGGCCTTCGAAACGGGCGCCGCCCGCTACGCCGGCGACCTCAAGGTCTACGCCGTGCGTCGCATCGGCGGCCTGATCAAGGACGCCGCGCGCAGCGACCACCTGCCCTACTGGAAGTCCGGGCGGCGCGGCCTGCTGGTCACTGACACAGCGAACCTGCGCAATCCGCACTACCACAAGGACACGGACACCCCCGAGACCCTCGACTACGCGTTCTTGGCGAACGTGACGCGCGCCGCCGCCGGAGCGCTCGAGGTCCTGGCGCACTGAACGAGGGCACGGGCCCCCGCCGTGGCCCGTCGACGCACGCGCACGCCCCTGCAACCCCGCTGGCCACATGGCCAGGCACGACACAAGGTGAGGAATCAGCAATGACGAACCCGTTCGACGACACCGAGGGCCGCTTCATCGTCCTGGTCAACGACGAGGCCCAGCATTCGATCTGGCCCGTCCGCATAGACGTGCCGGCCGGCTGGACATCCGTATTCGGCGAGGACAGCAAGGAGGCCTGCGTCGCCTACGTGGACGAGCACTGGGCTGATATGCGGCCGGAGAGCCTCCGGCAGGCCACTGCCTGACGCGGACCGACCCCCGCAACGCCGCTCGCCACCGCCTCGCTTCCCTGACGCCGGAGTGCCTCACTCGGGCCGGGAATCCATCAAACGGGACTGCTCATGACTGCTGATTTCGGTGCCAGCCACCTTCCTCTGATGTCTTCTCAGCTCGGACTCTGGTACGCCGACCAGGCAGGCGGCCGCGGCTACTGGATCGCCGAGTACTTCGACATCGCCGGCCCGGTTGACGCCGCTGTCTTCGAGGAGGCATGGCACCAGGCGTACGGCGAAACGGAGTCCGCCGGCATCAGGGTTGTGGAGCGGGACGGCGAGCCCCGCCAGATCCTTGGCGACTCTGAAGCCGTCGTGGGGCACCTCGACGTCTCCGGAGACGAGTCACCTGAGGAAACCGCGTGTGCCTTCATGGCAGCGGACCTCGACGAGACTGTGGACCTGGCGACCGGTCCCCTCGCCAAGGTCGTCCTAATCAAGATCGGCGAGAAACGGTACTTCTGGTACCAGAAGGTCCATCACATCGCGATGGACGGCTACGGCGCCTCACTGTTCGCCGCCAGGGTGGGCCACCTGTACAACTCCAAGATGGGCAAGGAGGAAGAGCAGCCCTGCCCCTTCGGATCACTGCGTCAGCTGCTCGACGAGGACGCCTGGTACCGCACGTCGGACACCTTTCAGCGTGACGGAGAGTACTGGCGCGAGACGCTGAGCGGTTGTACCGCCCCGAGCACCCTGTCCACTGGGACGACGGGCGGCACTGGAGGGACCATCCGCGTCTCCGCGGACGTCGACGACGGTCTCCGCGCCCGCGTCCGGAAGAACCTCGGTCGTGCTTTCCCGGCCGTCATGGGCGCCGTGATGGCGCTGTACATACACAAGTCCACCGGCGCCGAGGACATCGTGTTCGGGCTGCCCGCCACCGCGCGAGTCGGCAAGGAGTCTCGCAGCGTCCCAGGAATGACCTCGAACATCCTGCCCGTCCGGCTGAGCATCGACCCCGCCGACACCATGGCGGACCTGGTGCGCACGACCTCGCGCCGCATGCGGGAGTCGCTGCGGCACCAGCGCTACGCCCTGGAGGCCATCCACCGGGACCTGGGTATCGCCCCCGACGGCCCGGGCGTCGTCGGCCCCAGCGTCAACGTCATGTCCTTCGACTACAAGATGGAGCTGGACGGCTGGGCCGCCACGGCGCACAACCTCGCGATCGGCCCCGTGCAAGACCTCACGCTGTCGATCTACGACCGTCAGGACGGCCGTGGCATGCAGTTCGTCCTCGACTGCAACGCGGACCTCTACGAGCCGCACCACGCGTCCCTGCACTTGGACCGCCTGATCCGGCTCATGGAAGCCGCAGCCGCCGGTCACGACCGACCGGTCAGCGAACTGCGACTACTCAGCGAACTGGATGAGCGACAGGTCCTCGTCGATTTCAACGACACCGAACGCCCTTCGCCTCAGGTGCTGTTGGGCGACCTGTTCGAGGCACAGGTGGCGCGGACCCCGGACGCGCCCGCGGTCGTCTTCGAGGGCACCACCCTCACCTACCGCGAGCTCAACGAACGAGCCAACCAGCTCGCCCACCTGCTGCTGGCTCAGGGCGCGGGTCCAGAGCAGTTCGTCGCACTCGCCCTGCCCCGCTCCCACGAACTGATCACCGCGATCATCGCCGTCATCAAGACCGGCGCCGCCTACGTGCCGATCGACCTGGAATACCCGGCCGAGCGCATCACCTACATGCTCACCGACGCCCACCCCACCCTCACCCTCACCACCACCCAAGCCCGCCAGAGCCTGCCCACCGACACTCCCCACCTCCTCCTAGACCACGCCGACGTTCAGGACCAGCTGGCCGCCCACACCACCCACAACCCCACCGACGAACACCGACCCACCCCCCTCCACGCCCAGCACCCCGCCTACGTCATCTACACCTCCGGCTCGACGGGACGGCCCAAGGGCGTCGTCGTCACCCAGGGCGCGCTCAGCCATCAGATGGTCTGGCTCCAGCACGAGACCAGTACGTCGAGCGACGACGTCATGCTCGCGCGGACGTCGCTGAGCTTCGACGCCGCGGGCTACGAGATCTGGCTGCCCCTTCTCTACGGTGGCGCCATATCCCTGACGACCTCCGACACGTCACGTGAACCGCTGCGTCTCATCGCCCAGATGACGTCCGACGGGGTCACCATGGCCAACTTTGTGCCCTCCCTGCTCTCCGAGCTGCCCCTACCCGACAACGTCGGCGTGGAAGGCGGCACCCTACGCATGATCCTGTGCGGTGGAGAGGCACTGCCCACCACGCTCGCCGGGCGTGCGGCGACGGCCTGGGGCGCCTCCCTCATCAACCTCTACGGGCCGACCGAAACGACCGTTCAGGTCACCTCAGAGCAGTGGAGCCCGAGCTACTCGCAGCAGGCCGTTGTGCCCATCGGCCGACCCATGTGGAACACCCAGATGTTCGTGTTGGATGCGGGGTTGCGTCCGGTGCCGGTGGGCGTGAGTGGTGAGTTGTATGTGGCAGGTGTTGGTCTGGCGCGTGGGTATTTGGGGCGTGCGGGGCTCACGGCGGAGCGTTTCGTGGCTTGCCCGTTCGGCGCTCCGGGCGAGCGCATGTACCGCACCGGGGACCTGGCCCGCTGGCGTGCCGACGGCAGCTTGGAGTACCTGGGGCGTGCGGACGACCAAGTGAAGGTCCGCGGCTTCCGCATCGAACTGGGCGAGATCGAGGCTGCGTTGGCCGCCCAGCCCGGAGTACGCCAAGCCGCCGTCGTAGTACGCGAGGACCGACCAGGGGACCGGCGTCTGGTCGGCTATGCCGTTGCTGCACCGGGACAGGAACTGGAGGCCCAGGAACTGCGTCTGGGCATGGCCCGGTCCTTGCCGGGGTACATGGTGCCCGTGGCGCTCGTCGTCCTTGACGCGCTGCCGCTGAGCCCGAACGGCAAACTGGACCGCAGGGCCCTGCCGGCCCCGGATCTGAGCAGCACGACAGGACGGAACCCGCGAAATCCGCGCGAGGAAGCCCTGTGTGCCCTGTTCAGTGAGGTGTTGGGTCTAGAGCGGGTCAGCATCGATGACGGCTTCTTCGCCCTGGGCGGTCACTCCCTGCTGGCGACCCGTCTGATCAGCCGCATCCGATCCACGATGGGTGTCGAGCTGCCGATCCGCGCCCTGTTCGAGGCCCCCACCGTGGCCGAACTGGCGGAACGGCTGGGTGAGAACGCAGGAAAGGTGCGTCTGGCGCTGGTCCGCAGGGAGCGGCCGGATGTGGTGGGGCTGTCGTTTGCGCAGCGCCGCTTGTGGTTCCTTAACCAGCTTGAGGGGCCGAGCGCTACGTATAACGTGCCGATGGCTTTGCGGTTGACTGGTGCTTTGGACGCGGATGCGTTGGAGGCTGCGCTGGGTGATGTCGTCGCGCGTCATGAGTC
>NZ_JBHJYS010000050.1:0-18396 GCF_042270245.1 Streptomyces sp. NPDC055955
CGCTACAAGGACTCTCCGGCGCCTTGCGATCGCACGCACCAGACGCCGCCGGGCCCGCCCCTCGGGCGGACGACGGGAATGTGACGACAGGCCCTAGCGAGCCTGCGCGCCGGACGACGCGCCCCGCGCCCCCGCCTCTACCCCGCCCGGCTCGGGACCCGGCGTGTTCGTGTCCACTCGAGGAGTTCGTCGGCCGGCCACGTGTTCACCACGCGGCCGGCCGGCACCTCGCACTCCTCGGCGCGGGCGCAGCCGAGGGGCTGCCAGTCGAGCTGGCCCGGTGCGTGCGCGTCCGTGTCGACGGAGAACAGCGTGCCCGCCGCCACGGCCTCGCGCAGCAGCCGGCGGGGCGGGTCGAGGCGTTCGGGGCGGCTGTTGATCTCGACCGCGGTGCCCGACTCCGCGCACGCCGCGAACACGGCCTTCGCGTCGAACTGCGACTCGGGGCGGCCCCGCCCCACCTTGTTCCTTCCCGTCACGAGCCGTCCCGTGCAGTGTCCGAGCACGTCGGCGAGCGGGTTCGTCACCGCGGCCACCATCCGGCGCGTCATCGCCGGGGCGTCCATGCGCAGCTTGGAGTGGACCGACACGACGACCACGTCGAGCCGGTCGAGGAGTTCGGGCTCCTGGTCGAGGGAACCGTCGGCGAGGATGTCGCACTCGATGCCGGTGAGCAGCCGGAAGGGAGCCCAGCGCTCGTTCAACTCCGCCACCACGGCCAGCTGTTCACGTAACCGCTCCGGCGACAGGCCGCGCGCCACCGTCAGGCGCGGAGAGTGGTCGGTCAGCACCGCCCACTCGTGCCCGAGCGCGATCGCCGCGCGGCCCATCTCCTCGATGGTGCTTCCGCCGTCCGACCAGTCGGAGTGCAGATGGCAGTCGCCGCGCAGCAGCGCGCGCAGCCGTTCGCCCCCCTCCGCGAGCGGCGCCGCCGCGCCCTCGCTCTCCAGGCGTTCCAGGTAGTCCGGCACCTCGCCCGCCAGCGCCTCCCGGACCACCTGCGCCGTCTTGGGCCCCACCCCCTTGAGGGACTCGAGCGTCCCGGCCGCGGCGCGCTCGGCCACCTCCCCGTCCGGCAGCGCGCCGAGCACCTGGGCGGCGGTACGGAAGGCTCCGGCCCGATACGGGGGTGCGAGCGTGCGCTCCAGGAGGAAGGCGACCCGTTCCAGCGCCTCGACGGGTTCCATCGCCATGGTCTTCGCCGCCTCCCGCTCGCGCGTCGCGTACCGATTCCCTCCAGCGTGGCGCACCCCCGCGCGCGCCGCGACACGCGGGAGTCCCGGGACCCGGGGACGCGACGCGGGCAGAGCCGCTGCCTACGCCGCATGCTCCGGCGCCCGCACAGGTCGGTCGCCGGACACCCGGGACCACCACACGCCCTCCCCGCGCGTCAGACCCGGCAGGGCGAGCTCGGCCTCCCGGACCTTGCGGGCCGGAAGCGTGCCCGTGACCACCCAGGAGGTGGTGCCGCCCGTCGTGTCACCGAACTCGGCCTCCGCGGCGGAGAGCCGGGCGATCACGGCGGCGAGCGCGTCCAGTGGGATCTCCACCTCGAACGCGTGCACCGGCTCGTGCACCGTCGTCCCCGCCTGCTCCAGAGCGCGCCGCAGGACGAGCCGCGTCAGCCCCCGGAAGTCCCCGGCGACACTGATCGGCGACCAGAACCCGGAGCGGACGAGCGTGACTCGGCAGTCCGTCACGGGCCACCCGCGCGGCCCCTCGCCGAGCGTCGCGTGCACCGTGTCCTCCACGGCCTGGTGGAACGCCCGGGGCAGCGCGCCCAGCTCCGTCTCGTACGCGAAGACCCGCCCCGATCCCCGCGTCCCCGGCTCCACGCGCAGCCCGACCGTCGCGCAGAATCCCGTCTCGCGATGGTCCGTGATGTCCTCGTACACCTCGACGGTGCCCGCGGGTCGCTCGACGCAGCGGATGCGGCTCGGCTCGAAGACGGCCTCGATGCCGTAGTCCTGGACGAGGGTCGCGGCCAGGACCTCCTTCTGTACCTCGCCGTAGAGCAGCAGGGCCGTGTTTCCCTCAGGCGCGGCCTCCGCGTGGAGCAGCGGATCCTGCCCCGCGATGTCGAGGAGCGCACTGCGCAGAGCCGCCGAGCGGCCGGGGCGCACGGCCCGAGCCAGGGTCTCCAGCGTGGGCGGTGCGAAACCCGGCACCCGGCCGGGGCCGTCGCGCGGACCGAGCCGGTCGCCGACCCGGACGTCCGGCACTCCCCGCAGCTCACCGATGTTCCCGGCCGTGAGGGTGTGGGTCGTTCGCCCCACCACGTCGAGCCCGGTGGCCCGTCCGTGGATCTCGGTGACGGAGCCGTCGGACGCGTCCCGCAGGAACGTCACCCGCTGACGTTCCGCCACCTCCCCCTCGTACAGGCGGAGATAGGCGACCCGCTCGCCCGCCGGGCCGCGTCGTACCGCGAACACGGTGCCGCGCGGTGCGGCTGCGGGGCTGGGCGCGACCGGCGGGAGCGGGATCAGACGGGGGATCTCCCGGACGAGTTGGGCGACCCCCTGGCCGCCGATGGCCGACCCGAACAGGACGGGGTGGACGGAGCCGTCCGCGGTGCGGGCCGCCAGGGCGCGGCGCAGGTCGGCGGTGGAGGGTTCGGGGCCGTCGACGAGGCCCGCGAGCACCGAGTCGTCGACCTCGGCGAGCGCTTCCGCGACAGCGGCCCGTACGGCCGGGTCGGTGAGCCGTCGCGGTTCCGTCCGGGTGTGCGCGGTGCCCGCGTCGTGGACCGTCGTGAGCGGCACGACGTGCGGGGTCAGACGACGGCGGACCTCGTCGAGCAGCGCCTCGTCCCGGGCGCCCGCCCGGTCGATCTTGTTGACGAAGACGAGCGTGGGCAGCCGCAGCCGACGCAGCGTCTTCAGGAGGACGCGCGTCTGGGCCTGGACGCCCTCTACGGCGGACAGCAGGAGCACGGCGCCGTCGAGGACTTCGAGGGCGCGCTCGACCTCGGCGATGAAGTCGGAGTGCCCGGGGGTGTCGATCAGGTTGATCTGGACGTCGCCGACGGTGAACGCGGCGACGGCGGAGCGGATCGTGATGCCGCGCTGCCGCTCGATCTCGCCCGTGTCGGTACGGGTGTCGCCCGCGTCGACGCTGCCGAGGCGGGCGATCGCGCCGGTGTCGAAGAGGAGGCGCTCGGTGAGGCTGGTCTTACCGGCGTCGACGTGGGCGAGAATGCCGATGTTCAGGGTGTGCCGCGAGGGCTGGGCATGCATGGAAGGTCGAGTCCTCGAAAGAGTTCGTCCGGTCAGGGCGCTGAACTGCTTCGAAGGAATGACGCATTCCGTGCTCCAGGGCTGTCGGGGGCGTGGCCCGACCATGATGCGGGGCGACGGCCGGGCCGCCGCAACTCATTTTCCGCCGCCCGCCGCCGCCCCCGGCCGGGCACTGTCGCTTTGAGGCAAGTGGTGTCAGCCCGAGAACTGCCGCACGTACCGCTTCTGCCAGGGGGTCTCCACCGCGTGCGGGTCGTAGTTCCCGCGCACGAACTCCACGGCGCGCTCGGACGGTACGCCGTCCAGGACCGCCAGGCAGGCCAGCGCCGTCCCGGTCCGCCCGCGGCCACCGCCGCACGCGAACTCGACCCGCTCCCCGGCGGCCCGCTCCCACGCCTGGGTGAACACCTCCCGGGCCTCGGCACGGTTGCTCGGCAGCCAGAAGTCGGGCCACCGCAGCCACCGCGACTCCCATGGGACTTCGGGCGGCCGCCGGCCGAGGAGATGGACCGCGTACGAGGGTGAGGGGCCCGGTGGCAGCGGGCGGCGCAGGCCCCGCCCGCGAACCGCCCGTCCGGAGGGCAGGAGCAGCACACCGGCGGCCCCCGCCTCCCAGGAACCCCCGGCGCCCGCTTCCCACGGGCCTCCCGCGCCCGTCCCGGACGCCGACCCGGAATCGAAGTCGTTCATCAGCCCTCCACTCCATCCGCGACCGCTCGGCCTCCACCCTGCCTCGGACGAGCCGTCGTCTCCCGGAAACCATGGATCTTTCCGTGACTTGGCCGCCGACGGTGACAGACTCGACGGACGTGTGGCCACGACTCAGGGGGAGCGAGAGCGTGCGTGAGGGCGTGACCGGGAACAGGCGTCTCCCGGTGGCCGGGCGCGCGCTCGTGCCGCTGCTCGCGACGGTACTCGTCGCGCTGCTCGCCGGGACCTGGCTCATGTCCGGCGCACTCGTCGGGGCCGCCGGGCCCCTGACGGTCGCCACGGGGCGCACCGCAGTGTGCTGCGTGGTCCTCACCGCCTTCGCGGCCGCCCGCACCTCGGGGCGTGCGCACCTGCGTCGAGCGGCCCATCGACCTTGGCTGGTCTGTCTGTTGGCTCTGCTGGGCTTCGCCGGATACGCGACGGGCACCCTCCTCGCCATCCCGCGCGTCGGCACCTCCCTCACGAACCTCGTCGTGGCCCTCATGCCGTGCGCCGGCGTGGTGATCGGCGCGTTCTGGTTCGGCGAGCGCGCGAGCGCACGCTCCGTGGTCGGCGCCCTGATCGCCACGGCGGCGACCGGCGCCTGCGCGGCACTCGGGGGCCAGGGCACCCTCGACGCCCCGGGTCTGCTCCTCGCGCTCGCCGGGATGCTCGGGTTCGCCGTGTACGGGTTCCTCTACCGGCGCACTCTCGCCGGACTGCCACCACTGGCCGTGCTGCCCGTGCTTCTCGCCGCCGCCACCGTGATGCTGCTGCCCCTCGCCCTGCCCGGGCTCCTCGCGCATCCCCCGTCATCGGCGCAATGGACCCAGATCGCGCTCCTCGGGGGCGCCGTGTACGCCCCCGCCTATCTGGTGCAGCACCGGCTGATTCTGCTCAAGGGGCCCGTGTTCACCGCCGCCGTCCAGCTCACCGTGCCGTTCACGGTGCGGATCGGCGACTGGGCCCTGGGCACGGCGGGTGCTCCGGGAGGCGCCGAGGTCGCGCTGCTCGCCGCCGCGTGCGTGGGCATCGCGCTCGTCACGCTGGAACGGCGGCGGCCCGGGAGCGGTGTGAGTGCTCCCGGGCCGTCAGTGACTCCCGATTCCGTCGGATCTGCCGACTCCCTTGGTGCGGCGTCGCCTACTACGTTGCCCGGCCGGCCTTCATCGACAGGCTCGCGCACAAGAGCCCGAGCAGAACGATGAGACCACCGATGATCACGTTGTTGAGGATGACTCCCAGGTCGGGGCTGGATCCCACGACCCACGGCGCGATGATCATCCAGGCGCCCATGGCGCACATGGCCCAGCTGAGGCCGTACATACGGGTCGGGGTGACGGCGAACCCGACGGCCAGGACTCCGATCGCGATACCCATGATCAGGTTATGGGTCGCGAGCTGGGGCTGGTTGGCGCTGTAGTGGACCACCCAGGGAGAGATGGCGCAGTAGAGACCGATCAGGAAGACCGGTGCGTCCATGAGCGCCACATCGCGGCCACCGAGTACGCGCGCGTACCGGTCCCGCATTTCCGAGACATCAGGGTGACTGGAGAGGTCAGTCCTGTGGTGAACGTCGGCCATGAGAATCGACTCCTTAGGTTTCGAAGCCTGACCGCGTGGCGCGGCGGGTTGCCACGCACTTCTCATTCTGCGCTTATTCAATCCTTATGTGTACCTGTAGTGAGAATGAGGTGCCGATTGGGGCGAATCGCCGCCTCGGCGAGGTCAGGAATCTCCGCGACAGTCACGCCCGCGCCCTCCAGGATTCCGATGCCGTCGGCGCCCGCCACGAAGGTGTCGGGCTCCCGCCAGGCCGTCACCACGCGCCGCGCGCCCGCGTCGAGGATGAGCCGGGCGCAGGGCCTGGGCCGTGACGCGCGTCGGGCGCACGGTTCGAGGCTGCTGTACACGGTGGCGGTACGCAGCCGGGGGTCCGCCGGTTCGATCTTGGCGAGCGCCGCCTCCTCGGCGTGCACGACCGGGTCACCGCCCTCCCGGGAGTGCCCCCGGGCCAGCTCCGTGCCGTCACTCGCGACGATCACCGCGCCGACGCTGAACGCCGTTTCGGAGGGCGGGCAGTCCGCGGCGAGGGCGCAGGCGAGGGCGAGCCAGTGCCGGTCGGCCGCGGTGGCGGAGTCGTCGGTGCCGGGAGCGCGGGGCGCGTACCGCATCAGCACCACGTCGCCGACCGGGCGGGTCTCCAGGAGCCGCATCCGGTGCCGGCTGCCGCCGGGGTAGGCGCCGGGGCCGAAGAGCCGGGGCGCGCCCAGTTCGCCCACGACGAGCGGCGCCAGTGCCAGCTGCACCTCGTCGGCCAGGCCGCGCTGGAGCAGTTGGGTGTGGACCCGGGCGCCGCCCTCCACCATCAGGCGCCGCACGCCGTGCGCCGAGGCCAGGTCGTCGAGCACCCCCGCCCAGTCGACGGTGTCACCGAGGGCGGTCACCTCGGCCAGCGCGCCGAGCCGCTCCCGCGCGAGGACCGCCCCGGCGTCGGTGGTGTACACGACTTTGTCGCCGCCCGTCGTCCAGAACGGGTCCCCCGCGTCCAGGTCGCCCGAAGCGGTCACCGCCACCTTCAACGGGTGAGCGGGCAGCCCGGCGGCCACCCGGTCGGCGCGCCGCTGCGCCGACTTGACCAGGAGCCGCGGCCGGTCGGCCCGCAGAGTGCCCGCCCCCACGAGGATCGCGTCGCACGACGCGCGCTCCGCGTCGACCCGGTCGAAGTCCTCGGCGTTGGACAGGAGCAGGCGCTCGGGCCCGGCGTCGTCCAGGCAGCCGTCGAGCGAGACGGCGGCGGACAGCAGGACGTACGGACGGGACGGCTGGGACATGGCGGCTCCGGGTCCGGATGGCGAGAGCTGTGCTTGCTTCAACCTTCGAACACTATCCGGGAGCCGCCGTGGCCGAGGGGGTCGCCACCGCCGGCCTGCTGGGCGTCGTCCCTTACATGCCTTGACCGGCATATAACCAATGAGGCATATTCAACCCATGCCCGCACCCGCCGTCTGGACCGCCCTCGCCGATCCGCACCGCCGCGCCATCGTCGCGCTGCTGCTCGAGCGCCCGCGGCCCGTCGGTGAGATCGTCGAGGCGTGCGGCCTGAGTCAGCCCAGCACCTCGAAGCACCTGCGGGTACTGCGCGAGGCGGGCCTGGTCGACGTCGAGCAGGAGGCCCAGCGCCGCGTCTACCGGCTCGAACCCGGACCGGTCGCCGAGCTCGACGCCTGGATCGAGCCCTACCGGCGCCTGTGGAACGACCGCCTCGACGCACTCGGGCGCCGCCTCGACGCCCACGCCCCCGAGGACGACGAACCAGCGAAGGACTGAAGGCCATGACCACCCCGCACCCCGGCCACAGCGGCCGCTACGCCCCGCTCGACGACGGCCGCCCCGCCGTCCGCTTCACCCGCACGTACGACCATCCGATCGAGCGGGTCTGGCGATACGTCACGGACCCCGCCGAACTCGCGCACTGGTTCCCCTCCCAGGTCGAGATCGAGTTGCGCGCGGGCGGCGTGATCCGTTTCCACGGCGACCCGAACATGCCGGAGTCGACCGGTCGCGTCCTCGCCGTGGACGCGCCGCGCCACCTCTCCTTCAGCTGGGGCGGCGACGAACTCCGCTTCGACCTGGAGGCGCTCGACGAGGGGCACACCCGCTTCACCCTGACCAATGTCCTGGAGGCCGCCGACACCGCGGCCCGTAATGCCGCCGGCTGGGAGATCTGCCTCGACGCCCTGGACGCGGCCGACCGGGGCGAGAGCTTCGACGGCCCGCACGCGGGGACGCTCGCCCCGTGGAGGGTCCGCTACGACGCCTACGTCGAGGCCGGACTGCCTTCGGGCGCGCCGGTCCCGGGCATGGACCAGGCGTGACCCCGCCCCTCGCGAGGAGCCGTCAGCCGTCCGGCGCCGCGGCGCGCGGCGGCCAGACTCCGGGCGCCAGCACGCCCGACGCGTAGGCGCGCGCGACCAGCTCCGTACGGTTCGTCGCGCCCCATCGCCGGGACAGGCGCCGCAGGTGGTAGTTGACGCCGTCCGTGGTCAGGCCCGTGTCGCGAGCCGCCTGGGCCGTGGTGGCGCCGGCGGCGAGCAGCTCGAGGATCCGCGACTCGGCCGCCCCCGCCGTCGCCCGTGGCCGGTCGGGCGCGGGCGGGCGCTCGCCGACGACCCGCAGCATGACCAGCAGGTCCGGCGTCCGGTCGACCGTGTCGCTCACCGGATCCACCGTCAGTTCGCCCTCCCGAAGGGCCCCGTCGGGCGTCACCCAGGTGACGGAGACCTGGTAGCGGGAGCGGCGCCGCAGACGCAGAGCCTCGGCGATGCGGAGAAGCTGCGACTCGTCCCGAGGGCGGAACAGATGCAGGATGTCCCGGCCCTTCAGGCGGCCGGGGGTGGTGTCGCACTCGGCGGCCATCGCCGCGTTCGCCAGCATGATCGTCCCGCGTGGTCCGCACACCGCGACGGGCATCGGGATCCGGTCGAAGAGCAGCATCGCGCGATTGCGCCACAGCACCCCGTCCATCGTGTACCCCTTTCGCCTGTCACGCCCGGTCCCGTGGCGCGGCCGGGCCTGGGGCACGTCCGCCCCATGGCACGCCCGCCCGGCGAGCGCAAGCGCGGCGCGCCACGGGGCACTACACAATCATGTAGTGCGGCGGCCCGGCCCGGCGGGGCCACGGGATCAAGCTGGACACGCACCGAACTCCGTACCGCGAAAGGCAGTTGCCGCCCCCATGCCCGACTCCGCGCTGCTCCCGCCGGCCCCCACCGACGGCCTTCCGCTCATCGACATCTCCGCCACGGGTCCCGGACCCGCGCCCCTTCAGCAGGTCATGGAGCTGTCCCGCCGCCACGGCCCCGCGCTCGTGCGCAGGCTGCACGGCCGCGACGCCCTCTTCGTCAGCGACCTCGACCTCGTCACCGAACTCGCCGACGAGACCCGCTTCGCCAAGCACGTGGGCCCCGCCCTGGAGAACGTCCGCGCCTTCACCGCCGACGGCCTCTTCACCGCCTACAACGACGAACCGAACTGGGCCCGCGCCCACGACATCCTCATGCCCGCCTTCGCCCTGGGCTCGATGCGGACCTACCACCCCGTCATGTACCAGGTGTCCCGCCGCCTCATCGAGTCCTGGGACCGCGCCGCGCACTCGGGCAGCCCCGTGGACGTGCCGGGCGACATGACGCGCATGACCCTCGACACCATCGGACTCGCGGGCTTCGGCTACGACTTCGGGTCCTTCGAGGGCTCCGAGCCGCACCCCTTCGTAGAGGCCATGGTCCGCTGCCTCGAATGGTCGATGAAGCGTCTCGCCCGCACGCCCGGCTCCGACCACTCGGCCGCCGACGCGGCCTTCAAGGCCGACGCGGACTATCTGGCACAGGTGGTCGACGACGTCATCGCGGCGCGGAGCGACGCGCCCGAAGGCGACGACCTGCTCGGCCTGATGCTCACCGCCCGCCATCCCGACGGCTCCGCGCTGGACACGGCGAACATCCGCAACCAGGTCATCACCTTCCTCATCGCGGGCCACGAGACCACGTCGGGCGCGATGTCCTTCGCCCTGTACTACCTCGCCAAGCACCCGGCCGTGCTCGACCTCGTACGCCGTGAGGCCGACGCCCTGTTCGGGGACGCGGCGGATCCCGAGCCCACCTTCGACGAGGTCGGCCGGCTCACGTACACGCGGCAGGTACTGAACGAGGCGCTCCGACTGTGGCCGACCGCGGCCGCGTTCAGCCGCCACGCGCGCGAGGACACGCTGCTCGGCGGGCGCATCCCGCTGCGCGCGGGGCAGCCGGTCACCGTCCTCGCTCCGATGCTGCACCGGCAGCCGGTGTGGGGCGACAACCCGGAGCTGTTCGACCCCTCCCGGTTCACGCCCGAGGCGGAGGCCGCGCGCTCACCGCACGCCTTCAAGCCGTTCGGCACCGGTGAACGCGCCTGCATCGGAAGGCAGTTCGCGCTCCACGAGGCGACGATGCTGCTCGCCCTCCTGGTGCACCGATACCGGCTGGTCGACCACGCCGACTACGACCTCACCGTCAAGGAGACGCTGACGCTCAAGCCCGAGGGCTTCACCCTCACGCTCGTCCCGCGCACCTCCGCCGACCGCAGGCACCCGGCCCTGCCCGGCCACGCGCCCGTCGAGGAGCGGACGGCGGCTCCGGAGACGCTGCCCGCACGGGTGCGGCCCGGCACCGGCGTCCTGTTCCTGCACGGCAGCAACTACGGGACCTGCCGCGGCCTCGCCGAGCAGCTCGCCGACGACGTCGCCGCGCTGGGCTGCGACACGGCCGTCGCGCCCCTCGACACCCATGCGGGAGGCCTGCCCAGCGACCGTCCCGTCGTCGTGGTCGCGGCCTCCTACAACGGCCGGCCCACCGACGACGCGGCCGAGTTCGCCACGTGGCTCGACAGCGCGCCGGACGGCGCCGCGAACGACGTCACCTACGGGGTCCTCGGCGTGGGCGACCGCAACTGGGCCGCCACCTACCAGCACGTCCCGACCCGCATCGACGAACGGCTCGACGCCCTCGGCGGCACCCGCCTGTGCGAGCGCGCCGCGGCCGACGCCTCCGGCGACCTCAACGCGACCGTCCGCACCTTCACGACGGGACTGCGTGCCGCGCTCCTCACGCAGTACGGGGACCCCGACGCCGCTCCGGCCGGCACCGCTGAGCCCGAGGACGCGTACGAGATCCGGGAGATCGGCGGCGGGCCGCTCGACGCCGCGGCGGCCCGGCACGGGCTCGTCCCGTTCACCGTCACCGAGGCAAGCTCCCTCACCGCGCCCGACCACCCGCGCACCAAGCGCTTCGTGCGCCTCGCGCTGCCCGAGGGCGTCACGTACCGCACGGGGGACCATCTCACCGTGCTGCCCGCGCAGGATCCCGCGCTCGTGGAACGGGCGGCCGACGCTTTCGGCGTCGGCCTGGACACGGTCCTCGACATCAGGGCCCGCCGCCCGCGCCGCGACGGGCTCGCGCTCGACCGGCCGCTGACGGTCCGTGAACTTTTCACGTGCCACGTCGAGTTGGGGCAGGTCCCCACCCCGGCACAGGTGGCGTTGCTCGCCGAGGCCAACCCCTGCCCTCCCGAGAAGGCAGCGCTGGGGGCCCTCGCCGACGACCCGCGCACGCTCGTCGAACTCGTGGAGGACCACCCCGCGCTGCGCGGCGCGCTGACCTGGCCACAGCTCCTCGACCTGCTGCCGCCGCTCAAGCCCCGGCACTACTCGATCTCGTCGAGCGCGGAGCGGAGCCCCACGCACGCCGACCTCATGGTGTCCGTCCTCGACGCCCCGGCCCGCTCGGGCCGCGGCCGGTTCCGCGGCACCGGATCGACGTACCTGGCCGGGCTCCGGCCCGGTGACACGGTGCTCGCCCGCGTGCAGCCGTGCCGCGAGGTCTTCCGCGTCCCGAACGACGCAGAGACCCCCGTCGTCATGATCGCCGCGGGGACGGGCCTCGCGCCGTTCCGCGGCGCCATCGCCGACCGCGGCGCCCTGCTCGCCGCCGGCACCCCGCTCGCGCCCGCCCTGTGCTACTTCGGCTGCGACCACCCCCGCGGCGACTTCCTGCACGCCGACGAACTGCGCGCCGCCGAGGCCGCGGGTGCCGTCTCCTTGCGCCCCGTCTTCAGCGAGGCGCCCGAGGCGGGCCACGCCTTCGTCCAGCACCGGGTGGCCGCCGAGGCCGACGAACTGTGGGCGCTGCTCGGCTCCGGGGCGCGCGTCTACGTCTGCGGTGACGGGGCCCGGATGGCGCCCGGTGTCCGCGACGCGTTCCGCGCCCTGTTCCGGGATCGCACGCCGGGAGCCGACGAGGCCGAGGCCGAGCGCTGGCTGGCCGGCCTGATCGCGGACGGACTGTACGTGGAGGACGTCTACGCGGGCTGAGGACTCGGCGCACAGGGCGCCGCGCCCCGGCGGCAGCGTACGGCCGACGCCGCGCGCCGCCGCCCGGGCGGGCCGGGCTCAGGGCAGGACCAGCTCCGGGTTGTACAGGTCCAGCCACAGCGCGAGGTCCAGCGTGCGTTCGAGTCCGCGCCGGGACGCCTGCGTGATCTGCGGTGCCTCACGGTGTGCGACCTGCGCCACCCGCTCCCGGTCCACCAGGTCGAACACCCGGTGCGAGGGCCGGGCGAGCAGATCCTTCGCGTGGTTCTGGAGCGCGACGGCGTACTTCGGGTCCTGCGTCGACGGATACGGGCTCTTCACCCGGTCGTACACCGACTTCGGCAGCACGTCCGCGGTCGCCTCGCGCAGCAGGCTCTTCTCCCGGCCGTCGAACGACTTCAGCGACCAGGGCGTGTTGTACACGTACTCGACGAGGCGGTGGTCGCAGAACGGGACCCGCACCTCCAGGCCGACGGCCATGCTCGCGCGGTCCTTGCGGTCGAGCAGGACCCGCACGAACCGGGTCAGGTGCAGATGGCACATCTTGCGCATCTTGTACTCGAAGTCGCTCTCGCCGTCCAGGCGCCGGATGCCGCGCACGGCGCGGGCGTAGCTGTCGCGGACGTAACCGTCCAGGTCGAGGGCGCCGGCCAGGTCGGCGCGCAGGACGTCGGAGTCGTCGCCGAAGTGCCGGGACATGTGCACCAGCCACGGGAACGTGTCGGCATCGCGCGCCTCCTCGTCGAAGAACTGGAGGTAGCCGCCGAACACCTCGTCGGCGGACTCGCCCGACAGGGCGACCGTCGAGTGCTTCCTGATCGCCCGGAACAGCAGATACAGCGACGCGTCCATGTCGCCGAATCCCGCGGGGATGTCACGGGCCCGGATCACCCGGGCCCGGACCTCCGGGTCGGCCAGCTCGTTCGAGTCGAGGACGATGTCGCGGTGGTCGGTGCCGGCGGCCTCCGCCACGTCGTGCACGAACGGGGCGTCGGGCGTGCCCCGCATCTCGTCGGCGACGAAGTTCTCCGTCTGGCCGACGAAGTCCACGGCGAAGCTGCGTACGGTCTCGCCCTGTTCGCCGAGCTGGCGCGCGGCGATCGCCGTCATGGCGGAGGAGTCGAGGCCGCCGGACAGCAGAGTGCAGCGCGGCACGTCGGAGACGAGCTGGCGCCGCACGATGTCGTCGAGGAGCGAGCGCACGGTCGCGATCGTGGTGGCGCGGTCGTCGGTGTGCGGGCGGGTCTCCAGTGTCCAGTACGCCCGCTGCCGCAGTCCGTCGCGGTCGACGGTCACGACGGTGCCCGGCTCCACCTCGTGCATGCCGTCCCAGACGGCGTGACCCGGCGTCTTCACGAAGGTGAAGAGCTCGCGCAGGCCGTCGAGCGTCACCCGCGGCTTCGCGAGCGGATTGGCGAGGATGGCCTTGGGCTCGGACCCGAACAGGACGCCGTCCGGAGTCTCGTAGAAATAGAAGGGCTTGATGCCCATGCGGTCCCTGATCATCACGAGCTTGTTCTCGCGGCCGTCCCAGACGGCGAACGCGTACATGCCGTTGAGGCGCTCGCCCAGCGCCTCGCCCCACTCCAGGTAGCCGCGCAGCACGACCTCGGTGTCGGAGTCGGTGCTGAAGCTGTGGCCCCGTCCGGTCAGTTCGCGGCGGAGTTCCGTGTAGTTGTACGTCTCGCCCGAGTACACGAGCGCGACGGTGCCGCGCGGTGTCTCGGCGGTCATCGGCTGACGCCCGCCCGGCAGGTCGATGATCGCGAGCCGGCGGTGGCCGAGGGCCACGGGTCCCTCGGTCCAGGTGCCGCGGTCGTCCGGGCCGCGGCACTCCATCGTCTGCGTCATCGCATCCAATGTGTCGGCCGAAGCGCGCAGGTCGCGATCGAAGGAGACCCAGCCGGTGATGCCACACATACGTTCCTCCTGCATGCCGTTCCGGCGCCGAACCAGTTGTATCCGGCACCTATATGTCGAGCGTGTGACACGCCGCTGTGTACGGTCAACGCGCCGGTAACCCGGCGCAGGCTCGTGACCCGACGGTTTCGGCCGCTCTTTGCTTGACAGGGTGAAACGGTCCCCATCGCAAATCCCGGCGGCGCGCGGGTCGATGCCGGAACGGAGGAACGCTGGACGGGCGCGATCCGGCCAAGGGCAAAAACTTGATCAACCCCTGGCCGGACCCCGCGGTCCTCAGGCCGTCGCGGCCGTCCGGTTCCAGTGCGGCAGCATGACCACTCCCGCGAGTGCCGCGGCGGCAGCGAAGCCGTAGAAGAGTGCCGTGGTCGAGAGGAAGCCCGGGAGCAGGCCGCCGAGGATCGCGCCGACGGAGCCGCAGCCGTTGACGAAACCGATGGCGGTGCCCGCCCCGGCCGCGCCTCCCGAGTCGACGGCCGCGACGCCCGCGATCAGGGCGTCGGCTGCGTAGAGGCCGAAACCGATCACGGCCAGGACGCCGACCATCGTCCAGGTGCTGCCCGTCGCGGTGAGGGGCACGAACGCCGCGAGCATCACCATCAGCAGACCGAGCGAGAGGACACACGGCGGCACTCGCCGGGAGGAGAACAGGCGGTCCGAGATCCAGCCGACCGTCATCGGCGCGAGCACGCCGGCCACGCCGAACGCCACCGGGATCAGCGTGGCCTCCAACTTGCCCACCTCGGGCAGCCGTTCACTGACGATCACCGGGCCCCACAGCAGGAGCGCGTACCGGGCGGGCTTGAGCAGGAAATACGCGGCGCTCAGCGTGAGGACCATCCGGTTGCGCAGGATCTCCCGGTAGATCTCCCGCGAGGTGAGGGGCGCCTCGGCCGGCTCGGGGGCGGCGTCGGACTCGGCGGTCGCCTCCGCGGCGTCCGGCCGGGGGAGGCCGACGTCCGCGGGCTCGTCGCGCTGGAAGACGACGAACAGCGCGAGGACGACGGCCAGCGTCGCCGACCCGGCCAGGAACGCCGCGTGCCAGCTGTCGAAGACGGAGTAGGCCCACCAGCCGAGGAACGGAGGCGCCGCGAGGCCGCCGAACGCGTAGTTCGTGCACCACAGGCCGAGGATCCGGCCGCGCTCCCTCACCGGCACGAAACTGGTCACGTTCTTGCACAGCGGGGCCCAGCCCGTGGACTGCGCGAGCCCCTGCACGGCCATCGCGACGCCGAACACCACGAGCGAGGTGCTCAGGCCGATGACCGCCGACGCGACCACCGCGCCCGCCATGCCGCCGATCACGACGACCCGCGGCCCGAACCGGTCCGCCCACGAACCCCACGCGAACTGCCCCACCGCGTACGCCGCGAGATACACGGCGTCGATCAGTCCGAGCGTGTGGGACGTGAGGGTGTGGTTGACCGAGGGGTCGTCCAGAATGCCGAGCTTGGCGACCGAGAACGCCTGCCGCACGAAGTAGAAGCCCGCGTACGCGATCCAGGTGACGGCGAAGATCTGCCAGCGCCAGCGCAGTGACCGCCGGGCGGAAGCGGGGTCTGCCGCGGGGGACCGGAGCGGGGCGGGCGCGACCCCTGGCCGGGTGCCGTCGGGCATGGTGGTCTCCTTGTCCTCGGTGCCTGGTGAGCGATGGGTGCGGGGGGTGACGTGCCGCAGTGCTACGCAGTGCCGGGCCCCGCGCCGCGAGACGTGCTCGCGGCGCGGGCTGCCCTCTGTGCCGGGGTGGAGTGGTGGTGGCCGGGACCTCGTCCGCGGCGGACGGTCAGGCCGTCGCGGCCAGGGACTCGTCGAACGTGGCGGCGGCGAGGCCGAACGAGAGCGTCATGCCGATGCCCGAGGTGACCGAGATGGCCCGCACGCCCGGTGCCATGTCGCGGACCAGGAGCGGGCCGCGGCCGCTGCTCGCGTAGACGCCCTGCCAGCGTTCCGTCACTCGCAGGTCGCCGGCGCCGAGGACCTCGGCCGCCGAGTCGAGCAGCAGTCGAGCCGTCGGCTCGTCCTCGAACGGGGTGGCGGTGCGCCCGTAGGCGTGGGAGTCCCCGACCAGGACCGTGCCGTCGGGCAGGCGGGTGAACATGACGTTCGCGACGACGTCGAGCAGCTCGGGACTGTGACCGGTGACCTCCTCGCGCAGCCTCGGCCCCGACGGCATGGCCGTGAAGGCGTCGTAGCGCAGCATGGACGTCGCGGTGAGGATCGCCGCGTCCGTACGGAAGGCCTCGGGCGCCGTGACCCGCGCCATCGTGAGGCGGCAGCGCTCGATGCCGTGCTCCTCCGCCGCCGTGGGGTACAGGCGGTCCAGGTCGTGGCCCACGCAGACGAGGATGCGGTCGCCGTGGACCGGGCCGCGGCTGGTGTGGACGGTGCCCTCCTCGACGCCGTTCACGTTCGTGCCCCACACCACGGTGACCCCTGGCTGTATGGACAGCCATGCGGCCAGGTCCGGGGCGGCTTCGCGCGGGTTCACGCGCAGGTCGTCGGGGAGGAACGCGCCGCCCACGATGTCACCGGCGTCGGCGCCCCGGCCGAGCTCGCCCGCGACCTCTTCGCGGGTCCGCAGCCGGACGGTGTCCGCGCCACGCTCCTCGCGCAGCTCCTCCAGGACAGCCAGTTCCGCCTCCGACCGCGCCACCACGAGGGCGCCGGCCTCCTTGGCCCACAGGCCCGAGCTCTTCGCGGCCTCCAGCCATCCCGCCCGCGAACGGTAGGCGAGTTCCAGCAGGTCGCCGCGCTGTGCCGTGATGCAGCAGTGCCCGAAGTTGCGTACCGAGGCTCCCACGGGCTGCCAGTCCCGCTCGACGACCGTGACGGTCAGACCGCGCCGGGCGGCCTCGAAGGCGTGGGCGAGGCCGACGACCCCGGCACCGACGACGACCAGGTCGCTTCGGCCGCTGGGCAGATCGGCAAAGGGCGAGGGGGACGCTGTTGTGATGCTCATGGATGGCAGCGTGCGAGGTCCCGGGCACATGGGGCAAGACTTGTGTGTACAAGTTTTCCGTCTGTTTACCTTCCGTGCCCCGGGGTGGGGGTGAGCGACCCCCAAACGTCATCGGGTGTCCCCTCATCGGTCGGTCGCGGGCCTTGAGAAGGGGAGGGTCGAGCTGCGATAGTCATCTTGTGAAGACAAGTAAGAGAGCGCCGCTCCACGAGCAGCTCGGCGCCGAGTTCCTGCGGCGTATCGAGTCCGGTGAGTGGCCGGAGGGCGAGCCGGTACCGAGTGAGTCCCAGCTCTGCGAAGAGTTCGGGACGTCACGGGGGCCGGTCAGGCAGGCGTTGTCGATACTGCGGTCGGACGGGCATCTCGTGGGCGGCCGGGGCAAGCCGCCCGTCGCCAGGAGGGCGGCCCCGTCGCAGCCCTTCGCGTCGCTCATGTCGTTCACCCAGTGGGCCAGATCCATCGGCCGTGAACCCGGTCAGCTGACCGTCGAGGTCGCCCGCCGCCGGGCCTCCCCGGAGGCCGCCGCACGGCTCGGCCTCGACGAGGGCGAACCCGTGGTCGACCTGGTCCGGCTGCGCCACCTGGACGGTGTTCCGGTCATGGTCGAGCGCTCCACGTTCGTCCTCCACGTCGGCCGGCACCTGTTCGACATGGACCCCGACGCGGGCTCGATCTACGAGGCCCTGTGCGCCCGTGACGTGGACCTGCACCACGCCCGCCACACCATCGACGCCATCGCCGCCGACACGCAGGACTCGGCGCTCCTCGGCATCGAGCCGGGTGAACCCCTGCTGCGCGTGAGGCGGTTGGCGTTCTCGCGGGACGGCGTCCCCCTGGAGTACGCCGACGACCGCTACCTGCCCGCACTCGCCAACTTCACCATCGAGAACACCGCCGAGGGACGCACCGTCGTCGGCCGGTACCGCACTGACGAGGAGAACCCCAGTGATTGAACTCGCCGTCTTCGACATGGCAGGCACCACGATCGAGGAGCACGGGGCGGTGTACGAGGCGCTGCGCCACGCCGTCGAGTCGACCGGCGTGACGGTCGACGCCCAGGACCTCCAGACGTGGATGGGCACGGACAAGCGCGAGGCCATCGACGCACTGGTGCGCCTCGGCGGCGGCACCCCCGACGCGGAGCTGGTCGAGCGGCAGTACGCGGTCTTCCGCGCGTTCCTGAAGGAGCGCTACGAAGAGGTCCCGCCGCAGCCCATAGCCCAGGCCGACAAGGCCCTCGCCGAACTGCGCGTCCGAGGCATCAAGGTCGCCCTGACCACCGGATTCAGCGCTGACGTCGCCCTGCCGCTGCTCGCGTCGCTCGGCTGGTCCACGGGTGAGGGCGGCAACCTCGACGCGGTCGTCACCGCCGACGAGGTCGTCCGCGGCCGCCCCGCTCCGTACATGATCCACCGGGCGATGGAGAAGACCGGCGTCGTGGACGTCCGCAAGGTGCTCGTCGCGGGCGACACCGCCGTCGACCTCCAGGCGGGGCACCACGCGGGCGCGGGCGTCGTCGTCGGCGTCCTCACCGGCCAGCTCCCGCGCACGGAGCTCGAACTGCACCCGCACACCCACGTGCTGGACAGCGTCGCCGACGTGCCGGGCCTCGCGGAGGCGACGGCCGCGGAGTAGTCGTTCACGGCAAGACGTGGGCGGCGGCGCGCGGGTACGAGGACCCGCGC
>NZ_JBHJYS010000051.1:0-12094 GCF_042270245.1 Streptomyces sp. NPDC055955
CCTGCGCGACGGCGACATCGCCCTGTTCGACGGAAACGACTGGGGCGTCCAGGCCCCGCTCCTGAAACGGGTGATCGCCCGGGGCGGCGAGCACATCGTCCTGTCCCGGACCGGCACGGTGACGGTCGACGGCAAGGTCCTCAAGGAGCCTTACCTCTACCCCGGTTCCCAGAACAGCTTCTCCCCGCCGCTGGACCTCGTCGTCCCCGAAGGCCGGCTGTTCATGATGGGCGACCACCGCTCCGACTCGAACGACTCCCGCTTCCACACCGACGCGGCCCACGGCACAATTGCCGAGTCCGCCGTTACCGGTAAGGCCGTGGACTCCGCGAGCGCCTCCGCTCCCGACTTGCGCTGGGCGGCAGCCGGAGCGGCAGTGACTGTCGCCGGTCTGGTGGCGGCGATCGTCATTGGAGTCCGGAGCAAGCGCCGCGCGGCCCTGCCGCCGCCCCCGTCGTACTGACGACTTCGGCGTGTCAGGGTGAGGTTGGATCGCCAAGGGTCAGGCCGGTGCCTGCTATGAAGCCGTCGAGGGCGGCCGGCCGGTACTGAAGACGCTTGAGCCGGTTGCGTACAAGGGCTTCAAGCCGGTCAAGGGCGACGACGGCGAGGTTGGCCAAGCTGCGCTTGACGTGTGCCCATACCTACTCGACCGGGTTGAGGTCGGGTGAGTACGCGGGCAACAGGAACACCGTCAGCCATTCACGCTCGGCGATCAGTTCGCCCATGGCGTGGGAGACATGGGTGTTCAGCCGGTCCCACACCAGCACGATCGGCGCCTTGACGAGCTGGCGGACGCCATCGATCAGTGCGATGAAGTCGCGCTCGCCCATGCTACGGCGCTTGCCCTTGCCCGCGGGATGTGGGCGCAGGCGGTAGCACAGCCGGGTCCGTGAGCCAGGGCGCATGGCAATCAGCCCGGCCACCGACAGCCGTCCTGAACGCCGCCCACTTACCGTCACGACCGGGGTGCGGCCACGTCGGCCCCAGGTACGGCCTCTGGGCGGCCGGCGGGTGAAGCCTGCCTCGTCCTCGAAGCAGATGTAGCCTCCGCAGGCCGCCCGAGCTCTTTTACCTCGGCCCAGGTCGCCCCCTTCCACACGGTCACGGCCTGTTCGTCGCGTTCGGCAACCCGCCGTGCGGGGACCTGCGGACTGAAGCCGAGCCGGTGCATCAGCCTTGTCGCACCGGAGACGCTGTAGGAGGCGTGGAACTTCCTGCCGATCAGCGTGGCCACCCGAGCGGCGGTCCACACCTGGTCCCCTCCACCCAGCCGTGCGCGGCTGGCCCCAGCTCGAGGCACATGACCAGCTTCTTCAGACACCGCGGTGACAGACGGCAACGTGATCCGCCCGGACCACGCGAGGCGAGAGCCTCATGACCGCCGTCCCGCCACAACTGGTGCCACTGATAGGCCGATTTCAGACTCACCCGCAGGTGCCGTGCCACTTCCGGCGGCTTGACCTTCTGCTCGAACAGCTTGGCCGCCTGCATCCGCAGCGACTCCCGGCGCTGACGTCCTGCAGCGGTCAGGCCGCCCCCATCCGCATACCTCACACACCACGGGATACCGGCACCGCTCAAGGTTCTTCCGGGACTTCGCCGAAGTTCACCCTGACGAGCCGAAGTCAGTAACACCAGCAGCAGCCCCGGGAGGATGACAACGTGTCGCTTCCCGCCGTGGACCGGGTGTAGGGCGGGTCTACGCCGTTGGGCCGCAGCGGCACCCCGCGCCCCTACGCAACGCCCCCGAGCTCCGCAACGCACGATGCGGGGCGTCGTGCGAAGTCTCAGCAGTCGTTGCCCCGGAGCAGGACTTCGCCATTGAGGCTGGTTGCGACCTGCCGGAGGCCAGGGCCCGTGCGCCACGCTTTGGTTCGGCAGAAGTAGTCCTGGTAGCCCCCTGCAATGGGGCGCGAGCCGTACGCGGCGCCGGCTCCACCGTGAGTGCGATCTATGCAGAGACGCAGATTGCGGGGCGGTACTCGTCCTTTCATGACCAGTGGTCGGTGACGCTGCCCGCCACCTAGACCACCGCGTCGAGGGCGAAGAAGACCACCAGCGGATCGTGCCGGTCACGTCACCAGTGGCCGCAGCCTCGGCAGCTCCACCGCCATCAGCGCCTCTGGCAGCTTCGGCAGTTCTCGGCCTCGTTGTATGCCGGCATCACCGCGGTGAGGGGGATGCCGGCATACAGGGCGAGGGGAGCGGGGGAGGCTGGGGCAAAGCTGCGGCCGCATCGTCGGGTTCTTGCCACGCCAACAACCTCATCAGTGTCTTCTCCGCTCTCGGGTCGGTTGGGCCGCTGCGATCAGGAGTTCTAGGAGAAGCGGATAGTGCCGTCCGGAATCGATGTGCGGCCTCTCACACGCACTCCGGCGAGCAGTTCGTTGTCCCTGCCGATCTCGGCTTGGTCTCCGATCACGGCGTTCTCCAGCACGGTGCGCGAACCGATGCGGGCTCCCGAACCGACCAGGCTGGATCGTACGTACGCACCCGCCTCGATCCGTGCGCCGTTGAGCACGATCGAACCGTCGACCACCGCTTCGGCGCCTACGTGCGCACTCTCGCCGACCACCGTGCCGCCCAAGAGCTTGGCGCCGTCGTCAACGTGGGCCCCCGGCAGGATCAGGTACTCGCCCACCCGGCCGGGCAGCACCGGGGAGGGGACAACTCCGCGCACCAGGTCGGCGGAGGCCCGGATCAGCGCCGCAGGCCGGCCCAGGTCGAGCCAGTACGTCTGGTCGACCACCCCGTGCAGCAGCGCCCCGGAGGCGAGCAGTCCGGGAAAGGTCTCCCGCTCCACCGAGACCGGCCGGCCGACCGGGATGGTAGCGATGACCGAGCGACGGAAGACGTAACACCCGGCGTTGACCTGGTCAGTGACGATCTCCTCGGGGCGATCGGGCTTCTCGGTGAAGGCCAGCACACGCCCGGATGCGTCGGTCGGGACCAAGCCGAACGCACTGGGGTCCTCGACCCGGGTGAGGTGGAGCGAGACGTCGGCGCGCGATGCGCGGTGATGCTCCACCAAAGCAGCGATGTCGAGCCCGGTGAGGATGTCGCCGTTGAAGACCAGCACTGGCTCGTCGGGGCCGCAGCTCAGGGCCGTGGCGGCGTTGCGGATCGCGCCCCCGGTGCCAAGCGGTTCAGTCTCGTGCACGTACGTGATGCGAAGGCCGAAGTCCGAGCCGTCACCAAAATACGGCTCGAAGACCTCGGCCAGATAGGAGGTGGCGAGCACCACATGGCCGACGCCCGCGGCCCGCGCCCGGCCGAGCTGGTGTGCAAGGAAGGGCACCCCGGCTGTCGGGACCATCGGCTTCGGCGTGTGTTCCGTGACCGGGTACAGGCGCGACCCCTTCCCGCCGACCAAGAGGATGGCTTCCATTGGATATCACCTGTCTTGCGAAGTCTTCGGAGTGCTACGGGGGTTGGCGGAAGGTGCGGTGACGCGCGCCATGACAGATCAGCGCGGAAACGGCCGCGTAAGGGTGTCGGAGTGCCGCCACGGCAATGGGGAGGCAGGCTCTGCCGCAGCGGGAGCGTCGTCCTCCGTGGCCATGCGCCGGCGACGCGTGCCGCGTGAACTACCGCAACCGTCGGATCAGCCTGCGTGCTCGCCCCCCGGCGATGAGGCCCAACCCGCGGACACTGTCCACCACACGTAGCCTCAGGGCTGATCCCGGCGTCACATGTGCCTGCACGAACAGTGGGCGTCCTAGACGTAGGACGGTCCGGCGGCATGCCTGCTCGGCCCCCGACGCGCGCACCTCGGCCTGCACGGCCTCGCCTCCGGCACACCGCACTTCGGCCGTGATGCCCCAGGCCATGAGGTCCGCCGGACCGTTCAGTTCATTGGTGGGCAGCCATGTCTCCGCGGTCCAGCCCTCCTCGTCCGGGACGAGCGGAACCTCGGAAATGCGATCGGCACGTGCTCCGGATCGTTCTTGAAAGACGACGCGTATGGTCTGCGGGGCGAGAGCGCCAAGCCTGCCGTACAGGTCATGCACCCGCAGAGTGAGCCGGGTGACCCGACCTGTCGCCACCCGCCCGTCGATCGCTATGGGGAGGTCGCGGGGCGCCAGTTCGTCGAGTCCTTCCAGAGGAACCGACGCTGGCCCCGTTCCGAACACCGGCGTGGCGCCGTCGGTACTGTACGGCGGCGCCAGGCGCGGCGGCTGGGCCGCAAGCTCCACCAGGCGACCGGTCTCCGCGGGCTCGGGTAGCGCCTCCAGAACTCGGCCGAGCCACTGGGAAGGCACACGTGCGGCGGCGTAGCCGGCTGCGCCGAAGGTCCTGAGGTATCCGTTAGTGACCCTCCACCAGTTCTCCTGGAACTCCTTGGTACGCAGTGGCAGCTCTCTTGTGTACATGGCCACGTCGTAGTCGAGGAACTTGCCTTGCGCGGCGGCCACCAGATCCGGGTGTCCGGCGGTCCGCAAGACCTCGACGGCCTGCCGGTGGGCAGCCACTCGGTGCTCCCAGTTGGAGATCACCGAGCGGTGCAGGGAGATGGACAGGTTCGGCGCCTGCCTGCGGACGTGCCAGACATAGACCGGGGTGTCCACGATCACGAGCCGCGGCTGCGCAGCGTAGAGCCGGGCGGTGAAGACGAAGTCCTCGTAGTGAAAGGCACCGCTCGGAAACCTGACGTTGTGCCGCGCGAGAAAATCCCGGCGGTAGAGCTTGTTCACCGACAGGGTGTCCCACAGGAGCCCCGGCTGCTGTCCGATCCCTTCCATTACCTTCCCCGGTAGTTCAGCGCCGGCAGACGGGTCGAAGAGCTGGGGCTGCCACCCCGTGGTCCGACCGTCGGGGAGTTCACGGCGCAAGCACTGGCCCGCCACGGCATCGGCGTCATGAGCGTCCGCGGCCGCCAGCAGCGCGTCGACGGCACCGGGTGGGAATGTGTCGTCGCTGTCGAGGAACATCACGTACTCGCAGCGCGCGCTATCCAGGCCGTCGTTGCGCGGCGTTCCGCAGCCACCGCTGTTGCGTTCCCTCGACAGCACTCGCACCCGGTCGTCGTCGGCGAAGACGAGCAACGCCTCCCGTGTCCCGTCGACCGACGCGTCGTCAACGACGATGACCTCGGCGACCGACTGTCCCTGAGCGAGCGCCGACCGCACCGCGTCGCGCACGTGCTCCGCGTCGTTGTAAACGATCACGACCACACTGACGTGCCCGGTGGCCGTGCATGCTCGGCCTGAGCGGTTTCGTGCGGGGAACTCAGCGCCATGCGCTGTGCTGTCGCGCGTCACGATGAAACCGCCGCGAGGGCGGCGAGGCTGATGCGGGTGCTGATCGCGCCGTTGGCGCCGAGGGCGTGGCGCGGCTGAAAAATGAGCTTCATGCGGACCCCGGGGGTCGAGGGAATGCGAGGCCTCGTGGTCGGAGAGGGCGACGTCATACGCCAACGTCCGCAGGTACTCGCCAGGACTGGCCCCAGCCTTGCCTCGGGATGTAAGAGGAGGACGCGAAACAAGCTAGAGCGCGGTGGGAAGGCGATTGCGTGACGTGCAGGTGCCGGAACCTGCATGCCCAACGAGCTGCTGGCATGTTGTCCGTGGGGCGCGCCCAGCCGAATGCCGCCGGACCCTGGTTCAGTGGCGGGCATGAGCGGTCAGCACCGGCGGGAGGTCTCCAGGAGGCGGCGCAGCCGTGTGCCGACCGGCTTCTCCACCCATCGGGCCACTGCGTGGGACAGTGCCAGCAACACGATCAGGAGCGCGATCAGCAGCGGCCACCGCGGAACGTAGTGGCGGAAGGCCCTGATTGCGGTGTACCCGATCTCGTCGTGGAGCACGTACAGCGGGTACGTCATGGCGCCCGCCGTGCTGAGCCAGTGCACGTCGAGGCGGGCGAGCGGGCCGATGACGGCGAGCACGAGCAGCGTCAGCAGCACAGTGAAGACCGCAACCGAGCCGAGCCAGGACACGTGCCATCCCAGGGCATTGGAGGTCCAAGCGGAGCGGCGGCCCAGTTCGTGAACCTCGACGAGCCAGGAGAAGCCGAAGACTGCCCAAGTCTCGGCACGCGAACCGAAGCGATGGATGAGATACAGGCAGACGCCCATGATGAACGGCTGGCTGTAGGACGGCTCGAAGACGGCGTCCCACAATGCGGAGCCAGAGAGCTCTGCCGGGATCGACACCAGCGTCCACGCCACGCAGAACAACAGCACCCGCCGGTACGTCGCGCCGAAGAAGAGCACCACTGCGAACAGCAGGTAGAACCGCATCTCCGACCACAGTGTCCAGTACACGCCGCTGACCTCGGTAACCCCCAGGGGTCTTTCGAACATGGTCAGGTTGACCAGGACAGCCTGGTGCGACTTCGGCTTGTTGACGGTGGGGGACACGGTGAGCACGGCCGTGGTGACCAGTACGCCCAGCCAGTACGCCGGATACAGGCGCGAGATGCGAGAAGCAGTGAAGTGGCGGATGCTGCGCCCCCACCCTGACCAGCAGATCGCGAACCCGCTGACGGCGAAGAAGATCTCAACGCCCAGGTAGCCGTACTGCGCGAGGTGGTGCGCTGCCGGGAACACCTTGGTGGTGGGCATCTCCCAGGCACCGCGTGTGCTCCCTGCGCCGGAGGCGACGAAGTGGTACGTGACCACCAGCAAAGCGGCGACCAGCCGAAGCCCGTCCACCGCGCGCAGGCGGCGGCCGACCGGAGAGACACACTCCTGTGGGTCGAGATAGTGGTGGAGGCGCCGGGCGATGCGGGCGGGCGGTGCGTGGCGGTAGTCCGCTGAACTCATACGCGAGCTGTGCTTTCCTCCTCGACTGCACCGTGTTCGATACCACCGCCTTCTTCGCCATGCCTACTCCAAGTAGGCCCACAGCGTCTCGAAGAGGGACGTGGCTGCGTCGTGGTCCTCCCTGGCCGGATCCTCCTCATTCTCTGGAAGTGAGTCCGTCAGGTCGCTCAGAGCGTCGTCGGACTCGTCACAGTCACTTGTGGTGGATGTCAGACGGGTCATGGCTCCCTTTGGGGCAGCGTCTCGGGATGCGGCCCCACCCAGACGTACTGCGTACTGCTCAAGGGCGCGGCGGCCGTCACTACGCTGACGATCGGAGGTAAGCCCACGCCGTGGTGACAGTGAGAGCCGAGTGAGAAGGGTCGGCCCGTTGTCGGCAACTCTGCACGACCATGCTCACAGTCTTGCCTCCCGACGGCTTCGGCCAGCTGTTGCTCGCAAGACGGATCACCGGCGGCTTGAACCGCCAGTGCCAGTCTGTTGCCCGCCCGAGGCCGATCACCGCTTCACATCAACGACGGCCCTTCCGGCTACCGTCCTGCGGTGGCAGTGATTCTGCGACTCGGCCCCGGCTGCCCAGAGCGCTCAGCGAGCTCTCAGCGGGGCTATGGAAGAGTTGTTTCGCGTCAGTCGAGGACGTCCAGATGAATCGTCGGACACTAGCCAGTCTGGCTTTTCATGCCCCTGCGGCATCGGCGTTCTCAGACCGTGCGCCTTGGTGTGTGAGACGGATCATATCCGTGCGTGCAGCAACGGAATATTTGGAGACAGGTGAAATCATGGCTGTCACCACACCCCTGCCCCTCAAAGTGGGCGACTCGACCAAGTATGTGCTGCGGAAGCTTCCGCTGGTTACAGCATTGTTCTGGGCATTGAAGATTGTCGCTGTGACTCTCGGAGAGACCGGCAGTGATGAATTTGCGATCCAACTCAAATTTGGTTACGTCGCCTGCGTGATCGTGTTCTTTGCTTTCTTCGTGATCATCGTCGGTGTCCAGTTGCGCGCCAAACGTTTCTATCCGGCAATTTTCTGGACGGTAATCTTCGCCACCAGCATCGTTGGTACCGCAATCTCGGACCTCATGGACCGCGGGGTCGGCCATTCTGGGACTGTGACCAGAAACGGGATCGGCTACGGGGCCGGTGCCATCATCCTGACCAGCCTCCTGGCCATCATCTTCCTGGTGTGGTGGCGTACCGGGCAGACCTATGACGTGGAGAGGATCGCCACGCGTAAGGGCGAGGTCCTGTACTGGGCTGCGATTCTCGTGTCCAACACCCTAGGCACCGCCAGCGGCGACTGGCTGTCCCACGGGACTGGCCTGGGATTCCGCAATGCCTTCTTCGCCATTGCCGGAGTCATGCTGCTCTTGCTCGCCGCTCACTACTTGACCAGCATCAACACGATGGTGTTGTTCTGGCTGGCGTTCATCCTGACCCGCCCACTGAGCGCGGCCGCTGGTGACTCGATCACCAAGCCGGTCAGCGAGGGGGGACTCGGACTGGGCACGCTGTGGGGTTCGGTGGTGCTGGTGGGCGTGCTGGCCACACTGGTCGCCTATCAGACATGGCACATCCGCCGTCACCCGCTCGACATGCTGCCGGCTCCGACCCACAGGATCACTGGGCAACCTCAGCAGCCCAACGGGCTGGTGGTCCTGGCCCAAGGCCCGTATCCCGACCAGATCGTAGATGTCTCAAAGGAGGCATCAGCTGATGCTGCTCCTTCAGACGATGCCGATTCAGTGCCGTGTGATGGGGAGGCGGACGATGAGGCGGGCACCGGGGGCGTTGTCCTCGACGTGGACGGTTCCGTGGTGGACGGTGATGATGTCGCGGACGATGGCCAGTCCCAGTCCGCTACCGCCGGTGTCTCTGGCGCGCGCATCGTCCAGGCGGGTGAAGCGGTCGAAGACGCGCTGTCGGTCAGGTACGGGGATCCCGGGCCCGTCGTCGGAGACGACAAGCTGCGCGGTGCCGTCGAGGGCCCTCAGGCTCACGTCGATCCTTAGGGTGGCGTGCCGGATAGCGTTGTCCAGCAGGTTCCGGACCACGCGGGTGAGGGCGTCAGCGTCGCCGTCCACCCGTGCGGCACTGACTGTGTGCTGATCGATGGTGAGATGCGTGCGCTGACGGGCACGTTGGACCTCGGCGAAGACGATCTCGTCCAAATCCACGTTCCGTGTGCGAAATCGAGGGTGGGCGTCGAGACGGGCCAGGCGCACCAGGTCGTCGACGAGGCGGGAGAGCCGTTCGCTGTCCTCCACAAGTACCGGGCCCAGGCGACGCCAGTCCGCAGAGTCAGGGTGCCGGGCGGCGACCTCCAGTTGCGTGTGCAGGCTACTCAGGGGACTGCGCAGCTCGTGACTCGCGTCGGCGATGAACTGGCGCTGCTTTTGCGTTGAGCTCTCCAAGCGGGCGAGCAGATCGTTGAGCGTGGTGGCGAGCCGGCCCAGCGCGTCGGCCGAGGGGGACACATCGAGACGGCGACTGAGGTCGGATACGGAAATTTCTGCGGTTTGGGCGCGCAGCACCTCCACGGGCCGCAAAGCGCGCCCTGTGAGCAGCCAAGCGACGCCGGTGAGCGTGGCAACGGCCATCGGCACGCCAATGGCCAGCCCCCTGGTCAGTTTGGCAAGGCTGTTGTCGACGTCCTCGGTGAGCACGGCGGCATACACGGTCATCGGGGTACTTGGAGTACCGGCACGGATGGCCACAGCACGCCATGTTCCGTTCTCACTGTGGGGAGGGTGCTGCACGCTGCGGGCATGCGGTTCATGAGACGCGGTGGGGGCGAAGGTGAAGACTCTCCGATTACCTTCGAGGTTCGGTGAGCTGGACCGTACCGTGCCTTTGCTGTCGACGACTTGAGCGGTGATGTCACGATCGCCGGTGGAGGGGAGTCTGGCATGGAGGTTTCCGGAGTTGACGATCTCCGCGACGGCTTGGGCCCGCTGCCAGGCGGTCTGGTCGAGTCCGCTAATGAGGCTGGTGCGCAGCCAGGCGACCAGCACCACGGCGGCACCCGCCAGTGCCACCGTGGTCACGAATGCTGCCGCCGCGGTGAGCCGTAGTCGCAGTGATCGGCGGCCCCACCAGGCCCAGGAACGTGCGGGCCATCGTGTCACTGGCCCGTGCCGCGCAGTCGGTAGCCGGTGCCCCGGATGGTGTCGATCGACTGGCGGTCGAAGGGCACGTCGATCTTGCGCCGCAAATAGCCGATGTAAACCTCGACGATGTTGGCGTCGCCGTCGTAGTTCTCGTCCCACACATGAGTGAGGATGTCGGTCTTGCTTACCGCCTCGTCGCGGTGGCGCAGTAGGAATTCCAGCAGTGCGAACTCCCGAGCTGTCAGATCGATCTCCCGTCCCGCGCGGTGACACCGGCGGGATGCAGGGTCCAAGGTCAGGTCGTCGGCTGTGAGCACCGCGGGCCTGGCCGGTGCCCCCCGGCGTAGTAGGGCCCGCAGGTGGGCGACGAGCACCACATAGGAGAACGGCTTCGCTAGGTAGTCGTCGGCGCCTAGGTCGAGGGCGTCCGCCTCGTCGTACTCCCCGTCCTTGGCCGTGAGCATCAGTACCGGCGTCCACACGCCGGCCTCCCGCAGCCGCTTGAGGACCTCATACCCAGACAGTCCTGGCAGCATGATGTCCAGCACGATCACGTCGTGCGTCTCGTTGACAGCACGCCAGAGCCCGTCCACACCGTCGTAGGCAATGTTGGTGACAAAGCCCTCGGCGGCGAGGCCATGCTCGAGGCCTGCAGCAAGCCCGCGTTCGTCCTCGACCACTAGCACCCGCATGATTGCCTTTCCGACCCTCTTTGCCCCACTCATTACAGCAGGACCCGACCGGTCGGCAGGGCATTGTATTGACCGAGAATGCTGCGAGTTGTCCCCCTTGCTGTCCGCTGCGAGGCAACGTTCTGGTCGCAGCGAACACTGAGTGCTGAGACTGTGCACTAAGACGTTGTCTCATTTGGTGAGTCGGCGGTAGCAAATGAGGGTGCAGGCGATAGCAGTGAAGGCCAGGAGGTGTTCGGCCTTGCGCTCGTAGCGGCGGTGGAGTCGGCGGCAGCCGGCGAGCCAGGCCATGGTGCGCTCGACCGTCCAGCGGTGGCGGCCCAGTCTTGTGGAAGATTCGATGCCCTTGCGTGCGATGCGGTGGGTGATGCCGCGCTTGCGCAGCCATCGACGCAGCTGGTCGTAGTCGTAACCCTTATCGGCGTGCAGCTTGGCAGGCTTGCGTCGGCGTGGGCCGCGGCGGGAGCGGATCGGCGGGATCCCGCGGACCAGGGGCTGCAGGGCCTGGCTGTCATGGAGGTTGGCGCCCGATATGCCGACGGAGATGGGCAGACCAGTCCGTTCGGTGATCAGGTGGATCTTCGAGCCTTTCTTGCCTCGGTCGACAGGATTCGGACCTGTCAGGTCCCCCCTTTCAAGGCCCGCATGTTCACCGAGTCGATCGCACACCTCGACCAGTCCAGGTCTCCGCGAGCGCCGAGTTCGTCCAGCACGAGGCGGTGCAGTTTGGCCCAGACCCGGGCTCTGCTCCATTCGCTGAACCGGCGGTGCGCGGTCGGCCCCGACGGTCCGAAGGATGGCGGTAACTGCTTCCATGTGCACCCTGACGTGGCCACGAACACAATCGCGGCCAGCACTTCGCGATCCCCATACCGCCGCCGGCCACCACCTTGAGGCCGTGTCGGGGCCGGTGGCACCACACGCGCGAACAACTCCCACAGCTCATCCGGCACCAGACGCTCCACGATGTCCACGGCCGCAGACTATCGAACACGCCAAATGAGATGAACTCTAATACTGCAACGGTCTTTGCCCTGACTGGTGGGCAGTTTCGGGTGGTGTGTGGCCGCGTTGTTTGTAGTGGCTGATGCGGGCCTGGTGTTGTCTGCGGCGGCGCCAGTGTGACCAGTGCAGGACGTGGCCGATGGAGGCCGGGCGGCGGTGGGTGAGGCGGGTGATCAGGCGTCGGATTTCGGGGAGGGTGAGAGGGATGAGCTGGGAGGATCCGTTTCTGCTTTCCCGGTATCGAGTGCGCGGGCACGCAGGACTGTGAGGCAGGCGTGGGCGGCCATGGCGAGGGTGATGTGGCGGTGCCAGCCGGGATAGCGGCGGACCTGGTAGTCGTCCAAGCCGCATTCCTGCTTGGCAGTTTGGAAGCATTCCTCCACGGCCCAGCGGCTGCCGGCGACGCGGATCAGGTCGTCGAGGGTGGTGTCTGCCGGGCAGAAGGCGATGTAGTAGGAGATCTCCTGGGGCCTGCTGACGCTGCGGCGGGCGATCACCCAGTGTCGGCGGTCTTCGCG
>NZ_JBHJYS010000052.1:0-3358 GCF_042270245.1 Streptomyces sp. NPDC055955
TGATCCGCGCGTCCTCGTACTGCTTGTCGTCGTCGGCCCAGACGTAGTAGTCGCCGTAGGGGCCGGTGGGATCCTTTCGGGACTCCTGGAACCACGGGTGCTGATCGCTCGTGTGGTTCATGACGAAGTCGATGATCACGCGCATCCCGCGCTGGTGCGCGGCGTCGACGAACTCCACGAAGTCCGCGAGATTACCGAACTCGGGCAGGACCGCGGTGTAGTCGGAGACGTCGTAACCACCGTCCCGTAGAGGGGACTTGAAGAACGGTGGCAGCCAGAGACAGTCGACGCCGAGCCACTGGAGGTAGTCCAGCCTGGACGTGATGCCCTTGAGGTCGCCCACGCCGTCGCCGTTGCTGTCCTGGAAGGAGCGGACGAGGACTTCGTAGAAGACGGCGCGCTTGAACCAGTCGGGGTCCCGGTCCCTGGTGGGGGTGTCCTCGAAGGTGTCCGGGACGGGCTTGTTGACGATCATGTGGTGGGTGACCCTCCGGTGGGCGGTGAGGACGGTCGCAGGACGGTGAGGATGTGCGCGGGCGCGCGGCCCGGCTCGAGGCGCACAAAGTTCGTCCTGCCCCATTGGTATGTCTCGCCGGTCAGCTCGTCGCGGACCGGCACGCTCGCGTGCGCGTCGAGTCCGAGCTGCGGCATGTCCAGAGAAACCGTCGCCTCCTGGGTGTGGTGGGGGTCGAGGTTGACGACCACCACGACCGTGTCGGGGCCCGAACGCTTGCTGTACGCGATCAGCGCGTCGTTGTCGGTGCGGTGGAAGTGGAGGTTCCTGAGCAGGCGCAGGGCGCCGTGTTCCCGCCTGACGCGGTTCAGGGTGGTGATGAGCGGGGCGATGGAACGTCCCGCCCGCTCGGCCGACTCCCAGTCGCGCGGCCGCAGTTCGTACTTCTCCGAGTGCAGATACTCCTCGCTGCCCTCGCGGACCGGGGTGTTCTCGCACAGCTCGTACCCGGCGTACACCCCCCAGGTCGGGGAGAGCGTGGCCGCGAGCACGGCACGTACCTCGAAGGCGCGGCGGCCGCCCTTCTGCAGGTATCCGGGCAGGATGTCGGGCGTGTTCACGAACAGGTTGGGACGCATGTAGGCGGCCGTCTCCCGGGAGAGCTCCGTGAGGTACTCGGTGAGCTCCTGCTTCGTGTCGCGCCAGGTGAAGTACGTGTACGACTGCTGGAAACCGGCCTTGGCGAGTGCCCGCATGATGGGGGGCCGGGTGAAGGCCTCGGCGAGGAACACCACGTCCGGGTCGGTGCGGTTGATGTCGGAGATCACCCGTTCCCAGAACACGACGGGCTTGGTGTGCGGGTTGTCGACGCGGAAGACGCGGACCCCGTGGTCCATCCAGAAACGCAGGACCCGGGTCGTCTCCTCGATCAGCCCCGGCATGTCCCGGTCGAAGGCGATCGGGTAGATGTCCTGGTACTTCTTCGGCGGGTTCTCCGCGTACGCGATCGTGCCGTCCGGCCGGTGGTGGAACCACTCGGGGTGCTTCTCCACCCACGGATGGTCCGGCGAACACTGGAGCGCGAAGTCGAGGGCGATCTCCAGGCCCAGGTCCGCGGCCCGGCGCACGAACGCGTCGAAGTCGTCGAGGGTGCCGAGGTCGGGGTGGACCGCGTCGTGACCGCCCTCGGGCGAGCCGACCGCCCACGGCACACCGACATCCCACCGGTCGGCCGACAGAGTGTTGTTCGGCCCCTTGCGGTACGTGGTGCCGATGGGGTGGATCGGCGGCAGGTAGACCACGTCGAAGCCCATGGCGGCGACGGCGGGCAGGCGTTCGGCCGCCGTGCGGAAGGTGCCGCTCACCGGCCGCTCCCCGTCGCGCACCACGGCGCCCTCGGAGCGGGGGAACATCTCGTACCAGGCTCCGTACAGTGCCCGTTCGCGTTCCACGAGCAGGGGCATGGGCGCCGAGCGTGAGACGTGTTCGCGCAACGGGTGCTCCGCCAGGGCGGCGGTCACGTCCGGCGCGAGGGCCGCGGCGTGCCGGGCGGCGGGTGGCCTGCTCTCGTCACGGAGCGCGTCGACGGCCGCGAGGACCGCGTCCCGTCCAGCCTGCTCCGGAACGCCGGCGGCGGCGCGCTCGTACAGCTCGGCGCCCTCCTCCAGGATCAGCTCCGTGTCGATCCCGGCCGGGATCTTGATGCCGGCGGACCGGCGCCACGAGGACACGGGATCGCCCCACGCCTCGACCGTGTACGTCCAGTTGCCCACGCCCGTCGGGGTGACGTCGGCGCCCCAGCGGTCGCTGCCCGGGGACAGCTCGCGCATCGGGGTCCACGGGCCCGGCCGGTCGTCGGGGCCGCGCAGCACGACATTGGCGGCTACCGCGGCATGGCCCTCGCCGAAGAGCGTGGCGGAGACCTCGAACGTCTCGCCCGGGACAGCCTTCGCCGGACGCCTGCCGCAGTCGACGGCAGGGAGTACGTCCACGATCGGGACGCGGCCCGTCGTCGTGTCTTGGTTCATCGGTTGCACCTCCGCCGTGCTCGAGGCAGGCCCGCTCTCGGTCGGGGGCCCGCCGGGTTCACATGCGCCACGGGACGCACCGTCACTCGCACACCACTTGGCCCGGCACGCGGCCGGGCACAGCAGGCTGTCGTCGACGGGCTGCGTCCCTCCGGCGACACGCTACGGGAGCCGACCGGGCTCGGCCTGTCAGGAAATGTCCTGGTTCAGGCGTGTCGGCCGGCGACCCGCTTCTGCCGGAGGGCCCTGCTTCACGGCCCGCTGAGGGCGGCGACCGCGACCGCGGGTGCCGCGAGCGGCGGTGCGGCCATCGGCGGATGCTCCACGCTGGGGCGGAGATAGCGCTCGGCCGCGTCGGCGGCCTCCCGCCCGCAGCGCTTCCCCATCAGCACGCACAGCGTGTAGGCCGTGTCTTCGAAATGGGCCCGCACCTGGCGGTCGGCGGGTGCCGCGAGCCGCAGGCGTTCCCATGCGCGGTACTGCGCCAGATGACTGGCGACTTCGGTTTTGGTAGGCAGCAACATGTGGCTGTTCACTTCCCACTCTTGGAGCGCACGGTGCACCGGGTCGGTGCGCGGGGGCCGTGCACGGAGAGGTGCCGAACCGTTACGCCGATCGGTACCCCGTCCCATGGTGCATTTGGCGGCACTTCCCGTCCTGTTGGAGCTTCAACGGCGCCGGAGGGGGCTCCTCGTGTTGCACGAATGGAGTAGCGCTCGCATGCTGAGGCTGACTCAGGAGCGATCAGTGCTCACGCTACGTGTTCGGGGTACGGCCCGTGGGGGGCGAGCGACGAGCGGGAGCTTCGCCGGTGAGGAGCCGAAGACGATGAATAACGCAGTGCCCTGCTACTACCACCTCGATGTCGAGGTCAGCT
>NZ_JBHJYS010000053.1:0-2165 GCF_042270245.1 Streptomyces sp. NPDC055955
CCAGCCGCCGACAAGCCGCCCGAAAGGACCCGACCAATGATGATCAAGGTCGTACGGGGCAACCCGACCCCCGAGGAGCTGGCCGCCGCACTGGCGGTGGTCCAGGCCCGCGCCGCGGCGGTGGCCACCACCCCGCCCGGCGCGACAGGCACCCGCGACGCATGGGCCGACCCGGCAAGGGTGGCGCAGGCGCGCCGCCCGGCCCCGGGTCCCACGAGCTGGGCGCGCACGTACTGGCCCTCCTAGTCCCTCCGTGGGGGTGCGCCTGAGTACGGGTACTCAGGCGCACCGCCCACCGGGGCAGCAGTATCGAATCCATGCTGTGGTCAGACCCCGAGAACGAGCCCCCCGAGGGGCTGCGCGAAACCCAGGCGATGCTCCGCCGAGCGGGCTTCGTGCTCGCGGTGGCGATGGTGATAGCGATGCTGGTTCTGGGCATCGTCTGAACCGATCCCCGCCCCCGTGCCGCGCCCTCCACACCGAACACCGCGCCCTCCACGCCGGGCTCGCCGCACCGCATCCTCCGCCCCGTCCTCCGACGAGGCACCCCCGGGGGCCCACATGTGGAACCCTGACCGCATGAGTGATCCCCACGTGAGCACCCCGCGCCGCCGCCTCGTCCTCGCCTCCCAGTCCCCCGCCAGGCTGGCCCTGTTGCGCCAGGCGGGACTCGCCCCCGAGGTGCTGGTCAGCGGGGTCGACGAGGACGCCGTGTCCGCCCCCACCCCGGCCGAACTGGCCCTGGCGCTGGCGGAGGCGAAGGCGTCCGTGGTCGCGGCGAAGCCGGAGGTGCACGGCGCGCTCGTGATCGGCTGCGACTCGGTCCTGGACATCGACGGCCAGGCGCTCGGCAAGCCGGCGGACGCCGAGGAGGCGACGGCGCGCTGGAAGTCGATGCGGGGCCGCGCGGGTACCCTGCAGACGGGCCACTGCGTGTACGACACGGCGGTGAACCGCTACGCGTCGGCGACGGCCTCGACGGTGGTCCGGTTCGGCGAGCCGAGCGACGAGGAGATCGCCGCGTACGTGGCGTCGGGCGAGCCGCTCCACGTGGCCGGCGCGTTCACGCTGGACGGCCGCTCGGCACCGTTCATCGACGGCATCGACGGCGACCACGGGAACGTGATCGGCCTGTCGATGCCGCTGCTGCGCCGCCTGCTGGCCCAACTGGGCGTGAACATCACGGACTTGTGGGCGGACTGAACGCGGCTCGCCCCGCCCGCGCCGATCAGACCGGCTGAGGCGCCCCGCCCCCCTCGGCCGGTCCAGCGGGGGCGTCACCCGCGCCCGACTCCGCTCCGCCCGTCTGCTCCTTGCGGTCGTAGGCGACGAGCGTGAGCACGATGAGCCCGAGCACGACCATCATGAAGACGAACGCGAGCCAGCCGACGAGGCCGATGCTGAACGCCCCGAGCAGCCCGTGCACGACGGCCGCGCTGATCAGCAGGATGCGGCCGAAGCCGGCCGGCGCGCGGTCGCGCACGGCCACGCGCACGAGGACGACCGCGCACAGCGCGAGATAGAGCCCGAAGAGCGCGCCGGCTATCCAGGCGGAGACGGACATGGCTCGGGGGTCCAGCCCGGCCAGGGACATGTCCTGGCGGTCGACGACCAGCCCCAGGAACCAGTTGAGCAGGGCGATACCGATCGCCTCCGCGAAAAGCACGATCGCGGCCACCCACGCCACCGGTCTGCGTGCCACCGGAACCCCACCCACTTTCGACTGCTGTTACCCCTAGTACGTTCGAGACAACGCGAACGCTACTAACGGGTAAACCTCGGGACAAGGGGTCTGCCCAAGGCAAAGAATCGTTGGGCCATTCGTAGGGACTCCACAAAGAATCCCGGAGCGCCGCGGCGCCGTCTCACAGAGACCTAGCCCGTGTCGGCGGGCTAGGGTTCCAAGAGGGAAGGCTGCGTACCCGGGCGCAACAAGGGGATTCACCACTTGAGCGCGCCTCGAATAGCACTCCGTGTGGGCAAGCTCACTCATGGGGACGGGTCGTAAGCCCGTGTCGGCAGTCCCTAAACTCGGCTTGTTTCAAGGAGGGAGCCATCGTGCGCAAGGTGCTCATCGCCAACCGTGGCGAAATCGCTGTCCGCGTGGCCCGGGCGTGCCGGGATGCCGGTATCGCGAGCGTTGCCGTTTACGCGGAACCGGACCG
>NZ_JBHJYS010000054.1:0-2001 GCF_042270245.1 Streptomyces sp. NPDC055955
GAGCGTGAACATGGGATCAGCCATGATTCGCCTCCATGCTCGCGAGCTCTTCATGAACCTCGTGCGCTTCCATGATCACGTCCACCTGATCGAGAGCCTCGATCAATGCGCGTTCGATGAAGAGACGCTTACTGATGCCCAGGACCGATACGGTCTGATCGATGCGATCGGCAAGCTCAGGGGAGAGCTTCGCGCAGACGTTCCGCAAGGGAATCTGATCGCCCGTTTCAAGCAGTTTTTCGGTCAGGTCCTGATTGCGAAGGCTGTATTTGAAGTCGAGGACGCGGTAATGCATGAATTCGGTGAAGTCGGACATGAGATTTTCCTCAGATTGGAGTGTGTGTGATATCCGATGAGGATGATCTACCAGCATTTTTGGAGCGTCAACATAATTTATTGGAGCGAAGAGTCACTAAAAGCGCTCCGTTAAGCTCCCTTGACGTAAAGCGTGCTTAACGGAAATTCCTCCGATGGAGGACAAGAGCGGTTATCAGGGCGCGGGGTAGTGTGGAGCCGCTGAGGAATCAGCGATTCGCGGACTTTCCGAAGGAGCGTCGGGGAGATTTTCGGAGCAGATCGAGCAGGCCGATATTTGGGGCCGCTTCGCGGGTACCGGCGCAGAAAATCCGCGCATGCGCGGAAATTTGTGCCAGCGCCTATCGGCCCGTTGGGCCGGCCGAGGTTTGGGTAACCGGCGGTGATACAAACCCTACCCTGTCCCCAAAAATCAGGCCGGCTACGTGGATTTAAGCGGGCCGTGCGTGCTGATGGGTCGCCGAAGGCGGCGCAGAAGCAGGTACGGAATGGCTTTTGGGACTCTCACCAGTGAACTGATATTCGCCCTGGACGAAGCGATAGAAGCGATCCCAGTACGGAAGAGAGTCGAGCGGTTCATCCAGGAGGGATTCAGGGACATCGACGCCGCGGAAGAGCCCAAAGCTATTCAGCAGACGCTTTCCCTTGAGTACCTGGGCCGCGTGCCAGTTGTCAGCTAGGGACAAATCGGAAAATTTCACAGCGTACTTGAAGACCTCCATGAAACCCTCGCTAGGATCGCCTGCAATGGGCCTGCAATCGACGATCATGCTGTCACCAGTGATAGCGTGCCACTCAGCACTAATCGCGCTCTGAGAGGGCTTAGAGGCCGCTAAAACGATCATGTGGCAATGCGGGTGCCAACCCTTCCCCTTATTGGTCAACTCAAGCGTGTAAACACCGCCTTCGGCCTTGCACAGCTCCGTGTAGGGAGCACCGCGAGTACCTGCGTTGAAGTATCGGCGGCGATCCATCATGAGCTTGAGCGAACGGGTCAGATGACGCTGACGCTCTTCAAGGTCTGGACCGTTCTTCACGGTAAGCGTGAGAAGGTAGGGTTGCAGGTCTGGGCGCTCTTTCTGGATCACCTCCCAGCGAGCCAAATAGGCCCCGAGCGCCTTAGCTCCACGCCGAATAGCGCAGAGAGGGCAGATCAGGTGTTGCTTGCAAAACGTAGCGTTGTGCAGCCGAACCTTGCCCACGGTGAAATACTCCCGAAAGTGCAGGTAATTTCCGCAGCTGGCGAGGCCTGCGGACGCTTTCGTGGATTCGACGGATGACACGTCCCGGAGGTGCCCAAGCATGTCCAGTGACCTTGCGTGAGCGCTGCCGTAGCGTGCTAATCTATCGCCGAAGTTTTCAGCTTCATCGACCCCTGTATGCGCCTCTTCCGCCAAGTTGACAGCGCATACGGGGGTTTTCTTTTTGGCCATGCCTGGCTCCTTTCCCGTGCTGGCAGCATACCTGCTGCTAACACTTTGTTTCTATGTATCAAGTAAAGAGGCCCCCGGCTCGCGTCACACGTACATGCAGCGCAGCTGCAAAGCCCGTGTGACGCGGTTCGGAGGCCTTTTTTATTTGTCTTAGGAAACAGCGACTAGCTGCGGCTTCGCGCCTTGCGGGATGAAATACCCCACCGACTTGCCCAGGGCATAAACCCCTACCGGGACGCGAATCATCTTGTTC
>NZ_JBHJYS010000055.1:0-1786 GCF_042270245.1 Streptomyces sp. NPDC055955
GGGGTCCGCCGGGCGTTCGTGTGGGGTGTGGTGGTGCCGGGGGTCAGTCCTTGATCTCGCAGATGGTGGCGCCGGAGGTGATGGAGGCGCCGATCTCGGCGTTGAGGCCCTTGATGATGCCGGTGCGGTGGGCGTTGAGGGGTTGTTCCATCTTCATGGCTTCGAGGACGACGACGAGGTCGCCTTCCTTGACTTCCTGGCCTTCCTCGACGGCGATCTTGACGATGGTGCCCTGCATCGGGGAGGCGAGGGTGTCGCCGGAGGCGGCCGGTCCGGACTTCTTCGCGGCGCGTCGTTTGGGCTTGGCGCCGGCGGCGAGGCCGGTGCGGGCCAGGGACATGCCCAGTGAGACGGGCAGGGAGACCTCGAGGCGTTTGCCGCCGACTTCGACGACGACGGTCTCGCGGCCGGCTTCTTCGTCGGTTTCGGTGTCGGGGGTGGCGGCGAAGGGCTTGATCTCGTTGACGAACTCGGTCTCGATCCAGCGGGTGTGGATGGTGAACGGGTCGCTGGTGAAGGCGGGGTCGGTGACGACGGCGCGGTGGAAGGGGATGGCGGTGGCCATGCCTTCGACCTCGAACTCGGCCAGGGCGCGGGCGGCGCGCTGCAGGGCCTGTTCGCGGGTGGCGCCGGTGACGATCAGTTTGGCGAGCAGGGAGTCCCAGGCGGGGCCGATGACGCTGCCGGTCTCGACGCCGGCGTCGAGGCGGACGCCGGGGCCGGTGGGGGGTGCGAAGCGGGTGACGGTGCCGGGGGCGGGCAGGAAGCCGCGGCCGGGGTCCTCGCCGTTGATGCGGAACTCGAAGGAGTGGCCGCGCAGGGCGGGGTCGTCGTAGCCGAGTTCCTCGCCGTCGGCGATGCGGAACATCTCGCGCACGAGGTCGATGCCGGCGACCTCTTCGGTGACGGGGTGTTCGACCTGGAGGCGGGTGTTGACCTCGAGGAAGGAGATGGTGCCGTCCAGGCCGACGAGGAACTCGACGGTGCCGGCGCCGACGTAGCCGGCTTCCTTGAGGATGGCTTTGGAGGCGGTGTAGAGCTGCTCGTTCTGCTGTGGTGTCAGGAACGGTGCGGGGGCTTCTTCGACGAGTTTTTGGTGGCGGCGCTGCAGGGAGCAGTCGCGGGTGGAGACGACGACCACGTTGCCGTGGGTGTCGGCCAGGCACTGGGTCTCCACGTGGCGGGGCTTGTCGAGGTAGCGCTCGACGAAGCATTCGCCGCGGCCGAACGCTGCGACGGCTTCGCGGACGGCGGAGTCGTAGAGCTCGGGGACCTCTTCGAGGGTGCGGGCGACCTTGAGGCCGCGGCCGCCGCCGCCGAAGGCGGCCTTGATGGCGATGGGCAGGCCGTGTTCGCGGGCGAACGCGACGACTTCCTCGGACCCGGACACGGGGTCCGGGGTGCCGGCGACCAGCGGCGCGCCGGCGCGCTGGGCGATGTGCCGGGCGGCGACCTTGTCACCCAGGTCGCGGATGGCCTGCGGGGGCGGGCCGATCCAGATCAGGCCGGCGTCCAGGACGGCCTGGGCGAACTCCGCGTTCTCCGACAGGAATCCGTAGCCGGGGTGGATGGCGTCCGCGCCGGAGTCCTTGGCGGCCTGCAGCACCTTCGCCATGTCGAGATAGCTGGTGGCCGGGGTGTCACCGCCCAACGCGAACGCCTCGTCCGCCGCCCGGACATGCGAAGCGTCCCGGTCCGGTTCCGCGTAAACGGCAACGCTCGCGATACCGGCATCCCGGCACGCCCGGGCCACGCGGACAGCGATTTCGCCACGGTTGGCGATGAG
>NZ_JBHJYS010000056.1:0-1676 GCF_042270245.1 Streptomyces sp. NPDC055955
GCCAGTGCGGCGGCCAGCTCCTCGGGGGTCGGGTTGCCCCGTACGACCTTGATCATCATTGGTCGGGTCCTTTCGGGCGGCTTGTCGGCGGCTGGGTCCGGGGGCTAGAGCGGGATGTTGCCGTGCTTCTTGGGCGGGAGGTTTTCGCGCTTGGTGCGGAGCTGGCGCAGGCCCCGGACGATGTGGGCGCGGGTGTCGGAGGGCATGATCACGGCGTCGATGTAGCCGCGTTCGGCCGCGGTGTAGGGGTTGAGGAGGGTGTCCTCGTATTCCTGGATGAGGCGGGTGCGGGTGGCTTCCTGCTCGGTCGCGGCGGCGGCGGCGATGGTGCGGCGGTGCAGGATGTTGACGGCTCCCTGGGCGCCCATGACGGCGATCTGGGAGGTGGGCCAGGCCAGGTTGAGGTCGGCGCCCAGGTGCTTGGAGCCCATCACGTCGTAGGCGCCGCCGAACGCCTTGCGGGTGATGACCGTGATCAGCGGGACGGTGGCCTCGGCGTAGGCGTAGATGAGTTTGGCGCCGCGGCGGATGATGCCGGTGTGTTCCTGGTCGACGCCGGGCAGGAAGCCGGGGACGTCGACGAAGGTGAGGACGGGGACGTTGAAGGCGTCGCAGGTCCGCACGAAGCGGGCGGCCTTCTCGGAGGCGTCGATGTCGAGGCAGCCGGCGAACTGCAGGGGCTGGTTGGCGACGATGCCGACCGGGCGGCCCTCGACGCGGCCGAAGCCGGTGAGGATGTTCGGGGCGAACAGCGCCTGGGTCTCGAAGAACTCGGCGTCGTCCAGGACGTGCTCGATCACGGTGTGCATGTCGTAGGGCTGGTTCGCGCTGTCCGGGACGAGGGTGTCGAGCTCGTCGTCCTGCGCGGTGCGGGCCAGGTCCGCTTCCTCGGGGAACGCCGGCGGCTCGGACAGGTTGTTCGAGGGGAGGTAGGACAGGAGGGTCTTGACGTACTCGATGGCGTCTTTTTCGTCGCCGGCCATGTGGTGGGCGACGCCGGAGCTGGTGTTGTGGGTGCGGGCGCCGCCGAGTTCTTCGAAGCCGACGTCTTCGCCGGTGACGGTCTTGATGACGTCGGGGCCGGTGATGAACATGTGGGAGGTCTGGTCGACCATGATCGTGAAGTCGGTGATGGCGGGGGAGTAGACGGCGCCGCCCGCGCAGGGGCCGACCACGAGGCTGATCTGGGGGATGACGCCGGAGGCGTGGGTGTTGCGGCGGAAGATCTCGCCGTACATGCCCAGGGCCATGACGCCTTCCTGGATGCGGGCGCCGCCGGAGTCGTTGATGCCGATGACGGGGCAGCCCGTTTTGAGGGCGAAGTCCATGACCTTGATGATTTTCTGGCCGTAGACCTCGCCGAGTGCTCCGCCGAAGACGGTGAAGTCCTGGGAGAAGACGGCTACCGGGCGTCCTTCGACGGTGCCGTAGCCGGTGACCACTCCGTCGCCGTAGGGCTTGTTCTCGTCCAGGCCGAACGCGGTGGAGCGGTGGCGGGCGAATTCGTCGAGTTCCACGAACGAGCTGTCGTCCAGGAGCAGTTCGATGCGCTCACGGGCCGTCAGTTTGCCCTTCGCGTGCTGCTTCTCCACCGCGCGTGCGGAGCCGGCGTGCGTGGCCTCTTCGATCCGGCGCTGCAGATCCGCGAGCTTTCCCGCGGTCGTGTGGATGTCGAT
>NZ_JBHJYS010000057.1:0-1440 GCF_042270245.1 Streptomyces sp. NPDC055955
TTCGATCTGGTCGTCTCCGGTATGGCGTCGACGGACGGCACGGCGGGTGTGGTTCCGGCGCTGCTCGCGGAGCGGCTGGGTGTGCCGCAGGTGACGCTGCTGTCGGAGGTGTCGGTCGAGGGTGGTGTGGTCTCGGGTCGTCGTGACGGTGACACGGCCTCGGAGCGGGTTGAGGCTTCGCTGCCGGCGGTGGTGTCGGTGACCGACCAGTCGGGCGAGGCGCGTTACCCCTCGTTCAAGGGGATCATGGCGGCGAAGAAGAAGCCGGTCGAGTCCTGGGACCTGTCGGATCTGGGTCTTGAGGCCGACGAGGTGGGTCTGGCGGGTGCGTGGACGGTGGTGGACGCGGCGGCCGAGCGTCCGGCGCGCAGCGCGGGCACGATCGTCAAGGACGAGGGCGAGGGCGGCAAGCAGCTCGCCGAGTTCCTCGCGGGCCAGAAGTTCATCTAGTCCGGCCGTTTCCTTCCGTCTCACTCTTTCGCATGCAGGAGAAGTTCCATGGCTGAAGTTCTGGTCTACGTCGATCACGTGGACGGTGCCGTCCGTAAGCCCACCCTTGAGCTGCTGACGCTGGCGCGCCGGCTGGGTGAGCCGGTCGCGCTGGCGGTGGGTGCGGGTGCCGCCGGCACCGCCGCGGCGCTTGCCGAGCACGGTGCGGTCAAGGTGTTGACGCATGAGGCGTCCGAGTACGCCGACTATCTGGTCGTGCCGAAGGTGGACGCGCTGCAGGCCGCCTACGAGGCGGTGTCCCCGGCGGCGGTGCTGGTGCCGTCCTCGGCGGAGGGCAAGGAGATCGCGGCGCGGCTGGCGGTGCGTGTCGGGTCGGGTGTCATCACCGACGCGATCGACCTCCAGGCCGGCGAGCAGGGCCCCGTCGCGACGCAGTCGGCGTTCGCCGCCTCGTTCACCACCACCAGCCGGGTGGCCAAGGGCACCCCGGTCATCACGGTCAAGCCCAACAGTGCTCCGGTCGAGTCCGCCCCGGCGGCCGGCACGGTCGAGGCCCTGGACGTGGTGTTCTCCGAGCAGGCCAGGGGTACCAAGGTCACCGCGCGCACGCCGCGTGAGTCGACCGGGCGTCCGGACCTGACCGAGGCCGCGATCGTGGTCTCCGGCGGCCGCGGCGTCAACGGCGCGGAGAACTTCGCGCTCATCGAGGCCCTCGCCGACTCCCTCGGCGCGGCGGTCGGCGCGTCGCGTGCCGCGGTCGACGCGGGCTGGTACCCGCACTCCAACCAGGTCGGCCAGACCGGCAAGAGTGTCTCCCCGCAGCTGTACATCGCCAACGGTATCTCCGGCGCGATCCAGCACCGGGCCGGCATGCAGACCTCGAAGACCATCGTCGCGGTCAACAAGGACGCCGAGGCCCCGATCTTCGACCTCGTCGACTACGGCGTCGTCGGCGACCTCTTCGACGTCGTCCCCCAGCTCACCGAGGAA
>NZ_JBHJYS010000058.1:0-1199 GCF_042270245.1 Streptomyces sp. NPDC055955
AGGAAGACCGGGGTGCGGTACGTGACCGCGATGCGGGCCGCCTCGATCGCCGCGTCGAAACAGTCGGCGGGCGTGCGCGGCGCGATCACCGGGACCGGCGCCTCACCGTTGCGCCCGTACATCGCCTGGAGCAGGTCCGCCTGCTCGGTCTTGGTGGGCAGGCCGGTGGATGGGCCGCCGCGCTGGATGTCCACCACCAGCAGCGGCAGTTCGAGAGAGACGGCCAGTCCGATCGTCTCGCTCTTGAGGGCCACGCCGGGGCCGGAGGTCGTCGTGACGGCGAGGCTGCCGCCGAACGCCGCGCCCAGCGCCGCCCCGATCCCCGCGATCTCGTCCTCGGCCTGGAACGTACGCACACCGAAATTCTTGTGCTTCGACAGCTCATGCAGGATGTCCGAGGCCGGAGTGATCGGATACGAACCCAGATACAACGGCAGATCCGCCTGCCGCGACGCCGCGATCAACCCGTACGACAACGCCAGATTCCCCGAGATGTTGCGGTACGTACCCGTCGGGAACGCGGACGCGGCCGGCGCGACCTCGTAGGAGACCGCGAAGTCCTCCGTCGTCTCCCCGAAGTTCCACCCCGCATGAAAAGCCGCCAGGTTCGCCCTCATGATCTCGGGCTTCTTACCGAACTTCTGCCGCAGGAACCTCTCCGTGCCCTCGGTCGGCCGGTGATACATCCACGACAACAACCCCAGCGCGAACATGTTCTTCGAACGCTCGGCCTCCTTGCGCGAGAGGTCGAACTCCTTCAGCGCCTGAACCGTCAGCGTCGTCAACGGCACCGGATGCACATGAAACCCGTCCAGCGACCCGTCCTCCAGCGGCGACGACCCGTAACCGACCTTCTGCATCGCCCGCTTGGTGAACTCGTCCGTATTGACGATGATCTCCGCACCACGCGGCACATCCGCGATGTTCGCCCTCAACGCCGCCGGATTCATCGCCACCAACACATTCGGCGCGTCACCCGGCGTCAGGATGTCATGGTCCGCGAAATGCAACTGGAACGAAGAAACACCCGGCAAAGTCCCCGCGGGCGCCCGGATCTCAGCCGGAAAGTTCGGCAGCGTCGACAGATCGTTCCCGAACGACGCCGTCTCCGAAGTGAACCGGTCACCCGTCAGCTGCATACCGTCGCCCGAGTCACCCGCAAACCGGATGATCACCCGCTCCAGACGCCGTACGTCCTT